>DATFZF010000015.1:0-93144 GCA_035314705.1 Steroidobacteraceae bacterium | reverse complement strand
TCAGCGCACAGACGCTCGTGCAGGCGAAGCAGAGCATATTCCCAACAGTTTCGACGCCGTGTACCGCACCGGCGGTGCCATTCTAAACCCTGGAAACCTGTCATGGCGATGGTTCCGGCATTGTTCGTTGCAGCGACATCGACCTCGCGGGATGCCGGCGCGTTGTCCATCCATAGGTCGTGATGGCAGCTAAAAAGGGAATTCCGCAGCGTCTGCCCAAGATCACGACGGGCATCCATGGATTCGACGAATTGAGCCACGGGGGGCTGCCCCGGAACCGGATCAGTTTGTTGAAGGGCGGCCCCGGCTCGGGAAAAACCTTGTTCGCTCTGCAGGCCCTCGTCAACGCGGCTCGCGGGCGGGACGAGGCCGGCATCTTTGTCGCGTTCGAAGAACGGCCGCAGCAGATCATCGCGAATGCCGCCGGTTTCGATTGGGATCTGTCCGCTCTGGCGAAGAACAAGCTCTATTTCATGGACGCGAATTTGTCGCCCGATGTGGTGCAATCGGGAGAATTCGATTTGGGCGGCCTGTTGGCCATGCTCAAGGCGAAGAAGGACGAGATCGGTGCGAAATGGATCGTGTTCGACGGCATCGACGTATTGTTGACGCTGCTGCGAAATCCGAGGTCGGAGATGCGGGAAATTTACCGCATCCGCGATTGGCTGGCCGAGAACACGGTGGATGCCGCCATCATTACGGCCAAGATCGATGGTCATGACTCCGAGATTCTGAATTACGGCTTCCTGCAATTCATGGTGGACTGCGTGATCGGCTTCGAGCTGCGCATGGAGCACGGCGTCGCCTTGCACCGTATCCAGATTGCGAAATATCGCGGTTCGCCTTTCGCCAGAGGCGAGTATCCGGTGAGCTTCGGCCCCGGCGGAATGGAAATCGCCGCTCCCGAACCGTCCGAAATCAGGCAGGTCGCCTCGGGCGAGCGCGTCTCGGCCGGCTTCGAGCGGCTGGACGCGATGCTGGGCGGCGGCTTGTTCCGCGGCAGCAGCACGTTGATCACGGGTGTGCCCGGGACGTCGAAGACGACCGTGGCGGGCAAGTTCGCCGAGGCCGCATGCCGGCGGGGCGAAAAAACGCTGTTCGTAAGCTTCGATGAAGGCGCCGATCGGATCGTGCGCAATCTGACGTCGGTGGGAATCCAGCTCAAGCCGCACCTCAAGAGCGGCGTATTGCGGATGTATTCGGGCCGCACGGAATCCGTCGCCGCGGAGGACCAACTCGTGGCTCTCAAGGCATTGATGCGCGATCATCAGCCGCGCTGCGTGGTGATCGACCCGCTGTCGGCACTGGCCAAGGCCGGGGGCCTCACGGCGGCACGCTCGGTTGCCAACCGCTTCATCTACGCGGCAAAGGACGCACATATCACCGTGGTGGTCACCGCCATCAACGGGGGCGACGAACCGGAGGCCGAGGCGACCGATCTGCAGATATCGTCAATCGCGGATACCTGGATTCACCTGTCCTATCTGATCCGCGGCGGCGAGCGCAATCGGGCGCTCACCATCATCAAATCGCGGGGCACGTGGCACTCGAATCAGGTGCGCGAACTGATTCTCAGCGATGCCGGCCCGATGCTGGCGGATGTCTATACCGCCGGAGGCGAGGTGCTGATGGGCACGCTGCGCTGGGAAAAGGAGGACGAGGAAAGATCCAACACCATTCGCCGCCGTTCCGAGTTCGATCAAAAACGCGCGGCATTGGGGCTTGCCGAAGCCGACACACGCGGCCGGATCAGGGCTTTGGAGCACGATTTGGAACGGCAGCGGCTTGAGCTGGCGGCGTACGCGCACGCCGATGAGGCGCGCATTGTTTCCTCGAGCGATCGGGAAATCGCCTTGCGCAAGATTCGCAGCGCCGACCCGACGGGCCACGCGACGCCGCGGACAGTAGCCGCCCTGGGGCGGCCCGCCTCCAATGGCTCGGAAAGATCCGCAAAAAAAACCAAGCCGGAGGCGCGCAATGGGTCGTAAGAACGGGGGACAGGAGACGCCCCGCCCCGCATCCGCCGCCGTTGTGGTGCTGGTCCTGTACGTGACGGACAGCGGACCGAATTCGATTCGTGCAATCGCGAACCTCGAGGCGATCTGCGAGGAACATTTGAATGGCAATTTTCGCCTGGAAATCATCGACGTGCTTGAATATCCGCTGCGCGCTCTGGCCGACGGCATAGTCGTCACACCCAGCCTTGCCAAGGTGTCTCCGGCGCCCGCTTCGAGGGTCGTCGGCAATCTCAGCGACAAGAGCGGAGTGCTGCGCGCGCTCGGAATAAACGGATAGTTTTATGGAATCCGCTGGTCCATCGCCGCATCCGTCATCGTCAGGTACGAGCGCCGAGCGCGGCTTCAAGAAGGCGATCCTGCGGCTGGTCAAGGATGGACCCGAGCGTTTGGCGATCGAAGCAGGCCAGATCGATGCGATCATCGATCCGACAAATGGAAACTGCATCCTGCTGCCGGCGGCGCAGCGGGCTCTCATCGAACACAAGGTGGGATTCCGCAGCCTCATCGGACTCGCCTTCGACTGGTATTGGCAGCAGGACGAACAGTACCGCTTCGTTTCGCACAGAGGCGCCGCGGATGAAGCCTCCGGATTCGGAAGAGATGAACTCATCGGCAAAGCGCTCTGGGATCTTGCGATCGACAATATGAGCGAGGCCGATTGGCAGTCGCACCGCCAGCAACTCGAGTGGCGCATCGCATACCGTGATCTCGAAGTCAGGTGCCGCGACGCCACAGGCCGGGTGCGGCACCTCAGCATCAGCGGCGAACCTCTCTTCGACGAGCGGGACGCGTTCACGGGCTATCGTGGAATCATGCGGGATGTTACCCAGCGAAAGCAGACGCAAGCGGGCTTGTCGGGGGATCCTGTCGGCGTCGCCCGTGCCATCCTCGACGCGCTGGACACCGCCATCGGGGTACTCGACCAAGATGGGATCCTGCTGTCGTCGAACCAGGCGTGGCGCTCCATGGGCACCGCTCAACAGGGCATCGGTGTCGGTGCCGAAGACGGCGCCGACTACCTTGCGTTGTGTGAAGCCGGCGGCGGGCACATCGATGGAGTCGCGGTTGCCGCCGGTATTCGCCAGGTGATTGCCGGAGCGCGCGAGCGTTTTCATTACGATTATTCCCGCGGCACCGGCCTGAAGCGGCGTTGGTTCGAACTGCGGATCACGGGAGTTGTCCCCGATGCCGCTGCGCGTGCCGTCGTTTCCTGTGCTGACATCACCGAACGCAGGCGCGGCGAACAGCTGCTGGTTCTCGAATATGCCGTGGTGCGTTGCCTTGCCGACGCAGAGGATGCGGCTCAAGGCTTGAAATCGGTGATCCGCATGGTCTGCGAATCGCAGGGCTGGGATTGCGGCCGGTATTTCTGCGCCGATCGATCGGCGGGCGTGCTGCGCTTTCACGAGTCCTGGGGCCTGCCGCTGGCCGCTGTCGAGCAGTTTCTGGAAAAGTCGCGCGGCATGGCTTTCAAGGCGGACGCCGGCTTGAAAGGCCGCGTATATCAGTCGGGACAGCCCCTTTGGGTTCTCGGCGGCACGCAAAACGCTGATGCTCGGCGAGACGCCCGTGGCGCGCGCGACGCAGGGGTATCCTCGCTGGCTCTCGCGCCCGAGACCGGCCTGGGCGGCACATTTATCTTTCCGGTCACGTCGCAGGACGGAATCGCCGGCGTTCTTGTTTTCTCCGGCTGCGGAGTCTGCGAACCCGATGACCGGATGCTGGGGACGGTGCAGGTCATCGGCGCTCATCTCGGTGAATTTCTGCAGCGCCGGCGGGCGCTGGACGCGCTGCGCAAGAGCAACGCGCGTTTCCGCGTATTGAACGAACTTGCCTCCGATTGGTATTGGGAACAGGACACCGATTTTCGGTTCACCGAGATCGTCGGCTGCAGCGCTTTTGGCAACGCCAAATTCCTCGGCATGACGCACTGGGATCTGCCCAACGTGGTCCCGGCCGAGGCAGGATGGGCCGAACACAAATCTCAGCTCGATGCCCGGTGGTCGTTCTGCGACTTCGAGTTTGCCACCGTCGACGCGGACGGGCGGCAGTTCCATTATTCCATCAGCGGCGAGCCCATCTACGATGACGCGGGCACATTTATGGGGTATTGCGGCACGGGATTGGACATTACCAAACGCAAGCGCGCCGAGATCGCGCTGCGCGAGAGCGAAGCGCGCTTGCGCGCGCGCGCCGGGCTCTCTGCGGACTGATTCGCGCGGCCCGGCCGCCGCGGCTAGCCCGCACCCACCTGCACGCGATTTCGGCCCAGCGCCTTGGCCCGATACAGAGCCGCATCGGCGTCCGCCAACAAGCGGTCGGCAACCGCTTTCAAGTCCGTCTCATGACGTCCCGGCGAGACGGCTGCCACGCCGACCGACACGGTCAGGCTGCGTTCGATCTCCGCGGTCAGGGGAAACGGCACCGCCTCGATGACTTCGCGAATGCGTTCGGCCAGCTTTGCGGCCTCGGCCGCGCTTGCCTCCGGCAATAAAATGGCCAGCTCATCGCCGCCGAACCGCGCGGCGGTGTCCATGCTGCGAATTTGAGATTCGACGCGGCTCGCAACCTCCTTGAGTGCATTGTCCCCCGCCAGGTGCCCATATCCGTCATTGATGCTCTTGAACCGGTCGATATCGATCATCAGACAGGCGATGGTGCCGGCGCGCCGCTGCGCGCGCGCCAACTCCTCCTTCAATCGCTGCTGCAGGTAGCGCCGATTGTGCCAGCCCGTCAGGAAATCGGTGATGCCGGCGCGCAGCAGGCGCGCCCGGTTGACCGCGTTCTCGATGCACACGGCCGCGACCGCTCCCAAATGGCCCAGAAAATCGGTGCCGTGATGGCGGGTGAAGCGCGTCGGATCGCGGCTGCCGAAGCACAGCGCGCCGGTTGCGCGATCCTTGCGCGGGAGCGGCACCAGGGCGGCGCTCTTGAGATTCTGCGCGCCCGGAAACAGCAGGTGGTGATCGGCGCCGACGAAGGGTCCGAGCCAGGGCTTATGCAGCGCGGCCAACTGCGGCGCCAGGCCGATCAACGAATCGACGAAGAAGACCTGCTTGAATTCTTCCGGCCTATCGCCGCCCGCCAGCAGCAAATGCCGAACCTCGTGCTCGGGATCGAGCAGCACGACGCTGACGGCGTCGAGCGAATAGGATTCGCGCAGGCCATCGACCATGGCGCGCAGCAGCTGCGCCAGGCTGTCGGCCCGCAGCAGCGTCAATTCGCGCGCCTGCGTGCGCTTCATGATGCTCTCGTTGTTGGCGGCCTCGGCGGTCAGCTCCTTGAGGCGCTGCTTGAGTTCTTCGTTCTCCCGAATCACGTCATCCATGATCAGCCCGCACGCGCCGCCGCCCGCACATCCAAGTACGCCCGGCCGCGATTCATGATGGCCGTGAATTCTTGCGAATTTCGCGTCTTCACGCTCGCAATCAGGCGCTCCACCGCCTTCTGCAAGGCGAGCAGCGATTCCGCGCCATAATCGTTCAGGCTCTGAATCTCGAAATACAGGTCGGGACTTTCGGCGGCGACCCGGCTTGCCACTTCCAATTGCGCGTCGAAGGTGGTGCTCGACAACCTTGCCAGTCGCGGCGCCGCCTCGCCGCTGTCCGCGAGCGCCGTGAAGAAAGCGATGTTGAGCGCGTGCGACAGGCCGAGGACATAGGCGATCAGGCGATCGTGTTCGTCGAGACCCATGACGACGCGCTCCGCCATCGTCGGAGCGAACAATTCCTGGGCCTCCTGCAGCGCCTCGCGATTCCCCAAATCGATGAAGATCACGTGCCGGCCCGACAGCAACTCGGTGTCCGGTCCGAACATGGGGTGCAGCGAAGTCGCGCGGCAGCCGGCTTTGACGAGCGCGTCGAGACCCGCCCGCAGGGGCGTCTTGAGCGAACCCAGATCGAAAATCAGGCCGCGCGGCGCGCGCGTCGCCAGGAACTCGAGCAAGCGCGTCGTGGCGCTCAAGGGGGTGGCCAGCACGATCAAGTCGAAATCCAAGGCATCGCTCTGCCAGTCCGCGACCGTATCGAATCCGGGCAGACCGCCCTTGGGATCGGCTATGGCGACACGGAAGCCCTGCGATGCCAGAAAATCCGCGAACCACCCGCCCATCTTGCCGTGACCGCCGATGACCAAGGCGCGTTTGCCGCTGCCACGCGCCTGGGCCGCGACCCGCGCGTGCTCCTGGGTCGCCAGCGAGGACTGAATCAGTTGCCGCAACAGCGATTCGGCGAGATCCGGCGACACGCCCAGCCGCGCTGCGGTGTTGCGGCCGCGCAGAATCACCTCGCGCTCGCGTCCAAAATCGCGGGTCGCGAGTCCCGTGGCGCGCTTGACGGCCGCCACTTGTTCGCTCAACGCCTGACGGCGCGCGACCAGCTCCACGAGCTGTCCGTCGAGATCGGTCAGCGCCGTTCGCAATTCATCGAGATTCATGTCTTGAAGAGTCCCCCATGCTTACCGTTCCCGTTGTACTGGCCGCCCGCCGCTACCGCAAGCGCGATGGTGCGGCTACCATGCTCGAATGAGCAGCATAAAGACATTTTGGACGGAAACCCTGCCGGACCCGCTGCCCGCGAACCCCCTCTCGGTGGCGGCGCAATGGCTCGCGCAGGCTCAGGGCGTTGCCGAACAACCCAATCCCAACGCCATGGTCTTGGCGACCGTGGACAGCCGCGGCTACCCGTCGGCGCGCGTCGTACTCTGCAAGGAGATCGACCCGCGGCGGGCCGCCGTCCTGTTTTACACCAACTACGAGTCGCGCAAAGGCCGGGAACTCGCCGGCAACCCGCGAGCCGCCGTCGTGTTTCATTGGGACCATCAGCACCGTCAGGTGCGCGTCGAGGGACGGGTCGAGCCGCTCTCGGATGCCGAGAACGACGCCTACTTTCGCAGCCGTGCCTGGCAGAGCCGCCTCGGCGCCTGGGCCAGCGAGCAGAGCCGGCCCGTCGGGTCGCGGCAGGCGCTCAACTCGGCAGTCGCTGCGGCGGCACGGCGCTTCGGGATTCCCTATGCCGGTCCGGGTTCCCCCGAGCCCGACGATCTCGCCGTGGATGTGCCGCGCCCCCCCCAGTGGGGAGGATATCGTCTGAACGCGGATGCCGTGGAGCTGTGGGTGGAAGGCGAGTACCGAATTCATGACCGCGCTCTGTGGACTCGGTCCTTGTCGAGCGCGGCGCAGGCCGGCTCGGACCCATCATGGTCGGTCACTCGCCTGCAGCCCTGAGCGGCCCTCGGCAGCGCGATCGGCAAGCTGCTGTCCCTTGGCTGCGCTCCGGTCTTCAAGGCGGCGGCAGCCGGCCGATGAACGCGGCGATTTTGTGCCAGGTTTCGCCGACGACGATCGACTCGCAGTCCTCGACCTCGCTCGCCTGCAAATCCAGATTTGCCGCAGTTCCATTCACGATGATCGTGAGTCTGGCGATGCCGGGCGGAGTTTGAATGCCCCCGGATCGACATTGGATGGATTGGGCTGCGATACCGGCGCGGTCCAGTTCCTCTCGAACGTGGCCGATGATCTTAAGCCTGCCCAACTCGAATGAAGTGAGCACCGTTTGATCTGCCCAAGGCCGCTTCCTACCGGTACCGGTCCATCAGCTTGTCGAGCGCCGCGCGGCCCGGCGAGAGCTTCTCATACGGGATACTATTGAGCGGGGCCTGCGCGGTGCGGTTCAAATTGTGGAACTCGGTCGAGTCCGTCTCATCGATGTGGATGAGCCCCGTCACATATTCATTGTGCTTGAGCTTGGTCTCGATGTAATTGTACGCGGCGGACCGATCCGTGGGATCGTAGGCCGGGTCGAGCTTGCGCAAGATCACGCGGCTGCCGTCGTGCAGGCTCACCGGAATCGACTCGCCCGCCGCATAGTCCACGGCGATCTCCTGTGCTCGCGGTACGAAATCCGTCTCGACCGCCGCATGATAATGCTCGCGCGTGAAGGTATAGCTCTTGGTCGAGCCCTCATGGTCGTTGAAGGTCACGCAGGGCGAAAGCACATCGATCAAGGCGAAGCCGTTGTGGCGCATTCCGGCTTGAATCAGCGGAACGAGCTGGGCCTTGTCGCCCGAGAAGCTGCGCGCCACGAATGTCGCGCCCAGGGTGAGCGCCAGCAATACGGGGTCGATGGGCGGCGACGAATTGACGTCGCCGCGCTTCGCCTTGGTGCCGATGTCGGCGGAGGCGGAGAATTGGCCCTTGGTCAAGCCGTAAACGCCGTTGTTCTCGATCAAATACAGCATGTTCACGTTGCGGCGGATCGCGTGCACCAATTGGCCGATGCCGATGGAGAGTGAATCGCCGTCGCCCGACACGCCGACATAGGTCAGCCGGCGATTGGCGGCATTCGCCCCGCTCGCGATCGAGGGCATGCGGCCGTGAACCGAATTGAACCCATGCGATCCGCTGACGAAATAGGCCGTGGTCTTCGAGGAACAGCCGATGCCGGAGAGCTTCACCAGCTGCTCGGGACGCAGCGCGAGACCCCAGCACGCTTCGATGATGGATGCAGTCACCGAATCGTGGCCGCATCCGGCGCATAGGGTCGACATGCTGCCCTCGTATTGGCGGCGTGTCATTCCCAGAGCATTGGTCGGCAGCGAGGGGTGGGAGACTTTGGGCTTGTTGATGTACGACATGAGTGACTCTATATCCTATGACTTGCGCGGGACTGCCGTCAGCCTCGGCGCCTCGGCGAGCTTTGCGCGGATGCCATTGACGATCGGTTCGGCCGACATCGGAAATCCGCTGTAGCTCAGGATCGAATGCAGCTTCGACTTCTCGACCGAAGTCTCGAGCGTCAAGAGAGACTTCAACTGTGCGTCGCGGTTCTGCTCCACGACGAAGACGGTCGAATGGGATTTCAAGAAGGATTCGACGTCGCTGTTGAACGGAAATGCCTTGACGCGCAGATAATCCACGTCGATCTTCTGCCGCCTGAGCACGTCGAGCGCCTCGCGAATCGCGCCGTCGCAACTGCCGATGCTCACTATCCCGACTTCGTTGCCGCCGGCGGCCGTAATCGCGGGTTTGGGCAGATATTTCGGCGCGTTCGCGAATTTTCGCTTCAGCCGGTCGAGTACGCCCTGGTACTCCGCGGAATCCTCGGTGTATCCGCCATATTGATTGTGGCCCGAGCCGCGCGTGAAGTAGGCGCCCTTGGAACTGGTTCCCGGCAGCGTGCGATAGGTGATCGCATCGTCGTCGCGATCCACGTAGCGATAGAACTTCTCCAGGCCCGCGAGCTCCTCCGCCGACAGGATCTTGCCTCGATCCGGCCGATAAGCATCGTCCCACTGCAGATCCGGGCACATCCAATCGTTCATGCCGATGTCGAGATCGGAGAGTACGAAAACGGGGGTCTGCAGGCGTTCGGCAATGTCGAAGGCCTGTACCGCCATGTAAAAGCACTCTTCGGGGTTTGCCGGAAACAGCAGCACATGCCGGGTATCGCCGTGCGAGGCGTAGGCGCAAATCAGGAGGTCCGACTGCTGGGTGCGCGTCGGCATGCCGGTGGACGGCCCGACCCGTTGCACATCGAAAATGACGCAGGGTACTTCGGCGTAGTAAGCCAGACCGACGAATTCATTCATCAGCGAAATGCCCGGCCCGCTGGTCGGCGTGAAGGCGCGCGCGCCGTTCCACGATGCGCCGAGCACCATGCCGACGGCGGCCAGTTCGTCCTCGGCTTGCAGGACGGCAAAGTTGCGCTCGCCGGTCTGCGGATCGACTCGGTAGCGCTCGCAAAATCCTTTGAATGCATCCATCAGCGAGGTCGAGGGGGTGATCGGATACCAGGCGCCGACGGTTGCGCCCGCGTACACGCATCCCAAGCCGGCGGCCGTATTGCCGTCGATCATGATGTGGCCGCGGGTTTTATCCATGTGCTCGACCCGCAGCGCCAGCGGCGATTTCAGATTCTCTTTGACGAAGTCATAGCCTAGGCGCAAAGCCTTGGTGTTCGAATCGAGCAATTTCGGCTTCTTGCCGTAGCTCTCGCGGAGCAGACCGCTGATCACCTCGAGGTCCACGTCGATCAGGGCGGCGATCACTCCGGCGTAGGCGACGTTCTTCAAGAGAATCCGGTTCCGAACACCCTCGAAATTCTCGTTGACGAGTTTGGCGAGCGGCACTTCGATCACCGTGATATCGCCGCGTTGCAGGAGCGAGCTGCGCGGCCAGGTCGAGTCGTAGATCAGGTAGCCGCCGGAACACAGTTCGCGCACGTCCCGCGAATAGGTCTCCGCATTCATCGCGACCATGATGTCGACCTGGGAGGCGCGGGCGGCATAGCCGTCGCGCGTCACGCGAATCTCATACCAGGTGGGCAGGCCTTGAATGTTCGAGGGAAAGTAGTTTTTCCCGGTTACGGGCACGCCCATGCGAAAAATCGCCTTCATGATCAGCGAGTTGGCGCTGGCGGAGCCCGTGCCGTTGACGTTGGCGAACTTCATCACGAAATCGTTCACTCGGTTCGCATTGGCAATCAAGCCGGGCATGCGCGCTTCTCCTCATCGATCGCGTGCGGAATATGAATGGTCGATTTCTGCATGTCCCAGGCCGCGGTCGGGCAGCGTTCCGCGCACAGACCGCAATGCACACAGACATCCTCGTCCTTGACCATGACCCGCGCCGTTTGCGGCAGCGGCGCCGAGACATAGAGCGCCTGGGTACGGTTCACCGCCGGCGCCGTCAAGCGGCCGCGCAACTCCGCCTCGGCGCCGTTCTCGGTGATCGTGAGGCAATCGACCGGACAAATGTCGATGCACGCGTCGCACTCGATGCACAGCTTCGCCGCGAATACCGTCTGCACATCGCAATTCAAGCAGCGTTGAACCTCCAGAGCCGCCTCTTCGGCCGTAAATCCGAGTTCCACTTCGATGTTGATCTTCTTGAAGCGCTCGACGAGTCCGACGTGCGGAACCAGCCGCCGTTCCACGCCGTTGTACTCGTTCTTGTATGCCCATTCGTGCATGCCCATTTTGCGGCTGGACAAGGTCACGCCGCGCGGCATGCGGTCCCCGACGGGTTCCTCCTGGCAGAACTTGTGAATCGAAATGGCGGCCTGATGGCCGTGTTCGACGGACCAAATGATGTTCTTGGGGCCGAACGCCGCATCGCCGCCGAAAAACACTTGCGGAAGGGTGGATTGAAAGGTGACCTTGTCCACCTTGGGGACATTCCATTTATCGAGTTCGATGCCGATTCCCTTCTCGATCCAGGGAAAGGCGTTTTCCTGGCCGATCGCGAGAATCACGTCGTCGCAAGGCAAGAAGACGTCGCCGAGGCTGCGCGTCGCCGTGATGTCGCCGTTGGCGATGTCGTACTCGAGCTTCTCGAACATCATGCCGAGCAGCCGGCCGCCTTCGGTGACGAAGGATTTGGGCGCGTGATTGACGATAATCGCGACGTTTTCGTGCTCGGCGTCTTCGAGTTCCCACTCCGACGCCTTGAAGAACTGGCGCGGCTTGCGCGCCATGACTTTCACGTCCTTGGCGCCGAGGCGCAGCGAACTGCGGCAGCAGTCCATGGCCGTATTGCCGACGCCGATGATCAAGACGCGTTCGCCGATGCGTTCGACGTGGCCGAAGGCCACCGACTCCAGCCAGGCGATGCCGATATGGACGCGATCCGTGTCGTGGCGGCCCGGCACGTCGAGCTCCTTGCCTTTGGGGGCTCCCGAACCGACGAATACGGCGTCGAATTCTTCCGATTCGAGCAGCTGCCGCATGCTCCTGACCGGCGAATTCAGGCGCAGGTCGGCCCCCATGTTCACGATGTAGCCGATTTCCTCGTCCAGCACTTGGGCGGGAAGTCGGAATGCCGGGATATTGGTGCGCATCAGACCGCCAGGCACGGCGTACTGCTCGAATATCGTGACTTCGTAGCCCAGCGGCAGCAAGTCGTTGGCCACCGTGAGCGACGCGGGGCCGGCGCCGATGCAGGCAACGCGCCTGCCGTTTTTCTCGCGCGGGGCTTGCGGCAAGAGCGCCGTGATGTCGTCGCGATGATCGGAGGCGACGCGCTTCAGCCGGCAAATGGCAACCGGCTTTTGCTCGATTCGACCGCGGCGGCAGGCGGGTTCGCACGGCCGATCGCAGACCCTGCCCAAAATGCCCGGAAACACGTTGGACTCCCGATTCACCATGTACGCGGCGGTGAACTCGCCCTGGGCGATCAGGCGGATATATTCGGGGACGTCGGTGTGCGCCGGACAGGCCCATTGGCAATCGACCACCCGATGGTAATAATCAGACCCGGAAGTCTCGGTCGGCTCCATGATTCCTCGTATTGCTGACCCAACAGCCTCGAAGTATAACGGCCCGGACGCTATTTTGACGGTACCGCGCCACATTGTGGCGCCCGCCGCGAGCGCGGCCGCGCCGGTTCGCCCCAAATCGGCCGGCCCCTTAGGTACCATTCGGCGGCATCGCCACCATGTGGAGAACGCGCCGATGAATCTTCTTCAGGGCCACGACGCCACCTGTCCGCACTGCTGGGAAACCATCCATCTGACCCTCGACCTGTCGGTCCCTGAGCAGTCGTATATCGAGGATTGCCCCGTCTGCTGCAAGCCGATGGTGGTGTCCTACACCGCGGCGGACGGCGAGCTCTCCGAGCTCAGCGTCGAGTCCGCCGAGTGACCCCGGTGCGCGGCAGCGGCCCGCGGCCCGATGCGGCCCCGCGGCGCGGCGGATTCAAGATGCTGCGCATCGCCGTGTTGTTGTGGGTGTTGTTGGCCGTCGCGCTGATGAATTGGCACGATCGTTACCGCAGTACCCGTTGGCATGATCCTTTGTACGTCTCGATCTACCCCATCGCGGCGGATGACAGTCCGGTCACGCGGGCTTATCTCGAGGGACTCGATGCCGGACGTTTCAAACCCATCGATCAATTCTTCGCGCGCGAGGCCGAGCGGTATCGCCTCGGCATCAGCGAACCGTTCAGAACCAGGCTCAGAGCCGAATTGCCGCAGCGCCCGCCGCTGCGCTCACCGGACGCCGGCCCATTGGCGACCGCCCTGTGGAGTCTGCAGCTGCGCTACTGGGTCTGGCGCGTCAGTGGGCATGTGCATGAACCGGAAGATATCCGCATATTCGTGCTCTATCACGACCCCGCGCTGACGCCCACCGTGCCGCATTCCCTGGGCCTCACCAAGGGGCTGATCGGCGTCGTGTACGCATTCGCGGTGCCCGAAATGAGCGGCGCGAACGATGTGGTGATCGCACACGAACTACTGCACACCGTGGGTGCCACCGACAAGTATCGCGTCCCTGACGACGCCCCGCGCTTCCCCGAGGGCTACGGCGATCCCCGGCAGGTGCCTCTGTATCCGCAATTGACCGCGGAACTGATGGCGGGGCGGCGCGTACTGGCGCCCGACCAATGGCAACAAGCCGCGAGCCTCGATGAGGTGGTCATTGGTCCTGCCACCGCATTGGAGATACGCTGGCCCCAGCAAGCCCGCTGACGTCGGCGCCACATCTTAAGCGCGGCACGGCGGCGCGCCCTTAACTCAGCGCCGCCAGCACTGGGCCATGCAAGCGCCCGTTGGTCGCAAGCACCGAGGTGGATTGGAGAGTGATCGGTGCGCCCGCAAGGTCCGTGAAACGGCCGCCCGCCTCGTTGACGATCGCCGCACATGCCGCAATATCGAGAATGTTCACGTCGGTTTCGATCACCGCGTCGATCTTGCCGCTGGCCAGCAGGTGATAGTGGAGAAAATCCCCGTAGCCGCGAATGCGGTTGACTCGGGCGACCAGCGCTCCATAACGCGCCCATTGGCCGCCCAAGGCGAGAGCCTTCAGGTTGCCGGAGGACAGCGCCGCCGACTCGAGCGTTGCGGTTTGACTGACGCCGATCAGTTTGCCGTTGAGGTACGCGCCGCAGCCGCGCTCGGCGCAGCACAGTTCGCCATACACCGGAGCGCTCGACACACCGAGCACGATTTCCCCGCGGCGCATCAGGGCGATTTGCGTGGAAAACATGGGGTACTCGCGTACGAACGCCTTGGTACCGTCGATGGGGTCCACCAGCCACAAACTCTCGGCGTCCGCGCCGCGCGACCCCGTTTCCTCGCCGAAGAATCCATGGGTCGGGAAGCGGGCCTCGAGAATCTCGCGGATCGCGATTTCGCAGCGCACATCGGCCTCCGTGACCGGAGACTTATCGGCCTTGATGCGCACCTCGATGTTGCGCTGGAACAATGCGCGTGCGATGCCGGCGGCTTGCTCCGCCGCATCGAGCGCCGCTTGCAGTTCAGGCGATGGCTTCATGAGCGCCACCTTAGCAAACGTATGCTAACGTCGCACCCCGCGGCCACGGAGAATTCAGGCGATGGGACACCGGCTCAGCAAAATCTATACGCGCACCGGCGACGACGGCAGCACGGGTCTCGGGGACGGCTCGCGCGTGCCGAAGGAAAGCCTGCGTGTGGAAGCCTTCGGCACCGTCGACGAGGCCAACAGCGCGATCGGAGTGGTGCTGAGTCTCCCGGCGCTGCCGCCGCCGATCGTAAGCTGTCTCACCGAAGTGCAGCACGACCTGTTCGATCTGGGGGGCGAATTGTGCATCCCGGGACATCGGATGATCCAGGCGGTGCATGTGGAGCGGCTCGAGACGGAATTGGATGGATTCAACGAGGCCCTGCCGCCCCTCAAGGAATTCATTCTGCCGGGCGGCGGTCCGGCGGCGGCCGCCTGCCATGTCGCCCGCGCCGTGTGCCGGCGGGCCGAACGGCGCTGTTGGTCTCTGGCGCGCGCGGAGCAGGTTTCGCCCGAGGCTCTCAAGTACCTGAACCGCTTGTCCGATCTTTTGTTCGTGCTGGCGCGTGTGCTCGCGCGCCACGAGCAGGGCAGCGAGGTGATTTGGCGGCGAACCCGCAAATAGGCGCCTGACAGCCGGGCGCTTGACGGCCGGGCGCCTCGCAGCCGGGACACTAGGCGACGCTCGCCGCCTTCGACTGATTGCCGTGCAGCCAATCGGTATGCCAACGCTCCAAATCCGCGATTGCCAACGGGCGGCAGAACAAGAAACCCTGCACCTGATTCGCGTGACGGGTTTTGAGGTATTGCCACTGTGCTTCGGTCTCCACGCCCTCGGCCACCGTCGCGAGTCCCAGGCTTTTCGCCATGGCGATGATGGCGTCGACCAGCGGCGCGTTGCCGCCGCTCTTGGAAGCGATGTCACGCACGAATACCCGGTCGATCTTCAGCGTGTCGATCGGAAAGTGCCGAAGGTAGGACAGCGAACTGTAGCCGGTGCCGAAATCGTCCAGCGCAGTGGCGACCCCGAGTTCCTTGAGCGACTTCACCGCCTTGCTGACGGCGGCCGAATATTCGATCAAGGCGCCTTCGGTGAATTCCAGCTCGATCATGCGCGAATCGATCCCGGCGGCATCGATGGCGCGCGACACACGCGACACCAGGCTGCCGTCGCGAAATTGCACGCCGGACACGTTCACCGCGACTTGCCAGGCCGGCGCTCCGGCATCGCGCCACCGGCGCGCCTGCGCGCTGGCCTCGCGCAGCACCCAATCGCCGATTTCGACGATCAAGCCGCTTTGCTCGGCGAGCGGTATGAACTCGTCGGGCGCCACGTAGCCGCGTTGCGGATGCCTCCAGCGCAGCAACGCTTCGACCGCCTCGACTCGCAGGTCCTGGAGCGCGAGACGCGGCTGATAGCTCAGGGTGAACTCCTCGCGCTCCAGCGCCTTGCGCAAATCGGCCTCCATGGAGAGGTGTTTGGCGGCGCGCGTGCTGATCGACTTGTTGAAGAACTCGAGCCCCCCGTGTCCCGTCTTCTTGCCGTGATGCATCGCCGCGTCGGCGTTCTTGATCAGCGCCTCGGGAGAGGTTGCATCGCCCGGGAACAGGCTGACGCCCATGGTCGCGGACAACGGGATCTCGGCTTGCGCGAAGACGAACGGCCGCGCCAACGCCAGCTGCACGCGCTGCGCCACGATTTGCGCGGCGTCCGCCGTCGATACCCCCGGCAGCGCCAGCGCGAATTCGTCCGCGCCCGTGCGCGCCACCCAGTCGTTGATGTCTTCCTTGCCGGCATCGCCGTCGACCTGCGCCAGCCCGCGCTGCGAGTCGCGCAAGCAATTCTGCAGGCGATGCGCCACCTCCTTCAACAGCACGTCGCCCACCGCCTGACCCTGGGTGTCGTTGATGCGCGAAAAATTGTCGACGTCGAGCATCAACACGGCGAGGCCTCGCTGGCGCGGCGCCGCCCACGCGACCTGCTGTTCCAGGATCTGCAGCAGCCGCTGACGATTGGGCAGCGCAGTGAGGGGGTCGTAGTAGGCAAGATAGCGAACGCGCGCTTCGCTTTCGCGCAGCTGATCCTGGGTCTGTTTGGCCCGCACCAAGAATTTGACGCGCTGCGCGAGCAGCATCGGGTTGATGCCTTTGGACGAGAAGTCCGTGGCTCCCGCGTTGTATGCGCGGTTCACCGACTGCATGTCGTCCAGACTGGTCTGCATCAAAATCGGCACATGGGCGCAATCCGGCAATTCGCGCAGCGCACTGCAGACGTCGAAGCCGCTCATGCCCGGCATGACGACGTCGAGCACCACGCAGTCGGCGCAATGCTCGCGGAACTCCCTCAAGGCCGCCTCGCCGTCGGCGGCGGTAATGACCCGAAAGCCCGCCATCTCCAATGCGGTACCGACCAGCAAGCGCGCGCCGGGATCGTCATCGACGACGAGAATCGTTGCCGGAATGACGCTGTGCTGTTCGAGTGTGTTCATCGTTCCCTTTGGCTTACGCTGCGTTGGGCGAGCGCTCGCGCGTCAGCGCGGCGCAAAACTCTTGATACTCTTTGCGGACCCTGTGCACGAGCGCGGCGGCCTGCGTGATGCCACCTTCGCGCACCAGGTTCTCGCATTCCTTGGCGACCATTGCCAGCCGGGTGCCCCCTAGATTCGCGGTGCTGGATTTGAGCGTGTGTACGGCCTGTGAGAGCTCCTCGGCGTGCAAATTCGCCGCCGCGTTCTCGATGGCGCGGATCAATCGCGGCGAATGCTGCAGGTACAGGTCGATCATCGAGTTGAGGAGCGCCGGCTTCGCGAGCGCCGCGATGTTGCGCAACACGCCGGCGTCGATCAGCGGCACGCGCGACAGATCGCGCCGGTCGGATTCCGGCAGCGCGCGCAGCGCCAGCCAGCGCCGCAGCAGCGTGGCCAATTGCTGCTGGGTGAAGGGCTTGCTGAGAAAGTCGTCCATGCCCGCGGCCAGGCACCGCTCGCGGTCGCCCTCCATGGCATTCGCCGTCAACGCGATGATCGGTACCCGCGCGGCGCCGGAAGTCTGTTCGCGCCGTCTGATTTCTCCGGTGGCCGTCAATCCGTCCATGACCGGCATCTGGCAATCCATCAGCACGGCATCGTATGCCGCGGCGTTCATCGCCTCGATGGCCAGCCAGCCGTTCTCCGCGGCGTCGATCGCGCAGCCCAGGCTTTCCAGCATGCCGACGGCCACTTCGCGATTCACCGGATTGTCCTCGACCAGAAGAATCCTCGGACCGCCGTCGCGCGCGGCCTGGGCGGGCGCTGCCGCCGACCCCGCCGCCGGCGCCTCCGCCGCCGCGCCCGGCTGCATCGTCATCACGCGGGCGACGCAGGCGAAGAGTTGCGCGCGGCGCAGCGGCTTGGTCAGGACGGCGGTGAACAATTGGGCGGGCTCGCCGGCGTTGTCGTGACTGTCGCGCGAACTCTGCAATATCATGCGCAGGGCCGCCCAGCGTGCATCTTGACGAATGAGCCTCGCAAGCTGGATGCCGTCCATGCCCGGCATGTGATCGTCCAGCACCGCCAGGTCGAAGCGGGCGCCATCGGCGCCGTCGAGCGCAGCCAACGCCGCGGCGGCGGTTTCCGCGGCGCTCACCTCGACGCCCCAAGACTGCAGGTGCTGCTGCAGTATTTCGCGATTGCTGGCGTTGTCGTCGACGATCAGCGCGCGCAACCCGGCAAGATTGAGCCGCGGCAGGCGCGTCAGGGTCGGCGCCGCCTCGTCCACGGGTTCGAGCCGCACTTCGAACCAAAATGTCGAGCCGCGATTGAGCTCGGTGTGTACGCCGATTTCGCCGCCCATCAAGGCTGCGAGCTGCCGGCAGATGGCCAATCCCAAGCCCGTGCCGCCGTACTTGCGCGTCGTGAAGGAGTCGGCCTGGCTGAAGGCATTGAATATGTGAGCGACGGCCTCCTCCGGGATCCCGATGCCCGTGTCCGTGACCTCGAAGCGCAGCGAACCCGCCTGCCCCGCCCTGACCCGCACGATGACTTCGCCCGAGTCCGTAAACTTGATGGCATTGCCCACGAAGTTGATCAGGACCTGCCGCAGGCGCATCGGATCGCCGCGAACCGTGGCCGGCACGTCGAGGTCGATGGCGCAGGCCAATTCCAAGCCCTTCGCGTGGGCGCGTCCGGCGAAAATCTCGATGGTTTCTTCCACGGCGTCGCGCAAGCCGAATTCGACCCGCTCGAGCTCGAGTCTTCCGGCCTCGACTTTCGAGAAGTCCAGGATGTCGTTGATGATCTGCAACAGCGCTTCGGCGGAATGGGAAATGGTTTCCGAGAGGTGCCGCTGGCGCGGCGTGAGCTCGGTCGCCTGCAGGAGTTCCGACATGCCCATGACGCCGTTCATCGGCGTGCGAATCTCGTGGCTCATGCGCGCGAGGAACTCGCTCTTGGCGCTGCTGGCCCGCTCCGCCGCCTCCTTGGCGCGTGTCGCGTCGGCAATCGCAAGCTTCAGCTCCAAATTCGCATTGCCCAGATTTATCGTGCGTTCCTCGACTTGCTGCTCGAGGAATTCGCGGTACTTCTCCAGCCTCGAGTCGCGGTGCCGGATCTGGCCGAGCATTTGATTGAAGCCGTCGATGAGCGAGCCGACTTCATCGTGAGAATTGCGCTCCACCCGCAGGCTGTAGTCCTCTTCCGAGGATACCCGCTGCATGGTGTGCGCCAGATTGACGATCGGTCCCGAGATTTGCTGCTGCAGCCGCGCGGCGAGCCAATACGCCGTCAACACCGCGGCCGCGATCGCCGCCAGTGTAATGAGCAGGTAGCCGCGCAAATCCGGATACAGAGCTTCGAGCGGCACCAGTATGTGGACGAATCCGAGCGCCTTTTGGTCGCGCTCGACCGCCGCGATGATGTGAAATTGACCCGCCTGCAGGAACAGCCGCGGGTGCTGCGGATCCGCCGCCGATGCCACGTTCGGCAGCACGGCCGAATCGAGCGCGCCCGCGGGTTCCAAACGCGCGTCGTGCTGTCCGCGGCTGTAGGTGGCGAGCTTTTGACCGTTCGGCAGCAGAACCTCCGCGACGCTCACCAGCCACTCGTCGCGCAGTTCGCTCATCGCCTTGAGCGCCGCCTTGTCATCGCCGGTCCGCAGAGCCTCGATGGTGCTCGCGCCGGTGACCCGCGCAATGCGCGCGGCGCACCACTGCAAGTCGTCTCGCAAATGCAGCAGGTTCATGGCCACGTGCACGAGCATTGCCACACCGAAGACGGCAAAGGCGGGTACCATGATGACCACGCGGAGCTTGCGCTCGATGGGAAGGTCCGCGAACCAACGAATCAATTAGCCCTCCCACAATGCATGCGGATTTAAAGCCTCACCCCCAGGTGTCGGCTTGGGGCTGGAAATCTGCTGGTTTGGAACGTGACGCAGTTCACGTCTGCCCCAAGCCTCGGGGCGGGGCCGCCTAGAGCCGCGGCGATTTGCCGGGCGCGGACACGGCGGCGATCAGGCGGCGCGCGAGTTGCCAATCGAATGCCGGGCCCGGGTCGGTCTTGCGGCCGGGAGCGATGTCGCTGTGGCCGACCAGGCGATCCGCAGACAGGCGCGGGTAGGCGGCGCAGAGTGCGCGCACCACCTGCGCCAGCGCCGCGTATTGCGCGGCTTCGTAGGGCAGCGTATCGGTTCCTTCCAGTTCAACGCCCACCGAGAAATCATTGCAGGCTTCGCGGCCCTGATAAGCGGATATCCCCGCATGCCAGGCGCGCTCGGTGAATTTGACGTATTGCGTTACCGAGCCGTCGCGCCCGACGACCAAATGCGAGGACACCCGCATCGAGCAGACTTCGGCGAAATAGGGGTGCACCTCCGCAGGCAAGGCATTCGTGAACAGCCTATCGATCCAGGGACCGCCGAATTCCCCCGGCGGCAGGCTGATGCCATGCACGACGATCAGATCGGCCTCGACCCCCGCCGGCCGGGAATCAAAGTTCGGCGACGCGATCTGTCTGGCGCCGCGCATCAGCCCGCTCTCGATGTCGACCTGCATCCGCGTCCTTTGGGCTACCGATACCTGCGTTAGCATATGCGACAATGCGCCGCGCATGAACGCCAACCCCGAAAATTCCGCCTCGCTCGAGCCCGCGGCGTGCGTTTGACCCGCGTGTATGTCGCTGCTGCGCTGACTCCGGGAAGCATGGTCGAGCTGCCTCCCGATACCGCGTCGCACCTGGCGAAGGTGTTGCGGGCGCGCAGCGGCGATGAGCTCATTTTGTTCAACGGCGACGGCCGTGAATTCGACGGCGCCATCGAGGCAGTGCGCGGCTCGCGCGTGTCCGCATCGGTCGGCGAGGGCCGGGAAGTGCATCGGGAATCGCCATTGGCCATTACGCTGGTGCAATGCGTGCCGCGCGGCGACCGGATGGACTTCATCGTGCAAAAGGCGACCGAACTCGGCGTCGCGCGCATCGTACCGGTGTTGAGCCAACGCAGCGTCGTGCGGCTCGATGCGGGGCAGGCGGAATCGAAGGCGATTCATTGGCGGGCCGTGGCGGTGAGCGCGTGCGAGCAATGCGGGCGCAATCGGCTGCCGGCCATCGAGACTGTCCGGCCGCTGCTCGGCTATCTCGGAGACGCCGCCGCGGGTACCGGACCCCGGTGGGTGCTCGAGCCGCAGTCCGGGCCGCAGCCGCGCTCCACTGCGCATGATGCCGGCCGCGAGGCACCCGGCGCGGTCAGCGACGCGCGCATCGCGATTGGACCGGAGGGCGGGTTCGAATCCGATGAACTCGAGGCATTCCGGGTGACGGGATTTTCTCAGGTGAGCCTGGGGCCGCGGGTATTGCGCACCGAGACGGCCGCCATTGCGGCGGTGGTCTGGCTGCAGGCGCGGTTCGGAGATATGTAAATTCGGCGTCGCGAATGACCGACGCTTGAAGCCCGTAGCATACCTGTTCTAATCATGCGTATGTCTCGAGGACTTCGCTTGGCGCTGCCGCTCTGTCTTTCGTCCCTGCTCATCGCCTGCGGTGGCGGGTCCAAGGGCGCGGCGTCGATGAATCCTCCAGGTTCCCCGGCCGGCGCGCCGTCGATAACCGTACAACCCGTCGATCAAACCGTATCGGTGGGACAATCCGCGACCTTTACAGTAACCGCCATGGGCAGCGCGCCGTTGAACTATCAGTGGACGCTGAACGGCTCGGTCATCGCGGGCGCGACATCGTCCAGCTACTCGACCCCTGCCACTGCCGCGACCGACAGCGGCAGCACCTTCAAGGTGGTGGTCACCAATGCGGCCGGCTCCGCGACCAGCAATGCGGCCAAGCTGACCGTGACCACCGGACCCGCCCCCGCGGGAGCCGATGTGCTCACCTACAAGAATGATCTCCTGCGCAGCGGCCAAAATCTTTCCGAATCGACCCTGACGCTCGCGAACGTGGCATCTGCGACGTTCGGACTGCTGCGAATCCTGACGGTCGACGGCAAAGTGGATGCGCAACCGCTGTATGCGTCGGCACTCAGCGTGTCGGGAACGGTGCGCAATGTCGTGTTCGCCGCCACCGAGCATGACTCGGTGTATGCCTTCGATGCGGATACGGGCGCCGCTCTGTGGCATGTTTCGCTGCTCGCAACCGGTGAGACCTTGAGCGACACGCACGGCTGCTACCAGGTGGCTCCGGAAATCGGAATCACGTCCACTCCGGTCATCGATCGCAGCGCCGGGGCGCACGGCGCGATCTTCGTCGTTGCCATGTCCAAGGACGCGGCATCGAACTATCATCAGCGGCTGCATGCACTCGATCTAGCCACCGGGGCCGAATTACTCAATGGGCCGGCGGAAATTTCGGCGACGTATCCCATCAGCGGCGGCGGAACGACGACATTCAGCCCCGGACAGTACGAGGAGCGTGCCGCCTTGCTGCTGACGAACGGCACCCTCTACACGGCTTGGACGTCGCATTGCGACATTGCGCCGTACACGGGCTGGATTATCGCCTACGCCGAAAGCACGCTCACGCGCACAGCCGTGCTCAACGTCGCGCCGAACAGCGGAGCGGGACCCGCCATCTGGATGAGCGGCGGGGGTCCCGCCGTCGATTCCGCGGGGAATATCTATCTGCTGACGGCCAACGGCGCCTTCGAAACCACGATGGATGCGAACGGCTTCCCCAATAGGCAGGACTACGGCAACTCCTTCCTCAAGATCTCGACCGCCGGCGGCTCCTTGAGCGTCGCGGACTACTTCGCGATGTACAACGAAGTCGCCGAGTCATCCGCCGATCAGGATCTGGGTTCGGGAGGGGAAATGCTGCTGCCGGATTTGACGGACTCGACCAGCACCGTCCGGCATCTGGTGATCGGCGCGGGCAAGGACGGCAATATTTATCTCGTCAACCGCGACTCCATGGGCAAATTCAATCCGACCGGCAACTCGCAGATCTGGCAGCAGGTGAGCGGCGCGCTGCCCGGGGGCATCTGGTCCACGCCGGCGTACTTCAACGGAACCGTGTACTACGGGGATTCGGGGGGGACGCTCAAGGCCTTCCCGATCTCGAACGCCAAGCTGTCTGGCCAGGCTCAGTCGCAGTCCCCGTCGCAGTTTGCCTTTCCAGGTACCGCACCCAGCGTGTCCGCAAACGGCACGTCGAACGCCATCGTTTGGGCGCACGAGAATTCCAATCCCGCGGTGCTGCACGCCTACGACGCCTCGAACCTCGCTCACGAGCTCTACAACAGCAATCAGGCGGCCGGCAATCGCGATCAATTCGGCGCCGGCAACAAGTTCATCACGCCGATGGTCACCGGCGGAAAGGTGTTCGTCGGCACCACCGCCGGAGTCGCGGTTTTCGGGTTGCTGCAGTGACCTTGCGTCAGGTCGGCATCACCGAGGTCTCCTCGGCGATCATTTGTTCGAGCCTCTGCAGATCGGGGATCAGCGGCGTCTCGTTGATCATGCGTACCTGACAGATGACGGGTGAACGTTCGGGGAAGCTGCGCGAGGGATCCGGCCGCACCACGTCGGCGTTCACACGCACGAGTTGGGGAAACCCCTGGGTAAGCATTCCGAAGTATCCGGACTGCAGCTTGCCGCCGGACGCGTGAAAGATGACGATTCGCGTGCGGCTGGAGACGATCGGCAAGGTTTGACCGAACGCACCCTCGAAAGACACGACCGGGACACTGCGCCCTCCCCAGCTCACGAGGCCGGCGTACCACGGCGGCGCATTCGTCATTTCAGCCGGCGCTTGATAGCCGATGACCTCGGCCACGCAGGCGCGCGGCACGATGAGCCTCTCCCCCGCCAGGGGCACCAGCAGGCTGTAAAGCTCTTCGCGCAAATCGGACACGGAGCTTATCTCGCGATCGCGGTGCGGCGGTTCACGAGCGGCTCGATGGCGTCGAGCAGCTGGCTTTCTTGGTAGGGCTTGCCGAGATAATCGTCGACGCCGAGCTCGATGGCGCGCGCGCGGTGCTTCTCGCTGACCCTCGAGGTGATCATCACGATGGGAATATCCTTGAGGCGCGGGTCGTTGCGCACGTGCGCGGCGACCTCGTAACCGTCCATGCGCGGCATTTCGATGTCCAGCAATATGATGTCCGGCAGGTTCTCCTGCAGCAGCGACACGGCGTCGACGCCGTCCTTGGCGGTCAACACGCGCATGCCGTTGCGCTCCAGCAGGCGCTGGGTCACGCGGCGTACCGTAATGGAGTCATCGACGACCAGCGCGAAGGTGCGCCGGTCGCGTTGATCGAGAACCACCGTTTCGGTCGGACGAGCGCGCCATTCGGAGCGCACCAGCGACCCCATGTCGAGAATGATGACGATGCGGCCGTCGCCCAAGATCGTGGCGCCGGCAATGCCCCGGATGCCCGAAATCTGCGGGCCCAATGATTTGACGACGATTTCCCGGCTGCCGACCAATTCATCCGTGACCAAGGCGGTGGAATGCTCGCCCGCGCGGATCAGCACCACCGCGATCGACACATCCCCGTCCGGAAGACGCATGGCACCCAGGCCCACGAACGAGCCCAACTGCTGGAAGCGATACTTTTGGCCGCCATATTCGAACGGCGGCGCATCCTTGCCGAGATGCCTGGCAACGATGTTTCGCGGCAGACGCACCACGCCCTCCACCGTCGCCAGGGGCAGCGCATAGGCCTCGTCGGCGACGCGCACGATCAAGGCCTGGCTGATCGCCAAGGTGAAGGGCAGGCGGATCGTGAAGCGCGAACCCTTGCCGGCGGTTGTGTCGATGAACAAGCCCCCGCCGAGCTTCTTGACCTCGGTGGCGACGACGTCCATGCCGACGCCGCGCCCCGCCGCCTGCGTGACATGGCCGGCGGTGCTGAAGCCGGGCTCCAAAATGAGCTGCACGGCCTCCTCATCGGTGAGCTTGGCATCGGGCTGGGTCAGTCCGAGAGCGATCGCCTTCTCGCGAATCAACTTGACGCTGATGCCGGCGCCGTCATCGGCGACCACGATCACCACTTCCGCGCCGTCGCGCTCCAAGCTGATCGAAATGCGGCCGACGTCGGGCTTGCCGAGGCTCGCGCGGCGCGCGGGACTCTCGATGCCGTGCACGACGGCGTTGCGCAGCATGTGTTCGAGCGGGGGAACCATCCGCTCCAGCATTTGCCGGTCCAGTTCCGCGGCTGCGCCCTGAACCACGAGTTCCGCGCGCTTGCCGGTGTCATTCGCCGCCTGGCGCACCAGGCGGGTCAGCCGCTGCACGTGGCGCTGGAAGGGCACCATGCGCGTTCGCATCAAGCTGTTCTGCAGCTCGGTGATGACACGCGACTGCTGGGTGAGCAGATTCTGTGCTTCGCGGGTCAGCGTCTCCAGCAGGCCCTGAATGCTGGCCACGTCACCCGAAGTTTCGGCGAGCGCGCGCGAATACTGCTGCAGCGAGGAATAGCGATCGAGCTCGAGCGGATCGAAGTCATTGCGTCGCGGGTCGACGTCCTGATGGCGATTGAGAACCTGCGCTTCGGTTTCGATCTCGAGCCCCCGCAGCTGCTCCTTGAGGCGGGTCACCGTTCGCGCCAATTCCGCCAGATTGAAGTCGATCGAATTGACTTGCTGATCGAGGCGGGCGCGAAAGATGCTCACCTCTCCGGCATTGTTGAGCATGGTGTCGAGCAGATCCGCGTCGACGCGCGCCATTTCGACGCGCTCCGCCGGGGCGGTCTCGCGTCCGGGCAACACCGGAGCGCTGCTGAGCTCGAGGCTCGGCACCGAATCCTCGCTCGCGGCGGGCGCAACTGGCTCCTCCTTCATCGCTGCACGCACCGCCCCCGCGGCGGGTGGTGCGTCCACGGATGGAGCGAAAGCCGGCCGCAGCATCGGCGGCGGCGCAGCTGCCGGTGCAGCTACCGGTACGGCTACCGGTGCAGTTGCCGGTGCAGCTTCCGGCGCGCTTGCCGGCCGCGAAGCCATGGGCGCCGCGGCTGCGGCGCTCGACAGGGGCGCGGAAAGGGTGGCGGGGGCGCTTTGTGTGGGAGCTGCCAATCGGCGAATTTGCGCGATCAGCGCGGCCGCGGCGGGCGGCAGTGCACCGTTGCTCACGATATCGCGCATGCGCGCCAGCTCGTCGAGGCTGGCCTGAACGATCGTATGCGCATGGTCGTCGCCGACCACGGAACCGCCGTCGATCTGGATCACCAAGGTCTCGAGTTCATGACTCAAATCACCCATGGCGGCGATGCCCGCCATCCGGGCTCCGCCTTTGAGCGTATGCAATTGACGTTGCAGTTCCGCGACCCGCTCCTTGTCCTTGCGGTCGCGGTTCCAGGCGGTGAGCGAGCCTTGGGCCGCCTCGAGCAATTCAGTCGCCTCTTCGCTGTAGATGTTCGCGATCTCGTGGTCGAACTCTTCCGCGGGCGGGACATCCGGGATTTCCTCGCGCACCTCCGCATGGCGGTCTTCCGCATGGCGATCTTCCGCATGGCGATGTTCCGCGAGCGCCGGAACCATGGCCGACGCGCTGGTATCGATGGCGTTGTGGGCGATGGCCTCATCGATCTCGGCTTCGATGGCGCGCAACCGCGCGAGCAGCGAGGGTTGCTCGGAGAAAAATGCGCTCGTTTCGTTGATGTGCGAGACGACGTTGTCGATTGCCCGAACCGCGTCGCTGAGCGTTGCGAGCCCTAGGTCGGACAATCCGTGCCCGCTGTCGAAAGCTTTGCGCATCACCTGATTCAGCGGCTCGGTGATTCGGATGCCGTGCCGCGCCTCGGCCATCTTCGAGCTGCCGCTCAACGTGTGAATGGCGCGGTATACCGCCTCCGGCAAATCATGCGGCGCCGGCTGACCCGTGCGCTTGCGCAGGTATTCGCGAATCTCCGTCAGATGGCTCGAGGTCTCTTTGCTGTAAATGTCATGCAGCATGGGATCCATCGCCGGCGGCTTGGCCGCGGCGCGGGGAACTGGGGGCGTGGGGGCCACAGGCGGCGGTTCCGCGGCAGCCGCGGACACGGCCGGCATGGTTGCCGTGCCGCGATCCTCCGGCGCCAGGTTCGCCATGGCCTGTTCCGCTTCGCGGCCGTCGGCATAGGCAAAGGACCGCGCCATGAGCGCCTCGATGGGCACCGCGCCGTGCCGGCCGGTTTCCAGCTGTTCGACCAATTGGGGCAGAACGGCAACCGCACTGCGCAGCAGCGCCATCATCCCGGGCGTGCGCGACAGCGTCTTGTCGATGATGCGATTCAAGAGATTCTCGATCGACCAGCCAAACTCGGCGATCGACTGGGCGCCGACCATGCGGCCGCTGCCCTTCAAAGTGTGGAAGCTGCGGCGCATGAGCCCGAGCGCCTCCAAATCCATGGGATTCTGGTCCCATTGCGGGAAGCTCCGTTGAATCGAGGCGATCTCCTCCTTGGCTTCCTCGATGAACAACTCGACGAATTGCGGATCGACGGGTTCCGGCTCAGGCAGGACGATCAACGGATTGGTCGCCGCGTGCGCGCGTTTGGTGCGCTCCAAAGCGATGGTCTCGACCGGATCGAGCTTGACGGTCCTGGCTGCGTCGCTGCTCAGGGTGCTGATGTTCGGGACCCTTGACGGTACCTCGTCCGCCAGCGTCTTGATGCAGATCTCGGCGTTGTCCAGCATGTACCAGGGATCGGTGCGCCCGCTCTGCAGCGTCTCCATGTAGTACTCGATGCTCACGATCGCGTCGGCCACCCTTTCCAAGCGGATGGCGTCCGGCGGCGGTGCGCCGGGCTCGATCAGCTTGCGCACCTGCGCGCCGATCGCATCCATCAATTCGACCGCCCTCCCCTTGCCCAGCATCAACAGACCTGCGGTGATGCCCCGCAGCAGCTGCGGCACGTTGTCGAGGCCCTGTGCGGGAAATTCGCCGGGCTTCTGCACGGCGATGGAAACGGCTTCCTTGATGCGCGCGAGATTGACGATGCACTCGCGCAGCACCGCCTCGCTGACCAGCCTGAATTCGAGGTCCTGTTCGGCCGGCAGGCCGGCGGGCAGCGAATCGGCAGATGGCGCAGGCAAAATCAGCCGCACCAGCTGATCGTCGAGGCTGTCTTCGACCGACAGCAGGACTCCGGCCACCTTGATGAGCGAATCTCCGAGTGGTGTCTTGCCGTCGGCGACGATCTGCGACAGATCGGAAATCTCCTCTTGGACGCGCTGCCGCAACTCGCCGAGTCCCAGCACCCCGAGCGTGTCGCTGATCTTCTTCAGCAACTCGAGCTGGGGCAGCAATTCCTCGCTGCGGCCGCCGCCGCGCCGCACGAAGATATCGAGAACATCCTTGACCTTGGAGAGATCTTCCTTGATGGCAGCGGCAACCGTGCGCATCAATTTGACGCTCGGGGCCGACAGGCTTTCGCGTTCCTGTTCGATCGAGTCGTCGACGGGCAGCAGCTCGGAGAGCTTGAACGAGGCCCGCACAGCGGCAATGCGGCCGCTGGTGGTCGACGCCCGGGCGACGTAGTACAGCAGGTTGTTCAGCAAATCGATCGGCGGATCCTCGCAATAACGGGCCTCGCCGAGTTCGTACAGCGTCTTGATTTGGCGGTCCGCCTGACCCAGCAATCGCTTCAGCGTCGCGCTGCTTTCCAAGCCATTGGCGCGAACAGCCTCGAGGATGGCGCCGGTGACCCACCACAATTGAAACACCGGTTGGGTCGTAGCGACCTGTTCGAGCTTTTCCGCCACCTTGGACAGAATTTCCAAATTCTGCACGGTGCGCTCGCCGCGGATATAGCCCAACAGACCGATCTGGAATCGCGGCCGCAGCCGTCTCGCCCATTGCGCCACCGAAATCGACTGCTCGCCCAGCCGCTGCGTCGCCGGTTGCGCCGGCTGATCGGATTTCAGATTGAGCAGCAGCAGCGTTCCCTCGGACAGCAAAGGACTGCCCCGCACCGACCGCAAATCGTTGAGCAGCGGCAGGAGCACCAAGGCCAGATCCCGGCCGCCCGACAAGACTCGCTCGAGATAGGTGGGCAGCTGCACCATCGCGCGCATCAACGCGTCGAGCCCGTCGACATGACGTTTCTGGTCGTTGTCCGAACTCAGCAGGTAGCGGGTGACGTGCTCCATTTCCTCGGCCAGCAGAGCTGCGCCGTACACCTCGACCAGGCGCAGAACCCCGTGGGCGGAATGCAGTTGGTCGGCGCACTTCTCGAGCAACACCCGCTGATCCGAGCGCTCTGCGTAAGCCTCCAACGAGGCGCGCGCATCGTTCAACGTCGCCGCAAGTTCCTTGGCGACAATGTGCAGAGTTTGGGAACTGATGTCGGTCATGCCGGAATCGTCTTTGCGCTTCAGCCGCTGTAGCCGCTGGCCTTGCGCATTTTTCCGGTATTGCCGGTGCTGCTGCCGGTGTTGCCCGCGCCGCCGATGTTGCCCGGGCCGCCGGCGCTCACCGGCTCCTTCAAGGCAGGCAAGCGCGTGGAGGAAGTGGACCCAACCATGGTGGTGCCGCCGCCGATATCCGGCAGCCGGAAACCCGCCACGGACTTGCGCAGCTGCGCCGACAGCGCCGCCAGTTTGGCAATCGACGCGGACGTTGCCGTCGAGCTATCGGCGGTTTGGCTCGAGATCTCGCGCACCACCTGCATGTTTTTCGAAATGTTCCCGGAGGCCACGGCCTGCTGACGCGCGCTGGCCGAGATGTTCTGCACCAGGCTCGCGATCTGATTGGATACCTGCTCGATCTCCTCGAGGGCGGCGCCGGCATTTTCGGCGAGCAATGCGCCGCCGACGACATCGGTGGTGCTGCGTTCCATGGAGACCACCGCCTCATTGGTATCGGTTTGGATGGTGCGCACCAGCACTTCGATTTGCTTGGTGGCATTCGCGGCGCGTTCCGCCAGCCTTTGCACCTCGTCGGCCACGACGGCGAAGCCGCGGCCCGCCTCGCCCGCCATGGAAGCCTGAATCGAGGCATTGAGCGCCAGGATGTTGGTCTGTTCGGCGATGTCGTTGATCAGCTCGACGATGTTGCCGATTTCCTGGGAACTCTCGCCCAGCCGCTTGATGCGCTTGCTGGTCTCCTGGATGGTCTCGCGAATCGCATTCATGCCGTCGATGGTCCGCCGCACGGCGTCGCCGCCCTTGTGGGCGATGTCGACCGAATGCCGTGCGACGTCCGAGCAGCGCTCGGAATTTCCGGAAACCTCCTCGATCGAGGCCGCCATGTCGACCATGGATTCGCTGGCTGCGGAGATCTGCCGGGACTGCGCACTGCTGGCCTTGGCCATGTGCGCCGCGGCGCTTTGGGTTTGCTTGGTGGCGCCGTCCAGTTGAATGGCGCTGTCGTTGATCGTCGTGACGAGTTCGCGCAGCGCCTCGATGGCATAGTTGATCGAATCGGCGATCGCGCCGGTGATATCTTCGGTCACCGTCGCCTGCACCGTCAGGTCGCCGTCCGCGAGACTGGACAATTCGTCGAGCAGACGCATGATGGCTTCTTGATTGCGTTCGTTCTCGCGCACCCGCAGCTCGCTGCTGCGCCGCATGCCGACTGATTTCAAATAGGTCCAGGCGAGCGCCGCCAGGAACACCGCGGCAAGCCCCAATAACGCCAATATCCAGGGTTTGTAATCTGTGCCGGTCTCCGCCCGCGATGCCGGCGCATCGCCCAATTCGGCCGCCGCGCTGCTGGCCGCGGCCGGCAGGGCGCGAGCCGCAGCCTGTGCCTTGGAGAGCGCCTCGGCGGCGCCGATCGCCTTGCGCACGCTGTTGCCGTATTGCTGATTGCGCGCCACCAGGGTCTTCAAGCGCAGTTCGGCATCCGCTCCGGTGACCTTCGACAGCGCGAGGCCGGATTCCTCGCCCGACAGTCCGCGCATCACCTGGCTCAAGAACTCGAGACTGTCCGCGAGGCGCTGCGCAGCCGGAGCGGCGTCGCTCACGCCCGATGCAAGACCGTTCAAATCTTGCTGAATGCGCTGCACCATGAGTTCGAAACGCTCCAAATACCGGCTCATGCCGTCGAGCTTCTGTGCGCCGACCGCGCTGGCAAGATCCCCGAGCTCGGAGAGCAGCTTGGGGGCCGTTTCCCGCGCTTCTTGATTTGCGACTTGAATCGCCTCAACCGCGGCGCGCGCCTCCGCGACCGTGGTCACCCCCTGGGTCAATTTGGTCCACGCGGCCGTGGTTGCGGCGCCTGGAGCCTTGTCCGGCAGCGCCCCACGCAGCGTCTTCAGGCGCGCCGAGCTCTTGGCAAGGGCATCGAACGCGCTCGATTCGCCTCGCAAAGCGTTTTGCGCCTCGAACGGCATGCGCTGCACGACCAGTGACAACTGCTCGGCGGGTGCGGCCGTCAGGGGGGTGTTGCCGGTGAGCAGGGTCAGCACGGCGGCTCCTGCCAGACATAGCACGACGAGGCCCGCCAGCGCCGGCAGGAAATTCGCCCCAGAACCTGTTTCGTTTCGCGTGGTCATGTCATTTTCGCCGCAATCAGCTCGCGGCCTGTAAAAAACTCTGGCTCTCCACCAAACTCTTCAAACTCAGGACCGGCCAGACCTCGCCACCGCGGCGAAAGGCGCCGGCAAGATAGCTTTCGCAACGGATCACCGTGGGTGGCGCTTCGGCGTTGAATTCCGTTTCCGCAAAACGCCGAAAACCCAAGACTTCGTCGACCATGAGTCCCGCCGGAATTTCACGGTGGTTGACCACGACAACCCGGGTGTTGCGGCCGGCCGCGGTCGCGCCGCTGCCGAGAAATTGCCGCAGGTCGAGCATGGGCAACAGCTGGCCGCGAACGTTGGCCAGGCCCTTGACCCAACTCTTCGAGCCCGGGATGCGTGTCACCGCCGCCGGATATCCCAACACCTCGCGGGTTTCCTCGCGGGCGACCAAAAAGGTCTCGCCGCCCATGCGAAACGCCACACCCACCCATTCGCGCCCCGCAGCGCTTTCAGGCTGCGATCCGGCGTCCACCGCCCGGCTGCGTTTCTCGAGCTCCTTCAGCAATTCGAACGGACGGTCACGCAAGCTGCGCAAGCTGGTCGCAGATCCGCTCATCGTGCTCGTCATACGGCCAGCGCGGCCTGTGCCTTCTCGACCAACGCCTGCGCAGACACGGGCTTGACCAGATAATCCACCGCGCCTTGGCGCAGGCCCCACACCCGATCGGTTTCCTGGCCCTTGGTGGTCACCATGATGATCGGAATCAAGCTGGTTTCCGGGTCGTTGACCAGCATGCGTGTGGCTTGATAGCCGTTCACGCCGGGCATGACGATGTCCATGAATATGAGATCCGGCTTCATGGCCTTCGCCTTGCGAACGCCCTCCTCGCCGTTCTCCGCCGCGGCGGTCTTGAAGCCATGCTTCTCCAGAGCCTTCTGCATGACGAATACCTCGGTGGGTGAATCGTCAACAATGAGAATCAGCGGCATTCGTGTGTTCTCCGTCATTTTCCGACGTGAGCTTCGATCGCGCCCAGTAATTCATCTTTGGTGAACGGCTTCGTCAAATAGTGTTCCGACCCCACGATCCGGCCGCGGGCTCGGTCGAACAGCCCGTCCTTGCTCGACAGCATGATGACCGGAATCTGCTTGAACACCTTGTTATGCTTGATCAGCGAACAGGTCTGGTAGCCGTCGAGGCGCGGCATCATGATGTCCACGAATACGATGTCGGGCTGGTGGTCGGCGATCTTGGAGAGCGCGTCGAACCCGTCGACGGCCGTGAACACTTCGCAGCCCTCCTTGGTCAGGAGGGTTTCGGCGGTCCGCCGGATGGTCTTGCTGTCGTCGATCACGAGAACTTTGAGTCCCGTGAGTTTCGGCTTGGCCGTAGTGATCATGCTCTCCATGGTTCTGCCGCTAGGGGACCTCAAGGGCTACGCGTGCGTAGGTGCTGGAATCTTGTGGCTTTTTAACATATCCAGCCCGCGCAAGCCACGGTATGGGGTCGACATTTCAAGTTAAGCCGGGGTAAACAACGGTGGCGTGGTTCACAGTTTCCTCAAGAGAGCTGAAGCGGCGCCCGCTTTGCGGCGCGTGCGCTAGACTGCGGTGCCGCGGGAATTTTTCAAGACCTCTCTAAGGAACGCGCATGTCTTCCCGAGTCCGTCTCGTCGTGGTCATGGACCCCATTGAAGCGATAAAGCCCGCCAAGGACAGCACCTTGGCAATGCTGCTCGCCGCGCAGGCGCGCGGTTGGCAACTCTTTTATGCGGAACAGAAGGACCTTTGGCTGCGCGACGGCATAGCGTGGGGCCGGCTCGCCGCGCTGCAGGTGTTCGACGATCTCGGAAAATGGTTTGTCCGAGGCGAGCGGCAGAGCGCCAAACTCGGCGAATTCGACGTGATCCTGATGCGCAAGGATCCGCCTTTCGACACCGAGTACATCTACACCACGTACATTCTCGATCGCGCCGAGCACCAAGGCGCGCTCGTGTGCAACCGGCCGCAAGGGTTGCGGGACATGAACGAAAAGGTTTACACGGCCTGGTTTCCCGAATGCTGCGCGCCCACCCTCATCACCCGCGACATGCATGCCATGAGCGAATTCCTGCGTGAACAGGGCAAGGCGGTGTGCAAGCCGCTCCACGGGATGGGAGGCAAGTCCATCTTCGTTCTGGAACAGGGCGATAAGAACCGCAACGTGGTGTTCGAATCGCTGACCGAATACGGTACCCGCTTTGCGATCGTGCAGAGATACCTGCCGGAGATCGTGACCGCCGGCGACTGCCGGATCATCCTGGTGGACGGGGAGCCGGTGCCCTTCGCCCTGGTGCGGATTCCCACGCCCGACGACAATCGCGGCAACCTCGCGGCCGGCGCGCGCGCCGAGAGCCGCCCGCTCAACGAGCGCGACCGGTGGCTGTGTGCGCAAATCGGGCCTAAACTCAAGGCCGCCGGAATGATCTTCGTCGGATTGGACGTCATCGGCGATTACGTCACGGAAATCAACGTCACCAGTCCGACCGGCATTCGCGAACTAAACAAGAAGCACGGTGTCGACATCGGTGCGATGCTGATGGAGGCCATCCACAGGACCTTGAGCGCTGCGTGACATCCGATACGTATCAACCTGGCGAAATGCTGCGGACCGGGCTCCCGCCCGCGAACGACCGCATGCTGACGACCTGCTTTCTGGCGGCGCTGTTCCATGGGATCGTGATTCTGGGCGTGACATTCTCAGCGCCGGGCAGTCAGGCGGCGGACGATGGGGCTCCGGCGCTGGAGGTCGTCCTGGTCAACGATCAGACGCCGAGCGTTGCTCGCAATCCGAATGCGCAATACCTCTCGGAGCGCAACAGCCTGGGATCGGGCAACACCCTCAAGCGCGAACGCACGCTGATCCCCAAGTCATCCCTGATGCCGGTCGATCGTGCGGGTGTTCCCAGCGGGGACGGGCTGGCGGCGCGGCAATCCGGCATGGATGCGGGGGACGAGGAACTCGTCGCTACCCAGCAACCGTCGCAAAAGATCCTGTATTTCGCGTCGCCCACGGCCGCTTCCGTTTCGTCCCAATTGCCGCTATTGCTCGAGAAACGGCCCGACCTCGCGATGACGCCCAATCACGACGGCGTCGAACTGCGGATGCGGGGCGAGGCGCGGCGCCAGCTGTGGATCGCCGCGGACACCCGGGAATCCGATGTTGCGGTTTACCTGGACAGCTGGCGCCGCAAGATCGAGCGCGTCGGCACCATGAATTTCCCGGACGTCGCGCGGCGCCAGAAGCTCTCCGGCACTCCGGTGATCGAAGTGACCATCGGTTCGGACGGAAAGCTGCTGCAGACCGTCATCCGGCGCAGCAGCGGGCACGCGGAAATCGACGAAGCGGCCGTGAGAATCCTCAAGCTCGCCGCGCCTTTTGATCCGTTTCCGGGCGATTTGACCGCAAAACATGATGAAATACGCATTGCCTACGAATGGCAGTTCTTGGGCGGCGCCTCGCAGGGCACCAGCGTCTTTTATGCGGAGCCTGACCATTAGCGAATCGGGTTATCTGACGAACCAGCTGCTGATCGCCATGCCGGCGATGGGCGATCCGAATTTTGCGCAGACCGTCGCGCTGGTGTGCGACCACAGTTCGCGCGGCGCGCTCGGATTGATCGTCAACAAGCCGCTGCCCATGCGCATGGGCGAGATTTTCGAGCAGCTGGAAATCGAACTCGCGCTGGGCCCGCTGCGCGACCGCCAGGTGCTGCGCGGCGGCCCAATGCAGACCGATCGCGGCTTCGTCGTGCACCGCGCCTACGGGGAGTGGGATTCGACGCTCAAGGTGTCCGAGATCATTCATGTCACGACGTCGCGGGATATTTTGGCGGCGATGGCCCGGGGCCAGGGTCCCGAAGAGGCCGTGGTTGCCTTGGGGTATGCCGGCTGGGACGGCGGCCAGCTGGAAGACGAGATCCGTGCGAACGCGTGGCTCAACGCGCCGGTGGATCCCGGCTTGATCTTCGATCTGCCGTTCGAATCTCGCTGGCAGGCTGCGGGACGCCTGTTAGGGGTGGAGTTGTCGCGCATCAGCCCGATCAGCGGCAATGCCTGAACCGGCCTCGCCTGCTGCGCCCGTGTTGGACAGACCCGCGGGCGGTGCGCCGCGGGTGGTCCTGGCATTCGATTTCGGCCACCGGCGGATGGGCGTCGCCTGCGGCGACACCGTGAGCCGCACGGCTGCACCCCTGCACACGGTACCGGTAGGTCCGGGCGGACCGCGCTGGGAGGCGATCGAGGCGCTGCTGCGTGAATGGCAACCGGCCCTGATCGTGGTCGGCCTGCCCTATAATGTGGACGGTTCCGAGAGCGCGATGACGGGCGCCGCGCGCGGGTTCGCGGCCGAACTCGAACGGCGTTGCGTGCTGCCGGTGGTGTTGGTGGACGAGCGCTATTCGTCGCGAGAAGCCGCGGCGCGCCTCAAGTCGGCGCGCGAATCCGGCCTGCGCCGGCGGCGTGTCGCAAAAGCCGACGTCGATGCGGCGGCGGCATGCGTCATCTTGGAACGTTGGTTCACAGAAGAAACTTGAGGCGCAAATGCGTTCACAACAAGACAGCGCCGGGGGCCTGCGCCACCTCATCACGCTCGACGGGCTGACCCGCGACGCGTTGACGGCGATCCTCGATCGCGCCGAGGCCTACCGCCGCCTTCCGGGACAACCCGCCTATGAGGGCCGCGAGCTCGCCGGGGTCACGCTGGCCAATCTGTTCTTCGAACCGAGCACCCGAACCCGTGCCTCGTTCGACCTGGCCAGCCGCCGCCTCGGCGCGCACGTGCTCAACTTGGACCTGCACTCGAGTTCCCGTGCCAAGGGCGAGAGCATGTTGGACACGATCTACACGCTCGAAGCCATGAATACCGATGTGTTCGTGATCCGCGATTCCGAAGCGGGCATGCCGGAATTTCTGATCGACCACGTCGCGCCCCACGTGTCGGTGATCAGCGCCGGCGAGGCGCACCAATCGCATCCCACTCAAGGATTGCTCGACGCGCTGACCATCCGTACGCACAAGCGCCGTTTCGCCGGACTGAAGGTGGCCATCGTCGGCGACATCAAACACTCGCGCGTTGCAAGATCCGCCCATCAAGCCCTGACTACGCTCGGGACCACGGATCTGCGGCTGGTCGCGCCGGAAGCGCTCCTGCCCGAGGAAGGCGAGTTTCGCGGCGCGCAGCGCTTCACCCGCATCGAGGACGGCATTGCCGGCGCGGACGTGGTGATGATGCTGCGGATACAAAAAGAGCGCATGGCGCAAAATGCCTCCCTGGATGATGCCGCCTATTACCGCGATTTTGGCTTGGACGCCAAACGCTTGAAACTGGCCGCCCCCAGCGTGCTCGTCATGCATCCGGGGCCGATGAACCGCGGCGTCGAAATCGCATCGGACGTGGCCGACGGGCCGCGTTCGGTGATTCGTGAACAAGTGAACAACGGCGTCGCCGTCCGCATGGCCGTGCTGGCGTCGATCGCCGCCACCCTCACCCGGCATCGCCGACCTTTATAAGTGCGCTTCCGCCGCGGCCGCGGCGGCCAATCGCGCTGCTCGAGCCTTTCGCCTTGAGTCTGCTCCAGCGCGGTGTCGCGGTGCAACAGCGGCTGTGAATCCGCACCGGGGGCGACTCCCCCCGTCCGCCGCAACACTTGTTGCCGCCTCCGATTTTTCATATTATTATCGAGATAATATAATAAATTGGCAGTCATCTGATCGGGAGCCGCTATGAACAATGGGGAAGGCGCGAGGCCTGCACGATATCCGGTCACGCCATTGCTGGGACTGCTCGCGGCCTGCGGCATTGCGCTGCATGCCGGCGGCGCATCCGCAGCGGATGCCGCCGTATCCGCGACTGCCGATACGGAGTCGTTGGAGACCATCACCGTCACCGCGCGCAAGCGCGACGAATCGCTGGCGACGGTACCGGTGAGCATCACCGTCTTCACGGGCGAGACGCTGGCGGACTACAACATTCAGTCCTTCAACGACTACGCCACCAAGACCCCCAACATTTCCTTCAGCTATGGCGGCGGTCCCACGGGCATCGCCGACGCGCGCACCGTCGCGATCCGCGGGATCACCGGCCAGAACCTGTTCGGAACGGCGGGAGCCACAGGCTTCTATATAGATGACACGCCGGTCCCGGGTTCGGTCGATCCGCGGGTGCTGGATATCGACAATATCGAGGTATTGAAGGGTCCCCAGGGCACGCTGTTCGGCGAAAGCTCCCTCGGCGGCAATGTGCGGCTCATCACCAAGAAGCCCAATGTCGGGAAAGACGAATTCAGCTTCACGACGCAGGCCGGTCTTACATCCGGCGGGGGCAGCGCCGACGGCGGCGGCGGCATCATCGGCAATCTCGTGGTCGTGCCCGACACCATGGCGGTGCGCGCCGTCCTGTTTTACAACCATGACGCGGGTTATCTGCGGCGCACTTTTCCGGATCCCTCGAGCCCGGCCGTCACCGATCCGAACCTCTCGGCGCCCCGCACCAGCGTCGGCAATCAAGGGGCCGTGGGGACATTTGGCGGGTCCGTGGCGGCGCTTTTGAAGTGGGACCGCTTCGACGCGACGCTGCGCGTCATGTTTCAAAATACCACCGACCATGGCTTTCCCGCGACCTACGCGCCGCTTCCCGGCTTCACGCCGGACTACACGCTGAATCGCGCTTTTGACGTTCAACCGACCGCCAAGGACGTGTGGGCGTTGCCCTCGCTCGACCTCAAGTACGCGGGCCAAGGCTGGTCGTTCGTCTCATCGACCAGCTACTTCTACCGTCACACCGCGGACATCGAGGACTCCACCTACGGTACGCAGCAAGTCCTGGCGAACTACTACCAAGTCAGCGGACTTCCCGCGCAGCCGTATCTGTGGGATGGCGAGCATTTCCACAACCAGTTCACCGAGGAGATGCGTATAGCGTTCGACCCGGTGCACAATTTGAGCGGCACGATAGGTGCCTTCTACTCGCAAACGAACACCAAATTCACCATCCCGCCGACCTACGCCAACGGCCTGGTCGCTGCGAGCGCGGCCAACACCGTCGTTGGTCCTTGGCCGAACGATGAGATCTGGACGCAGACGAACCCGGCGAATCAAAAGGACAAATCGATATTTGGCGAGCTCTACTACAAGTTTTTCGACAAGTTCAGCCTGACCGCCGGGGCGCGGCGCTACTGGCTCACGCAGAACACCGACTTCACGGCCGACGGCTTCATGAACTTCGGGGCCACGCTCAGCGATCCTCAGCACAACAGCCAGCAGGGGACCGATCCGAAGGTCGGGATTTCCTATCAGGCCACCGACGACACCATGGTGTACGCCTCCGCCTCGAAGGGCTTCAGAGCGGGCGGCGCCCAGGCCTATGCGCCGTTCTGCCAGCTGCCGGGCCTGCCCGTGACGGACATCACCCAGTTGAAGTCGGACACGCTGTGGAGCTACGAGGTGGGCACCAAAATCCAGCTGCCGAACCCGGGCCTCCTGGTGTCAGCGGCGGCATTTCACATCAACTGGAGCGACCTGCAGCAGCAGGTGGCGCTGCCCTGCGGCTACTACTTCGACCTCAACGGCGGCAAGGCCACCATCAGCGGCGGTGAAATCGAGATCGCCGGTCATCTCTCGCGGGAGCTGCAAGTGCGGTTCGGCGCGGGTTATGAGAAGACCGATATCACGGATCCGGGGGCTCTTGGACTTCCAGGTATCGGCCTCCTGGCGGGCTCGCGCATTCTGGATACTCCGGCCTGGAACCTCTCGCTCGGCGGCGTTTACACTCGGCCGCTCACCGGCAGCATCGACGGTTTCGTCTCGGCCGATTACAGCTACACGGGCAACAGCGTCGCGCTGCTCAACGGCGGCTATGGAGCCGAGTCCACGCGGCCGGGCTATTCACTGGCCAATCTGCGCTTCGGCATCAATCACGAGAAATCGGAAGTCGCGCTCAACATTCACAATCTGACCAACGCCAAGCCGAATCTAGGCGATATCGGCTACGTCGGCTATGCGCAGTACCAAAATTATGCGGCAGGCACGATCATCCCGCAGGTTGCGACGCTGCAGCCGCTCACGGTGTTGGTGCAGTACAAGCAGAGTTTCTAAGGCGCCAAGGCCCCAAGCGGCATGGGGCCGGCCTCGATGCCGTCGATCCGCATCAAGGCCCGCCCCATTTGAATCCGTTCGCCCTCGCGCACCGCTTCGCTCAAGGCGGCGCCCTGCGGCGCGAACACGATGATGGTGGAACCGTGCTCGAACCAGCCCATCTCTTCCCCCCGGCTCAAGCCCACGTCGCAGGGGATGACATTCGGCCCGCGGTAGCGCAGATGCAGCAACACGTCGAGAAAACGCAGGCGCATGCTCGCGACCAGGATCGCCGCCACGGGCACGAGCGTGATCAGGGCCCCCGACGGCTGAATGCGGCAGCGGATGACCGCCCGTTCGTTCTTGCAGAATAATCTCTCGACGCGTTTCAGCGCGATGGGATTGACGTTCCAGGTATCGCCGGAAATATAGTTGACTTGCTCGACCCGGCAATCGGCGGGAGCGTGGAAGCGGTGATACATGCTCGAGGTCAGCCGCAGCGTCGCGTATTGGCCGCCCTGGTAGTAGCGCACCAGCCCCGCGTCGCCCAAGAGATCCAGGAGCGGATAGGGAAACCCCTTTGCCTGCAGCACCTGTCCCTGCACCACCCGCCCGCAGGCACCGACCAGCGCGTCGCAGGGGCTTACCAGGCTCGCGGGGTCGGGGTCGATGGGCCGCGCGCCGTCCTTGAGTTCGCGGGTGAAGCAATCATGCAGGCTGGTGAAGCGCGTCTTTTTCGCTTCGCTCAAGTCCAGATCGGAAAACAGCCGCCACAGGGCAATGCAGGCATGGCAAACCCAGGGCTGCTCGATCCGGCTCAACCACCCCATGAAGCGCGTCGACAGCCGGCGCGGAATGCGGTTGGTGAGCAGAAAGTTGAGGTCCTCCTGGGCAACGAGGCGGCCAATCAGGTTTTTTACGGTCATCTCAGTGTCATTCGCCTGCAATACAGTTCGCCGGCCATTTTGCTCAGCCAAGGAATCTCGCGATTACTACGATCATCGGGTATGTATTGGGGGCGCTCGTGCTTGCCATCGGCTTGCGCAAGCTGCAAATCCGTCTGCAACTGTCGCGCGCCAAGCATCGCTCGCTGACCGGGCACTCGCGCATGGCGCGCCGTTTCGCCGCGCTGGTGCCGTTCTACGAATACGACGAGTCGCAGTTCTTTTGCGCCGATACGGCGCCGGCGAACATCGCCGCTGCGCGGCGCGCAGGCTTCATGCGCCTCGCCGCGCTGTTCGCCGAACGCTTCAAGAAGACGGCCGAACTTACCGCCGAGATCGCCGGTGGCGTCTCCGACCTGCAGTTCACTTCCCGCAACCGCGTGCCGTTCCAATTCAGCGGCTACGTGCGGCAGCACTTGAGGCCGGGCACCTTCGTCGAATCCTCGTCCGGCGTGACCATCAGCGATCTGGACGGCAACCGGCTGTACGATGTCACCGGATCCTACGGCGTCAACGTCTTCGGCTACGATTTCTACAAGGATTGCATCGCGCGCGGCAGCGAGCGGGTTCGCGACCTGGGGCCGGTGCTCGGCGCCTACCATCCGGTGACCGCCTACAACGTACGGCGCCTGCTGCAGATATCCGGCCTCGACGAGATATCCTTTCACATGTCCGGCACCGAGGCCGTCATGCAGGCGGTGCGCCTCGCGCGCTACCACACGCGGCGCAGTCACTTGGTGCGCTTCTGCGGCGCCTACCACGGGTGGTGGGGCGATGTGCAGCCGGGCGTCGGGAATCCGCTGCCGGCGCGTGAGACCTACACCTTGAAGGACATGGACCAGGCCAGCCTGCGCGTGCTGCGCAGCCGGCGGGACATCGCCTGCGTGCTGGTCAATCCGCTGCAGGCATTGCATCCGAACGTCAGCGCACCCGGCGACTCGACCCTCATCGACAGCGCACGCAAGGCGCACTTCGACCGCGCCGCCTACGCGGATTGGCTCGAGGCATTGCGCGAGGTGTGCAGCGCGCGGGGCATCGTGCTGATCTTCGACGAAGTGTTCGTCGGATTCCGCATTGCGCCGGGCGGCGCGCAGGAGTATTTCGGCGTGCGCGCCGACATGGTCACCTACGGCAAGACGGTGGCCGGCGGGCTTCCCGTCGGCGTTCTGTGCGGGCGCCGCCAGTACATGCGCCGCTTCCGCGAAGACCGGCCGGCGGATATTTGTTTTGCTCGGGGAACCTTCAATGCCCATCCCTACGTCATGGGCGCCATGTATGAATTTCTGCAACGGATCGACACCGATGCCGTGCGCGGCCTGTACCGCGATCTCGACGAGGTGTGGAACGTCCGCGCACAGGCGCTGAACGACCGCCTGGCCGCCGCGGATTTGCCCGTGCGGGTCGCAAACCTGTCCACGATCTGGACCGTCTACTACACCGGCGCCTCGCGCTACAACTGGATGTTTCAATACTACTTGCGCGCCGCCGGCATTGCGTTGAGCTGGGTGGGCACCGGGCGCCTCATCTTCAGTCTCAACTACACTGCTCAGGATTTCGCCGAGGTCGCCGACAGATTTCTGTCGGCGGCGGCGGCAATGGGCCGCGACGGCTGGTGGTGGTCGACACCGCAACTGACCAACAAATCCATCAGACGCCGCGTGTTCAAGGAAATGATTCAGGCGCGATGGGCTTCGGCCACCTCGCCCATGGGATCGATCAGTTCGCCGCGCATCAAGTAAAAGGGCGACTTCCAATAGGTCTTCACGTCATTGAACGGGTCGGTGATGATCTTGGTCAGCCACACCAGGCCGGTTTGCACGTCCTTCAAAAAGAACAGGTGCACCGTGCGGAACAGCAGCGCGCCGATGCCGACGATGAGCCAGATTTCGCCCACGTGGCGCATGAACTCTTCATGGCCGGCAGCGGGTTGGAACAGTCCGAAGAACGTCGGATCGAGCCACAGCAACGCGGGCGACAGCGCCCACACGGCGTGCAGGATCACTTTGCGGCGCAGGTTGTACCCGACCTTGATGTCTTCCTTGAACTTGTGGGTGGCGTGGTTGACCTCGTCATAGCCCTTCGGCTCGAAGAAGAAGTGGCCGGACTGCCGGCTCACCATGGACACCAGCCAGCCGATCAGCGCTGACTTCGCCGGATCGGCGAACGCCGTGACATAGGCGATGATGAAGCTGATGGCGCTGAGCAAATGCAGGGATTGATTGATACGGCTGTGATGGTAGTAGCGATGATCGTCCCATCGCTGGGTCCGCAGTTCCGCCCAAAAACTTTGCATAGTGGTCCCTCGAGAGAAGTTCTACAGAAAATCCGCTATGAAGCAAATATAGGATTTTCGTTACAAGGCTATTACAAGAGGCGCCGCGCGGCCCGTACAGCGACCTGCGTCGCAGCTTTGCAAGAAAACTGAATGTCCGTGTTCATCGTTTCGTCATCCGACAATGCGAGTGTAGTAGGGCATGAGAATCATGATCGTCACCGACGCCTGGTTTCCCCAGACCAACGGCGTTGTCAGCACGTTGGCGCAGACCGCGGCGTGGCTCGGCCGCTTCGGTCACGAAGTCAGGATGATCAACCCGCGCGACTTCCACAGCATCGCCTGCCCGACCTACCCTGAAATCCGTCTGTCGTTGCTACCGTACAAGAAGCTCGCGAGCGAGATCGTTGCATTTGCGCCACAGGCGCTTCACATCGCGACCGAGGGCCCGCTGGGAATCGCCGCGCGGCGCTTCTGCGTGCGCCATGGCATGCGGTTCACCACGTCGTATCACACGCAATTTCCGCAGTACCTGCGCGCGCGCTTCCCGATCCCGCTCAAGCTGTCCTACCACGCGCTGCGCTGGTTCCATGGCGCGGCCACGCGCTGCATGGTGAGCACCGCCTCGGTACGCCGCGATCTCGAATCGCACGGCTTCGTGAATTTGGCGACCTGGCGCCGGGGCGTGGATACCGAGAAATTCAAGCCCCACCCGAAGGATTTCCTCACCTTGCCGCGTCCGATCGCCGCCTATGTCGGACGCGTTGCAGTCGAGAAGAACATCGATGCATTCTTGAAGATGGAGTGGGGCGGCAGCAAGATCGTCATCGGCGACGGTCCGGAGCGGGCGCGGCTGGAGAAGCAATATCCTCATGCCACCTTCATGGGCTATCGCTTCGGAGAGGACCTCGCGCGCCATCTGGCGGCGGCCGACGTCATGGTGTTTCCGAGCCGCACCGATACCTTCGGTCTGGTGAATCTCGAAGCCATGGCCTGCGGCGTACCGGTTGCCGCGTACCCGGTGACCGGGCCGATCGATGTCGTCGAGGATGGCGTCACCGGAGCGCTGGATCTGGATCTCGCGACGGCGGCGTCGCGCGCCCTCAAATTAGACCCCCAGGCCTGCCGGGAGCACGCCCTGAAATCCGGCTGGGACGTCTGCAGCCGCGAGTTCGAGGACAACCTGGAACGTTGCGAGGTGCTGCTTCAGCCGAAGTTGATCTTGGCTTCGAGGTTGGTGCGCGAATCGGCGCTCGACAGCGCCTCCTCGAGCTCGATCCGCCCCTCGCGCACGAGATTGTAGAGCGAACTGTCGAAGCTCAACATGCCGCGTTCCGTGCCGGTGCGGATCGCCTCTTTGACTCCGATCACGTCGCCCTTTTTGATGAGTTCCGAGATATACGGCGTATTGACCATCACTTCGGAGGCGGCCACCCGCGTCCCGTTCTTCGCGGACACCAGGCGCTGCGAGAGGATGGCGCGCAAGTACTGCGAGAGATCCAGGAAGATCTGGTTGTGCTGGTCGCGCGGAAACATGTTGATGATGCGATCGAGGGTCTCGGCGCAATTGTTGGCGTGCAGAGTCGCGATGCACAGGTGCCCCGTGCCGGCGAGCGCGATGGCCGCCTCCATGGTTTCACGGTCGCGAATCTCGCCGACCAGGATCACGTCCGGAGCCGACCGCACGGCGCTGCGCAGCGCGCGGGCGAAAGACTTGGTGTCCAGGCCCACTTCCCGCTGATTGACGATGGACTTCTTGTTGGTATGCAGGAACTCGATCGGATCCTCGATGGTCAATATATGATCCGATGAGGTCTCGTTGCGGTGATTGATCATGGCGGCGAGAGTGGTGGATTTCCCGGCACCCGCCGCGCCCACCATGAGCACCATGCCGCGCTTGAGCATCACCAGGTCCTTGAAAATGTCGGGCATGCCGAGATCTTCGAGCCTCGGCATTTCCGCCGTGATGTAGCGCAGCACCATCGCGGGATATCCGCGCTGATAAAACACGTTCACGCGGAAGCGGCCGAGTCCGGTTTCCGAAATGGCGAAATCGATTTCCAACTCTTCGTTGAAGTGCTCGATTTGTTCCTGCGTCATCAGCCCGAGGGCCGCTTGGCGCACCGTCTCGGGGCTCAGTATCTGCTTGTTGACGGGGTGTATCTTGCCTTCGATCTTGATCTTGACGGGCGCGTTGCACGTGAAAAACAGGTCCGACGCCTTTTTCTCGACCATCAGTTTGAACAGCGGCTTGGTGTTCATCACCTGAGCCGGGAGATCCGGAGTTGCAGACATGTACTAGAACACCTGGCCTTCTTCTTCCTCGACGATCTGCAGCGACTGGCCTTCCCCCTCCGGGTTCTTCATTTCCCGCTTGCTCTCGAGCTTCACGCGCAAGCGCAGCTCGTTCTTCGAATCCGCGTTGCGCAGCGCGTCTTCGTAGGAGATCAAGCCCGCTTCGTACAACTCGTACAGCGCCTGGTCGAAGGTCTTCATGCCGAGACGATTGGAGCGCGACATCACGTCCTTGATCTTGGCGACTTCGCCCTTGAAGATCAAATCCGAGATCAGCGGCGAGGCCAGCATGATTTCCATGGCTGCGATGCGGCCGGTGCCCACTTCGCGCGGTATCAGGCGCTGCGAGATCAGTGCGCGGATGTTCAAGCTCAAATCCATGAGCAGCTGCTCGCGCCGCTCCTCGGGGAAGAAATTGATGATGCGGTCGATCGCCTGGTTGGAACTGTTGGCGTGCAGGGTGGCCAGCACCAAGTGGCCCGTCTCGGCGAACTGGATCCCGTATTCCATCGTCTCGCGATCGCGAATTTCGCCGATGAGGATCACATCGGGCGCCTGGCGCAGGGTGTTCTTGAGGGCCAGATGCCAGCTCTCGCAGTCCACGCCCACTTCGCGGTGCGTCACCACGCAGCCCTTGTGGGCGTGCACGTATTCCACCGGATCCTCGATCGTGACGATGTGCCCGCGCGTCTTTTCGTTCCGATAACCGACCATTGCGGCCAGCGAGGTGGACTTGCCCGATCCGGTGCCGCCCACCAGGATCACGAAGCCGCGCTTCGACAGAACGACCTCCTTCAATACGGGCGGCAGATCGAGCTCCTCGAACGTCGGTATCTTGGCGTTGATGGTGCGCAGCACCGCGCCGGTGAATCCCTGCTGCACGAAGGCGCTGACGCGAAAGCGTCCGATCCCGGGCGGCGAGATCGCGAAATTGCACTCCTTGCTGGAATCGAATTCTTTGGTTTGCCGGTCATTCATGATGGCGCGAACCAGCCCCGCGCTCTGCTCCGCGCTCAAGGAGCGATCGGATTGAGGCCGAATCTCGCCGTCCACCTTGATGGCGGGCGGGAAACCGGCGGTGATGAACAAGTCCGAGCCCTTCTTTTCGACCATGCGCCGGAGCAGATCCTGCATCAGGCGTATTGCTTGTTCGCGTTCCATTAGATGCTGTCCTTGTTCTGCGCCTTGTACTTGGCCTCTTCGCGGCTGACGACACCTTTTTGAACCAATTCCTGCAGGCACTGATCGAGGGTCTGCATGCCCTGGCCCTGGCCCGTCTGAATCGCCGAATACATTTGCGCGATTTTGCCCTCGCGGATCAGGTTGCGGATAGCGGGGGTGCCGATCATGATTTCGTGCGCCGCAATACGGCCTCCGCCGACCCGTTTCATCAGGGTCTGGGAAATCACGGCTCGCAGACTCTCGGACATCATGGCGCGCACCATGTCTTTTTCCGAGGCCGGGAACACGTCCACGATACGGTCTATGGTTTTCGCGGCCGAGCTCGTGTGCAGGGTACCGAACACCAGATGCCCCGTTTCTGCCGCGGTCAACGCCAAACGGATGGTCTCCAGATCGCGCATTTCGCCCACCAGCACGATATCGGGATCTTCGCGCAGCGCCGAGCGCAGCGCCTCGCTGAACCCCAGGGTATCGCGATGCACTTCGCGCTGATTGACCAGGCAGCGCTTGCTTTCGTGCACGAACTCTATGGGGTCTTCTATCGTGATAATGTGGTCGGGGCGGTTGTCATTGCAATGGTTGACCATGCCGGCAAGCGTCGTCGACTTGCCCGAGCCGGTCGGCCCGGTGACCAGCACGAGGCCGCGGGGAAGCATGCATAAATCTTTGAAAGTCTTGGGCGCGTTCAATTCGTCCAGCGACAGGATGGTGGACGGAATATTGCGGAATACCGCGCCGGCGCCGCGATTCTGGTTGAAGGCGTTGACCCGGAAACGCGCCAGCTTGGGGATCTCGAATGAAAAATCGGTCTCGAAGAACTCTTCGAACGCCTTGCGCTGCTTGTCGTTCATGATGTCGTACACCATGCCGTGCACTTCTTTGTGCATCAGGGCAGGCATATTGACGCGCTTCATGTCGCCGTCGACGCGGATCATGGGCGGGACTCCCGCCGACAGATGCAGGTCAGACGCGTTGTTCTTCACCGCAAAGGCGAGAAGTTGCGCGATATCAACCGCCATTTACGGCTCCTAAGTCGGCTGGTTTAAGCCAACAGCAGTATATAAGAGGGTGTCCTCACCCAATATGTTAATTGGTCCGCAGAATTCGACGCTTCATGTGAACTGCGTCCGGTCTCGGATACGTCAGGCGGCCACGGCCGCGGGACGTGACCCGGCCGCGGTCACTTTGGTGGCCGTCACCAAGGCACAGACTGCCGAAACCGTCCGGGCGGCCGCCACCGCCGGCGTCACGGATTTCGGGGAAAACTACGTTCGGGAAGCCTTGGCCAAGATGGACCGGTTGGCCGATCTGAAGCTGCACTGGCACTTCATCGGCGGCATTCAGTCCAACAAGACCCGCGCCATCGCGGAACGCTTTGATTGGGTGCACAGCATCGACCGGTTGAGCATCGCGCGGCGCCTGTCGGAGCAGCGGCCCTTTCACGCACCGCCCCTCGACCTGTGCATCCAGGTCGAGCTGGTGCCCGAACCGAACAAGGGCGGCGCCGCACCGGGCGAACTCCCGGCGCTCGCAGCCGCAACCGCGGCGCTGCCCCGCGTCCGCTTGCGCGGGCTGATGTGCGTCCCGCCGCCGCAGCCCGATGCCGTGTCCGAGCGCGCGGTCTTCGCACGCCTACGCGCGCTGCTCGAAGAGCTCAACGCGTCCGGCCACAAGCTCGATACACTGTCGATGGGGATGAGCGGGGACTTTGAGTCCGCCATCGCCGAGGGGGCGACGATGGTCCGGATAGGAACGGCGCTTTTCGGGGCCCGGTAGACTTCAGCGGGGGTGTGGGGGTACATGAACAATATACGTAGGCTCGCATTCATCGGCGGCGGCAATATGGCCGCCGCGCTGATCGGGGGTTTGACCAAGCGCGGCCTGCCGAGTGAGCGGGTGGTGGTATTCGATCCGAGCCACCAGCAGCTGCATCGTCTGGTCCGGGACTACGGGGTCAAAGCCGCCGCCGACAACGGGAACGCGGTGAAGGGCGCCGAGGTGGTCATTCTCGCCGTCAAGCCGCAGCAAATGCGCGCCGTGGCCTTGGGACTGGCGCCGCACCTGGCGGACGCCCGCCCCTTGCTGATCTCGGTCGCCGCGGGCATCCCGCACGCGGCGCTCGCGCGCTGGTTTGGGCCGCACATCCCCGTGATCCGCACCATGCCGAATCGGCCCGCCCTCAACGGCTTCGGCGCCACGGGTTTGTATGCGCCGGCAAGCGTCGGTGCCGCCAATCGGGCGTTGGCGGAGATGATCATGGGCGCGGTCAGCGCCACCGTGTGGGTGGAGCACGAATCGCAAATGGATACCGTCACCGCGCTGTCCGGCAGCGGCCCGGCGTATTTTTTCCTGTTCATGGAGGCCCTCGAAGCGGCCGCGCACGAGCGCGGGCTGCCCAACGACGTCGCCCATCGATTGACGCTGGAAACGGCGTTCGGAGCCGCGCAAATGGCGCGCCAGTCCGCCGACTCGCTGGCTACGCTGCGCGAGCAGGTCACTTCGAAAGGGGGCACGACCGCGGCGGCTCTCGAGGTTCTGAATGCGGCCGGCCTTCGTGCGATCGTCGCTCATGCAGTGGCCGCGGCCGACCGCCGTTCCGCCGAACTCGCCGCCGAGTTCGGCACCCCTTAAGACTCGAGCATATCCCTCATGGAAGCCGTCAAATACATCGTCGACACGCTGCTCTGGCTGCTGATGCTGGCCTTCGTGCTGCGCCTGCTGTTCCAATGGGTCAGGGCGGATTTTCGCGAACCTCTGGCCGATGCCATCGTGCGCGTGACCAATTGGCTGATATTGCCGCTGCGCAGGGTGCTGCCGCCCATCGGCAAGCTCGACACCGCGACGGCGGTGGCGGTGCTCGCCGCCGCGTCGGCACGCAGCTTTGCCGCAATGGCCATGGCGGGCGAGGGCGTCGGGGACCTGAGTGTGTTCTTGCGCCTCACACTCGTCAACCTCGCTGAACTGGTGCTGTACATTTACTTGTTCGCCCTTCTCCTCTATGCGTTGACGAGTTTCGTCTCGCCGGGCGGATACTCCCCGGGGGTGCGGTTGCTGACGCGGCTTTGCGAACCGATATTGAAACCTGTGCGCCGGATCATTCCGCCGATCGGCCGGATAGATTTTTCGGTGCTGTGGGTGTCGATCGCAATCGGCGCGCTGCTCAGGCTCCTTGTGCTGCTTCGTTGAACATCGCCTCCTACATGCCTGAAATCACAGCGAACGACACGTCTCGCCCCGCGGAGCGCGGGGCTCAAGTGGACGCGGAAGCCTGAAAATCCAGCTTGGGCCGACGCGATGCGCACGAATCTTTTTTCTCAATTGCGCTAAACATCGGCTTTTTTCTATGTTATTTTCGGCGCCGAGTTGAATTAGTGGGCATTTAAGGCCCACGTTGGGCAGTAAATGCCCGCGTTAGCAAACATAAGCAGGAGATTTAATATGGCGAAAAAGAATGCAGCACCGACCAAGTCTGAAATTCTCGCTAGCATTTCGAAGGAAACAGAGCTCTCAAAGAAGCAGGTCGGAGCCGTGTTTGACTCGCTTTCCGCCGCGATCAAGAAGAGTCTGCGCAGTCACGGCTTGTTTACGTTGCCTGGACTTCTGAAGATGAAGGTCGTGAAGAAACCGGCTACGAAGGCGCGTGAGGGTATCAACCCCTTCAACGGCGAAAAAATGATGTTCAAAGCGAAACCGGCGAGCAAGAAAGTGCGCATTGCCGCGCTCAAAACGCTCAAGGAATTCGTGAACTGATATTTGTCCGCATTCGGGGCGGCTGTCTTTTCAGCCGCTCCGAATCGCATCGATGACGGCGTCCCGCAATTCGCGCAGACGCCCATGGAAGAAGTGCCCCACCCCGTGCAGCACCACCAGCCGCGGCTTGGGGTCGAGTCCATTCACCCAGTTGATGACTGCGGCCGGATCCACCACGTCGTCCGCATCTCCCTGAACGACGAGCCACGGACAGCGCGGAACGGCCATCTCCGACGCATCGAAGAGCGTGACAGCGGGTGCGATGGTGATCAAATGGCGCGGCACCCGCCGCTGCGCCAGGCGCAATGCGACGTAGCCGCCGAACGAAAATCCCGCCAGCACCATCGTTCGGCCGGGCCAGCGCGCGGCCCCCCAAGACGCAACGGCGTCCGCATCGGCGGTCTCCCCGGCGCCTTGGTCGAATGCACCGGCGCTCGCGCCGACGCCGCGAAAATTGAAACGCAGCGTCGGCATGCCGATTTCCTGCAGCGCGCGCGCCACGGTGGTCACCACTTTGTTGTCCATGGTGCCGCCGAATAAAGGATGCGGATGGCAAATGACCGCAAAGCTCGGCCCTTCCGCGCCCGGGTCCTCGACGATCGCCTGCAGCGCGCCCGCTTGCCCCTCGATGGAGAGACGTTCAGGCGTGGAACTCATTCAATGGCGATGAGATCGATGTCGAAGACCAAGGCCGCGCCCGGCGGAATGACGCCGCCGGCGCCGCTGTCGCCGTACGCGAGCTCCGCGGGAATGATGAGGCGGCGGCTCTCGCCGATCTTCATGCCGGCCACGCCCTGATCCCAACCCTTGATGACCTGGCCGGTGCCGAGCGGAAAGCGAAAAGGCTGCCCTAGGGTGCGGGAGCTGTCGAACTGCTTGCCTTTATTGTCCGGCGCCGAGGCCTCGTACAGCCATCCGGTGTATTGCACGACCGCAATTTTTCCGGCGGTCACGCCTTCGCCCGCACCGGGTTTGAGTTGCACGGATTGCATCGAGCTCACCGGGCTCGCGGGCGCGGCGCTGGGTTTGCCGCTGCACGCCGCGATGAAACCGGCGAGTAGTGCGGCGCCAACCTTCCACGCGAGGTTAGTGCGGGCCATGCGCCATCTTAAACGATTTTTCGGCGGCGATGCTTCGCCGCGCCGGCGACGATTCACCGCGAGGCGCGGCTGCGCTCGGGCCTCAATTGCGCGGCGTAAATTTTCAGGGCGGCGGCCAGGCTGAGCACCATCAGCGCCGAACAGATGAGCGGTACCTGGGCGCCGGTCACGATTGCGGCGCCGATGCCGAGCATCCCCAAGCAGCCAGCCGCCAACAGACCGATTTCGGCGGCCAGCCCCACGGAGCACAACCGCAAGGCGCCGAATGCGTCATCGATTTCATCGGCCACTTGCAGCATCCACTCCATATGTTTTCGATAATAGGCGGGCGCCCGCGCGCCCACCGTGAGTCGGATCACACCCTTGCTATGGTGCCTGGGGCTGCGTAGGCTTGAGCGGACATGCAGCGCATTCTCGTCCTGAATCCGAAAGGGGGTTCGGGCAAAACGACGATAGCCACGAATCTCGCGAGTTATTTCGCGAGCCAGGGTGATCGTCCGCTGTTGTCGGATAACGACCCCCAGGGCTCCAGCACCCGCTGGCTGAAGAAGCGCAAGCCCGAGCAGGCGTTCATCCACGGGGTTGCGGCGTTCGAACGCAATACCCGTATGACCCGGGCATGGCAGTTGCGCATTCCGCCGGACGCGATGCACGTAGTAGTCGACACCCCGGCCGCGGTTCCGGCCCAGGAAATGCCCGACATGACCAAGAACGCCGACGCCATCATCGTGCCCGTCCTGCCTTCCGATATCGACATTCACGCCTGTTCCAAATGCATCGCCGATTTGCTGTTGATCGCCAAGGTGCGGCGGGACGAGAACCGCATCGGCGTGGTCGCCAATCGCGTCAAGCGCAACACCGTCATCTATCAATCGTTGATGCGATTCCTGGAGACCCTGCGCATCCCCGTCATCGCCACATTGCGCGACTCGCAGAACTACGTCCGCGCGTCGGAAATGGGCTTGGGACTGCACGAAATGAAGCCTTACGCGGTGGAGCAGGATCTCGCGGACTGGGAACCGATGCTGGCTTGGCTGAAGGCCAAGGAGGGCGCTTGGCGCGAAACCGCTTGAACGCGGGTTATGGCCGCGCGAGCGCGGCGGCGGGCTATTTTTTCTCTTCCCAGGAGCCGCGGATCTTCTCCGCCCAATTCTTGTAGCTGTTCCAATTGTAGAGGTTGTTGGTGATCGCCGCGTGGCGGCCGCCGGTCTTGTAGATCTCCCGCGGAGCAACAGGCGGCTTGAGAACACCCGGCTCCGTGCGGGGAGCCCGGCGGTCCACTCCGGTGTAACGAGATTGATCCTTAGCTTGGCTCATCGCTTGTGCCTCTGTCGATTGAGGCGACAGTAAATGCCGTGCACCCTCTAGGGCAGGAACTGTGTCACAGGGGAGTTTCGCATGTCGCCGGATGGCGACATCACCGCGCTGCGCGTCTCCATCTCTGCGATGCGCATCTCAGAGCGCGTCGCTGTAAGTCAAATCGAGCGAAATCCCGGAGCGTTCACCAGGCATCGAAAAGCGGCTTGAGTTCCTGGAGCGAACTCTCGAGGGCCGCCGGCAATAATGTCGTGTAGGCATCGAGCAGTGCCATCGCGTTGCGCGCAGGGTCGGTTCGCGTCGCTGCGCCCAAACGGCGGGACATGTCGCGGTTCACCACGTGCAGGTTCTTATAGAGCTCTTCGAGCGCCGCAAAGCCTTGGTCGGCGCCGCTCGCCTGCCCAAGTTCCCGCGCCAGCAGATACATGCTGACGCTGCGATACAGCGTTTCCGCCTCGGTCGCGAACGGCAGGTGGAAGCGCGCCATGGGGCGAAAACGGTCGGTCCACGGACAGCCCGCGGTCGCCATGATCAACCCGAGCACGGAACTCATCGCCTGCTGCGCCGAGGTTTGCGCGTATATGGTGCGCTCCTCCTGGGTCACCGTCACGCCGACGGTGTCGAACGAGACCAGCGCCTTGAGCGGTTCGATGGCGGAGGCCATTTGCAGCGCCGCCGGACAATGCGGATGTTCCGCGGCGTTGAGCGGGCAATTGGCGCATTGGTTGAACTTCAAGTCCGTCCAAAACGGCGGCGCGGCCGGCGCCGGATTGGAGAGGCGAAAATCCTCGGCGCCGAAACTGAACTCCAGCGACTTCTGCGATCCGTCGGGCAAATCGAATCGATAACCGATGCGCTGCGGACCGCTCATGCCACGAGTCGGTAGCAGGGCGTGTATTCGGCGCCCGTGAATTTCATCCGCCCCTGCGCGACGAATGAACGCAGCAGCTGATCGAGAGGCTCCATGATCGACGGCTCGCCGGCAAGTTCGTAAGGGCCGTACCGTTCGATCGCGTTGATGCCGTACTCTTTGATGTTGCCCGCCACGATTCCCGAAAATGCGCGCCGCAAATTGGCGGCGCGCTCGTGCACGGGTTGATCGCGCGACAGGCGCAAGGCCCGCATCGAGGCGTGCGTGACCTCGAACGGCAGCTGAAAATCCAACGGTATCTTCAGCAGCCAGTTGAAGCCGTACGAATCGCTTGCCTGCCGTCGATATTCACGAACCTCGGCCAGGCCCTGCACCATCGCACGCGCGACGGCCGCGGGGTCGTCGATGATCATTTGGTAGCGCACCTGCGCGGCAGGTCCCAAGGCCGCCCCGATGAAGCGATGGATCTGCTCGAAATACTCCGCGCTGTCGCCGGGTCCGGTGAAAACCACGGGAAAAGGCAAATCACGGTTGGCCGGATCGAGCAAGATACCGAGCAAATACAGGATCTCCTCGGCCGTGCCGGCGCCGCCCGGAAAAATGACGATGCCGTGCCCGAGCCGTACGAAGGCCTCCAGGCGCTTTTCAATGTCGGGCATGATCACCAGATGGCTGACGATCGGGTTGGGCGGCTCGGCCGCGATGATGCCGGGCTCGGTGACCCCCAAGTAGCGCCCGTCGACGATGCGCTGCTTCGAGTGCCCGATGGTCGCGCCTTTCATGGGGCCCTTCATGGCGCCCGGACCGCAGCCCGTGCACACATCCAAGCTGCGAAGCCCCAGCTCGTAGCCGACTTTCTTGGTGTAATCGTATTCGATCCTCCGGATCGAATGGCCTCCCCAGCACACCACCAGATTCGGCCGCATTTGCAGCTCGAGAACGCGCGCGTTGCGCAGGATGTGGAACACGGCGTTGGTGATGCTGGGGGAGGAATTGAGGTCGAAGCGGCCGCTTTCCATGATCTCGTTCGAAATGTACACCACGTCGCGCAGCACGGCGAACAGGTGGTCCTTCAATCCCCGGATCATCACTCCGTCGACGAATGCCGCCGCCGGCGCGTTCTTGATCTCGAGCTTGATGCCCCAGGCCTGGCGTACGATCCGCAGGTCGAAGTCTTTGTATTTCTCGAAGATCACCCGTGCATCGTCGATGTCGCTGCCGGAATTGAGCACTGCAAGCGAGCACTTGCGGAACAGGGAATACAGGCCGCCCTGCCCGGAGTCGAGCAATTTCGCGACTTCCTGCTGCGACAGGTACTCGAGGCTGCCCTTGGGCGCGACCCGCGCATCGACCAAGTCAGACGATAGGATCGTGGTTTCCACGCGGCACCTGCTACGGATAGATATCGATCGGAATGTTGTCTTGCGTGCGCATCCACACTTCGACCATGTCGGAATTGGATAAGGCGATGCACCCATCGGTCCAATCGTTGGACTCGTAATACGCCGCCGGATGCTTCGGGGCATTGGGGAAGCCGTGAATCATGATCGAGCCGCCGGCGGGCCAGCGGTTCTTGCGCGCGCGCAGCTCGTCTTCCTTGTTGGGATAGGAAACTTGTATGGCGAGGAAGTATTCGCTGCGGGTATTGCGCCGTGCCAGGTAGTAGCGGCCTTCCGGGGTCCTGAAATCGTGTTCGCGTTCCTTCTGTCCCGTCGGACTCAAACCCAACTGAACCTTGTACTCGCCCAGGAGCCGGTCGCCGCTGTACAGGAAGAGTTTGTGTTGCGATTTGTGCACCACCACCAGGGTTGCGGCCGCTACATCCTCGGCCGAAGCGCCCCGCATCGGGGCGGCGGCGCACGCCGCGAGCGCCAGTGCCACCCACAGGGATTTTGCCGCTTGGCGGCCGATTCGAGTGCTCATGGGCAAAATTATAGCGTGTAGTCGGTGCGACATAATCGGCTCTGGCTCACGTCCCGGTATACTTGAGCGAATGCGGGTCCCCCTGTTGCCGGTCATTTTGCTCCTTGGACTTGAGCTGGGCTGCGCCCATCGCGCCTCCGACAAACCGGTCGAAGCGCTCGACGCGCAGACCGGCGTGACCTTGGGGACGCTCAAGGCACCTATCGAACTTCTGCCGAGCGCGCAGTATGCGGCCCGCGTTGCGCACACGCGCCTGAGCTTCGCCTACCTCGGCCCGGTCGAGTGGAATCGCAGCGGTACCTTGAGCTATGGATTGTGGGTGCACATCGCCCCCGGAGACGACGGGCATCCGGGCGATTTGCGCGCCCCCGAGGCCACAACTCTCATGCTCGATGATGGTCCGCTGGCGCTGTCCCTGGCCGAGGTACCGAAACTCGGCCGCGAGGCGTACCAGCCGGTCGCATCCTGGGGTCAAACCGCGTACTTCGGCCTCACGGTGCAGGCCCTCCGCCGCATGGCCGCGAGCCGCAAGCTCGAACTCGACTTGCGTGCCCCGGACGGCTCCGTCATGACTTTTGCTCCCAGCGCGGATGCTCGTAGCACTCTGACCCGGTACCTCGAGGCTCGCGGCATCACTGGCGATTGATGGCCGCCACCTGCGGCAAAGTGATCGTCGTTCCGGGCCGCATGTCGTTGAAGTCCACATCAGGGTTGTACTGAGCCACCAGCCAGACCGGCAAATCGGCATGTTGTTGAGCGATCACCCACAGTGAATCGCCGCGTTTCACCGCATAGTTCTCGGTGCCGGCAATGCGATGGGCGGCGAAGAACTCCTCTTGCAAGCGGCGGTGATACTCGCGGCGCGTCGCCGCAAATTGTTCGGCACTCACGCGGGAGAGGTCCAATTTGACGCTGTGGCCGAGGGTCACCATCGCATTCTTGTGCAGCTTATTCAGCGCCCGCAGCCGCTCCGAACCGACTCCCGACCAATCAGCATAGTGTCCCAGGGTTTCCTCCGCCTGCACGATCACCGTATTGCCGGCGCGGACCCTGTAGTCCGTAGGGTCCGAATTTTCCGTCGGCGAGGCAACCGGCAACAGGGCATTGCTGTCGGTTTGCCGCTCGGAGACGGGCTCCCTGGGCGGCCGCGCAAAGGGCTGCGGCATGACGATGGTGGGGGCGCCCAGTGGCGCAACCGGCGGCGGTGCGAGCTCGGCAGCCGGGAGCTCACTCTCCACCAGCGCGAAGGTCGGCGCGGGCGCAGGCAGCGGCGGCGCCGCAGCGGGCGTCGCGGGTACCGCGGGCGTCGTGGGCGTCGTGGGTGTCGCGGGTGTCGCGGACGTCGTCGCGGGCGCTGCGGCAGATGAGGGCGGCGCTGCCGCAACCACCGCGGGTGTACCGCCGGCAAGGTCTGCGCGCGACGCCGGCAGCGGAATGCGCACGGCTTGGCCGCGCGTGGGGGCCGGGGCGGCGCTCCAGCCGTTCGCGGCCAGCAACCGGCTCAAGCTCACGCCGCTGGCAGCCGCAATACCGGCCAGGGTCTCGCCGCGGCGAATTTTGTGGCTGCCGTCATTGCGCTGGGCCACATAGCGCTGCGCCGGGGGCAGGCGTTGCCATGCAGCCGAGATCTCGGATTGCGGCGGAGTGCCGGGGAGCCGCAGCGCATAGCCGCGCGGCACCCATCGGCTGCCGCTCCAGATCGGCGGGCGCAGCGCCGGATTCAGCACACGCATCGCGCCCATGTCGACCTTGAATGCCTTGGCCAGCGCAGTCACGGGGATATAGTCCGGCAATTCCACCGGGGTGCTTTCGGTGTCGGGTAGCCGTGTGATCGGCCCGAAGTACCTGTCGGCATGGCGGTCGACTTCGAGCGCCGCCAGAAAGGCCACATAGAAATTGCGCGACGCGAAGCCGAAGGTTGCGCCCTGGTAGCGCTTGACGATGACGGCGATGTCGCTGGTACCCAATTCTTCCTGGGCTCTGCGCAGGCCGCCTGGACCATGGTTGTACGCGGTGACAGCCAGAGGCCAGGTGCCGAGAAGATGGTAGTTGTACAGCATCAAATTCGCGGCCGCCTCCGTGGCGCTGTACGGATCCAGGCGCTCGTCGACCACGCCGTCCACACGCATGAAGCGCTTGGCGGTGCCCGGCATGAACTGCCACAGCCCGGCCGCGCCCACTTTCGAGTAGGCGGCAAGATTGAAGGAGGATTCGACATGCGGCAGCGCCGCGATCTCCCCCGGCACGCCATGCTGTTCCAGGGTGCGCGCAATCTGCTTTTCCCAGACCGCGGCTCGAATCAATCCTTCATGAAACCGGTCCGCCTGGCCCAGTTGGAAGCGGATCCGCTCGACGGCCTCGCGAAAATCGCGCGCCGCAGGCCGGTCCCCGAAGGCATGCAAAATCCGCCGCTCGTGGGGCGTGAGGTTGTCGGTCGCGCCGGCGGCGAAACGCCTGAGCAGGGTCGCGTAGCGCGCCTTCGCCTCGGTGACCCGTCTCTCGCGCTGCGCGGGAGAGGCTTCCGGGTCGAAGCGCAGCACTTCATAGACGAGGCCGAGATTCCAGTCGTCGTGCAGCAGGCCCTGATCGGTGGTCACCTCGGTATAGACGCGGATCCAAAAGCGCACATCCCGCTCCAGTTCCGGAGGCTGGACGAATGGATTGGGCGCCTCGGCAGCGGCCGCGGGGTTGTGGAGCAGCGGCGCGAGCAGGAAGCCGAACGCCACCATCGCGACGCTGCGCAAAACCTGCGAATTAGTAACTTGCAAAGATCGTGACTTCCTCACACCGATGTTCGATAGCGCACGGTCGCCGCGACGAAATGATGCTTCACTAGCCGGCGACTGCTGTTCCGAGGTCGAGCTGTCAATGAACAATCGCACCGAGCAGATTAAGCGAGTCGGCGACTCCCTGCTGAATTGGTCGAAACTGGCAATTGTTGCGCTGGCGCTTCTGGCAATCTCGCTGGTCGCGAGCACATGGCTGGAGGGCCCATGAAAAATCCCCTCCCCGTTGCTGCCGGCGGCCGCCGGCCGACCGCGCCCTGACGTTAGCCGCCTATCCGCACTTCGAGTCGCCGCAATTTAAGCAGGTATTGCAGCCGTCCATCATGACGACCGCGGCGGTGCTGCACTTCGCGCACAGTTGCGCCCCTTCCGGAAAATGCGACTTGGCGAAGGCGTCGGTCTGCTTGGCTCGGGCCTCGAATTCGGCGCGCTTCTCCTGCACGAGCTTTTTCTGGTGCGCGTCGAGTTCGGGTTTCTTGAGCAATCCGATCGACTGCAGGTGCCGCTCGATCACGTAGCCCAGCTCGGCGATGGTCGAGGGCATGAATTTGCCGCCCGGCTGCCAGTAGCCGCCCTTCGGATCGAATACCGCCTTCAATTCGTCGACCAGAAAGGTTGTATCGCCGCCCTTGCGAAAGACGGCGGAGATAACCCGGGTCAGCGCGACGATCCACTGGAAATGGTCGAGATTCTTCGAGTTGATGAACACCTCGAACGGCCGCCGCTGCTCGTGGGGCGTACCCTCGTTGAGCACGATGTCGTTGATGGTGACATACATGGCGTGGTCGGAAACCGGCGTCTTGATCTTGTACGTCGAGCCGATCAGCACCTCGGGGCGCTCGAGCTTCTCGTGCATCCAAATCACGTTGTCCTGCGCCTTCAGCGGGTCTTTGGCCGACGCTGCGGGCGCGTCCTTCGGTTCCGGCTTCTGCACGCGGTATTTGGCGATCTTCTTGTCGATTTTGATGTGAGCCATATCAGAACTTCCCGTAATAGCCTTCTTTCAGCGCATCGAAGAGATTGGCGGCGGTGTGCATTTCCCCGTCGTACTCTATCTCCTGATCGCCCCGCGCTTCGATTTCGGTGCCGTCCTCCAGCGTGAACACATAGGTTGTGTTCTTGAGGTCGTCCTCTTTGACCAGTACGCCCTGGAATGCCTCCGGATTGAAGCGGAACGTCGTACAGCCCTTGAGACCCTGCTCGAAGGCGTACATGTAGATGTTCTTGAAGTCCTCGTACTTGTAGTCGGTCGGCACATTCGCCGTCTTGGATATCGAGGAATCCACCCACAGCTGCGCCGCCGCCTGGATGTCGACGTGCTCCTTGGGGCCGATGTCGTCCGCCGAGATGAAATAGTCGGGCAGCTTTTCCGCCGCGTTCTGCGAATTCGGCATGGCGCGGGGATTCACCAGTTCGCGGTACGCCAGCAGCTCGAACGAGAATACATCGATCTTTTCCTTGGACTTCTTGCCTTCGCGGATCACATTGCGGAAATAGTGATGCGCGAACGAGGGTTCGATCCCATTCGAGGCGTTGTTGGCGAGCGACAGCGAGATCGTGCCCGTCGGAGCGATTGAGGAATGATGGGTAAAGCGCGCGCCCACTTCCGCGAGTTCATCCACCAGTTCGGGCGAGGCCTCGGCGATTCGCTGCATGTAGCGGCTGTAGCGCGCGTGCAGCACCCGGCCGGAAATGCGCGCGCCGACGCGCCAGCCGTCCTTGACCATCTCGGGCCGCTTGCGCAGCATCGCACGAGTGACCGTGAACTCCTCGTTCATGATCGGCGCCGGGCCCTTCTCGCGCGCCAGGTCGAGCGCGGCTTCCCAGCCGGCCAGGGCCATCTCGCGGGATACGTTTTGGGAGAAAGCCACCGACTTCTTCGAACCGTACTTCATGCACAGCAAGGTGATCGTCGAGCCCAACCCCAGGAAGCCCATGCCATGGCGGCGCTTGCGGATGATTTCCGCGCGCTGCTGCGGCAGCGGCAGGCCATTGATCTCGACGACGTTGTCGAGCATGCGCGTGAACACCTTCACGACTTTTCGATAGGTTTCCCAATCGAATCGGGCATCGTCCGTGAACGGATCGATGACGAACTTGGTGAGATTCACCGAACCCAAGAGGCAGGAACCATAGGGCGGGAGGGGCTGCTCCCCACAAGGGTTCGTCGCGCGGATGTTCTCGTCCCACCAATTGTTGTTCATCTCATTGACTTTATCGATGAGGATGAAACCTGGCTCGGCAAAGTCGTAGGTGGAGGACATGATCACGTCCCACACGCGGCGCGCCGGCAAGGTCTTGTAGATCTTGCAGGCAACCAGGCCTTCGTCGTTCGCGACATAACCCTCCGTGTGCGGCCATTCACGCCACACATACTTCGAGGTGTCGTCGAGATCGGGCCGTTCGGCTTCGAATTCCTGTCGTCCCAACGGAAACGCCAACTGCCATTCGCGGTCGCTCTTCACGGCCTTCATGAAGTCGTCGCTGATGAGCAAGGACAGGTTGAATTGCCGCAGGCGTCCGTTCTCGCGCTTGGCGCGAATGAACTCCAAGACATCGGGATGCCCGATATCGAAGGTGCCCATCTGCGCACCGCGCCGGCCGCCGGCCGAAGACACGGTAAAGCACATCTTGTCGTAGATATCCATGAAAGACAGGGGACCGGACGTATAGGCGCCGGCGCCCGACACGTAGGCGCCGCGCGGACGCAAGGTCGAGAACTCATAGCCGATCCCGCAGCCCGCCTTGAGCGTCAGGCCCGCCTCATGCACCTTGTTCAGGATATCGTCCATCGAATCGCGGATGGTGCCGGACACCGTGCAGTTGATGGTCGAGGTGGCGGGCTTGTGCTCGAGCGCGCCGGCATTCGACGTGACGCGGCCGGCCGGAATCGCACCATGGCGCAGCGCCCACAAAAACGACTCATACCACTTTTCGCGGCATTCCTCGGTCTCGACATCGGCGAGCGCGCGCGCGACGCGCTTATAGGTATCGTCCATCGAATTGTCGATCGGCGATCCATCCTTCGCGGTCAGACGGTATTTCTTATCCCAGATGTCGAAGGACGCTTCCTGGAAAGAGATATCGCCGACGTCTTTGGGCTGTATTTTGACCACGCTATTCATGGGTATTGAAGCCGCTCCCTTATAATTATCGCGCTAGAAACTGAACACAAATTGCGGTGATTCCGCGACGCTCAAGATTGATAACTGCATCAAGGCCGAAGGGGACTGTTCCGAATTGCCGACCACAACATATTGTGTGCGGACGATGAGGTTAAGTCGCGATGGCAATCACCGTCAAGACATTTTTCATAGTTTTTTTCACATAAAAAATTCATATATATCAATTACTTATAAATATGTCACGAGAAATTGCCTGATTACACCTCACGAGAGCCAGGTCAAGCGGAAAAACCCGCAATCGCAACATCTTGTGTTTGCACACCTTATCCACATTATGTCCCATTGACTTTGAACTGCGTCTCACTTTGAGGGACCTCGCGTCTCCCGCCGGCGCTTTCCAAGGTTTGCGTAGGTACCCGTTGAAATGCTCTGCCGCGACCCAACTCTTGGAGCAACGCGCGTGATTTGAATCTTGCGACCTGACATCCAGGTCTGCAGCAACACTTTATTATTGAGGAGTATTAGCAATGACCGTCGTACGTTATGAGCCCTGGGCACTCGTCAGCCGGCTCCAAAAAGATATCGATCGCTTGTTCGGCGCACCGTTGACCACGGCCGCGGACTCCGGCGCCTGGCTGCCGCCGGTGGACATTCATGAGGAAGCGAACCAGTTCGCGTTGCATGTGGATCTGCCGGGCGTGGATCCCAAAGCGGTGGAAATCACGGCCGAGCAGGGCGTGCTCACCATCCGCGGCAAGCGCGAGGAAGCGCACCGCGAGTCGCGCGAAGGCTATCGCCGCATCGAGCGCATTACGGGCGAGTTCCAGCGCCGCTTCAGCTTGCCGGAGTCGGCCGACACCCAGAACATCAAGGCGAAGTTCGTCAATGGTGTGCTGGAGGTGAGTATTCCCAAAGTGGCGCAAGTGCAGCCTCACCGGATCACGGTCGAAGCCGCCTAAGGGGACCGCCGAAGCGCGATCTTCCGTGTAATATCTATGGCGCCCCAGGCGATCTCAGGGCCGGACGGAAGCCCGTCCGGCCCTGAGCTTTCCGGGTATCATCGGGAAGGACCGCGCGAATGAATCTGCGTCTCAAACTTGCGGCAGCTGCGCTCGGCGCCGCCGTCATTATCTCGCCGGCGTTCATTGCTGCCGGACCTGCGCACTCCGCCGTGCCGGTGCCGGCCGCAGACGGCGCACCCATACCCTCGCTGGCGCCCATGGTGAGGCGCATTTCGCCCTCCGTGGTCAATATTGCCACGCGCGGCACCATCAAAGAGGAGCCCGGCCAGCGCAATCCGCTGCTGGACGATCCGTTTTTCCGCCGCTTCTTTGACGCCCCGCCCGACTCGAAGCCGCGCGAGCGCCAGTTCCAAAGCGCAGGCTCCGGCGTCATCGTCGATGCCAAGAACGGCTACATCATCACCAATCATCACGTGGTCGAGAACGCCAGCGAGATCACCATCACCTTGCTCGACAACCGTTCCTTTTCCGCGAAAATCATCGGCAGCGACGAAGGCGCGGACATTGCGGTTTTGCAGGCCAAGCAGCCGAATTTGATCGCCATGACGCTCGGGGATTCGACCCGGCTGGAAGTCGGAGACTATGTCGTCGCGATCGGCAATCCCTTCGGTCTCAAGCATACGGTGACGGCCGGCATCGTCAGCGCGCTGGGCCGCACCGGGATCAATCCTGACGGCTACGAAGACTTCATCCAAACCGACGCTTCGATCAACCCCGGCAATTCCGGCGGCGCATTGGTGAATTTGCGCGGGGAATTGGTCGGCATCAACTCCGCCATCCTGTCGCGCAGCGGCGGCAATATCGGGATCGGCTTCGCGATCCCGGTGAACATGGTCAAGGGCGTGATGGACCAGCTGATCAAGTACGGCCAGGTCAAGCGCGGCGTGCTCGGCGTCAACATCTACAATGTAACGCCGGATATCGCCAAGGAATTCGGGCTCACAGAATCGAGCGGCGCGCTGGTCGCGGGAGTGGCGCAGGGCTCGGCCGCCGAGCACGCGGGCGTCAAGACCGGCGACATCATCACGTCGATCAACGGCGTCACCATGAAGGACGCGGGCGAGCTGCGCAACACCATCGGCATGCTGCGCGTCGGCGACAAGGTCGAGATCGGCCTGCTGCGCGACGGCAAGCCGCGCAAGGTGACCGCTCTGATCGCGGAGCGCAGCGACCTCGAGACGGCCAATGCGGTGGAGATCCACAAGGGCCTGGAAGGCGCGGACTTGAGCGATGCACCCGACGGTGGCGGCGTTCTGGTGAAAGCCATTCAAGAAGGCAGCCCGGCGGCACAAAATGGGCTGCGCACCAACGATTTGATCGTCGCGGTGGGCCGAACGCCGGTTTCGAACACCAAGACGTTCAGGGAGGCGGCGAAGAGCGCCAACGTCCTCGTCCTCAACGTACGGCGCGGTTCCACCGTGCAGCTGCTTCAAGTTCGCTGACCCGATGCGCCCGCTCTCCCTGGCTGTGCTCGGCGGCACCGGATTCCTGGGGACTCGCTTGGTCGCCCGATTGATCAAGGACGGTCACCAGGTGACCGTCTTGTCGCGGGACCGGGAACAGCACAAACACCTGCTGGTGCTTCCAGGGCTGACGTTGGAAAACTGCGATGTGTACGACGCAGGGCAACTGAGTGAGCGCTTCCGCGGCAAGGACGTGGTGATCAATCTCGTCGGCATCCTCAACGAACGCGGTTTCGGCGGCGCCGGCTTTCGCCGCGCGCACACCGAGCTGACTCAGGGCGTCATACAGGCGGCCCGTTCCGCGGGAGTTACCAGGCTGCTGCAGGTATCCGCCCTGAAGGCGGCTGCCGACGCGCCAAGCTATTACTTGCGCTCCAAAGCCGACGCGGAACAGCTGATTCGCGAAGCTGGCGGTGCGCTCGACTGGACCATCTTCCGGCCCTCCGTGATGTTCGGCCCCGGCGATTCATTCCTGAATCGCTTCGCCGGTCTGCTTGGGGCGGTTCCTTTGATCTTTCCTCTGGCGAAACCGAATGCGCGCTTTCAGCCGGTGCTGGTCGACGATGTGATCGACGCCATGCTCGGTTCGCTGCACGGCGGCGCCTCCAGCCGTCAAACCTACGAACTCGGTGGCCCGCAGATTTACTCCCTGCGCGACATCGTCGGCCTGGTGGCGAAACTCACGGGCCGCCGTCGATGGATTGTCGGCCTGCCCGATTTCGCGGCGCGGCTGCAGGGGCTCGTCATGGACTTCGTGCCTGGGCGTCCGTTCTCCAGCGACAACTATCGCTCCTTGAGCGTCGACAGCGTCTGCTCCGAGGACGGCTTCGCCAGGCTTGGAATAAAGCCGCAATCCATGGCGGCGTCCGCGCGGCAGTATTTGGGCGCTTTCGAGGACAATGCGCGCCTGAGCCAGAACCGCGCGAGCGCCGGCCGCAGCAAAGCGGTTCGGCCTTAGCCAGGACCCGCGCCCCTTCATCCGATGCTTCGATTGCGCAAGCCCTATCTGCTCTTTCTCGGGGACGTGCAGGATAAGCTGACCGCCAAGACCGCGTTCGGCTTGAAGGACTGGTGTCCCGACGACGTCATGGGGGAATGGAGCCTGCCGGGCTGCCGCGTCACACTCGGGCTCCCGCGCCTGTCTCCGCAGGAGGCAGGGCGCCGCGGGGCCGGCTCCATCATCGTCGGCATTGCGCCGACCGGCGGCGCGCTGCCGCCTCATTGGCTCGCCGAGCTCAAGGCAGCGGCCGACGCCGGACTCGACGTCGTGAGCGGTCTGCACACGCGCCTCACCTCGATCGCGGAACTCGTTCAGGCCGCGGCCCGCCGCGCCGTTCGGCTGATCGACGTGCGGTACGGCGAGAAGACCTATGGCGCGGCAAGCGGCCGCAAACGCAGCGGCAAACGCCTGCTGACCGTCGGAACGGACTGCGCGCTCGGCAAGAAATATACGGCCTTGGCGCTCGCGCAGAACCTGCGGAAGCGCGGCGTTGCGGCCTCCTTTCGCGCGACCGGTCAGACCGGCATCATGATATCCGGAGAGGGCATCGCCATCGACGCGGTCATCGCCGATTTCATCGCGGGCGCCGCCGAACAGCTGTCTCCCGACAATGCCGCCGATCACTGGGATGTGATCGAGGGCCAGGGTTCGCTCTTCCATCCCGCGTATGCCGGAGTAACCCTCGGGCTGCTGCATGGGTCGCAGCCCGACCTCATCGTCTTGTGCCACGATCCGTCGCGCCGCACGATCGACGAATACCCGGATTTTCCGATTCCGGATCTCAAGACGGCCATCGACGATTATTTGCGCGCCGGCCGGCTGACCAATCCTGCGATCCGCTGCGTCGGCCTCAGCATCAATTCCTCCAGCCTCACCGATTCCGAGTGCGCCGCCTACTTCGGGCGCCTGAACCTGGAGCTGGGATTGCCGGTGTGCGATCCCGTACGCACCGGCGTGGACGTGCTCGCGGCCGCCGTGCTCGCGGCCGCCGTGCTCGCGACCTAGGGCAGCTTCTGGCGTGCTCGCGACCTAGAGCTCAAGGGTTGCCGCAGACTGCGGCATCGCGTTTCTCCTGATCGAGTTTCGCGAGTTGCCGGACTCGCGCGTAAAAGGCGTTAAGATCGCCGCCCGCCGCTTCGAGCTCGCGTTGGAAGCCCGGCACACAGGAATAATACGTGGCGATGGACGCCAGATTGGCATTGTTGAGCTCAGCGGCAAACCACGACTCGAACGGTGCATGGCCGCCCCAGTCCGCTTTGAGCTGCGCGAAGGACGTGGCCAGGGCCGCAAATGCCGCGCGCTTCTTGTCGCGCATCGGCTCCGGCGCCAAGCCGGCGGAATACACCGCGCGCAGCTCGGCGCGGGTCGCGCTCAACAGATCGATGACCTTGAGGTAGTGCTCCTGCTGCACCAGGCGCTTTGCCAAATCCGCATCGCGCCCTTGGCTCTGCAGCCAACGCCGCACCCCCTCTTCCTCGACGGTGGTCGCAAGCGCTTCATTGAACGAGGAATCGTTCGGCACGTACAGAAGCTGGTGCGTGAGTTCGTGAAATATGATGGCGGCAAGCTCGACATCGTTCCAGCCCATCATGGTGTTGAGCACCGGATCATTGAAATGACCGAGCGTGGAATACGCCGCAACACCGCCCACCGTGACGTCCAGACCTTGCGCCCGCAATCCGGCGGCGTAGTGCCGTGCCCGCTTTTCGTTGAAATAGCCGCGGTACGCGACGCAGCCGACGATGGGGTAGCACCACTCCTTGGCGTCGACGGAAAATTCCGCTGCGGCGACGACGTTCCACACCACATAGGGGCGGCCCAAGTCCGCGTAACTGCGGTAGCTGCCGTTGTCCGGCAGCCTTAAGCGGCGGCTGGCGAAATCCCGAATCGCCTGGACCTCCTCGAGCTGGCTGCGCAGGGCGGGAGGCGTCGACGGCAGGGCGATCACCCGCTCGATCGGCTCACGCTTGGACATGAGGTCGAGCTGCCCTTGCGCGCTCTGCAGTAGATAGCAGCCGCCGCTCAAAGCCGCGATCAGCGCGATCGCCGCGGCTGCGCGGATCAGCGGCTTTATGCTGGTAATATTCACGCATGCAAGTGTATCTGGTTGGTGGAGCGGTCCGGGACGCCTTGCTCGGCCTCGAGGTCAAGGAACGCGATTGGGTCGTCGTCGGCGGCACCCGCGAGGAGCTCTTGCGCGGCAACTATCGCGAAGTGGGCCGCGACTTCCCGGTGTTCCTGCATCCCGACACTCACGAGGAATATGCCCTGGCGCGGCTCGAGCGCAAGGTATCGCCCGGTTATCGCGGATTCGCGGTGGAATTCGGGCCCGAGGTCACGCTCGACGAAGATCTCGCCCGCCGCGACCTCACGATCAACGCGATTGCGCAGTCGGCCGGCGGTACCCTGGTCGACCCTTTCGGCGGCCAACGCGATCTCGACGCGCGCGTGCTGCGCCATGTGTCCGCCGCCTTTGTCGAAGACCCCGTGCGGGTGCTGCGTGTGGCGCGCTTCGCCGCGCGCTTCGCGCCGCTCGGCTTTCGGGTCGCCCCGGAGACGCTGGAGTTGATGCGCGCCATGGTGGCGCGGCGCGAGGTCGACGCGCTGGTGGCCGAGCGGGTCTGGCAGGAGACCGAAAAGGCGCTGCGCGAGCCCAAGGCGAGCGAATTCTTCAAGGTGCTGCGCGAATGCGGCGCGCTCAAGCCGATCTATCCCGAAATCGACGCGCTATTCGGCGTGCCGCAACCGGCGCAATGGCACCCGGAGATCGATTCCGGCCTACACACCTTGATGGTGCTCGACCAAGCCGCGTTGCTGAGCCCGCACCCGACGGTTCGCTTCGCCGCGCTGGTTCACGATCTCGGCAAGGGCACGACGCCGCGCGACGAGTGGCCGAGCCATCGGGGACACGAGGAGCGCAGCGTGGCGCTCATCGAGGCGCTGGCCGAGCGGCTGCGTCTGCCGGGCGAATATCGCGACCTGGCCGTCATTGTGGCGCGCTACCACGGCATCGTTCACCGCGCCTTCGAACTGCGGTCCAATACCATCCTTGAATTCTTGGAGCGCGCCGACGCGTTGCGCCGCCCGGAGCGGTTCGCGCAGGCGCTGCTCGCCTGCGAGGCGGACTCGCGCGGACGCACGGGACTGGAGAATACGCCCTACCCGCAGCGCGAGTACTTGGCCAAGGCCCGCGACACCGCGGCGGCGATCAAGCCCTCGCCCGAAGACATAGCTGCGTTTTCCGGAGCGAAGATCGCGGAGCGCCTGCATCAGCGGCGCGCCCGCGCCATTGCCGAACTGCGTGAGCACGCGGGCGTGCGCAACACTCCCGCTCAATGAGAGGGGTACCCATGAGAATGCGATGCGCTTCGGGATTGTGGTCTTTGGTGCCGGCAGCCGCGCTGATCGGTGCGGCGCAAGCCGGCACTGTGCTCGTCTCGGCGGCTGCCTATCCTGAGGGACCCCTGTGGCGCAGCGGGGAGCTGCTGTATGTGGAATACGCCGGACCCGGGATCAAGAGCTGGGACGGAAAGCGCGCCTCGTCCTATTGGAGCGGCGAGCATTGCGGCGCTTCCGGTCTGATCGCGTACCGGGGCGATCACATTCTGGTGGCGTGCTACGACGCGAACCAGATCGTCGAGCTCGACGAGAAAGGCAAGCAGATCCGCGCCATCGACCGGGACAGCGCGGGCAAGCCCTTCATCGGCCCGAATGATTTCACGGCGGATCGCGGCGGCGGAATCTATGTGTCCGCCTCCGGCGTGTATGACCTGAAAGCACCGATCAGCGGCGCAATTCTTTACCTGCCGGCGGGTACGGGCGGCCTCACCGAAGTGGCCAGCCTCATTCACTACTCGAACGGCCTGACACTGTCCAAGGACGGCAAGCATCTATTGGTGGCGGAGATGCTGGCCGGCCGCATCCTGTCGTTTCCCATCCAAGCCGACGGCACCCTGGGGGCTCGCACGGTGTGGGCTCGAATGCGGGACCTCGCGGCGCCGACGGCCCGCGAAGACGCCTACAACGGCCCCGACGGCTTCAAGCTGGGTCCCGACGGCAATTACTACATCGCGCAGAACGGCTCGGGACGCGTGCTCGTGGTGGACGATGACAAGAAGCTGGTGCGCATCATCAGCGTGCCCACGCCCTATGTCACCAATGTGAACTTCGGCGCCGACGGAGTGAACACGCTGTACATCACGGGCGTATTCGACCCGTGGAAGGCGCCGTTCCCTGGCGCCGTGTATCGGTGGACGAAATGATAAGGCCAGACGCGGCGTGGGCCGGCGTCAGAACTTGTAGCTGAATCTGACCCCTCCGGTCCGCGGGCGATTGATGGTCTGGGCGGTGACGAATTGGTTGCCGTTCTCGAATAGATTCGCGCGCGTATCCGTCAGGTTCTGCATGTACAGCGTGGCCACCCAGGCGTCCTTCTCCGCGCCCAACGATGCGTCGTAGGTCGTGAACCCCGCTTGGTCGTAGGTTTGAATATTGCCGGTGGCCGAATAAGAATGCGCCTGGTGGGTGCCGCCGATCTGGGTAAAGGCCTTGTAGTCGCCGAGCACCATCTCGTAGCGTGCGCGCAGACTGGCCTGGAAGGGCGGCGACTGAGCCAGCGGGCTGTTCAGAGTCCCGAAAGGACTGCCTCCATAGTTATTTTGACCCGGCAGGACGGGAATGATGATGGGTTGGCCGTTGGGCTGTTTCAGGAAAGGCGCGTTGGTCAAGTTGCTGCTGTTCCAGGACGCGGCGCCGGTGACCGTGAGCCCGTGCAGCGGGCGCGCGACGGATTCAATCTCGAGGCCCCGCACCCGATAATTCGGACCATTGACCACGAAGCTCAGATTGCCGTAGCAGCAAGACTCGAAAATCTGCACTTGAACGTCTTTCCAGTCCTCTTGATAGACGGCGCCATTGAACTCGAGGCGCCTGTCGAACCACTCGGTCTTCCAACCGATCTCGTTGTTGACGAGGGAGTCGGGCGCGTAGGCCTGATTCGCTTTGAAGGTGTAGGCAAAGCCGTTGACCGGGCCGGCGACCGAGCCCTCTGAATGATCCGCAAACGCGGCGCCGCGGTTGAATCCGCCGGGCCGAAATCCTTGCGACCAGGTGTAGTACAAGAGCACATCGTCCCAGGGCCTGAAGCTCAAGTTGGCGCGGCTCTTGAATCCCGAGTAGGTGACATTGAGATTATGCGCGCTCAAGTCATTGCTGTACGGTGCGTTGCCGGTGCAGGGTGGCGGTCCGCCGGCGTAGCAGCCGAAGCTGCTGATGGAGCTCCCCGATGCCGTCGTGTCGATTCTGTAATAGCGGGTACCGAACGTCACCGTGAGCTTCTTCGGAATGATGTCGAAGTCGGCCGAGCCGAACGCCGCCTTCTGGGTGTAGCCGCGCGTGACGTCGTCGAAGAACGACTCATTGTCGGGGCGCACATTCGGATTTCGCACGTACGCGCCGGGCGCGGGGCCGACGTTGGTCAAGCAGCCGATGTCGGCGGCCGTGGTACAGGGCGGCAGGGTCTTGTAGTACCAGTCGATATTCTCCCGGATGGTGTAGTCCTCCCAGAACAGCCCGGCGATGCCGCGCAGCCGCCAGTCATCCGGGGTGCTCATCCGCAGTTCCTGGCTATTGTGAGTGGCCGTGTCGGATTCCCGCCAATAGGCGCTGGGCGAATAGCACTGGCTCGTGGTGCCGGTCTCAACCGCCGGGTTGGTGCATTGATAGTAGTCGGCATACACGCCGCGGGCGTAATTCGTATAGTCGCCTTGCTGGTCGACTTTGCGGACCATGTAGCTGCCCGCGTACACGAGTTTGAAATCGCCGATCTTGCCGTTGACGGTCACTGCCGTGTTTTCGAATTTGTCCTTGTTGTAGGACGGATTCCAGAGGTTCACGCCGAGGTCGGGCAGCGAATCTCCGGCCGAGCTCTTCGGGGTCACATAAAAGACGCCCTGCGAATCCATGTCCTGGTAGGACTGAACCAGCAACGCATCCCAGTCGCTGTTGAATTTGTACAGGGCGCCGACTCGGATTCCCTGGTAGGTCACGGGATTGATCGCTCTGCCGACCAGGTTGTTGTTGTTGACCGTGGGGCTGCCGGGCGGCACGCCATAGGCCGTGACAGTCGCGCCGGTAGGGCATTGGCCCGCCGTCGGAGTACCGGCCGAACACCCCGTCGCATAACCGGCGTAGTGAATGCCGATATCGCTCGGCAGCCGGCTGAACGTGCTGGGCAGATTGTTGATGTAGCCGCCTCTGGTCTCGCTATAAATGACGGCGCGCACCGCCAGCGTATCGGGTATCAATGGCACGTTGATCGTCGCATCGACGCTGCTGCTGTTATCGCCGCCGCTGGTATAGGCATATCCGGCGTTGACGTTGCCTTCGGTGACGTCGAGCTTGGGTTTGTTGGTGATGTAACGCAGCACCCCGGCCTGTGCGCCGGCGCCGAACAGCGTGCCCTGCGGGCCTTCGAGCACCTCGATACGCTCGATGTCCGCGGCATAGACGTCCAAATTCCTGCCGGGCAATTGACCGGATTGATCATCCAGATACACCGCCACATTGGGGAAGCTGCCGATGCCGCTCGAGCCTTGCGTAGCCAGAGTAGAGGTTGCCAGGCCGCGCATGAAAATGACGCCCTGTCCGGGACCATTGCTCGCCGAAGTCACATTGGGCAGGTACTTCACGAAATCGTCGAACGTCGTGACGCTCAACTGGGTCAGCGTCACGCCGGTGAGCGCTTGAATTTGGATGGGGACGTTCTGCATGTTTTCCGTTCGGCGCTGGGCCGTCACGGTGATTTCTTGAATCGCATCGGAACTGGTATCGGTGTCGGACGCCGGTGCCGCGGCATGGGCCATTCCGGCAGATGAACCGCCGAGAATGACGGCTATCGCATACGATAATTTTGAGTTCACGGTTCATCCCTCTATGTAGTTTATTTCCGACACTCGCATCGTCGTCTGACGAACCCGATCATCGGTGGATTCGCGGGCCGCAACCGCTGGTGTCGCAGCCCCTCCGCTGCATGGTAAGTGCGCGGTGTAGCCGAGACTTGCGGTATTGCGACTGCATCGTGTCAAGAAGCGACGGCTAGCGCGCTCGCATCCTCTAGTATTTGCGGCGACCGGCCGGACCATCATCGATCCGATGTGGCCTCGATACTACCGGCCCCGCTCGGGGCTCACAATGTGTGGCGCAGATCCTGCAGTGCGAAACCGGACAAGGGAATCTCCACGCCGCGCAGCCACGCCATGGCCTTGAAGCGCTCCCCCATTTCCCCGGGCAACATCAGCTGGCGCGCCTGGCTGGCGAGCCGCGCGAATCGGCCGGCATCGGCGCCGGCCAGGGCCTGCATTTCCTCGTCCACTCTCAATCCCGCCAGGAAATGACTCTGGGTCGTGAAGCCGGCGACGGCAAAGCCGGCGCCGCGGGAAGCCTCGGCGAGCAGGGTGTAGTCCACCCACGCCGTGATGTCCTGCAAGCCGGGATACAGAAACGGATCGCCATGGGCGCGGTGCCGGAAATGACACAGCAAGGTTCCCTCATGCCGCTCCGGCAAATAATACTGCGAGCGGGGCAGTCCATAGTCGAACCACAGTACTGCGCCGGCCCGCAACGAGCGGGTGACGCTGCGCGTCCACGCGGCGAGGCGCGGGCAGTATTCCGACACATAGCCGTCGTCCCAGGCGCCGCCGGCCTGCGCCAGGCTAAGGCAGGCCTGCGCCACCGCCGGGCTGGCCGGCCGTGCTCCCCAGCCGAACCGTCCGCCGTCGATCACGACGCCCATCTCCTCGACGCGATCGCCGTGCCAGCGAAATCGCTTGACCGGCAGGGCGTCCAGCACTTCATTGGCGAGGATGAGCCCGTTGAATGCGTCCTCGGGCACCCGATCGAGCCAGCGCACGCGCTCGAGCAGGTGCGGCAGGCGCTGCTCGAGGTGGCGGCGTTGACGCTCGCGCAAATCCGCACTGATGTCGAGAATCGAATAGCACTCGGGCAGGGCGCCGAGGGATTCGAGACGGCAGAGAATATCCGCCGCCAGGCGGCCGCTGCCCGCGCCGATTTCCAGAATGGAACCTTTGCCGAGACGGCCCAAGACCTCGGCACATTGGCGCGCGACGCAGGCGCCGAACAGAGGCGACACTTCGGGCGCGGTGGTGAAATCGCCGCCGGCGCCCAGCTTGTGCGCGCCCGCGCTGTAATACCCCAAGCCCGGCGCGTACAGGGCGGCATCCATGAATTCATCGAAGGAGAGCCAGCCGTCCCGCGCGCCGATCTCGAGCGCCAGATACTCGCGCATGCGCGCGCAGTGCTCGGCCTGCGTGTCGTTCAGCATGATTTCACGCTGCCGTGCCGTTGCGGTATGGTTGTGACGAATGAAACCGAGTATCGAGCATTCCTCGCTGCGGGACCAGGTCGTGCTGATCACCGGCGGCGCGCGCCGGGTCGGCGCCGAAATCGCCCGCACCTTGCACGCGGCCGGCGCGAACATCCTCATTCATTACCGTTCCTCCGCCGCCGCCGCAATCGCATTGGCGGACCAGTTCAATCAAGCGCGCGCCCATTCCGCCGCGATCCACTCCTCGCACCTGTCCACCGTCGAGGCGCCGGAGAAATTGGTGGCCGCCACTCTGCTGGAATTTGGGCGCCTGGACATTCTAATCAACAATGCGTCGAGCTTTTACCCGACGCCGGTCGGCCAGATCACGCTCCCACAGTGGGAGGACCTCATGGGCAGCAATTTGAAGGCTCCGCTGTTTCTCTCGCAAGCGGCCGCGCCGAGCTTGGCGCGGCAGCGCGGACTCATCATCAACATGATCGATATTCACGCACTGCGGCCCCTGAAGGGGCACCCGGTGTACAGCACGGCCAAAGCGGGACTCGCGATGCTGACGCGGGCGTTGGCGCGCGAACTCGGGCCGGAAATCCGGGTCAACGGCATCGCGCCCGGGCCGGTGCTGTGGCCGGAGAGCGAGATGGACGAGGGATTGAAGCGCGAAATCATCGATAAGACCGCGCTCAAGCGCCACGGCACCCCGCAGGACATCGCACGCACCGCCCTGTTCTTGGCGAAAGACGCGCCGTACATCACCGGTCAAATCATCGCCGTCGACGGCGGCCGCAGCATTTAGCGCTCAGTCTCGCCGGTCTAAAGCAGTTCCGGGAACGGCCGCTGAACCAGGTCTCGAACACGTTCAATGTCGGCGCCGAGCGGTCGATCGTCCCGATAGGGAGGGATGACGGCGCGTAATCTCCTGTATAGGGCGTCGGTGCGCGGCGCGCGGGCGCGAGCCTCCCGCTGCAGCTCGTAGGCCTGCGCTGCCGCGAGCAATTCGATTGCCACGATGATCTCGGCGTTGTCGATGATCTTGAGCAGCTTGAGGGCACCAGGAGTCGCGTGGCTCAAGTGATCCTCCTGCAGCCCCGAGGTGACCCCGGCGTCCAGGCTCGCCGGTGCGGCAAGCCGGCGATTGTCCGCGGCCAACGAGACCGCCGTGTATTGCGCGATCATGAATCCCGAAGCCGCGCCAGTGTCCGCCGCCAGAAAGGCGGGCAAGTTGCTCACCAGCGGGTTCACCAGGCGATCCACTCGCCGCTCGGACATGCCCGCTATTTCCGCCACGGCGATTCCAAGCGAATCGACGCTGAGGCCGAGCGCCGCGCCGACGGCATTTGCGCCGGAGAGCGCTCGCGGCTCGTCCACCGTGCCGAGCACCACGGGATTGTCCGTCACCGATGCCAGCTCATCGTCCACGGTTTGGGTTGCGCGCGCGAACAAATCGCGCGCCGCCCCATGCACCTGCGGGACGGCACGCAGACTTAAGGCATCCTGGGTGCGCCTGCCGGCGCTCGAGCGCAGGATGGCGCTGCCCTCGAGAAGCGCGCGCAACCGCGCGCCCACGTGCGCGACACCCGCCGACACACGCAACGCCAAGCCGTCGGCATCGAATTCCGCGGCTTGACCGTGCAGATTCTCGAACGTCATGGCGGCGGCGGCGTCCGCCCAGTCGAGAAGGCGTTGCACCCGCCGCAGGGCGAGCGCCGACAAGCCCGTGGCGCAGGGGGTTCCATTGACGAGACTCAAGCCCTCCTTGGCCTTGAGCACAAGAGGCGCCAGATGCACCGACTTGAGCGCGTCGGCGCCGCTCAATCGGCGGCCGCGCGACACCGCGGTTCCCTCCCCGATCAACACCAGTGCGACGTGCGCCATGTGCGTGAGGTACCCCACCGATCCGAAGGCCGGCACCTCCGGCACGCAGTCCCGCTCGAGCAGCGCGAGCAGCCGCCGGATCACCGCCGGCCGAACGCCCGAAAAGCCGTGCGCGAAATTGTTGACGGCGGCGGCGATGATGGCACGCACCGCGGTCGCCTCGAGCGCGCGCCCGACGCCGACGGCATGGCTCATCAGGATATTGCGCGACAGCTCGGCCTGCTTCCGTTCGGGTATCACGACGTCGCACAGCGCGCCCACGCCGGTATTCACGCCATAGGCGCGCACACCCTTGCGGACGATGGATTCCACCAGCGCGCGGGCCGCGCGGATCCGCGCCGCGGCGGCCGGCGACAGCACGAGCTCGGCACCGTCGGCCACATCGCCCACCTGCCGCCAGGTCAAGGGTAGATCGAGAACGACGCGTTGCATCGGGCGTTCAGACCTTGGCGGGCGCGGCAGCCTTGATGGCCGCCGTGTGCGCGCGCCACTTCTCCAGATCGCCGCGGCCCCGCTCAAGTGTCACGCCCACATCGCGGGAACTGCGGATGGCGCCGGGTTTGCTCAACGAGATGCGCACCCAGGAGATGCCGAAGTCCTCCAGCAGCAGCATGGCGATATGCTCGGCCAGGGTTTCAACCAGGTGAAACCTCGATTCCTCTACGAACGCCAGCACGCGCTTGGCGACCCGCTTGTAATTGAGGGTGTCGTCGATGGAATCGGACAAGGCGGCCTTGCGGATATCGGCGCCAATCTCGATATCGACGATGACGGTCTGTTTGACCTGCCGCTCCCAATCGAAAATGCCGATGATCGCTTCGGTCTTGAGCGCGTGCAGGAAAATCGTGTCCATGGCCGTCTAAACCCCCATTGCTCCGCCACACCCCAGTTCCCAATTTGCGCGCGCGTTGATGGGCTGACCGTCGTGCATACCGGCTGCCAATCGCAGGCATCCCGCCAGCGCGATCATTGCCCCATTGTCCGTGCAGAACTCGGCGCGCGGAAAATACAGTTCCGCGCCGGCGCCGTGCGCCACCCCGGCCAGCCTTTCACGCAGGCGCTGATTGGCGCCGACGCCTCCGGCGATGACCAGGCGACGATGCCCGGTGGCCTCGAGCGCGCGGCGGCATTTCTCGGCGAGGGTCTCGACCACTGCTTCCTGGAAACCGCGCGCGACGTCCGCCCGGATCGCGTCGTCCAAAACGCGGCCTCGCAAGGCTACTAGGGCGGCCGTCTTCAAGCCACTGAAACTGAAATCAAGGCCAGGACGATCGAGCATGGGCCGCGGGAACACGAAGCGATTGGCGCGGCCGGTCTCGGCCAGCTTGGCCAAGGCCGCCCCCCCCGGGTACGGCAGCCCCAGGAGCTTCGCGGTCTTGTCGAAGGCCTCGCCGGCGGCGTCGTCCAGGGTTTCGCCCAAGATCCGGTACTGGCCCAAGCCTGCCACATCCACGAGTTGGGTATGGCCGCCGGAAACGAGCAAGGCTAGAAAAGGGAACCTGGGCGGCTTGGGCTCCAACAGCGGCGCCAGTAGGTGTCCCTCCAAATGGTGGATACCCACCGCCGGCCTGCCCCAGGCCAGGCTCAAGCTGGCCGCGAAGCCCGCCCCGACCAACAAGGCCCCGATCAGGCCCGGTCCTGCGGTGTAGGCCACCCCGTCAATCGACTCCCGGCCGGAGCGGGCGTCGGCGAGGGCCTCCCGCACCAGCGGCAATAGCCTGCGAACATGGTCGCGGGAGGCCAGCTCGGGCACCACCCCGCCGTAGGCTTGGTGCATCGCGACCTGGCTGTACAGACGATGAGACAGCAGCCCGAGCTCGGCGTCGTAAACCGCGACCGCCGTCTCATCGCACGAACTCTCAATGCCGATTACACGCATAAACCCCACCAGAGCGCATAGCAGCCCCTTGCTTAACCATCAGCCCGCTCACAGCCTTTGCCTTTTACAGGGGCGCACTTTAGAATGCGCCCCCCTGTCGCCGAATACCGGCGGCCGCGCCATACATTTTGAGGTTTGAATGCCCAGCGTTCGTGTTCGCGAGAATGAGTATTTTGACGCCGCTTTGCGTCGTTTCAAGCGTGCCTGTGAAAAGGCGGGCGTTCTCACCGAGCTGCGGCGGCGTGAATTCTACGAGAAGCCCACCCAGGAACGTAAGCGAAAAAAGGCGGCCGCGGTAAAACGGCATTTGAAGCGTCTGTCGCGGGAGAATATGCGCGGCACGGGCGGCCCCCCGCAGAGCCCGCCGGCGGCGGCCCCGGCCCGACCCTCGTATTAGGGGCTATTCCTCCACGGATGTCTCTCAAAGAACGAATCACGGATGACATGAAGGCGGCGATGCGCTCCGGCGAAAAGGAGCGGCTTGGGCTGATTCGGATGATCACGTCCGCCATCAAGCAGCGCGAGGTCGACGAGCGAATCACCCTCGACGACATTCAGGTTCTGTCCGTCCTCGAGAAGATGATCAAGCAGCGCAAAGAGTCGCTGGTGCAATTCCAAGCCGGCAATCGTCAGGACTTGGTCGACAAAGAAGCCGCGGAAATCACCCTGTTGCAAGCCTATCTGCCGTCGCAGTTGAGCGGCGCCGACTTGGACGCCCTGATCAGCGAGGCGATTGCCGCGAGCGGCGCGGCCAGCGTCAAGGACATGGGCAAGGTCATGGCCATCATCAAGGGCAAGGCGCAGGGTCGGGCCGACATGGCGGCCGTAGGCGCGAAAATCAAAGCCCGCTTAGGCGGTTGATCGCACGCGGTCCATGGCCGGCCGCATCCCACAGCCGTTCATCGACGAGGTCGTCGCGCGTTCCGACATCGTCGAGGTCATCGGCGCGCGGGTGCCCCTCAAGAAATCCGGGCGCGAATTCAAGGCCTGCTGCCCGTTCCACAACGAGAAATCCCCTTCGTTCTGGGTGAGCCCGGACAAACAGTTCTACCACTGTTTCGGCTGTGGGGCGCACGGCACCGTGGTCGGGTTCCTCATGCAGTACGAGAAGCAGGAGTTCGTCGATGCGGTCGCGGACCTGGCGCAGCGTGCGGGACTCGAAGTACCGCGAGAAGCGCAGGGCGCACGCGATCCAAACGGCGTCGATCTTCACCAAATCATGGCCCGGATCGCGCGCTTTTTCGAGCAGAATTTGGCGGACAACGCACGGGCATTGAAATACGTGAGTTCGCGCGGAATCGACGCGAAAACCACCGCTAAATTTGCCTTGGGGTACGCGCCCGATTCCTGGGATGCCCTGCTCAACCGCTTTGGGTCGCAGGAGGAGGAGCGCCGCCAGATCATGCAGCTCGGGATGATCATCGAACGCGACACACGCGGCGGCGAACGCGCCGCCGGCCATTACGATCGCTTCCGCGATCGGCTGATGTTCCCCATCCGCGATTCGCGTGGGCGCGTGATCGGTTTCGGCGGGAGAATCATCGATCAGGGTGAGCCCAAATACCTCAACTCCCCGGAAACGCCCTTGTTTCACAAAGGACGTGAACTCTACGGATTGTACGAGGCCCGGCAGGCAAGAGGGGACTTCAAGCGCTTGATGGTCGTCGAAGGCTACATGGACGTGGTGCGGCTTCACCAGGCCGGGATCACGTATGCCGTGGCCACCCTCGGCACCGCGACCACGCAGGAGCACCTCGGCAAGATCTTCAGGTTGACCAGCGAAGTGGTGTTTTGCTTCGACGGCGACCGCGCCGGCCGCCAAGCTGCCTGGCGGGCGCTGGAAAACTCCCTGCCGCTGGCGCGCGACGGACGTGAGCTGAAATTCATGTTTTTGCCCGAAGGGCACGATCCCGATACGCTGGTTGCGGAAGAGGGCTCCGAGGCGTTCGAGGGGCGGCTGAACGGCGCCCTACCCCTGTCCGAATATCTAATCCAGCAACTGATGGTGGATGTCGACCTCGATCACGTCGACGGCCGGGCGAAGCTCAAGGCGCTGGCAGCGCCCCTGTTTGCCCGGATGCCCGAAGGCATTTACCGGGAAATGCTCGCTGAGCGGCTGGCCACGCGCGTCAGCATGCCCGCGGCGGCGCTCAAGAAGTCGTTCGCGGCGGCCGACCCTAAGCGGCCCCGCCCCGAGCGGCCGTCCGAAGAGCGGCTGGAACCGGAGCCCCGGCACCGCGGTCGTATCAGCGTCGGGCGCGGCAATTTGCTGACCCAGGCCATCACCCTGGTGCTGCACCACCCCGCCGCGGCGGCCGCGGTCAGGGACCCCGAGGCGCTTCTGCGCGTCGACAAGCCCGGAGTCGCGGTGCTCATGGAACTGCTCAAACAAGCGGCGGCGGCTTCCCGCCCGAGCACCGCCATGCTGCTGGAGCGCTGGCGGGATCTTCCCGAATATGGCCGCCTGTCCGAGCTCGCGATGGCCGAGCCCCTGGTGGCGGAGCCGGAAGCCGCCGGGAAGGAGCTGCAAATGGCGGTTGAAAAACTGCTCGAAGAATACGGCCCGGGGCGTAGAACCGACGAATTATTGCGAAAAGCGGAGGAAACGGGCTTGAATTACGACGAAAAGGCCGAATTAAGCCTACTTCTCAAATCCAGGGGCCGCTCGCGGGCGCCCCGTTAGCGCCGAGTATCTGTGGCTACGGAATAGCCAAAATCGTATACTTGTCGGCTTGCATTGAAATGTCCAAATCTCCAGCGAGGCGTCCACCTTGATCAAAAAAGCGCCGGCAGGCACAGCGACTCAAATCGCTGACGAGCGTCAGTCGCAGCTGAAATTGTTGATTGCACGCGGCAAGGAACAGGGCTACCTCACCTACGCGGAAGTCAATGATCATTTGCCGAGCGAAATCGTCGATCCGGAGCAGATCGAAGACATCGTCAACATGATCAACGACATGGGCATTCCGGTGTACGAAAAGGCGCCGGACGCCGAGTCGCTGTTGTTGACCGATGCCACCGCGGCCCCCGACGAAGAGGCGGTGGAAGAAGCCACCGCGGCCCTCGCCAATCTCGATGCAGAATTCGGACGCACCACCGACCCCGTGCGCATGTATATGCGCGAAATGGGCACGGTCGAATTGCTGACGCGCGAAGGCGAGATTCGCATCGCAAAGCGCATCGAAGAAGGCTTGGAGGCCGTCAAGATCGCTCTCGGCAGCTATCCGGGCACCTACGACCTGCTGCTGCGGCATTACGAAACGGTCAAGGCCGGCCAGATGCGCCTGGTCGATGTCATCGTCGGCTTCGTGGACCCGAATGCGCCGGATGAGATAGCGCAGCCGCAAAACCCCAAAATGATGGCGTTGGAGCGCGAGGAAGCGGCCAACGACGATGACGAGGCCGACGGCGACGAGGACGAAGAGGCCATCGACACCGGCCCGGATCCGGAAGAAGCGGCGAAGCGCTTCAGCTCCATCGCCAAGGTCCACCATCAGTTCCTGAACGCGCTCGACAAGCTGGGCTCGAAAGATCCCAAGACCTTGAAAATCCGCAAGAAGATCTGCGGCGAGCTCATGGAATTGAAGCTTTCGCCCAAGATGTTCGATCAATTGATCGACAATCTGCGCCAGCACGTGACCGAAGTGCGGCTGCTCGAAAAGGAAATCATGTTCCTTTGCATCAAGCAGGCCGGCATGCCGCGCAAGGATTTCATATCGACGTTTCCGAAGAACGAGACCAGCACGCGTTGGCTCGACAAGCACATCAAGGCCAAGAAGCGCTATTCGGCGCCGCTCGCCAAATTCAAGGATGAAGTGGAGAGGCGCCAGAACAAGCTGAAGGACCTCGAAGGCTTGTTCCATGTGCTGATCAGCGAGATCAAGGAAATCAACCGCGAGGTTTCGATCGGCGAAGCCAAGGCGCGGCGCGCGAAGAAGGAAATGGTCGAGGCGAATCTGCGTCTCGTGATTTCGATCGCGAAGAAATACACCAATCGCGGCTTGCAGTTCCTCGATCTGATCCAGGAAGGCAACATCGGGTTGATGAAGGCGGTCGATAAGTTCGAATACCGGCGCGGCTACAAATTCTCGACCTACGCGACTTGGTGGATACGCCAGGCCATCACGCGCTCCATCGCCGACCAGGCCCGCACCATCCGCATTCCGGTGCACATGATCGAAACGATCAACAAGCTGAATCGCATTTCGCGGCAGATGCTCCAGGAGATGGGCCGCGAACCGACGCCCGAAGAACTGGCGGTGCGGATGGAAATGCCGGAAGACAAGGTGCGCAAGGTCCTGAAGATCGCCAAAGAGCCGATCTCCATGGAGACGCCCATCGGCGACGACGAGGACTCGCACTTGGGCGACTTCATCGAGGATACCTCGGTTTCCTCGCCCATCGACTCGGCGACCACCGAATCCTTGCGTGAAACCACGCATTCGGTATTGGCGCAGCTGACGCCGCGCGAGGCGAAAGTTCTGCGCATGCGATTCGGCATCGACATGAACACGGACCACACGCTCGAGGAAGTCGGCAAGCAATTCGACGTGACGCGCGAGCGGATCCGCCAAATAGAAGCCAAGGCGCTGCGCAAGCTGCGCCACCCAAGCCGCAGCGAGCAGCTGCGCAGCTTCCTGATGGATGATTGATCGACCCGCGGAGCGAGCCAGTCTTCTGATCAGCCCGTAACCACCTCGACCGCGAGGTGGCGTTCGCTGCTCAGCGAGTTGGCGACCAGACAGGTCAGTTCGGCCTTCTCGAGCAGTTTCTTCGCGCGCTCGGCATCGGCGCCCGCGGGCACGTGCAGCTTGGCGTGCGTATCGAAGCGGGTGAAGCGCATCTTGCCGTCGATTCGATCCAGCGTGCCTTCTGTGCGGCACTCCAGGCTCACCCAGGCGTATTTCGACGCGGCGGCAATTGCCCGGAAGCTCAAGACGAAGCAGTCCGCCACGGCGGCGGTCAACAGCCCCTCCGGCGACCATTGATTGCCGGGACCGTCGAACTCCTTGGGCGGCGCCGACTCAATGATCCTGACGCCGTCCGCGGACAGCGGCACGTCGCCCACCGGGCGCACGGTTGCGTTGACGAGATAGCGATGCGGTAGCGGGTGCATGACAACTCCGTGAGGGGTCAATAGAAGGCCATTAAAGCACCAATGAGCCCGAGTACCGAGGCGACCGGCATTTTCATGCGAAGAGCTTGAGTTCGGGGCCGTCTTGCGCGAGCTTGATCATTCTCTCGAACTTGAGTCCGATTCTCTCGAGCACCGCGATCGAACCCCGGTTCTCGGGCGCCGTGATGGCGACGACGCGCTGCAATCGCAGCACTTGCCGGGCGTGGGTCAACACCGCCTCCGCGCACTCGACCGCGTATCCTTTCGAGCAGTGCCTGGATAGAAATGCGAAGCCCACGTCCACGTCCGCCAAGCCCTCGCGCTTGACCAGCCCGCAAATCCCGATCGGCGTGCCGTCGCGCAGGCAGGCGGCGTACAGGCCGAAGCCGTGCCGCTCATAGCTGTCGATCGGCCCCTTCCGGATGTAATCGCGGGCATGCTCCAAATCTCTGACGCCTTTGTCGCCGATGAACCTCAAGAACGCCGCTTCGTTCAAGAGCTCCAGGATGAAGCCGGCATCGCTCAGTTCGAGCTCGCGCAGCAACACGCGGCGCGTCCGGATGACGGCCGCACCAGACGCCGCCGCGTCCGGGGCACCCGGGCTAAGCATGCGGCTCATCGTTGAACGCCGACAGCATGTCGGCGATTTCCCGGGAATTCGCATCGGCGGCGCCGCGCAGTCCCTGCACCACCCCCTGCCGGTTGGCGGCAGGATGGTTCTGATTGATCTTCCATTTGCCCGTCAAGCGGCTGATCGAGAACTCGAAGCCGACGATCAGCGACAGCATTTTCTCGATGTACGGCGGCGGTGCATCCGCCACTTTCCAGGGTGCCGGCCGGTGCGCCTCATGAGCATTGGTGAGCCGCACCACCAGCGCCCGCAGCCATTCGGTGTCCTGGATGAAGCGCAAGGTGCCGTGCGCATGAACCAGCGCGTAATCCCACGTCGGTACGACCTCGCCGGTCTCCTGTTTGGCCGGATAGAGCGAGGGCGAAATGTACACCTGCGGTCCCTGGAAGATCGCCAGCGCTTCGGAACCGGTTCGATATTCTTTCCACACGGGGTTGGCGCGCGCCACGTGACCCCGCAGCAACCCGAATGGCTCCGGTTCGGCGTGGTTTTCGACCGGGATGTGGTTCGCCACCAGTCCCGTATCGTTCAATGTCACCAGCGTCGCCAGCGGGTGCGCGCGCATCAGCGCGTGCAGCACCTCGGTGCGGGATTCTTTGAAATGCGCGGGCAGGTACAAACTTTCTCCTCCGGGGCCGGTATTCAAAGGCCGCCGCAGGCAATTGTACATCGTGCGGAATCCGCGCCCGGCGGCCGGAATTGGAGGTCCGAAAACGGCGAGACGGGCGGCTGCAATTGCATGATGATACGGGCCCACACGATGCTCATGGGTGTTGCATGTCATTCAAGCTGGTCGGTGTCCCTTTTGAACCGTTTGCCGAGTTGTTCGCGCTTACCTGTGAGGCGCTCGCCGCACGCGGCGCGCGGCGCGTGTTCGCGACGGAGAAGCCGGGTTATCCTTGCCGCGTCAGTCTCGCCGACGCAGAAATCGGGGAAGAACTTCTGCTGCTGCCATTCACGCATCAGCCCGCCCAGTCGCCGTACCGGGCGTCGGGGCCGATTTTCGTGCGCAAGGCGGCGCGCCTGTGCGAACTCGCCGCAGGCGTGGTCCCGGATTATGTGCGCCTTCGTCAAATGTCGCTTCGCGCCTATGATGCGGCGCACTCGATGATCGATGCGGCGGTGTGCGAGGGCAGAGAGGTTGCGCCGGCGATCCGCGCAATGTTCGGCAATTCGGCGGTGGCGTACATCCACCTGCATAATGCCAAACGCGGATGCTATTCATGCCGGGCCGATCGGGCCTAGCGGCTCGATCGGGCTCGGAGGGAAATCAACGTGACAGACATTGAATCCGTGCACACCGGGGGATGCCTATGCGGCGGAGTCCGCTATCGAGTGCGCGGCGCGCTGCGTGGGGTGATCGCCTGCCATTGCTCGCAATGCCGCCGCACGAGCGGCCACTTCGCGGCCATGACGAGCGCGCCGTCCGCCAATGTGGACCTCACCGTCGCCGATGAGCTGCGCTGGTACAAGTCGTCTGACACCGCCGAGCGCGGATTTTGCGGGCGTTGCGGCGGCAATCTGTTTTGGCGGCAGGTCGGGCGCGATGCGCTGAGCATTACGGCCGGAACTCTCGATACCCCGACCAACCTCGCGATGGAGCAGCACATATTCGTCGCCGACCGATCGGACTACTACGCGATCAACGACGATTTGCCGAAGCAGCAGCATTGGTAGCCAGGGCCGCGGCAAGGTCGTCGCGCGTGAATTCGATGTGAGTGTGGATGAACGCCCGCGCTTGCTTGGATTTTCCCTGGCTCCAGGCCCGCCACAATGACGCGTGTTCGCGTGTGGCGCGTTTGACGCGGCCTTCGGGCTTCAGGTGCGCCTGCACGTAGCGCTGCGCCAGGGTGTGGAGCCGGCCGAGAATCTCCGCGGCGACGGGCTGCAGCCGCGGCACGATGAGCAGCAGGTGGAACGCGCGGTTGAGCCGGCCCGAGGCGGAGAACTCGCCGGCCGCCAGCGCATCGTTCAATTGATCGAGCGCTTTGCGCACGGCGGCACGATCGGCCGCGGTCGCGAGCTTCGCGCCCAGCGCGACGGCGGTGGGCTCGATCTGCAAGCGCAGGCTGAACACCTCGCCGAGTTCGGCGGCGGCGAGCGGACGGACTTGGAAACCGCGATTGGGGAAGATGTCGACCAGGCCCTCGGACTGAAGCTGCACCAGCGCTTCGCGCACCGGGATTTTGCTCGTGCCGAATTCCGCAGCCAGGATGTCCTGCCGCAGCGCGGAGCCCGGCGGATAAGTGCCCGCCAGGATGGACTCGCGAAAACGGACGATGAGCTGGCTGGTCATGGATTGAACGAGGGGTTCGCTCACGCCCGGATACCCCAGCAGAACGGGTCCTCGGGGTCGAGGCGCAGCAGGGACTCGCCGGTCACATGCGCGTCGCCGGTGATGGTCGGCACGATCTCGCCCTTGGCGCGATCGTGCCACCGATAGCGGCCCGCAAAGGTGCTGCCGATCACGCTCTCCTGCAGCCACGCATCGCCCTCCCCGAGCTTGCCGTCCGCCGCAAGACAGGCGAGCTTCGCGCTGGTTCCCGTGCCGCAGGGCGAACGGTCATAGGCTTTGCCCGGACAGAGCACGAAGTTGCGGCTGTGGGCGCCGGGCCGGCGCGAAGGTGAAAAAAGTTCGATATGGTCGACCAGCGGGTGTCCCTGCGCATTGACCGCCGCACGCACGCGCCAGGCGAATTCGGTCAGCGCCTCGATGTGCGGCAGATCGATGATCTGCTCATGGTCGGAGATCAAGAAGAACCAGTTGCCTCCCCAGGCGACATCGCCGCTCACTGGGCCGATCCCGGGGACGTTGACCGTGACGCGGTGCGCTGCGCGATAGCTCACCACGTTGTCGACGCTGACCTGGCCGTCCGGGCTCAAAGAAGCATCGACGGCGCCGACGGGGGTATCGATCCGAACGGCGCCCGCGGCGAGGTCGCCGGTATGCTTGAGCGATGCGATCAAGCCGATGGTGCCATGCCCGCACATTCCCAAGTAGCCCACATTGTTGAAGAAGATCACGCCGAGCCGGCAATCGGCGCGATGGGGTTCGACGAGCAGCGCACCCACGAGGGCATCGGAGCCGCGCGGCTCGTTCACGATGGCCGAGCGGTAGTTGTCGAAGTGGCGCTGAAAGCGCTGCAGACGCTCCTCGAGCGGGCCGTGACCCAAGTCGGGGCCGCCGTCGATCACCAGCCGCGTGGGCTCGCCGCCTGTGTGCGAATCGATGACGCGCAGGTTGAGCACGCTCATGGACGCGAGTCGCGCGCGCGCTCGATCATCGCGGTCACGGCGGCGCGGCGCTCGCCCGAGAGCGGCAGCCGCGGCGGGCGCACGCGTTCCGACCCGCGGCCCATGATCTGTTCGGCGAGCTTGATGGATTGCACCAGATCATGTTCCGCATCGAGGTGCAGCAGCGGCATGAACCAGCGGTATATCCGCCGCGCCTGCTCCAGGTCGCCGTTGACCAGGGCCGTATAGAGCCGCAGCGATTCCACCGGGAACGCGTTGGTGAGACCGGAGACCCAGCCCTTGGCGCCGAGGGTCAAGCCTTCGAAGGCGAAATCGTCGAGTCCCGCGAACAGCACGAAGCGCTCGCCAAACGCGTTGATGAGGTCGGTAAAGCGCCGCGAATCGGGCGCAGACTCCTTGATCGCGACGATGTTCGGCACGTCCGCCAGACGCATAAGCGTCGGGATGTCGATGTTCACCCGGTAAGAGGGCGGGTTGTTGTAGAGCATGATGGGCAGGCCGGTCGCCGCCGCCACCGCGCGGAAATGGTGCTCGAGTTCGGCGGGCGTCGGCACATACACCATCGCCGGCAGCACCATGAGTCCGGCGGCGCCGAGACGTTCGGCGTCGCGCGCAAAACGCGCCGCCGCGGCCGTCGTGAATTCGGAGACGCCGGCAATGACCGGCACCCTGCCCTCGCCAACCTCCACGGCCGCGCCGAGGACAGCGCGTTTCTCCTCCGCGCTCAAGGAATTGCCCTCGCCCACGGTCCCCATCAGCACGAGACCGTGTACTCCGTCTTGCAGAAGGGCCTTCTGCACGTTCTGCGTAGCCGCCAGATCGACCTCCAGGGAGCGATCGAATTGGGTGGTGGCGGCCGGAAAGACGCCGGACCAGGCGCATGCTGTGGATGTGGACATGGATCCCGCCCCGATTGGAGGTTGCCTGCAGGATCGTAGATCGTATACGGTGTTGCCATGAGCGAGCAAGACACGATCGCCGTGATCGGCGCCGGCGTGATCGGCGCGGCCGTGGCATTGGCCTTGGCGCGCGACGGACGCCGGGTTCTGCTGCTCGATCGCGCCGAACCGGGCGTCGCCGGAGCGAGTTTCGGCAACGTCGGTCATATCGCCGCTGAGCTGGTCCAGCCGCTGCCTTCTCCCGGCCTGCTGTTCGGATTTTGGCGCGAGCTCACCGGCTTCGGCGGGACCCTCGACCTGCCGGCGCGGCAGGTACTGCGCATGCTGCCCTGGATACGGCGCTTCGCGTCGGCGGCCTTTCGGCGCCCCGAAAACACGCGTTGGCTGGCGCCGCTGGTGCTGCCCGCCGCCGCGCAATGGGCGCGCTGGCTTGCCGATATCGCGCGGCCTGAACTGCTGCGCCGGCACGGGCACTATGAAATCGAACTTGGGTCGCGCTGCGATGCGCTGTCGGGTGCGCAGGCGCGCACCATGGATCAGCTCGGGGTCAGGACCCGGCCCTTGTCCGCGGAGGAGCTGCTGCCCCTGCGGCTGGCGGCGCATGCGGATGGGGCCGCCGGCCTGTGGTTTCCGGACTCGGCGCATGTGATGGATCCGCTTGAGGTCGTACGCGCGCTGGCGGCGGCGGCCGCGGCCCGCGGGGCGGCGCTTAGGCGTATGGACGTGCGCGCGCTGGCGGCGCGCGGCGCGGCCATTGAAATTCTGAGCGATCAGCCGCCGCTTCAAGTGGCGGCGGCGGTGGTATGCGCCGGCATGGGATCGCAGTCCCTGCTTGCAGCCTTTGGAGTGCACGCACCGCTGCAACCGGTGCGGGGTTACCACATCGAACTTCCGGGTCATGCGCCTTTTCTGGATGCGCCCGTGGTCTATGTGCGTGAACACCTGCTCGTCACCCCGATGGCCGGACGCCTGCGCGCGTCGAGCTACATGGAATTCTCGGCTGCCGATGCCCCGGCGGATCCGCGCAAGGCCGCGCAGCTCCGGCATCGAGTTCGCACTCTCGGCTATGCCTGCGAACCGGAAGGCCCGAGCTGGGTCGGCGCCCGTCCGGTGCTGCCCGATTATCTGCCGGGGATCGGCCGCGCCCCGGGGCCCGCGAAGCTGTATTACGCGATCGGACATCAGCACATCGGACTCACGATCGCTCCCATCACCGCCGAATTGGTCGCGGACCTGGTCGCGGAGCGCGTGCCGCGGCTCGGCGTCGCAGCCTTCGATTTGCGTCGATTCCATGCGTCCGAGCGCTGAGTACTCACGAGTGAGGTTACCCGTCATGCGTTTACTTTCTCCCTGGGCCCTGGCCGCGATGGGCGCGATGGGCGCGATGGCCTTGAGCATCGGCGGCCATGCGTCGACGGCGAACAATGCCGATGCTCGCCTGGAGGCGATTTACACGGCCGAGTGGCGGTGGCGCGATAAGCAATTCCCCGACAATGAAGACTCGCACAGGCCGCTTCAGGATCATCTGCCGAAGATGGATCCGGCGACCCAGGAGATGCGGCTTCGCATGTGGCAAGACGTGCTGCGCAAGCTCGATTCCATCCCGGTGGCGCAACTCTCGCCCGCCGAGCGATTGAACTACGATGTCTATCACCCGCAGATCGCCGCGCTCATCGCCGCTCAGCTGTTTCGCGATTACGAAATGCCCGCGAATGCGGACACCACGTTCTGGACGGATCTGGGATACACCGCGCGCCGGCCCTTTCGGACGCTGCAGGATTATCGCAATTGGATCCTGCAAATGCGGGATATTCCACGGTACTTTCGCGAACAAACGGACGAAATGCGCCGTGGCCTCAAGCGCGGGTTCACGCCGCCGCAAATCACCATGAAAGGACGCGACGCCTCGATCACGGCGGTTACCGAAGCCACGCCGGAAGCGAGCCTGTTCTACACGCCGTTCAAGGATATGCCGGGCGTACCGCAAGCCGAACAGGCTGCCCTTCGAGCGCAGGCCATCGCGGTCATTCGCGACTCCGTACAGCCCGCATACGCTGAACTTCTGGCGTTCATGCGGACCGAATATCTGCCCGGTACCCGTACATCGCTCGCGGCCTACGACCTGCCGGACGGGCAGGCCTTTTACCGGGCCAAGATCCGGGAATTCACGACGCTTGACGAGGACCCGGCCGCCATCCATGCATTCGGCGAGTCCGAAGTCGCGCGCCTGCATGAGCAAATGCTCGGCGTCATGAGGGAAACCGGCTTCACTGGCGATTTTCCCGCCTTCCTCAAATTTCTGCGCACGGACCCCCAATTTCAGGCAAAGACGCCGGAAGAGCTGCTGATGCGGGCGGCTTGGGTCGCCAAACGCTTCGATGGCAAGGCCTCGCGGTTCTTTGGGCTGCTGCCGCGGGCGCGCTTCGGGATCAGGCCGGTACCGGAAGATCTGGCTCCGTTCTACACGGCGGGACGCGGAGGGCCGGGGCTCTACCTGGTCAACACCTATGACTTGCCGAGCCGTCCTCTCTACAATCTCACTGCGCTCACGCTTCACGAGTCCGCGCCGGGTCACGCTTTTCAGATGCCCCTTGCTCTTGAGCACAAGCAACAGCCGGAATTTCGCCAGCACACCTATCTGTCGGCCTACGGTGAGGGATGGGCGCTGTACTGCGAGAAGCTTGGCCTCGAGATGGGGATGTATGAAACGCCCTATGACCGCTTCGGCATGCTGAACTATCAGGTATGGCGCGCGGCGCGCCTCGTCGTCGATACCGGAATCCATTCGCAGGGCTGGAGCCGCGACCGCGCCGTCGCCTACTTGCGCGAATTTACGGCGCTCCCGGAGCACGAAATCGAAACGGAAGTCGATCGATACATCGCCTGGCCCGCGCAGGCCCTGTCCTACTATCTCGGCGAGGATGCAATTCTGAAGGCCCGCGCCAGGGCGGAAAAAGCCCTCGGCGAGCACTTCAATCTGCGTGCCTTCCACGATACGGTGCTCGAGCTCGGCTCCGTGCCGCTGCCGGTGCTCTCGGCACGCGTCGATCGCTTCATCGCGGAGGGCGGCAAGGGACCGTACCCGGAGTTAGAGTAAGGGACAATGAACACCGGTACGCACATGAATTCGACGCTCGCGACCATCGCGGAGCAGTCCGGCTTCACGCAAACCGGACGCACCGATGAGGTCGACCGGCTCTGCGCCGCGATGGCGGCGCGCTGGCCGGAAGCCGTCAGCGCTTTCGAATTCGGCCTCTCGGCCGAAGGGCGGCCGATGCGGGCGCTGATCGCCTCGCGCAGCGGCGCGCTGTCGGCGCAGGACCTGCACGCTCGAGGCACTCCCATTCTCATGGTACAAGCGGGAATTCATCCGGGCGAGAGCGACGGCAAGGACGCCGGTTTCATCGCCCTGCGTGAATTGTTGTCGGGAGCCGCCGCCTCAGGCGTGATTGAACACATTGCCCTGCTCTTCGTCCCCGCGTTCAACACCGACGGTCATGAGAGGCTGGGACGCTGGAACCGGCCGAATCAGAATGGGCCGGAAATCACGGGCTCGCGTGCGACCGCGGAAAACCTCAATCTGAATCGCGATTACACCAAGGCGGATGCGCCGGAAATGCAGGCCCTGCTGGCGCTGATCAGCGAATGGGATCCTTTGATCTGCGCCGATCTGCATGTCACCGACGGCGCGGATTTCGAACCCGACGTTTCCATTCAGGTCGAGCCCGTCAATCAAGGCGATCCGCAGCTGCACCCGAGCGGGATCAAGATGCGCGATGAATTGATCGCGAAGCTCGCGCGACAGGGCTCGCTCCCCTTGCCGTTCTATCCGGACCTGTTCGAGACCGACAACCCGGAATCCGGATTTGTCTTGACGGTGTACTCTCCGCGCTTCTCGACCGGCTATTTTCCGCAGCGTAACCGCTTCACCGTGCTGGTGGAAACGCATTCCTGGAAGCCGTACGCCAAGCGCGTACAGGTCATGCGAAACACCATCGTGGGACTCGCCGAACTGGCCGCCGAGCATGGCCCCGGCTGGCTGGCGCAGGCCCGCGCCGCGGATGTGTCGTCGCGCGCGCTCGGCGGATCGAGGCTGTGCCTGGACTATGAGTCGAGTTGGCGCGAACCCTCAACCGCCGGAAAAACAACAGCGGGCGCTGGCGCTGGCGCTGGCGACGCGGATCTGATCGAATTTCGTGGCTATGCGTACACGCGCAGGCACTCCGCTATTTCGGGCGGCCTGGTCACTATTTACGACCCGGCCACGCCGCAGATCTGGCGCGTGCCGTACCGTCATCGGATCGAGCCGTCGATCGCCGTCGATGCGCCGCGCATGGGCTACTTCATTCCCCAGGCTTACGCGGAGACCATCGGGCTGCGCCTCAAACGCCATGGAATCAAGCTGGCCCCCGTGCCGGCGGACATGCACGACGAGGCACTGCAGCAATTTCGTGCAACGCGCGTGTCGTTCGCCAAGCGGCCTTTCGAGGGGAGGATGCGGGCGGATATTCTTGGCGAGTGGCAGCCTGCGGATGATGCGATTGCCGCGCCGGCGCTATTCGTGCCCATTTCGCAGCCTCTGGCGCGCTTGATCGCGGCGCTGCTCGAACCTCGGGCACCCGACTCATTCGCGGCTTGGGGATTCTTCAATGCGTGTTTCGAGCAGAAGGAGCAATTGGAACCCTATGTCGCGGAACAGATCGCGCGGGAAATTCATGCTTCCAACCCCAAGTTGCGCGCTGAATTTGAATCCAGGCTCGAGAACGATGCGGCATTCAGAGCCGACCCCGCCGCACGCTTGGAATTTTTCTGCCGCCACCACGCTTCGTGGGACCGGCAATTGAATCTTTATCCGATTTTCCGAGCGTGAATTCGGACAAACAAAAGACGATGACCCTCGGCTGGCTCGGCTGGCTCGGCTGGCTCGGCTGGCGCGTGTACGGTAGTGCGCGGTCACATCGGATGGGCAATGCAACTCCGTAATTGCATAATGATGCTCGTTTCCTCGGTGGCTGCCGCCGGTACCAGCTTCGATATGACGGCTCGCGACCTGCTGTATCCCTCCATGGAGCCCTCCGTTACCCATCACTTCGTGCAGAACGGCCAAACACGCATCGAGACGGCAGACGGCGTAGCCGCGCTCTTCAGAAACCAATCGATAATCACCATCGACCCAAGGAGCCGCACCGTTCGGATCAACAACGGGGCTACTCGCGATCGAACTCTCACCCGGATGGTGGCGCAGGTTGATGCACTTCGTCGCAAGGCCGTTACTCTTCCGGCCGATCAACGCGCAAAAATGGAAGAGCAGGCCACATACCTGGAAAACCTTCGGTTGGAAACCTATAAAACCATTTCACGAGAATATACGGTCACGCGCCGCTCGGAAGTGGTGGATGGACACGAGTGCCGCATTTGGAGAGAAACGGAGAATGGCGCCATGCGCCTCGAACTCTGCATGGTTCCCGTCGGCGAGCTGCCCGGTGGCGATGAAATATTGGCCGGGATGAAGACCTTGAGCGAATTCCCTGCATTCGGCTCGGTGGCCGCCGTGGGTGTGGAATTGGGGTATGGAGAGTGGTGGCCCGGCATTGACAGCCTGGTTGGACTGCCCATATTGGTGCGCGAGTTCGAGCATGGCGACGCGGCATTCGAATCCACGATTAGCAACGTGCGCTCAGGCGTGCCTGTTGGCGCACGATTCGACATCCCCCAAGGTTATCAACGGAAGTGAGGATCAAATGAGAACTCTATGGATGGTCGTTTTTTGCTTGGCCGCGGCTTTGACGCTCGCCACACCCAAACGCATACAAATGGCCTCTCTTGAAACCCTCAAAGCCGCAATCACGACAAAACTGGGTCAGGATAGCGCCCGCTGCCAGGGTGGTAACCATGACAGCTGCCAAGACGCGGTTCTGGACACAGTGGGACTGAACGATGTCAATTCCGAGATCGCTCTACGAACACTTGAAAGCGGCGTCAAATCCCGTACCACCAAAGACATCATTGAAGACGCGATAATCAGGTTGCGCGACGTCGACACTGCCCTTAGCGAAATCCGAGAAAAAGTGCACGAATGACTCGTGCCGGCTGCGCAGAACGCGTGATGCTAGTTGGTTAAAGAAGTTCTCGGCACGCAGCGTTACTGCGCCACGGGCGCACAGCTGAACGACTCCGAGCTGCTGGTCCCCACCGCCGTGCAGAGATATGCCTTCCCCTTACATGTGGCGTTCCACATACCGCTGCCGTCGAGATGGACCACGACATTGGTAATGTCATTCGCCTCCGGAAGGCACCCGGTGTGCCCGGCACTCACCAATTTAAGCCGGTCGACGATGATCGGCGAGTTCGCCGACAATGGGACGCATCCTGCTGCGACGGCGACGCTGCTGCACGCCACTACAGCATGTACCGCGAAACGAATTCTCTTCACCCGCATCCAGAACCTCTTGTTGGCATCGCCACCTCCAAAATCCCCTCATCACTCATATGGCTCATCCGCGCATGATTTGATCGACTCTCGTGAGGAAAGCCCTCATAGAGCTATTTCACCCGTTCAAAAACCAAGATGCCGCGCGTCATCGGCGACCCCTCTAGATTGAGGGACGGTTGCCACATCGAAGTCACTGTGAGGCGATCGCCCAGCAGCACGAAGTGGCGGACCTGCTCCGTACCGCGCCACGCCGGGTTCCACGTGACATCGACCGTAGGAAACGTCGTTCGCAGCCGGCTCTCCATCTCGGTAATGGGCGACAGCATCGAATGCTTGAGGTTGACCCGTCGCGCGGCATCCCTCACCGCAAACGTCAATACCGGGTGGGCGACCAGCGGCACCGCGCACAGCATGCCT
>DATFZF010000014.1:0-85173 GCA_035314705.1 Steroidobacteraceae bacterium | reverse complement strand
CCGCGCATTTCCAAGAAGGACAAAAAAGCCTACAAGTGCACCCTGTGTTCGGACCGCGTCGCCGTCGGCCTCGAACCCGCCTGCGTGAAGGCCTGTCCGACCGGCGCCATCGTGTTCGGCACCAAGGAAGACATGACGCAGCATGCCGCGGAGCGCATCGAGGATTTGAAATCGCGGGGTTTCGCCGAGGCCGGCCTCTATGATCCGGCCGGCGTCGGCGGCACGCACGTGATGTATGTGCTGCATCACGCCGATCAGCCCGGCCTGTACAGCGGCCTGCCGGACAATCCCAAGATCAGCCCCCTGGTGCGCGTATGGAAAGGGGTCGCGAAGCCTTTTGGCCTGGTCCTCATCGGCTTGACCGCACTGGCCGGATTTTTCCATTACATCCGCGTCGGACCGATGGAGAGCGATGAGCGCGACGAAGCCGCCGCGAAGGACATAGCCAGGAAACCGGAGAAGACGCCATGAGTGACTCCCGACCGGACGCCGGCAGTGCAGAGGAGCGCGAGGCAGCCGAGGCCCGCCGCCGCGACCTGATCCTGCGCTACGACGCCTTCTCGCGCAGCCGCCACTGGTTGATCGCGATGGCCTTCGTACTGGCGGCGCTCTCCGGGCTGGCCCTGTTCCACCCGGCGCTCTTTGGCCTTAGCGGCCTGTTCGGCGGCGGACCCTGGACACGCATTCTGCACCCCTTTTTCGGGCTGCTGATGGTGGTCCCTTTTCTATTCCTGGCGGCCGCAGCGGCGGAGCATAACCGCATGCAGCCGAGCGACTGGGCGTGGCTGCGCCAGTACCGCGACGTGGTGAGCAACCGCGAGGATCGCCTGCCGGAGGTGGGTATTTACAACGCCGGGCAGAAACTCGTCTTCTACGTCAGCCTCGTATGCTTAGTAGGACTGCTGCTGACGGGCCTGCCGATCTGGCGCGCCTATTTCTCGAGCTACTTTCCTATCGGGCTGATCCGCCTCGCCTCGGTCGTGCACTCGGTGTGCGCCCTGGCGCTGATCTGCACGATAATCGTGCACATTTACGCGGCAATCTGGGTCAAGGGATCGATTCGTGCGATGACCCGCGGCTGGGTTACTCCGGGTTGGGCGTGGAAGCATCATCGCGCTTGGTATCGTGAGGTGACCAAGCGCATCCAACAGAGGTAGAGTTGCGCCTATCATGGCGCAACGCATTCTCGAACCCGGCCAGATCGAAACCCTGGCCTCAAGATCGATACCGCGTATTCGCATGCCCGATCGAACGCAATTGTTTGCGCGGCGTGCCGCGCGGCTGCGAAAACTCGCAGGCAACTCATCCATGGGCGATTTTCTGCGATTCGCCGCCGCGCTCGCGGACGCGCAGCAGGCGGCGATCGAGCGGCTGCCCGATGCGGCGGGATTCGCGCGGGCGGACCCGGGGCGCATGCCGCCGCTCCATCCGGCGATATGGCCGCGGGCGCCGGGCTGGCTCGACACACTCGAGCAGCTTTGCGCGGCCGTGGCGGGCCCTCCGTACCCGCCGGCCGTCGGCGCCACCGTGGCCGCAATCCGCCGGGCCCCGCCCGCCTGGATAGAGGCCCAGGCCGAGGCGGTGCTCGCCACCCTTCCGCAGGGCGTGGACCTCGCCGCCGCACCGTTCGTGATGGCGGCGCTGCAAGTGCATTGGGGCGCAGCGTCCAGCGGTCTTGACGCCGCCGCGGTCAATGCGCTCGACATCCCCGGTGTATGTCCTGTATGCGGCAGCTTGCCGGTGGCGAGCGTGGTGTGCGCGAATTCGCCCTATCAGGGCTACCGCTATTTGCATTGCGCGCTATGCGCGACCGAGTGGCACATGGTGCGCGTGCAATGCAGTCAATGCGGAGCCTCGGGCAGGAGCATCGGGTACCACACCCTGGAGCGGGCCGCGCAGGATGAGGATTCCGCAGGAGGGGACATTGCGGCGACACGCGCGGAAACCTGCGATGACTGCCGCGGCTATCGCAAGATCTTCTATCAAGAAAAGGACCCCGGGGTCGAGCCCGTGGCCGACGATCTGGCCAGTCTGGGGCTCGATCTCCTGCTCGGCGGCGAGGGTTATCATCGTGCCAGCGGCAACCCATTATTGTGGCAGGCCGGCGTAGAATAAAAGGTGTGAACACGGCCGACCCGATGTGAATACCGCCGATCCGACGCTGGCGCGCGCGGCCGATATTCCCTCGCTGGATGCTTTGTTGAACGGGCCGGCCTTTGCGGCGGCGCTCGGGCAGCACGCGCGCAGTGAGGTCACGGCGGCGCTGCGCATGGAACTCGATCGCCTGCGCCGCCTCGCCTTGGGCGGTCAGATCGAGCGCGACGCCCTGCGGCCCGACGCGATCGCGCGCAGCGTCGAGGCTGCTTTGGCCGAGCGCGCCCGCCCGCGCTTGCGCAGCGTCTTCAATTTGACCGGCACGGTGCTGCACACCAATCTCGGCCGTGCGCTGCTGCCGGAAGCCGCCGTGCGCTCCGTCGCCCGTGCCCTCGCGGCGCCCGTCAATCTCGAATTCGATTTGAACAGCGGCGGACGCGGCGATCGCGACGATATCGTGGAGGCCAACTTGCGCGAATTGACCGGCGCGGAGTCGGCGACGGTGGTCAACAATAACGCCGCGGCCGTGCTGCTCATGCTCAACACGCTGGCCAAGGGGCGCGAAGTCATCGTGTCGCGCGGCGAACTGGTCGAAATCGGCGGCGCGTTCCGTATTCCCGACGTGATGCGCGCCGCCGGCGCGAAACTCGTCGAAGTGGGCACCACCAATCGCACGCATGCGTCCGATTATGCCGATGCCATCGGTCCGCGCACCGCACTGCTCATGAAGGTGCATGCCAGCAACTATGCGATCAGCGGATTTACCGCGAGCGTCGGCGTTGCCGAACTCGCCGCATTGGCGAGTGCGCGGGGCGTGCCCCTGGCCGTGGACCTGGGCAGCGGCGCGCTGGTCGACCTCGCTCAATGGGGTTTGCCGGCGGAACCCACCGTGCGCGACACGCTGGGCGCGGGCGCGGACGTGGTGGCATTCAGCGCCGACAAGCTCTTGGGCGGACCGCAGGCGGGAATCCTGGCCGGCCGTGCCGACGGGATTGCGCGGATGAAGAAAAACCCGCTGAAACGGGCGCTGCGCGTCGGCAAACTGACCCTTGCCGCACTGGAGCCGGTGCTAGCGCTGTACCGCGCACCGGAATTGCTGGCCGAGCGATTGACCACGCTGCGGCTGCTCACGCGTCCGGCCCTCCTCATCGAAGCGCAGGCGCAGCGCCTGCTGCCATTCGTGCAGGCGGCACTGGGTGACGCCTTTGAAGCGACCGCGTCGGCCATGGCCAGCCAGATCGGCAGCGGCGCATTGCCGGTCGACCGGCTGGGAAGTCATGGTCTGCGTGTGCACCGGCGCAAGGGCAGGGGCGGCAATTTGGACCAACTCGCGACGGCGTTGCGCGCGCTGCCGCGGCCCATCATCGGCCGCATCGAGGAGAAGGCGCTGTGCCTCGACTTGCGCTGCCTGGAACCCGACGACGAGGCGGAGTTTCTCGCGCAGTGGGATCGCCTCGGCCGATGATCGTCGGCACCGCCGGACACATCGATCACGGCAAGACCTCGTTGGTGCGTGCGCTGACCGGCGTCGATACCGACCGCCTCAAGGAGGAAAAAGAGCGCGGAATATCCATTGAACTGGGCTACGCCTACACGCCTCTCGCCAACGGCGAGGTGCTCGGCTTCGTCGATGTGCCGGGCCACGAGCGCCTGGTGCACACCATGATTGCCGGCGTGGGCGGAATCGACTTCGCCTTGCTGGTCATCGCGGCCGACGACGGCATCATGCCGCAGACGCGCGAGCATCTCGCCATTTTAGGATTGCTCGGAGTCGCCCACGGCGCGGTCGCATTGACCAAGATCGATCGCGTGGATTCGCAGCGGGTGCGCGAAGTCGAGTCGGAGATTCGCGCCGCGATCGCGACCACCGCGCTGCGCGCCGCGCCCATCTTCCCGCTCGATGCGACCACAGCCGCGGATTCCGGCGTCGCAGCTCTGCGCGAGCACTTGAATGTCGCCGCGCAGGCACAGCCTGCGCGGCCCGCGGACGGCCTGTTTCGCCTTGCGGTCGACCGCGTGTTCACGCTGCCGGGACATGGCACCATCGCGGCGGGCACCGTGCGCAACGGCCTCGTGCGGGTGGGAGATACGGTGGCGGTGATGCCGCGCGGCGACCGCGTACGCGTGCGCAGCATACATGCGCAAAATCGCATCGCCGAAACCGGCAGCGCCGGCCAGCGCTGCGCCCTGAATCTCGCGGGCATCGACCGGACGGCGCTGTCGCGCGGCGACTGGCTGGCGGACCCGCAGGCACTCAACGCAGGCACTCGCTTGGACGTGAACCTATCCCGGCTCGCCGATGGCGGCGCTGCGCTCGCGGACCGCGCGCCGCTGCACATTTACCTTGGCACCCTGCACCGAGTCGCCCGCTTGAGCCTGCTCGACGCCGATAAGTGGATGCCCGGCGCGCGGGTGCGCGCGCAGCTCAAGTTCGACGCGCCGGTGTGCGCGGCGGCCGGCGATCTGCTCATCGTGCGCGACGCGCAGGCCGTTCACACCATCGGCGGCGGCGTGGTGCTCGATCCATCCGCGCCGGCGCGCCGGCGCCGCGCCCCCGAACGCAGGGCCTATCTCGATGCCGTGGAGGGCCTGCTGGCGGGCGAGGGCATCGCGCCCCTGCTGCAGCAGGCTCCGCAGGGCATCGAAATGCAGGAACTCGTGCGACTCTGCGGCTGCGCGCCGGAACGGATACCGCTCCCGGAGCCGGCGCGAGTGGTCGACACCGTCCGCGGGCGATACGCGTTTCAGGCCTCGCACTGGCAGGCATTGCGCGACCGCGCTCTCGGCGCGCTCAAGACCTTCCACGCCGAGCGCCCGGACGAACCCGGCGCGGACCGCGCGCTTCTGCGCCGCATGACCCTGCCGAGCCTGGCCGATCCGGTGTGGCGCGCGCTCATCGCGGAATTGGTGCAGGAGAAGGCCGTGCGGCACAGCGGCCACTGGCTGCACTTGCCGGAGCACCGCGCCACTTTGAGCGGGGGCGAACAGACGCTCGCCGGGAACTTGCTGGCATCGATCGCCGCCGGAGGATTCGATCCGCCCTGGGTGCGCGATCTGGCCACCGCCGCGAAGGCGCCCGAAGAGGAGGTGCGGTCGGTGCTGCGCAAATGCGTGATCCAGGGTTTGGCGTATCAAGTCGTGCGCGATCTTTTCTACGATCGCGAGCGGGTGCGGGAACTGGCGCAGGCGCTGCGGCAGGTCGCGCAAGCGCACGGCAACGTCGAAGCGGCCCGCTATCGGGACGCGATCGGCGTGGGGCGCAAGCGTGCGATCCAGATTTTGGAGTTCTTCGATCGCGTTGGCTATACTCGGCGCACGCGCGATGCGCGGGTGCTGCGTGCCGACAGCGGTTGGCACCCACAGGACTGAGTTGAAGTATCGGAAGGCATGCGCATCCGGCGGTGCGGCTGGGCTTCAACCCCAGCGGGGGACGCGAGCCGTTTCCCGGTAGGTTCGACTCCTGCTACCTTCCGCCAGCCTCGAGGAGCCGATCCATGAGCGAAGCCGCGCCCAGGTTGACTTCGCTCTCGCACGGCGGCGGCTGCGGCTGCAAGATCGCGCCGGGGGTGCTCGCCGAGTGGCTTGCGGGCTCCCTGCCGAGCCGGCGATTTGCGGATCTCCTGGTGGGTACCGAGACCTCGGACGACGCCGCCGTCTACCGCCTGAACGATGCCCAGGCCATCGTTGCGACGACCGACTTTTTCATGCCCATCGTCGACGATCCTTTCGAGTTCGGCCGCATCGCCGCGACCAACGCACTGTCGGATATCTATGCCATGGGCGCACGGCCCTTGCTGGCGCTGGCCATCGTCGGCATGCCGGTCAAGACGCTGCCGCAGCAGACGATCCGCGACATATTGCGCGGCGGCGAAACGGTGTGCGAGAGCGCCGGCATTCCGATCGCCGGCGGACACAGCATCGACTCGGTCGAGCCGATCTACGGATTGGCGGTGATCGGCGTGGTCGACCCCAAGGACGTGAAGCGCAACAACGGCGCGAGGAGCGGCGACGCGCTGATTCTGGGCAAGCCGCTCGGCGTCGGTATTCTCTCCGCGGCGCTCAAGAAGGGCACGCTCGATGCCGCCGGCTACCGCGCGATGATCGACACGACCACGCAGCTCAATTCGCCGGGTATCGAACTGGCGCGGCTCGATGGAGTGCATGCCATGACCGACGTCACCGGTTTCGGCCTGCTGGGTCATTTGCTGGAGATGTGCCGGGGCAGCTCCCTCGCCGCGCGGATCACGGCAGCGGCGGTGCCCCTGCTGGCCGGCGCACGGTCGCTGGCGCAGTCGGGAGTCGTCACCGGGGCCTCGGCGCGCAATTGGCAGTCCTACGGCGCCGACGTGCGCCTGGCACCGCATCTCGATGCCGCCGTGCAGGCCGTGCTGACCGATCCGCAGACGTCGGGTGGCCTTCTCGTCGCCTGCGAGCCCGGGGCGGCGGCGAACGTGCTGGCGATCTTCGCCCGGCTTGGGTTTGCAAACGCCGCCATCATCGGCGAGACGATGTCCGGCACTGCGCAGGTGCTCGTGGCCTAGGCGGCGCGAAACGCGTCCCTGATCCACACCATGCGGTGCTCGCCGGCCGGAATTCCTTCCAGGGCCAGCACATCGAAGCGGATCGCACGGGCGCGCCACCGCGGCTTCTGCTGCAGGAAGAATCGCGCGGCGCGGATGATCTTGCGCTGCTTGCGCGGCGTGACCGAGCCCGCCGCCCCGCCGAAATCGGTGCAGCCGCGCTGCCGCACCTCGACGATCACCAGTACCGCCTCATGCAGGCATACCAGATCGAGTTCGCCGGCCCGGCAGCGCAGGTTGCGCGCGAGAACCTCGAGGCCGCGGGCTTGCAGAAACTCGGCGGCGAGGCGTTCCGCCACGGCACCCCGTTGCAGGCGGGAATCGGCGCACATGCGGGCGATATTGCCCGCGCCGGCGCAGCGGCGGCGAGCGTCATATGCGGCCGGTTCGCGGCAATATGGGGTCAGCGGGCCGAACGCTCCCCGTCATGGTCGAGTTCGGCACCCAACATGCCGCTTTGCATGGCGAAGCGGGTCACCTCGGCCACATTGTGCAGCTGCAGTTTGCGCATGAGGTTCGCGCGGTGCTTCTCGATGGTCTTCACGCTGCGCTGCAATTCCCGCGCAATTCGCTTGTTGGACCAGCCCCCCGCAATCATCGCCAAAATCTCGCGCTCGCGCCCCGTCACGCCGCTGGCCAGCGCCGGGATCTGATGCTGCTCGCCCAGGTAGCTGCTGACCACGCGTGCCGAGGAGCGCTGACAGAGGTGGCGCTGACCGGCCAGCACCGCCCGCACGGCGTGGATCAATTCGGCTCGTGTCGCGTCCTTCAGCACGTAGCCTTGGGCGCCGGCCGACAGGGCGGCCCGGACGTACTCCTCGCTGTCGTGCATGGTCAGCACCAGCACCCGGGATTCCGGGCAGCGCTCGCGAAACTCGACGATTCCTTGCACGCCGGTCGCGCCCGGCAAGGAGAGATCGGTAATGATCAAATCAGGCCGAGTCGCCATCGCGACGGCCAAGCCTTCGGCAATCGATCCGGCCTGTCCGACGACCTTCAGATCGCCCTCCATCTCCGACAGGGCGATCAAACCCTCCCGCAGAATGGCGTGATCATCGATCAGGACGATGCGGGCCTGTTTGGCCGCCGAGAACTGCAACAGTTCCGTGGGCCTTCTCAACGCGCCAACCAGCCTTTTTCCAATCGACAATTTTTGCGATGCCAAATTAGAGTCTCCCGACGGTTGCTATTCATTGTTATCGGGTTCGAACCGCTCCCAATCTCGCGAAAACCTGCATCTGCTTATACGCAGTCCTACATTACAACGTGATGATCTTTTACAAAATATGGAACTGGGTCACAAAAATGCGAAGTAATCGACACTTTTCTGTGAACCGTTCGCTGGATTTTCGACGGATTGCAAGTGATACCACCGTTCAGCCAATCTACCAAATGAACCTACTGGGCGTCCGCGGGGCCGCTGCGTAGAATCCCGAGCATGCGATTCTGCCTCCCGCTGGTGATTGCCGTGCTATTCGGCGGCGCGGGCCTTCCGCGTGCCTATGCGGATATCTATGCGTTCAGCGACGCCGATGGTACACACTATTCAAACGTCCCGAACGACCGGCGCTACGCGCTGCTTCTGACGGAGCCTCAAGAGCCGGCCCCCCGCGCTCGTGCAGATTCCGCCGGCGACTGGCGGCACCGGGCCGCGGCCTACTCCGGGCTCATCAACGAAGCGGCCCGCCAGGCGGAACTGCAGCCGGCTCTGCTGCGCGCGGTCGTTGCGGTGGAGTCGGCGTTTGACCCTCAGGCGGTCTCGCGCAAGGGGGCCAAAGGTCTCATGCAGCTTAGACCGGCGACAGCCCGCCGCTACGGCGTCGAACGTCCGTTCGATCCGGCCGAGAATCTGCGGGGCGGCGCCCATTATCTCAGTGATTTGCTGAAACGCTACGGCAGCGATTTGGAACTCGCGCTGGCCGCCTACAACGCCGGCGAGGATGCCGTCGATCGGCACGGCCGCGCGATTCCGCCATTTGCGGAAACCCGGGCCTACGTGCCGGCGGTGCTGCGGATGTACCGCAAGTTCCTGGACGTTCACCTCGCCTGGTACGCGAGAACCCTACCCCCGTCTACATAATCTCGCGCATCCGCGCACCACGGGCAGCCCACTGTCTCGCACGCGGCAGGCGCGGCAGACTTGCGATCTTCGGTAGGGAGGAGCATAGGGCGTGCAGCGCATCCTCGGCATCATTACGCGCATGAATGAGGCGAGCTGCGCGGGGACAACGCTGCGCGGGCAAACCGAGGTCGCCGCGCGCGCGCTCGTCGATCTGTTCCCGGATTCCTCCGTGGCGGTGTTCGAGCACGAGCCGGGTGAGGAGCATGCGCGCGTCATCGGCGGCGCCAGCCTTCCGCCCGGTTGGCGGACACGGGTGGTGCAGCTCCACGATGTGCCGTTGCTGGACGAGGCTTTGCAGCATCCGGAGCGGGTGATCGAGCGCACCAAGCATCGCCGACGCCGCGGTACAGCGGCCGACGTCGGCGACATCAGCGACGTCGCTGAGGCGGAGAGTGGCGGCCGGCTGCAGACGATCTGCGCGGCGATTCCGGAAAACGGCGGATCGCGCTACGCGCTGATGTTCGTCGCTCCCCCGGTGGCAGGCGATTCGGCGGTGCGCGCGGCGGCCATCGAGATCACGCGACGGCTGCTTGCCGCGAGTGCGGCCACGGGCGGCGCCGACCGTTCGCGCATGCTGGCCGCGATCCATCGCGCGAAGCTCGAGTGGGAGCACACCGTAGACGCACTTCCCGAGATCGTGGGTCTGCTCGACCCGCGGCAGCGCGTGGTCCGCATCAGCCGAGCGGTCGAGCGCTGGCAGCTCGGCAGCGTCCGGGGCGCGGTCGGGCCCGACTTACACTCGGTTCTGCACCCCTCCTGCCCCGGCCTCGACTGTACTCTCCGCGCGTCCATCGAGCGTGCGACGATCGAGGCGGGCCGCACGTCGAAGGCCAGTTTTGAAATCGCCGATTCCGTGCTCAAGCTCGATTTGGCCGTGGTGTTGAACGCCGCCGCGGGGGGTGTCACGGAAGGCTCCCGGGAACGCCTGCCCCGGATGGTGTTCATGGTGGCGGACGTGACTTCACTGCGCCGTGCGGAACGGGAATTGAAGTCGCTCAATCACACGCTCGAGCAGCGTGTCCAGGCGCGCACCAGCGAACTTCTCGCCGCCAACCGTGCGTTGCGCGGCGAGGTCGAGCGGCGCCGTGAGGCCGAAAGGTCGCTGCGCCGCTCGACGCGCGATCTCGAAGCTTTGTCGGAGCGCTTGATGAACGCCCAGGAAGCGGAACGCAAGCGCATTGCCCAGGACATGCACGACTCGGTGGGACAGACCTTGAGCGCAATCAAGTACTCGCTGGAACGGTCGCAGGTGCTATCTCGCCGGGCGGCGCCCGATGAGGCGTCCGACGTCATCGAGGTGGCGATCGGCCGGGTCCAGCGACTCATGGACGAAGTTCGCACCATTTCCATGAATCTGCGGCCTGCGCTGCTCGATGACCTGGGTGCCGCCTCCGCGGTGCGCGGTCTATGCCGCGATTGGCAGGACGTCTATCGCGGCATTGAAGTGGAAACCGACATCGCCGTCCAGGATGCGGAGATTCCGCCGATCCTGGTAACCAACGTATTTCGGGCGGTGCAAGAATCGCTGAACAACGTGGCGCGGCACGCGGCTGCGCAGCACGTGTGCGTGTCGATGCGCATCATGGCCGGGGTTCTGACGGTGGCGGTGCGCGATGACGGCGCGGGCTTCGCGATCGACGCGGACAGCAGTCCAACCGCGGGGACGCGCGGCCTGCGGGGACTGCACGAACGCGCGGAACGGACCGGCGGCCGCTGCGAAGTCTCGAGCGCACCCGGCCGGGGCACCACGGTGCAACTCGAGTGGCCGGTGGCCGCCGGCCAGGCGGCGCACTTGGCGAACGCACGCCTGAACTGAAGCCGACTCGTCTACCGTGAAACCCTAGTCCTCGCTACCGGAAAGTGCGCGGAGAGTCACCCTCAACTGCCGACTGTCGAGGGTGGAGTGGAGGTGCCAGGATGAGTGATGGCCATCGCGGGAGTCAGTTCCATGAGACAGCAGAACCGGGCCGCCACGTCCCCGAGAGCCGGCTTCACCCTGCTCGAATTGTTGGTCGTGATGGTCATCATCGGACTGCTCGCCGGCTTCGTGGCGCCGCGCTACTTTGCCCAAGTCGGCAAATCCCAGGTCAAGGTGGCGAAAGCCCAGATCGACGCGCTCGACAAGGCACTCGATCAGTTCCGCATCGACGTGGGCCGCTATCCGACCACCGAGGAGGGTCTGCAGGCGCTCACGACCGCTCCGGCCAACGAGCTGAACTGGTCGGGACCCTACCTGAAGAAAGGCGTGCCGATGGACCCGTGGGGCCGGGCGTACGTTTACGAGCAGCCGGGCACCCACAGCGGTGATTTCGACCTATTGTCCTACGGCAAGGACGGAAGGCCCGGCGGCGCCGGCGAAGACGCCGACATCACCAACTGGTAACCGATGCGCTATCGCGTCACAGGCCTCGATACCGCGCGCGCGATTGCGATCCACGAATTGGATGCGACGGATGAGGGCGACGCACGGCGTCAGGCGCAGGCCCGTGGCCTGCGAATTCTTGCGCTCGAGAGCACGCGGCTGAAGCTGTCGCGCCGCCGCGCGCGCCTCGCCCTGGTGCCGTTCACCAACGAACTCGTGGCGCTGCTCGAGGCCGGACTGTCTTTGGTGGAAGCGATCGAGGCGCTGACGGAGAAAGAACGCGATCCGGCCGTGCGCAGTGTCTTGGAGGGAATCCGCGGCCGGCTGTACGAGGGCCGGAGTTTGTCGGTCGCACTCGGCGAATTCCCGAGCAGCTTTCCGACGCTGTACGTCGCCACGGTTCGCGCGAGCGAGCGCAGCGGCTCGATCCCGCAGGCGCTGCAGCGTTTCGTGGCCTATCAGGAGCGCATCGACCTGCTGAAGCAGCAGCTGATCAACGCCTCGATCTATCCCGCGGTGCTGCTCGGCGTCGGCATGCTGGTGGTTCTGTTCCTGGTCGGCTATGTCGTGCCGCGATTTTCCGGGATCTACGAAGAGATCGGCGGCGATCTGCCGTTCGCATCGCGAATGCTCATGCAGTGGGGACGGCTCTTGGAGGCGCACGGCCTGCTCATTCTCGGCGGATTTGTGGCGCTCCTCGTGGCTGCTGTCCAGGTCTGCCTGCAACCCGCGTCGCGCGCCGCAGCCGGTCGCGCCATCGCGCGCATACCCACCATTGGACGCCAGCTTCAGCTGTACCAGCTGGCGCGCCTGTACCGAACGGTCGGCATGCTGCTGCGCGGCGGCCTGCCGGTCGTAACGGCCTTCGACATGACGGGGGGGTTGCTCGCCAGCGCTGCGCAGCCGCGGCTCGCCGCCGCGACCCGCGCCGTGCGCGAGGGACGGTCGCTCACCGATTCGCTCGCCGCCCACGGTCTCACCACGCCCGTCGCGGAGCGCATGCTGCGCGTCGGCGAGCGCAGCGGCAACATGGGCGAAATGATGGAACGCGTCGCCGAGTTCTACGACGCGGAATTGTCGCGTTGGGTCGGCGTCGCAACGCGCCTCATCGAGCCGGCGATGATGACCGTGATCGGCCTGCTGATCGGCGGCATCGTGGTGCTCATGTATTTCCCGATCTTCGAACTGGCCGGGAGCATTCGCTGAACGCCGCGTCCAAGATCGTGAGCGCGCAGACGCAGGCGCCTGCGGAGTTGACCGACACCGTATTGCGCGCGGCGGTCGCGGCGGCCGGCGCGGCCGCGCGTCCCGTGCTCGAGGTGCTGGCCGAGACCTGCGGTCTCAACGGCGATTTCCTGGCTGTCGCGCTCGGCGCGAAGCTGCATTATCCGGTTCTGGAGGGATCCGAGCTCATGGATCTCGCGCCGGCGTTCGGCCTGCTCGGCCTCGCAGACTGTGCGAAACGCGGCTGCGTCATCGTCAGCCGCGGCCGGGAGCATCTCGCCGTCATCGGCGACCCGTTCGACCTCGCCCTGCGGGGATGGCTCGAGCTGAAGGTGACCTGCGAGTTCACGTGGTATCTCGCCGCGCCGGGACAGATCACCGCGTTCATCGCGAAGCACGAGCAAGGCCTGAAGGCGATGGACGTCACGACGCTCGCCGCCGTGGGCGAGGCGTCCGCCGACGGCGACATCGAGAACCTCTCGCTCGCGACGATCAGCGCCGACTCGAGCCCGGTCGTCAAGCTGGTGCACTCCACCGTCTACGATGCGCTGAAAGCGGGTGCGAGCGACATCCATCTCGAGACGCGCCCCGGCGGGCTCGCGGTGCGCTACCGCGTCGACGGCGTGCTGGTGCATATCGCAACGCTCGGCGGCATGGATCTTTGCGAACAGGTGATCTCGCGCGTCAAGGTCATGAGCGAGCTCGACATCGCCGAGCGGCGCGTGCCGCAGGACGGCCGCTTCAAAGTCGCGCTCAAAGGGCGCCCGATCGACTTCCGCGTCTCCATCATGCCGAGCGTGCACGGCGAAGACGCGGTGCTGAGAATTCTCGACAAGCAGACGCTGACCGATGAACTGCATGGGCTGAGGCTCGACGCGCTCGGCTTCGACGAGGATATGGTCAGGCGCCTGCGGCGCCTGTCGCAGCTGCCCTACGGCATGCTCCTCGTGACCGGGCCCACGGGCAGCGGCAAGACGACGACGCTCTACGCCGCGATCTCGGAGATCAATACCGGCCAGGACAAGATCGTCACCATCGAAGATCCGGTCGAGTATCAGCTGCAAGGAGTGCTGCAAATTCCGGTCAACGAGAAAAAGGGGCTCACCTTCGCGCGCGGCCTGCGATCCATCTTGCGGCACGATCCGGACAAGATCATGGTGGGCGAAATCCGCGATCCCGAGACGGCGCAGATCGCGATTCAATCGGCGCTCACCGGACACCTGGTGTTCACCACCGTGCACGCCAACAACGTGTTTGACGTATTGGGCCGCTTTTCGCACATGCAGGTGGACGCCTACGCGTTCGTATCCGCGCTCAACGGCATCATGGCACAGCGCCTGGTGCGCATCGTGTGCGAGCAATGTGCCGAGTCCGCACACCCCACGAGCGAACTGATCGAGCGATCGGGACTGCTGCTGCCGACGGTCGCGGATTGGTCGTTTCGCGCCGGCCGCGGCTGCGCCCACTGCCGCGGCACGGGCTATAAGGGAAGGGTCGCGATCGGCGAGCTATTGATTCTGAACGATGAGCTGCGCGAAGCCATCGTCGTGCATGCGCCCGCGCGGCGGCTGAAGGAGCTGGCGCTGGCGGGCGGATCGAAACTTCTGCGCACCGCCGCGCTCGAGTTGGTGGAGCGCGGCGCGACCACATTATTGGAGGCCAATCGTGTCACCGCTTTGGCGTGATGAAGTCGCCATCTACCTGGCGCCGCGCAAGGTCGCACTGGCGCGCCGCCCGCGCGGCCTCAAGGCCCGCGTCAGCGCGGCCACGGAGGTCGTGGTTGCCGGCGGCGGCACCGGCGACAGCGGTCCGGCGCTTGCGAGGCTTGCCGAGTTGTTGCTCGAGCCGACTTGGGCTGACGCGGCGGCGCACGTGGTCATCGCCGATCCGTGGGCCCGCTACTGCATCGTGCCGGCGACGGCGGCGGCGCTCGACGCCGAGGGCCGCCGGGCGCAAGCCCGCTACGTGCTCGAAGATGCCTACGGCGAGGGTGTGAGCGGTTGGAATGTCGTGCTGGAGGACGCTCCGCCGGGCCGGATCTCGGTCGCCTGCGCGATGGCCGAAGGACTCGAGTCCGCGCTCATCGCCGCGCTCAAGCCGGCGCGGTTGAAACTCGTGTCGCTGCAGCCGCAGCTCGTGGTCGCGTTCAACGCCTGGCGGCGCCGCCTGCCGCGCGACGATGCGTGGTTCATCGCGCTCGAGGACGGCTGGCTGTCCGCGGTACACCTCACGGACGGTGCCTGGGACCGGATTCACGCGGCGCGGCTCTCGGGCGAGCCGCGCGTCGAACTCGAGCGCCTGCAGGCGTTTGGCAGTTTGACGCGCGCCGCCGGCAGCGTGGCTCAGATGTTCGTCGAGGCGCCGCCGTGGATGCGCGAGCGCGCCAAGCGCACCGGCATCGGCCTCGAGTGGCTGGAGGCGGACGAGCCGGGCGGCGCGCAGGCGCATGAACTCGCTTTGCAGATGCGAGCCAACGCATGAAAGTCGCGCGATCAATTCACCTCGACTTTGCCGTTCCGGTGCGCCGCTCGACGGCGGCCGGTTTGCTGCTGTGTTTGGCCGGAATCGCCGCCGCGACGGTCGTCGGCGTCGAATTTCGGGGCGCACTCGCCGAACGCGCGCGTCTCGACGGCGCGGTCGAGGCGCTTGCGGATCAGCGCCGAGCGCCGGTCGAAACGGCGGGACGTGCCGCCGCCGCGACCGAGTTTGCGAAGATGAGCCTGGAGCTCGCGATTCCCTGGACGAAGCTGCTCACGGAACTCGAGGCGGCAAGCAACGACATGGCCTCGCAGGTGTCGCTGCTGCATGTCGAGCCCGACGCGGACAAGCACGTGGTGCGGATCACCGCGGAAGTGCGCTCGCTTCCCGACGCGCTCGCCTATCTGGAGCGCTTGCAGCGCAGTCCGGTGTTGCGCTACCCGATGCTCGAGAGCCATGAACGCAGAAAGGACGATCCGGAGCATGCGGTGCGGATCAAGATCGCGGCGGAGTGGCGCTCATGAGCATGCCGGGACCGCAGAGCGTCGCTCACGCACAGCCCGCCGGAGCCGCCCTGGGCCTGAGCGCGCGCGCCGCTGCGCCGCCGCGCGGCGGCCTGTCGTCGCTCGCGCGGGATTACCGCGTGCGATTGTCGAACGTCTGGTTGCCGCGAGTCGCGTGGTCGGTTGGCCGCACCGGCCGGGCCGGTCTTGTGGGTATCGCGCTGCTTGGGGCGAGCGTCGTGTTCTTTTTTTCCGCCCACCAGCAGGTGATCGAGGAGGTGCGCCAACTGCGCGCCGACCTTCAGACCGCGCAAGCACGCGCCGCCGCGGCGCCGCGGCCCGGGCCCACGGATTCGCCGCAGTCGATGCGCAACCTGCCGGAGCGCACCGAGATGCCGCAGGTGCTCAGGGTTCTATTGAAGCAGGCTGACGCCGCCCAACTCGAGATCGACACGGCGAAGTACGAGATCAGCGCCACCAAGGCCGGCGGACTGGTCCGCTACCGGCTGTCGTTCCCGGTCGACGGCCCCTATCCGAAAGTCCGTCAGTTCATCGATGCCACTTTGAACTCGATGCCCGCACTCGCGATCGAGGATCTGTCGATCACGCGCAAGGCGATCGCCGACCCGACGATCGAGGCGCAGATACGCATGACGATCTTCACCCGGAGCGCGCCATGAGCGGCCATCCAACGGCCGCGGCGCCGCTCAGACTGCGCGTGGGGCGCGCGCCGCGTCTCACGCGCCGCGCGCTGCTGCTCGGCGGCGCGGCAGTGTCACTGCTGTGTGCCGCGGCCATCTTGCTTGCGAGCGGCGCGCTGAAGCTCGGCGCCGAGACGCACAAGGCGCAGGCGGCGGCACCTGCCGTCGCCGCGGCGCGCGTGCAGGCTGTCGCCATGGCGCAGATGCCAGCGGTCGCCCGCGCCGATGCGGCGCGCAAGAAAGAGTCACGGGACGTCCCGGGTGCCGCCGCGAGCGGCCGCTCGCGCCGCGTCGCAGACGCGACGCTCGCCGCCGCGCTGTTCTCGCCGCACTCCTGGCACGTCGAGCCGCCGCCGCCGCCGCCACCACCCCCACCGCCGCCGGCGGTGCCGACCGCACCGCCGTTTCCTTACACGGTTTTGGGGGCGCTTACCCCGAGCGGCGACAAAACCGTGTATTTCCTGAGCCGTGACGATCGCGTGATCGATGTGCACGTCGGCGACCGTCTCGACGGCATCTACGATTTCGAGAGTGCCGATGCGGGTCAGCTCATCTTCAACTACTTGCCGCTCAATATCCGGCAACCGATATCTTCCGGTGCCAACCCATGAACCGAATCTGCAAACGAGTCGCCGCCTTGACGCTGTCAGCCGCCGTGGCCGGCTGTGCCGCCCAGAAGGTCCACGAGGCCGGCATCGCCGCATTCAACAGCGGAGATTACGAGGAAGGCATCGCCGAGCTTTCGCAGGCCGCGAAGCTCGACCCGGGAAATTTGGGATACCGCGTCGATGTGATCACGCGCAAGGAGGCGGCCGTGCGCAAGCTCCTGGTGGCGGCGGACGATGCGCGCGCAAACGGCCGGCCGCAGATGGCCGAGACCGACTACAAGCGGGTGCTCGAAATCGACCGCGACAATGCCCGCGCGCGGATCGGCCTCGAGCGCCTGCAGGCCGATCGGCGCTACGCGACACAGATCACGCGGGCCGAGGCGGCGCTGGCCGCGAAGCAGGTCGATGCCGCCGCTGCCGAGGTGCGGGCGATCCTGGCGGAGGATCCTCTGTACTCGCCCGCCCTCGCGCTCGCCGCGCGGATCGAGCAGGCGCGGGGACCCATAGCCTCGGTGCCGCATCTGCACACGCAGGACAACCGGCCGGTCACGCTGCAGTTCCGCGACGCGCCGACGAAAATGGTGTTCGAGGTGCTCGCCCGGCAAACGGGACTTAATTTCGTCTTCGACAAGGACGTGAAGAGCGACGGCAAGACGACGATCTTCGTGAGCCAGGTGCCGGTGGAGCAGGCGATCGATCTGATACTCGCCCAGAATCAGCTCGCGCGGCAGATCCTGTCCGACAACATGGTGCTCATCTATCCGAGCACGCCGGCAAAGCAGAAGGACTACCAGGACGAGATTGTCCACACCTTTTTTCTCTCGCATGCCGCGCCCAAGGATGCCGAGTCGATGCTGAAAACGGTAATCGACGCGAAGATCCAACACATCGACGAGCGTTCGGGAACCCTCACGCTGCGGGATACGCCCGAGCACGTGCGCATGGCCGAGAAGCTGATCGCCTCGCTCGACCAGCCTGACTCCGAAGTGATCATGGAAGTGGAGATTCTCGAAATTTCCCACAACCTCGCCGACCAGATCGGCATCAACTACCCGACCAGCGCGACGTTCACTCCGACCCCGTTGGCCGGAGTGAGTTCGGCGAGCTCGGGTTCGGCGTCGACCTTGACGCTAGCGGACATCGGCAAGCAGAACAGCAACACGATCACGGTGTCGCCGCTCACCGTCAGCGTGGATCTGTTGAAGACCGTCGGCGATACCAACGTGCTGTCGAGTCCGCGGATTCGGGCGAAGAACAAGGAAAAGGCCAAGATCCTGGTCGGCGATCGGGTGCCGGTGATCACTTCGGGCACCAGCGCCACCACCGGCGGCAGCTACTCGACCAGCGCCGTGCAATACCTCGAAGTCGGCCTCACGCTCGAAGTGACGCCGACCATTCACAGCGACGGCGATGTCGCGATCAAGCTGGCGCTCGAGGTGAGCTCGATTGCCAACACGCTCAACATTCCCACCGGCAACGGCGGCACGACGGTGGCGTATCAGATCAGCACTCGCAATGCCAACACTCTGCTCGAGCTCAAGGACGGTGAAACCCAGGTGCTCGCCGGCCTCATCTCCGACACTGAATCGCAGACGTCGAACCATATCCCGGGGTTGGGCGATCTGCCGATTCTCGGACGCCTGTTCGGCTCGAACGGTACCAACAACAAGAAGGACGAGATCGTGCTGCTGATCACGCCGCACATCATCCGCGCTCAACCCCGTCCGCCGAGCGAGACGACGGAGTTTTGGTACGGCACCGAATCGCAGACGCGGTCCGCGCCCTTCGTGCATACGGTGAATTCCACGGGCTCGAACGCGCCGCCGCCGCCCGCTGCGACGGGCGCTTCGACCCCGACGGCGCCGGGCGGGGTGTCGTTCGGAGCCGGCGGGGGCTCCGGCTCCGCGAGCGCGACTTCGGCCGCCGCGAGCGGACCGCGCGCAATCCCGGCGCTCATCGAGTCGACGGCGGCGGCGCCATTGCCGCCCGTGCCGCTTCCTGCCGATACGCCGGCCGCTGGCGCGGCCCCCGATGCCAAGGCCACCGCTGATACCAAGGCCGACGCTGATACCAAGGTCAACGCTGATACCAAGGTCAGCGCGACTGCGGCGAATGACGCCCCCGAGAGCAGTGCCGCCCGCGCGCCGGCAGCCAGCGCGGCGCCCAACGCCAAACCGACGGTAACCCTCGAAGGTCCGGATACCGCCAAGGTGGGCGACGAAATCAGCGTGGCCGTCAAACTTAGTTCCGGCGAGCAGCCCTTGGGCCGCGTGCGTGCGCAGGTGCGCTTTGATGCCTCGGCGCTGCAACTCGTGAGCGCGGAGGCCGGCGATCTCGCACCGGCCGGAGACGCACCCAAGGTCAACCTGCGGCCGGGCGGCGTGCAGCTCGAACTCGGGGGAAGCACTCCGGTGTCCGGCAGCGGCAGCGTCGTCGACATGCGCTTTCGTGTGGTTGCGCCGCGGCCGTCGGTCTCGATCGATACGCAGCTGGTCCTGGTCGGCGAGGATGGGGTTGCGGTGGCCGCGACCGCGGCGACGCCGCTCAAGATCGCGGTCAGCCCGTAGCCGGCCATGGTCACGTCAACGCGCGCTCGCGGCTTCACGATCATCGAGCTGGTCGTCACGGTCGCGATTGTGGCGCTGCTCGCGAGCGCCGTGATCCCCTCCGCGCAACTCGTCTACCAGCGCGAGCGCGAGGCGGAGCTGCGCGACGCGCTGCGCACCATCCGCGACGCGATCGATGCCTACAAGCGCGCCTACGACCAGGGCCACATCACGCGGGAGGTCGACAAGACGGGCTACCCTCCGGATCTGCAGACGCTCGTCGACGGCATCGACGATATCCGCAGCCCGAAGGATGGCGCCAAGATCTACTTTTTGCGGCGCGTGCCGCGCGATCCGTTCTGGCCCGATCCGCAGGCGGCCGCGGCCGACACCTGGGGCCTGCGCTCCTACGCGAGCCCGGTCGCGGATCCACAGCCCGGCGACGACGTCTACGACGTCTACTCGCGCTCCACGCGCACCGGTCTCAATGGGATACCGTACCGTGAATGGTAGGGCCGGGCGCGGCTTCACGCTCATCGAAATGATGGTCGTCATGGTGATCATCTCCTTGCTCCTGACCATTGCCGTACCGCGATATCTGCATGCGCTCGCGCGCTCGAAGGAGACGGTGCTCAAACAGGACCTCGCGGCCTTGCGCGAGTCGATCGACAAGTTCTACGGCGACACCGGCAAGTTCCCGGAAACGCTCGCGACCCTGGTCGAGAAGCGCTACTTGCGCAGCATCCCGGTCGATCCGATCGCGAAGAGCGCGGAGAAATGGGTCGTGATACTCGACGATGAACCGGAGGACAACGGCGTCAAAGACGTGCACAGCGGGGCCGAAGGGAGCGGCCAGAACGGGGTGCCGTATGTCCGGTGGTGAACGCGGCCGGCGCCGGCGCGAGGCCGGCTTCACTTACATCGGTCTGCTCGTCCTGATCGCGCTGATCGGCTACATGCTCGCGGTCGCGGGGCAAGTGGCGGCGACGGCGGCGCAGCGCGAACGCGAACGCGAGCTGCTGTTCATCGGGCATGCGTATCGCCATGCGATTACGCTCTACTTTCGGCAGAATCATCGCTACCCGATGGCGCTCGCCGATCTGCTCGAGTCCACGACCGCAGGCCCATTGCCGGTCCACTACCTGCGCCGACTGTATCCGGACCCGATGACCCGCGCGCTCGACTGGGTGCTGCTGCCGGGGCCCGGGGACAGCATCATGGGCATTGCGAGTTCCTCCACGGCCGAACCGTTCAAGCACTCGGGTTTCGACGACGTCGACGCCGGCTTTGCGGATGCGCAGACGCTGCGCGATTGGGAGTTCATCGCCAACTTGAGACCGCTCCCGGCACCGCTGCCGCAAGGCGTTCACGGGCCCGGCACCGGGCAGTGATCAGTCGAAAAGTAAAGGGTTCCCCTACCGTTTCACGTACCCGATAGCACCCCGTCGAAGGGTGGTTCGACAGAATCGCAACGCCGCTCGGAGCGGTTCAAGGTAGTGACCTTCGGGAGCCATGGAAGTTCCGTGGTCTTAATGCATGACCTCAAGAGACCCTGGGGAGCACGTATGAAGTTGCGCGCCACGTTAGGACAAGTCGGATTGATCGCATTACTCATTGGAGCGGCTTCGCCCGTACTGGCGCAGTCGTTTCGCGTGCAGTGCCCGACCAGTACCATCACCCACCCGTCCTCGTTGAACAACAACAATGCCGAGCCCACCTACAACGGCCCGACGGCGCTGACGACAACTCCCGTTTCGGGCACTAGCGGTGGGTATTCCATTCCCAACGCGAGCGTCAACGGGGCGATCAAGTGCCAACAGGTGTCGGGCGGCGACGGCTACTCGACCATGGCGAACGGCACGCAAACCTACATGTTCTCGTTCGGTCCGCTGTCAGGACTTGCCGACATCGCGAAAGGCCAGCCGGGTACGGAGTTCGGATCCGCCTTCAACGTGCCGTACAACCAGGCCGTCACAAACGGAGTTCTGGTGCCCGGTGACCCCGCCACGACCGACGGCATCGTAGTGAACACCTGGCCGACGTGGCCGACGCCGCTTGCAACCTCCCCGTTCAACTGGAACGGCGCGGTGGGACTGGCGCCGGACCAGGTGATCCTGGAGACGATTTACGATATCTCGCAGGGTACAACCGGTAATACGGTTTATGTGCAATTGAATTCGCCCTCGAATCTCGTTCCCGGAAGCACCGTCGTGATCGCTGGAACCGGAGCGCCTTCCGCAGGGGGCTACGACGGCACCTGGACCGTCGACACTTATGGCAATGGCACCACCATCCCCTACACCAGCGCCTACACGTTCCCCACCGCGGGAATTCCCGGCGTAACCAACTACGCGTTTCCGCCCACCTTTAATTTCACCTTCAAAATTCAGGGGGTCACGGGACTAGCGGACGTGCTCGAATCTCAGACGGCCACGGCCTCGACGCAACCCGTGCTCGACGGTCACGTGGATCCGCGCCAAATCATGGACATCGGCGTCATGAACGGCAACATCCCGGCGCCGCTGATTGCGGTCGACGAGGACGACGAGTTGTTCCTCACGCTCACCAACGTCGGCATGATCATGCGCCCCGACCTGTTCGAACAGCACACCATCCACTGGCACGGTTACCCGAACGCCTCCGCGGTCTATGACGGCGTACCGGATGCGTCGGTGGCGATCAACATCGGCGGCAGCTTCACCTATTACTACCTGTCGCCCGACGCCGGCACCTACTTCTGGCATTGCCACATCACGCCCCCAGAGCATTTGCAGATGGGCATGGTGGGGCAGCTGTATGTGCGGCCGCGTCAGAATCGAGTTCCCGCGGGCGGGAGCCTCTACACGTACCTCGGCTACCAGAACGGCATGGGCCTTCCCGCTGGAGTGGTGCCGGACGGCCGCACGGTCTGCAACCCCGGCGCCGACATCCTGTGCAGCGCGACGATGCCGGCCGTCAACACGGGCGCCGTGCAGGGGAGCGACAAGCTCGGCAACTCGCAGAAGTATGTCTACAACGACGGCGACGGCTCGACGGCGTACGACGTGGAGTACCCGCTGCAGATCCACGGCTTCGACCCAAACTTCCACTTCGTCGGCATGACCTTCAATCCGGAAATGTTCGTCGACATGAAATCCAAGTTCTTCCTGTTGAACGGGCGCAGCTACCCGGACACGGTCACGCCCGGGCCGATGGCGACGCAATCATCGGACGGCCGCGTGCACTACTCGCAGCCGCTGCCCGCGATCATCAACATTCCGGCCGGCGGCAAAGCGCTGCTGCGCATTGCAGACCTCGCCGTCGATGAGTACGCGACGCTCGCTTCGCTGGGGATCCCCATGATGGAGGTGGGCTTCAACGCCAAGCTGCTGCGCGATCAATCGGGCAACAACATGGCGTTCTATACGAACTCCATCACGCTCGGCGGCGGCGAGTCGCTCGATGTGATCCTGGATGCGAGCGATGCGGGTTGCGGATCCGCGGGCTGCGCGGCGCAGTTGTATCCGGCCGGCAGCGTTTTCTATCTCTACACACCGAACCTCGATCATCTCTCGAACGACCAAGAGAATTTCGGTGGGCTCATGACCGAGGTTCACATCTGCAACAGCGTGACCGGCGGCAACACCTTTGGCAACACCTGCAACTAGCGGGTCAGCGGCAATGAGAGCAACGAACATGAAACACTCGACCTCGATCGTAGGATTGCTTGCAGCGCCGGCGCTGGCGTTATTCCTCGGGGCGGCGGCACAGGCCGCGGCACCCGGCATCACCGGGCCGACGTTCAATCTGACGGCACAGACCGCTTTCCTCAACCAGCCGGACGGAAATGCCGTGTATTCCTGGGGATACGGGTGTAACGGAACGCCGGCCGGTACGGCGCCCGCGGCCATGACCGTGCCTTGTCCCAGCATGCAGGTGCCGGGCCCCACGCTGATCGTCACCGAAGGACAAACGGTCACGGTGATCCTCTCGAATGGTCTGCCCACGGCCGCCGGGAACACGTCGATTCTGTTCCCTGGATTCGTGGTGGCCGCGACCGGCGGCGTAGCGGGATTGCTGACCCAAGAGGCAGCGCCCGCCGGAACGGTAACCTACAAGTTTGTGGCCAACTCGCCCGGCACACATGCGTATTACAGCGGCACGCAGGGCGATCTACAAGTTGAGATGGGTCTGTACGGGGCCATCATCGTGCTTCCGGCCACCATCCCCGCCGCTTGCTCTGCCGGGCTGCCGGCGACGGCTCCAGGCAACAATGCAGTGGCAAAGGCCTTTTGGAAAGAAACTGATTTTCGGCTCGCCGCGGCGGCCTTCGATTCTGCGAAGTCCTGCTACGACCGGGAATATCTGTTCCAGTGGGCGGAGATGGATGCGAACATCCACAATACTGCGCTCGCGCAGGTCACGGCGTTGAACGGCTGCGCCGCGGGATCCCCGGGTTGCAGCCTGAATGTTCCGACCGAGCCGTACCACCCGTCCTACTTCCTGATCAACGGGCGCTCGATGCCCGACGACATGGACGCGAACTTCGCGGCCGAGTATCCGCACCAGCCGTACAACGGCAATCCGCACATGCATCCGGGCGAAATGACCCTGATCCGCTCGATCGGCCAGGGCCGCTGGCAGCACCCGTTCCACGAGCACGCCAATCATGTGCGCATTCTCGCGCGCGACGGCAACATGCAGCTTGCCCCGAACGGGACCGATCTCGCGGGGCTCCTCATGTTCAACACCGACACGACGCCGGGTGAGGCGTTCGATGGGATCTTCTACTTCACCGGTCGGGGTTTGAACTGGGATCCGTACGGCCATCATCCCGGCGACACCAGCGATCCGTTGGCCTCGTTGACTTGCGCGGCGGATTTGAACGGCTACAACACCGGAGCTCCCACCGCCGTCAACTATTTCGAGTGGTGCCAGGATCACAACAAGCCGCTCGAAGCCAATCCGATTGGCGATGTGCCTGCCGGCGGTCCGGTGACCCTGCCGAACCCGAACATTCTGACGAATGGCGCGTGGTACGGCGGCACGCCGTACTTGGGTCCGGACGCGAGCCTGCGCGGCGGCGGGACGCAGGCGTGCGTCAGCCCGACGGGCAACACGGCGGCAAACCAGGCGGCGATTTGCACCCCGTTGCAGCCGGCGAATACGCAGGCGAACCCCGCCAACGAGCGCGGCTGGGCTTACATGTGGCACTCGCACAACGAGCGCGAGATCACCACCAACAACGTATTCCCCGGTGGAATGCTGATGATGATGCTGGTCGATTCACGCGAGTTCGTGATCGACGAGTCGAACTAGGGCGAGGAGAATCCTAATGCGATCCAATAGCTTCAAGTCCGTCCTGATCAAGTCGGGACTCGCGGCCTGCGTTCTCGCCCTGGGAAGCGGCGTGGCATTCGGTCAGACCGTGGCGGCCAGTGCGTCCGGTACGGTCGATGTCGGCGCCAGCGTGATCACGGCGGCGCTGACCTTGAACGGGCCGATCGACCCGGGCTTCTCCTTGAGCGGCGCCGCGGCGCCCTTCACGGTTTCTGACCCGAACGGTTGCGCTACCGGCGGCGTCACGACCTCCTGCGCACTGAGCGTGACGTTCAGCCCAACGGCAACCGGGACGGCCACCGATCCAGTCACTGTCAGCGGCACCTCGACCTCGGGCGGCGTCACGACTCCGTTCTCGGTTGTCGCAAACCTGAGCGGCAGCGGCGCCCTGCCGCAGGCGACCCCCGGTCAAGCGTTGACCTTCCAAGACTTCGGCCCCGGCAAGCCGAGCACACAGACGGTGACGGTGAACCTCACCAACTCCGCGGAAGCGGCTGCCTTTGCCTTCACCGCCGCGGTCAACGGCAACACGTCTTACGCCGTCTCCGGGGGCACGTGCCTGGCGACCTCACCGGTCTCCCTGGGCGCGGGGAACCCGGCCAGCTGTACCGTCATAGTGACTTATACGCCGCTCGCGGCGGTCGATCCGTCGGGCGGCACGCTGGCGGTCAGCTACTCGTACGGAGCTGCGAGCCCGACCCAGATCGCACAGCTCACTCTCGCCGATCAGAACCCGCCGGGCACGGCGGTTGCCGCTGCCGGCGGCAACACCGTCGAGGTCGAGCTGATTGCCGCGTCGACCTCGGTCACCCTGAACGACGGCACCAACGTTCCGATGTGGGGCTACCAGTGCACCAACAGTCTTGCGTGTGCGCAGTTGAACCCGACCGCCGGGAACAGTTGGTCGCCGGTCGTCATCACGGTGGTGACGGGCCAGACGCTTGCCATCGACCTCACCAATAATCTCTCGTTTGCCAGCGGCGCCAACGCCGTGCCGACCTCCCTCGTCATCGTCGGCCAGGTGGGCGGCGGGCTGGGAAACACGGCAACCGCGACGCCGAGCCCGGCGCACGGCACGCAGAGCCCGACGTGGATCGGCGGCGGCAACGCGACCTTTACACCGCCCCCGCAAGGTCCGCGGGTGCAATCTTTTTCAACTGAAGTGGCTGCCGGCGCGACCACCCGGTTGACGTGGACGAATCTTCGTCCCGGGACGTATCTGCTCGAATCCGGCACGCACCCCTCGATCCAGGTGCCGATGGGCTTGTACGGCATTGTGGTGGTGACGGCGCCGCCGACGGCGACAGCGGGCAAGGAGACGGCGTCCGGTTGCGCGTATCCCGGCGCCACCGCCGGCACTTGCGCTGCTGCGTACGATGCGGAAGTTGCGATGCTGCTGAGCGAAATCGATCCGGTGCAGAACAACCGGGTCAGCTCGGCGGTCGCGACCGCCGGGTTCAGCGAGACCAAAGTATGGTCCGGCCTGCCGGGTGCCTGCGGCGACCTGACGCCGGGCGCTGCGCAAACCTGCTACCCACCCGCGGTGAACTACACGCCGCTGTACTACCTGATCAACGGCGTCGCGTTCGATAAGACGAACGCAGCGAATTCCCTCTTCCAGGTCTCGCCCGGCACGATCGCTCCGGCGAGCGGTGCCGGATCGGTCTTGGTCCGCGTAGTCAATGCGGGCTTGCGCATGCACGTTCCGGCGATCGTCGGCTCGCAGGTGGCGGGCGCCACCGGCGGCAGCAATCCCATCGTCACGGGTTTCCAAGTCATTGCCGAAGACGGCCGTCCGCTGCCCGGCGTCCCGAAGGTCAAGAGCGAAGTGTTCATGGCCGCGGGCAAGACCTTCGACTTGATGATCAATGCTCAGACGACGACGCCCGGCACGCCGCCCACGTTCGCTGCCTACCCGTCGGCTTTGCCCATCTTTGACCGCGAGCTCAGCCTATCGGGCAATGCGGTTGCGCGCGATGCCGGCATGCTGGCATACATCGGCTTCAACGGCACCGGCCTCCCCGTTGCCGCGGGCGCCGGCGCGTTCGCGGCCGCTGTGGCGCGCGCTGATACCTATAACGCGCTGGTCCCCGGGCAGACACTCACGGTGTCGAACCCGGCCAAGGGCGTGATCGCAAACGACACGAATGTGTACGGCGTTCGGATTCAAAACCAGGCGACGAGCGGCACCGTAACCCTCAACGCGAACGGAACATTTGCCTATGTTCCCAACACCGGGAGCATGGCCACTGCAGACTCGTTCAGCTATTGTGCGAACGGCTCCACGAGTACTTGCGCGACAGTGACGCTGGGCGCATCGAACATCGCCGACAGCGGCGTAACCTGCACCGGCACGACGTTCAGCGCCAGCACGGCCACCTACCATGCGGTCAAGACCCCCGGCGTTCTGGCCGGTTGTACGGACGGCGCGAACCTGCCCCTGACCGTCGACACGTCGACAGTCACCGCGACCGGCATGACTGTGCTGGCCGATGTGAACGGCGGGTTTACCGCCATTGCACCCAGTGCGGGCACGTACATGTTCTCGTTTCAGGCGCAGAACTCGCAGAAGACGCACAGCGCGACCACCACGGTAACTGTCGTTTTCCCGACGGGCAGCGGCCTGGCGGTCAATGTTCTCGATGGTTACGACCATGTCACCCCGATTACCGACTATCGGTGGGTGATCGAGGAAGACCGGACCTTCTACGTCGACCCGAATTGCCAGACGAATCCGCCCGCGGCGGGCTGCCCGACCGCGAATTCGGGGATCGTGCCGACGCTCGGCGTGAATTTCCACACCAGCTACATGCCCTTCGTCGCGCAGGGCTGCACCGGATCCGTGTCGTGCGAAGCCGGCCAGTCCGTTCAGGGCAACGCTGTCGTTTGTGATGTCAGCAATGGCGCCTGCCGACCGGATACCACGGGAAACGGCATGACTGCCGTCATGCCGAGCCAGGTTCATCTCGATCCGACCAAACGCTACTACATCTCCATATTGCCGGGCGATGCCGCCAATCCGTTCCAAGCGGGATACACGGGCATTCCGTGCGGTCAGCCGGGCGCCCCGGCGTCGGGCTGCAGCATTGGCCACGGTATGGGCGGCGCGCCGGTCGCCGCCGGGCAGACGGCGGTCACGGTACTGACCCAGCCGGCGCCCTTTCCGCCCGCCAAGCTCTCGGTCTTCGTCTTCGAAGACGACTTCCCGCTGAACGGCGAACAGGATGGCGGCGGCGGCGTCGATGTGCTGTCGCCCCAGGAACCGGGCCTCGGCGGCTTCCAGATTCATCTGTGGGACGCGATGGGCGGCAACGGTGATTTCACCGGCCAGATGACTTATGACATGTTCAACCAGCCGCTGACGAACAGCCTGGCCGGAACCATTGATCCGAGCACGGGCAAAGACGCCTGCCCGATCGGCGTCAATGAACTCTCGGCGACCGCCGGATGGCAGGCGAACAATCCCAATGGCACGCCGCAGACGCTGCCGACCAATTCAGATCGCAAGACGCTGCAGACTGATCCCACCGCGACCGGCATCACCGGCATGATCGTGACCTGCCCGAAATATGAGTCCGACGGCAAGACGCTGTCCCCGCTCGCCGGCCAGGCGGTCATCGCCAACCTGATGCCGGGCCGCTGGGGCGCGATTGCCACCCCCGGGGCTGACCGCATTGCCCGCGGCGAGGAGTGGCTGCAGACCAATACCTTGGACGGACAGAAGGCGCACGATGTCTTCACGCGCATCGGCGAGCCGAGCTACTTCCAGGAATTCGGACCGGCCTCCTACCACGTCAGCATCGGCTTTGCGAACCCGGCGATCATCAACGCCCGCAAGCAATTCCTGTGCAGCGGCCAGGATCCGAGCAGCCCGCAGCCTGGCATTCCTTATAACTGCAACAACACGATCACCGGCAAAGTGACCGGCGAGCACCTGAGCCGCACGCCCGATGAACGTCTCTACAGCACCGGTTCGCACGATACCTACTACTGGACGCAGTGCTACGTGAGCTTCGGCGACCCGGACGGCGAGGACTTCGCGTTCACCAAGTGCGCCGCGGATGGCACCTTCACGCTGTCCAACCTGCCTCCCGGCGACTGGCGCGTCACCGTGTTCGACCAGTGGAATGACGGACTGGTAGACGGTCTGTCGACGCCGATCGGGATCGCCGGGGGCGGCCAGACCATCAACATGGGCGACATTGCCACGACGCAGTGGCAGGCGAACCTCTACACCCGCACCTTCATCGATGACAACAAGGACGGCATCTCGCAGAGTACCGAGAACGGAATTCCGTTCGCCAACGTCGCGGTGCGTCTGCGCGACGGCAGCCTGGAGAACCTGCTGGTCACGGATTTCACCGGCACCGCTAATTTCAACGAAACCTTCCCGCTGTTCAGCTGGTACGTCGTGGAAACCGACGTGACCCGCTACAAGAACACCGGCACCCACGTCGTCTACGACGTCGGCGGACCGGTCGACGGCTCCGCGTCCTGCGGTACGACCGGGTATCCGCCGTGCGGAACGTCAACGATTGGCGCGCACCTGGCGAACACCGCCGAAATCGTCTCAGTGCCGGCGAACTTGCGCATCCCGGGCGCAGTCTACTGCGCCGGCGCCGACTGCAGCGGCAAGTCGATCCAGAATGGCCCGAGCACCAGCGATTCGCCGAGCGTTTGCACGACGTCGGCCGCCACGGCTACCGCACCCCCGCTGACGACCTGTTCGACGCAGCTGTCCTCCGGCCGTATCGATCCGCCGTGGGCCGGCGGGGTGGAAGGCTGGCAGGGCTTCCCGGGTCAGAACAACTTCCTCGAATTTGGCAAGGCGCCTTATTACGAAGGCGAGAATGGCGGCATCAAGGGGCATGTCATCTACGCCTCGACGCGCCCCTTCGACGACCCGCAAATGCTCGTGCAGACCCAGTGGGAGCCGCTGGTTCCGCATGTCACGATGAATCTGTACCAGGAAGGCTTTGCCGCCGACGGCGTCACGCCGACCCTCACTTTGGTCGATACGACGACGACCAGCAGCTGGGACGATTTCGCCCAGGGCTTCCACGTGGATGCCAAGGGCAACACGATCCCCAACATGAGCTGCCCCGGCCAGGGCGGCAGCTCGGGCGCCATTCCGGACCTGTTCTACTTTTCTCTGTACAACCAGCCCCAATACTTGGATTTCTACAACAACGTTCAGCACGGCACGGCCGGGAACCCGACACCGCTGCCGAACAATTCTCAGTTCAAGTGCTATGACGGCATGCACAACTGGAATCAGCTGCAGCCGGCGCCGTACGACGGCATGTACCAATTCCCAAGCGTGACCAGCACCGATCCGACCACCGGCAAGCCCGCAGGGACGAACTGCAAGATCTGCGTCGCTGATCCAGTCCCGGCCTCAGGAACGGATGCGGATGCACTGCGTCACGGCCTGCCCATGCTGCCCCCTGGCAAGTACGTCGTGGAGGTGGTGCTGCCGCCCGGCTACGAGCTCGTCAAAGAAGAGGACAAGAACATCCTCATCGGCGATGATTTCATCGCGCCGGTGACGCAGGAGTTCGGTGGCCTGGCGAACATTTTCATCATCCCCGATCAGGCCTCGGTGGCCGGAACGTATTCGAGCGGCAGCGGCTATAACGCGAACAGCCCGACCCAGAATCCGACCCAGAGTCTCGGGGCTGCGCCCAACAACTGGATCGTGCCGGGCTTCGTCCCCGAGCCCACATGGCCGTGCGTCGGCGAAGCGCGAGTCGTGCCGGATTACATCAGCCTGTACCCGCAAACCAAGCAGGTCGCGCCGTTCGCCGGCGCCACCCGCAACCTCTGCGACCGCAAGGAAGTGACGCTGGGCGACCAGATGGGCGCGATCGCGAAGTTCTATGTGTTCACCTCGACGCACATCGCCTCCAAGTTCACCGGCGGCATCACCGATGACTACACCTCGGAATTCGATCCGTTCTCGCCGCAGTTCGGCGAGAAGTTCGCGCCGCCCAACCTCCCGGTTTCGCTCAAGGACTGGGCCGGCAACGAGACCAACCGCGTCTACGCCGACCATTGGGGCGCCTATAACGGCATGACCTATTCGACCTGGGAGGTCAACCCGCCGAACCCAACCGGCTATTCGCCGACGATGATGGTCGTCTGCATGAACGATCCGGGTCCGATCCCGGGCCCCGGCGGCACGATGATCACGGACCCGGCGTATACCGTCGGCTACAGTCAGTTCTGCTATGAACTGCCCTTCATGCCCGGCACGACGCAGTACCTGGATACCCCGGTGGTGCCGACCTCGGCTTTCGCCGGCGCCGGCTACAACAATGTCGATTGCGCCTATCCGGACGCGACACCGGGCATCAGCGAAGTGGACGGCGATCAGGTGGGACCGTGGGTCAGCACTGCCGGCAATACGCTGACGATCACCGCGTTGGGTGACCAGTTGGTCCCCAACAATGCCTATTCCGGTCCCACGGCAACGACGGCGCCCTTCAACCAGAGGACCATCAAGCGGCACTACGGCTTCGGCAGCTGCACGCTGCTCAACGGCGCGTGCACCAATGGTGCGAAGGTGACCATCGGTGGGCAGCCGGCGACCATCACGGGATGGAGCGACAGCTCGATCACCGTCACCGCGCCTTCGGGTGTGGCGAATTGCCCTGTGCAGCAACAGGCACAATACGTCCCGGCCGGCACGACCTCGACGCAGTGCGGCCAGCTGGTCGTTACGGCGGCCAACGGTAAACAATCGGTCGACGCGGTCACGGTCACGGTCGGCGGCAAGGCGCCCACGCACGTCGCCGCTTCGGCTTCGCTCCAGGACGCGATCGACCTCGCCGCGCCCGGCGACTTGCTCATCATCGATCCGACCTGCAACACGGCGACGAATTCGGGTGTCGACTGTATGACCCCGAGCGTCACGACAAAGACCACGGCAGCGCACAACGAGCTGCTGCTGATGTGGAAGCCGGTGCGCCTGCAAGGCGTCGGCGCGGCCTCCAGCATTCTGAACGCCAATACGCACCCGGCGGGCAAGATCACGACCTGGCGTCAGAAGGTCAATTGCCTGTTCGGTTTGAGCCTGCAGGGCACGTTCCTCACGGCCACCAACGCCTATGATCCGAGCGGTGTGGTGAGCTGCCCTTGGACGACTAGCGCCGGCCAGCCGCTGGCGTATTTCCAGAACTACAGCCAGACGCTGCCCGACAACGCGCAGGTCGATCCGATTCCGGGAGAGGCGGTTCTCGGCTGGGATGCGACGCTGAACGGCAATCTCGCGCAGCTGCTACAAGAGCCCTCCCTGATGGGGGCGCTCGAAGGCGCGGGCATCACCGTGCTGGCGAAGGGAGTGAACTTCCCCAGCGGGGGTCAGGTCGGCCAAGTTGAGGGAACGTTCCCGGCGGGCACGACCCTGCTCACGGGTTACACCGTGGACGTGGCCTCCGGTGCGTACGCGACCGGCGATACCAACACAAACTGCACGAGCGGCACGGGTAATTCCAATCCGTTCCCCAGCAACTTCTCGTGCAACCCTTCGAGCATCGACGGCTTGGGGATCACGGATAGTTCGCAGGGCGGCGGCGGCGTCTTCGTCCATGGCTGGGCACACAATCTGCAGATCGCGAACAACCGGATCAACAGCAATGCCGGTACGCTCTCGGGCGGCATCAACATCGGCCAGGGCGAATTTTCTCCCCAGCAAATTGCGGGCGCCGCGACGCTGCTGGATCCGGGCTCCTGCGTAAGCTCAGGTGTTGTGACCAATCAGCAGTTGCCGTATTGCGAGAACCTGAACGTCAACATCCACAACAACAACATCTCGCTGAACTCCTCGACCGGCGATGAGCTGTTCTCCGCGACGCCGGCCGGCGCAGGCGGCATCAGCATCTGCACCGGCTCCGACTACTACAAGTTCAACTACAACTGGGTATGCGGAAACTTGAGCAGCGGTGACGGCGGCGGCGTCGGTCATTTGGGGATGAGCTACAACGGCGACATCGAGCACAATTCGATCCTGTTCAACCAGAGCTTGAACCCGACCGTTCCGGCGAACGGCGGCGGTCTCCTTGTCATGGGCACACCGGACATCGTCCCGCCCTGCGGTGCGACGACGGACCAGGATTGCGTGCCTACGGCTGCGCAGGGCGGCCCGGCTTCGATCCTTCCGAGCGACGGCGTCGGCCCGAACCTCGTCATCAATGCCAACCTGATCATGGGCAACGCGGCCGAATCGGGCAGCGGCGGCGGACTGCGCCTGCAGAACGTCAACGGTGCGGACGTGCTGGCCTTCCCGACGACCCCCAGTCAGTGGTGGTCGCCGACGGTCACGAACAACATCATCGCCGACAACCTGGCCGGCTGGGATGGCGCGGGAATCTCGCTGCTCGATGCGCTGAACGTCAACATCATCAACAACACGGTGGTGTCGAACTCGACCACGGCCTCGGCCGGCATCCTGTTCACGACCATCGGCGCACCGCTCGCGAGTTCCGAGGGCAAGAATTGCATCATCGGTACGGAAACCTCCTGCCCGCAGATCTCAGGCCTCGTCGCCATCCAGAACAGCAGCGTGCTGCACGCGAATCTGCCGGCGAAGGTCACTTGTCCGGCGGGCCATTTCGCTCCGGGCACGGGCGCCAACAACGGCACTTGCCGGAACTACTCGTATCCGATGATAGAGAACAATATATTCTGGCAGAACAGCACGTACTACATCGGCGTGGGTGCCTTAAGTGCCCAGTACCAGCAGAGCGTGGTGTCGCTGTACAACGCGTTCACGTCGACGCTGGCGCCTTCGCAGCCGCAAACCAGTGCCAACACCCCCAACGGGGCTGGGGTGATCATCACCGGCGGCACCGGCGCTTGCGTGGCCGCGAGCTATTGGGATATTGGTGCGCGCGGCGACACGGGGCCGACCAACCATTCATCGGGAGTCACCCTTAGCCCGAGGCAGTCCATCCTGACCAGCGTCGCGGGCTATGGCGGCAACGGCAACAGCGCCAGCAATCCGACGTTCGTCAGCCAGTACTGCGACGGTTCGCGCACGCCGCCGGAATTCGGGACGTCCGGCTGGGCCGTGCCCGCGGGTGTTTCGGACGCCACCGTACCGAACCCGATCTTCAACCTGACTCCGGTCGCGACGGTCGACGAGGGCAACAACTGGATCAACCTGCGCTGGGGGCCGCTGTCGCTGTTGAACCCGACCACGAATGTCACCCTGGGCAATTACGGGCTCGCGGCGGGTTCGCCGGCGATCGATTCCATCCCGGCGACGGCTGGGACCTACGGCCATGCGCCGCCGACGGACTTCTTCGGCAATCCACGGCCGGATATGGCTGGCACGCCAATCGATGTCGGGGCGGTCGAATTTCAGCGTCCGGCGACGCCGCTGCCGGAACTGAACCCGAGCGCGTTGAGTTTTGGCAATCAGCTGGTCGGTACCCAAGGCCCTGGCCAGACGATCACCTTGACCAACTATGGCGGTGGAACGGTGACACTCGCTAGCTTCACCTTGAGCCCTCAATACAATCTGGGTGGGGCCACCACGTGTGCAAACGGCACGGCTCTGCCCGCAGGTTCGAGCTGTATCTTCAGAGTGCGCTTCCTTCCCACGGGGACGGGCGCAGTGGCCGGGACGCTGTCCGTGACCACCAATCCGGGAGCCGTGGTGCTCACCAGCAACCTGACCGGCACCGGCGTTGGGCTGACGTCGATCGCTCCCAACAGTGGCTTCGGCGGCATGGTCGTTCCGGTGACCATCACCGGTGTGGGCCTGAGCGGAGCCACCGGGGTCAACGTGTCTGGTACCGGCATCACGGTCAGCAACTTTGGACCGGTGGTGAGCGACACGACGGTCACGGCCACTTTCACCATTACTTCGACGGCCGGAGCAGGTGCGAGGAACGTCACTGTCATCCTGGCAGGAGGCGTCGTCAGCAATGCCGTGACGTTCACGGTACAAGGGCCAATACTGACCTCGATCGCTCCCAACACGGGCGTGCGCGGCACGACGGTCCCGGTGACCCTGACCGGCACGGATCTGACGGGAGCGACGGCCGTGAACGTGAGCGGCACGGGCGTCACCTGCCCAATCACCGGGACGCCGACCGCCGTCACTGTCAACGCGAACTGCACGATCACGGCTGGCGCTGCACTCACGGCGAGGGACGTCACGGTGACCACGCCAGCCGGGACGAGCAACTTCGTGACGTTTACAGTAGCGAATCCGGCGCCACCGACGCTGACCTCGATCGCTCCCAACACGGGCGTGCGTGGCACGACGGTCCCGGTGACCCTGACCGGCACCAACCTGACGGGAACGTCGGCGGTGACCGTGTCCGGGGCGGGTGTCACCTGCCCAATCAGCGGGACGCCGACCGCCACCACCGTCAGCGCGAACTGCACCATCACGGGTGGCGCTGCACTTGGGGCGACGAACGTCACGGTGACCACGCTAGGCGGGACCAGCAACTTCGTGACGTTCACCGTGCTAGCGCCGACGCTGACCTCGATCGCTCCGACCTCGGGCGTGCGCGGCACGACGGTTCCGGTGACTCTGACGGGCACCAACCTGAGCGGAGCGACGGCCGTGACCGTGTCCGGTGGGGGCGTCAGCTGCGGCACAATCGTCGTGTCGCCGGACGGCACCACTGTCACGGCGAACTGCTCGATCACCGCTGGGGCTGGACTCACGGCGAGGAACGTTACTGTGACCACGCCAGGTGGGACTACCAACACCCTGACCGGTGCGTTCACGGTGACGGGGGCAACGGTGACCTTCGCCGGGCCGGCGCCGGCGCTTAACAGCGGTGGCACTGGCACCAAGACCGGTACGATTACGGTCAGCAACGCGGCGGCCGCAACCGGGCCGCTCACGCTGACCGCCAATCCGACGGTCGCCACGACGGGTGGTACCGGAAACGGAACCTTTAGCGTGACCGGCGGCACCTGCTCCTCGGGTTCGGTCGTCGCTCCGGGCGGCAGTTGCACGATCATCGTGCAGTACGCCGGGCAGACCAATACGGCTACAGCGAACGGGCGCGTTACGATAACGGGCACGGGCCTGGCGGCGGCCACGCTAACCAGCCCGACTTTCCCGGCGAACTAGGCAACGGCAACAGGCCGGACATCCCCTCGGGGATGTCCGGCCCCGCGGGCCAGGCCGCCGGTGCCACAATAAGATGCTGCCTGCGGGCCGCATCGGTTTTTCCAGGGGATTGTGTTCGTGCTGCCAATTGCGGGAGCATAGGGTGGCGGACGGTGAATCCGGGGTGATACCGATTCAACGAGGCAGAGGAACGATGAGGAACAATCTGTCGGCGCCTCAGGCGATGAACCCGAGGTCACGGTTTTTCTGGCCGCAGGCGCTCGCGGCCATGCTCGCGTGCGCGAGCCTCGCTTCGGTCGGCGCGGGCCAGACGAGCCCGCCGGGTCAGACGAATCCTCCCCCCAAGGGCCCGCCCGCCGCGGCCACGGTAAAACCCGCAGGGCCGCCGTCGGGCTCTACGCCCAATCGATTTTCCCGTCATGCCGCCGAGTACTACAGCTCCGTGTGGGGCGTCGATTCGCTCAGCGTCAAGATCGTCGAGTCCGGTGAAATCGTGCGTTTCGCGTGGCGCGTCGTCGATGCCGCGCGGGCGCTGCCGCTCACCGACAAGAAGGCCGAGCCGTCGCTCGAGGATCCACAGGCCGGGGTGAGCCTCGTCGTACCTACCATGGAGAACATCGGGCAGTTGCGCCAGACCCAGACGCCGGACGTCGGGCGCTCCTACTGGATGGCGTTCTCCAACAAGGGCCGGCAGGTCAAGCACGGCCATCGCGTCAATGTTGTGATCGGATCGTTTCGCGCGAATGGCCTGGTGGTCGAATAATAACGCTGCGTCCTGGGGATGTACCTCCTCACTCAACCCGGAAAAGGTTTCCTATGTCATTATTCTCCGAGATCCGACTCACCCGCGCGCTGGGTACGTGCCTGTTCCTCGCGTTCGGCCTGTGCGCCGCGCACGCGGCGCCGGCGAAACTTACCGCCGAACAAATCGTCGACAAACATATCGCGGCGCGCGGCGGGCTGGCCGCGTGGCGCGGGCTGCAGAGCCTGTCGCTGAGCGGCAAGATGGACGCCGGCAGCGGCGATTCCACCGCGCGGAGCCTGAATTTCGTGCACAACGACATGCCTTCGGTCCGTAAACGACCAGTCGGCTCACCGCCCGGCGCGGCGCCGACCGAGGCGCCGAAACAGGTGCAGCTGCCGTTCACGCTCGAGGTCAAGCGCCCGCACAAATCCCGGCTGGAGATCGTATTTGCCGGCAAGACGGCTGTCCAGGTCTTCGACGGCACCAACGGCTGGAAATTGCGCCCCTACCTGAATCGCGACGATGTCGAGCCATTCACGGCGCAGGAATTGAAGTCCGAGTCCGAATGGCAGGGCATCGACGGGCCCCTGGTCGATTATGCGGCCAAGGGAACGAAGATCGAGCTCGCGGGCGTTGAATCGGTCGCGGGGCAGGATGCTTACAAGCTCAAGCTGACGTACAAGGATGGCACCGTCAGGCACATCTGGATCGACGCGAAGAGCTTCCTCGATGTCAAGATGGAGGGCGCGCCGCGCCGCATGGACGGCAAGATGCACACGGTGTGGATCTATCAACGCGATTTCCGGCCGGTGCAGGGCGTGACGGTGCCGTTCGAGCTCGAAACGGCCGTCGAGGGCTACCACGACTCGCACAAGATGCTGATAGAAAAGGCGGCCGTGAATCCGACTCTGGCGGACGCGCGGTTTACGAAGCCCGGCGGGGCCTGATCGATGCGGGCCAACGCGGGGGCAGACGCGCGGGCGTCCGGCTGGGTGCGCATGGCGTGGGCGGCGCTGGCGCTGGTCGGCGTCGTCTCGGGCACGGCCGCCGGGGCGCCCAAGACAGCGCCTGCGGGAGGGCTGTCGGCGCTTGAAATCGTCGACAAGAACGTCGCCGCCCGCGGCGGACTCGAGGCCTGGCGCAAGGTCGACACGATGGTCTGGACGGGGCATTTGGAAAGCGCGCGGACACCGGCGCCGAGCATGCCGTTCGAGCTCGACCAGAAGCGTCCCAACAAGACTCGTTTCGAACTGCACGCGATGAACCAGAGAACGCTGCGCATCTTCGACGGCACGCATGGCTGGAAATCCAAACCACAGCCAAGCGGCCGCATCGACATGGTGCCGTACACATCCGATGAAGCGCGCTTTGCGAGGGACGAGCCGGCCATCGACGGGACCTTGATCGATCTGGGTGCGAAGGGCAGCCAGGTGGCGCTCGCGGGCGTCGAGCAGCTCGATGGGCGCAAGGTCTATCACCTCAGCGTACGCTTTGCTTCCGGCGGGCGCGAAGAAGTCTGGGTTGACGCGGAGACGTTTCTCGACGTCAAAATCGCCCGCCTGACCTATGGCGCGGACGGCAAACCGCGGATGGTGCCGACGCTGTATCGCGACTATAAATCCTTCGACGGACTGCAGATCCCCACGACGATCCAGATCGGGGACGGCTCAATGGGCACGCCGGACGTTATGCAGATCGAGCGGGTCACGCTCAATGTGCGCTTGAACGACCGGCGGTTCGTCCCGCCCGGCGCACGGCCGATACCTGCCCCGGGCAATCGCGACGCCTCGCCCGCGCCGACCGGCGCACCGCAGGAATCGGTGCCGAGGTGAACACGGCGCGAGCCGTTGCCGGCTTGCTGTTGCTGGGATTCGTGAGCGCCGCGGGTTGGGCGGGCGAGCCCACGCAGGCTGCCGGTGCCGGCGAATCGATCTACCGGCAGGGCGTGCTGTCGTCGGGAACGCCGCTCATGGGGGTGCGGCAGGGCGCGGGTTTGAGTGTCAACGGCGCGGAGGCGGCCTGCGTCAATTGCCACCGCCGCAGCGGCTTGGGATCCACGGAAGGGGAACTGACGGTCCCGCCGGTGACCGGCGAGTACCTGTTCCATGCGCGCGGGGCCACCAATCGCGAAGCGGTGCTGCATTACGTCGAAAGCATGCATGGCAACCGCAATCCCTATACCGATGCCACGCTCGCGCGCGCGATTCGCGAGGGGCTCGACTCCGAGGGCCGGCCGCTCGTTGCGCTGATGCCGCGCTTCGCGCTTGGCGATGCCGACATGGCTGCCCTGATCGACTACCTGAAGAAGCTCGGCACGCATCGCAACGCGGGCATCACACCGACCCTGCTGCACTTTGCGACCATTGTCACGCCGGAGGCCGATCCCGTGAAACGGCAAGGCATGCTGGCCGTGCTCGAACAGTACGTTAAGGACAAGAACGACTTTCCGCTCAGCCCCAGCCCGAGAATGCGCACGTCGGGCAAGACGATGTTCGCGAAGAGCATGTATGTCGCAAACCGGCACTGGCAGCTGCACCTCTGGGAATTGACCGGCCCGCCCGAGCGCTGGCGCGAACAACTCGACCAGCACTTCGCGCGCGAACCCGTGATGGCTGTGCTGTCGGGACTCGGTGGGCGGCACTGGGGGCCGGTGCACGAGTTCTGCGAGCGCCAGCAGGTGCCGTGCCTGTTCCCGAACGTCGAAGTGCCGGACATCGCGGAGGGGGATTTCTATTCGCTGTATTTCTCGAAGGGAGTGCTGCTCGAGTCCGAGCTCATTGCCCACCGGATCGCCGACTCGTTCAAGGATCCGCGGGGGCGCACGGTCCGGCAGGTCTTCCGCGGCGACGACAGTGGCGCGGCGGCGGCGCGGACTCTCGCGGCGGCACTGAAGGGCGGCGGCATCAGCGTGCAGGACCAGCTCGTCACCGGGGACCCACAGCACGGCGTGCCGGGGGCGCTGCGCGGCGCCGCAACCGCTGACGCGCTCGTGTTGTGGCTGCGCCCCGCGGACCTCGCCGCGCTGGGCCAGCCGCCGGCAACGGCGTCCGTGGTGTATCTGTCAGGCCTGATGGGCGGGCTCGAACAGTCGCCACTGCCCCCCGCGTGGCGCGAGCGGACCCGGCTCGCGTACCCGTTCGATCTGCCGGAGCGGCGGCTCGTGCGTCTTGATTATCCGCTCGGGTGGTTCGCGCTCCGCCACATCCCGCTGGTCGCGGAGCAGGTCCAGGCCGACACCTATCTGGCCTGTGGCGTGCTCGCCGAGACGCTGAATCACATGGCGGACACGATCGACCCCGACTACCTCGTCGAGCGGCTGCAGGAGATCCTCGATCATCGAATACTCACCGGCTACTACCCGCGCCTGACCCTCGCGACGGGTCAGAGCCTCGCATCCAAGGGCGGCTTCCTCGTGAAATTTGCCGAGCCTACGGGCACCCGGATCGTGCCGGACGGGGAGTGGACGGTTCCGTGAGCGGGAACACGGTTGGCGCCCGCTGGTCGGATCATATTGACACCTTGATTTAGGAGAACCCATGTACCTGCGAGTCCCGCGAGTTCTGCCGGCGCTGTGTCTGCCGGCGCTTTTCCTGGCCGGTGCGCTCGGCGTTGCCGCGCCTACTGACCAGCCAGCGTCCCCGGAATCGCTTCGGGTATCGACGGCAGCGTACCGCGTGCCGGACGTGCAGCTCGTGCGCCAGGACGGCAAGGCCGTCTCGCTTGCCGAGGAGATGAACGACGGGCGCCCGGTCGTGCTGAACTTCATCTTCACGTCCTGTGAGGCGATTTGCCCGATGATGACCCAGACCTTCGCTGTGTTTCAACGCAAGCTGGGCGCCGAGAGCGCGCAGGTGCACCTGATGTCGATCTCGATTGACCCGGAGCAGGACACGCCGCCGCGGCTGCGGGACTATGCCGGGCGCTTCAGGTCGGGCCCAGGCTGGAACTTCTACACCGGAACCACGGCGGCGAGCGTGGCTGCGCAAAAAGCTTTCAATGTCTTTCGCGGCGAGAAGATGGACCACACGGCCGTGACGCTGATGCGCGCGGCGCCGGGCGCGGGCTGGCAGCGGCTCGACGGGTTCGCGACGCCGGACGATCTCATCAAACAGTACCACGTGCTCGTAGCGGCCAAGTGACCGCCACGGGGTAAGTGTACCGGCGCTACGGCGTCGCGGACTTCGGCTCGCTCGACTGAGCCGGTCTTTGCTGCCTGGGCTTCATCATTTCCGGGGACATCGGTTTAGCAGCGTCGACTTGAAGCAGTTCGAGTTCGTAGACCAACAGCGAGCCCGGCGGAATCGACGGCGGCGAGTTGGCGCCGTAGCCCAAATCCGGCGGCACGAATACTTGCCACTTGGCCCCCGGTCGCATCGCGGAGAGCGCCTCGCGCCAACCCTTGATCACGGAGTTCAGCTTGAATGCCGCCGGCTGCGTATGTTCGTCGGAGCGGTCGATTTCCGTGCCGTCCGCGAGGCTCGCCCGGTAACGCACGATGATCTGATCCTGCGGCCCCGGCAGCGGCGCCTTCGGGTTTCCTTCGGCCAGCACGCGATATTGCAGGCCGGACGGCAACGTTGCGACGCCCTTTTCCCGCGCGTTCTTCTCCAGGAAAGTTTTCGCAAGTTCAGAGTTGCGGCCGGCAAGCGCTACGCGCGCAGCATGCATGAACTGCTGCGCGGTGTCTCTTTGCGCGGCGCTGGGCAGCTTGCCGCCGAGCGCCGCCTCGATGCCGCGCGAGAGCGCTTCACGCGAGATCGTCGTGCCGAGACCGCTGTTCGCCAGCTGGCTGCCGATCATCAGGCCAACGTCGTAGCTGCCGTCCGCCGGTGCAATGGCGGGCGGAGCCGGGGACGGCGTCGGATTCGGATCGCGTTGGGCCAATAGGGTATTCGTCGGGGGCAAGGCCATCGTCGGAGCTGCCCCGATGACGCTGAATAGAACACTCGCAGTCAGCGCCCCACTTAACGCGTGTTTCGACATGGGCCTGCCTGCGAGTCCGGCGCGGAAACGGATCATTGCGCGGTCGGGCGCACAGCGGGCGCGCGGACCGCGTCGCCCTGATTGATGCCGAGAACTTCGATGTCGAAGATCAGCAGTGAATTCGGCGGAATCGAGGGAGGAGGCGTCATCGCGTAGGCGAGCTCGGGCGGCACGAACACTCGCCACTGGGCGCCCGGGCTCATCAGTCCGAGTGCCTCGCGCCAACCCGTGATCGCATCGGCGGGGCGAATCACTCCCGGCTTGCCGCGGCTGTAGGTGCTGTCGAATTCGGTGCCGTTGAGCAAGCGGCCGCGGTACTGCACCGTGACGCGGTCACCGACGCCGGCCGTGGGTGCCTTGGGATTGCCCGCGGTCATCACGACATATTGCAGACCCGATGGCGTCGTCTTCACGCCGGGTTGACCGGCGTTGTGCGCGAGGAACTCCTTGGCGGCCGCTTGGTTGTGCCCGGCCCAGGCGTCGTAGGCCTCGTGCAGGAACGCGCCCGCCCGCTGCCGGTCATCCGGTGTCAGCGGCGCGCCGGCCAGTGCGGCATGGATGCCGCGTATCAGATCGTCTTCGGAGAGCAGGCCTTCCAATCCGCTGTCACGCCATTGGGTGGCGAAAGACAGGCCCAAACTATAGCTGGCCGCCTCGTTTTTATGCGCCGCTGCCGGCGCATCGGCCGCGTGGGAACTCAGTGCCAGCAGGGGTAAAGACAGCAAAGCGAGACCCGGGAGCCGGTGAATGCGACGCGGGAGAGCGGTCATGAACAGTCCTGGAGTCGTGCCTGGGTGGTTTCATGATAGCGCACGGCTTCGGCGCCGGGCAGCGCGGGCAAATGCGCATGGCTCTGGGGTAGATGCAGGTAGTGGGGCTACTTTGCCTCGCGGCGCACGTCGCGCACCAGCCTTTCAAAGAAGCCCAAATCGGCGCCGCCAGGCACCAATTGACGGCCGACCAGAATGCCCGGGGTGCCGTCGAGCTCCAGTGCCTGCGCCTCCGTCTCATTGCGCGCGAGCTGCGCGGCGATCTCTCGGGAGTGCGAGGTCAGGTCGTCCTTCAACTTCCCGAGGTCAATTCCCGCGCCTTGCAGGACCGAGTCGACGACATCATCCCGCGACAAGCGTGGACCCTCCAGCAGCGCGTCGTGCGCCGCGAGGTATTTGCCTTGCCACTGCGCGGCCAAGGCGCAGCGCGCGGCGTACACCGAGACCTCCCCCAGAACCGGCCAGTCCTTGAAGACGAGTGCGATTTTCTTGTCGGCGGCGAGGAGCTGCTTGAATGTGGGAGCCAATCGCTTGCAGTACGGGCAGGAATAGTCGAAGTATTCGACGATCGTCACATCGGCGTGGCGCGCTCCGGTGATCTCGATTCTTGGCTTCGCGAGAATGGCCCGCTCGCCGGCGGCCGTGATCCGTTGGAGTTCCTGGGACGATGCGGCGTTCGCGAGCAACCCGATCGCAATTGAAGCGAGGATTCGATTCATAGATTTCAAAAACCATAGCACAGATGGGCCGGACGAGGATTATGTGCAGTTCGACGCGAAGCCCGTGTCGCCTGCGCCGCAAAGGCGTTATTGTGGAGCCGGATTGATATCCATAAATAAAGTGGCCGTATGAATCCACACTGATTCGGGATTTCAACATGCCAAACTCATTCTCGCGGGCATCGCCCGCATTCGCGCTACTGGCCCTCTGCTGGGCAAATTCGGCACTTGCGGATCATGAACACGGGTCGAACGAGTTCGAGGTGTTCGTCGCCGCCGAAGCCATCCACGGTTCCGGACAAACGCATCCCGGGGAAGATGACGATACCTGGTTCGACGCCGACGTCGTCTTCGGGCTCACTCAGCACCAATTTCGCGTCTTCGGCGAGTACTACATCACGAACGAGGAGCGGGATCTCGAGCGCCTGCAGTTCGGTTTCGAGTTCGTTCCCGAAACGGTGCTCTGGTTGGGGCGCTTTCATCAGCCCGCCAGTGCGTGGAATACCGAGCATCACCACGGGCGCTTCCTGCAGACCGCCATCACGCGTCCGTTCATTGAGCGCTGGGAGGATGAGCATGGGCTGATACCGCAGCACATCACCGGCGCCTTATTCGAATCCCGGCAACCGCTCGGCAACGACAGTGCGATTCAAATTTCGGGCGGCGCGGGCGCCGGGCCTGGTCTGACACACGAAGAACTGGAGCCGATCAGTCTCATCGACAACAATCCCGGCAGACACCGTCTATCGATAACCAGTCGAATCGCCTATCTGCCCGATTATGTGGGAACGAGCAGCGCCGGCCTGTTGTTCGGACATGACCATTTATCCACCAGCTCGCCGTACCTGCTCTCGGAGTTGAGATCGAGCAACGTCACCTTGAGCATTTACGGCGCGTACGTCGATTGGAACACCGGGCCGTGGCGCGTCATCGGGGCCGACTATTACGTAGACGCCGAACTCGACCAAGCGCCGCGCGACGAAAGCTTTATTTCCGGTTATCTGCAAGTCGAGCGCCAGCTGCCGAAAAGCTTCACCGTATTCAGCCGGATCGAGGATTCGGCACGAATGCAGGAGTCGCGATATGTGGCGCAGTTCCAGGATCCGGACGGCGACATCGATATCGCTCTGCGGCGCCAGGCAATCGGGCTGCGCTGGGACTACGTCAAGCGGCAGGCGCTGACGATCGAATTGTCCCATGTGGTTTCGTTGACGCAGCGGTCGGATGAAGTGCGTATTCAATGGAGCGCCGTCGTTCCGTGAAGAAAACCGGGGCCATTCGGCTTCTCGCGCTGCTGCTCACCGCCGCGGTGATGTTGCAGGCGTCGGCCGACGAAACCTTGGTGCTCATCGTCAGCGCCGGCAGCAAAGTGCAACAGCTCGATTCACTCGAGGTCAGAAAGCTGTTTCTCGGCATGACGGTGACGCACAACGGCGAGCGGTTGCAGCCGCTTCTGAACGAATCCGATCCGCAGCTCAAGGCCGTTTTTCTGCAGAACGTCGTCTCCATGACGGACACAACTTACGATCGGCGCCTGCTGCGGCTCGCGCTGCAAGGAGGCCGCTCGCTGCCGGTCGTTTATACTGGTACGGCGTTGCTGCTCAAAGCGATCGAACTCGACCCCACGGCCGTCAGCTTTGCTTGGTCGAAGGACGTGCAGCACGACAAGCGCATCAGAGTGCTGAGGGTGCTATGGCAGGATTGAGGGCGTCATTCGCGAATCTCGTCGTGGTGACCGTGGTCGCCCTGCATCTGCTCCTCTTGCCGGCGCTGTTCTTCGGCTTGGAATTCGTGATTCGCACCAGCCAGGCGGATCTGTTCATCGAGCATGCGCGAACCTTCGCGCGGGTGCTCGCGGACGAATTCGAAGTGGGGGACGCAATGGATTCCGCGTCGCGAACCGAAGATCTGCTCGATCTTGCCATCATTCACGGCGACGGGCGCTATGCGGAATTGGTCGACGGCGGGCGCAGCGTCGTCAGCAAGCTGGGGACGCCCAACGTCAAGGCGCCGCGCCGCACCGATTTGCGCTTCATGGACAGCGACGATGCCATTTATTTTGTCGTTCTGCCCATCGTGCATGCGGGACGGAACGCCGAATTGCGGCTGGGCTTCGATGAGCAGCCGACGCTGGAACGGATCCACCTCGCTCTCAATAGAATGTTGACGGTGCTCGCGGTTTATTTCATTACGGCCATGCTCATCGCGATCGTACTAAGCCGGCGAATGTCCCGCCCAATCCACCGGTTGCAGGACGTTTCTCGCGCCATTGCCTCGGGCGACTATGCGCAGGCGCTCCAGGTAACCACAGGCATACGCGAGCTGCATGAACTCGCGGCGGACCTGGAGGACATGCGCCGGGAGCTGGTCGGCGTCAACGATCGGCTGCAGGACAAGATCAAGGAAAAGGAAATCTCCGAAGCACGGCGCGAGGAATTGCAGAAGCTGCTGCGGCATCGTCAACGTCTGGAGACCGTCGGTACCCTGGCGGGCGGCATCGCGCATGAATTCAACAATGTTCTCGTGCCCATCATTCTCTTCACCGATACGGCATTGCAGGATCTGCCCGCCTCGAGCGTATCGCGGGCCGACCTCGAGCGCGTGATGGCCGCGGCACAGCGCGCCAAGGACGTGGTCAAGAAGATCCTGACGTTCAGCCGCGAATTGGGCGATTTAAAGCTCGCTCTCATCGATCTGCGAACCGTGATTGCCGATGGGCTGACGCTGTTTTCCGCACTGGCTCCGTCCAGCATCGAGATTCGCACGCAGATCGGCGAGGACATCCCGCCGGTGTGGGGCGATGCAACGCTCGCCGTGCATCTGGTGATCAACCTGTGCACCAACGCCTATCAGGCCATGCAAGGGAGACAGGGAGTTCTTACGGTCGGGCTGCGTTATCTCGAGAACTCGCCGATTGCCGCCGAGACGGACGGGCGCGTGGAGTTTTGGGTCAGCGACACGGGCCACGGCATGGATTCGGCGACCGTCGAACGGATATTCGAGCCCTTCTTCACGACCCGCTCGGTGGGTGTGGGCACCGGCTTGGGATTGTCGGTGGTTCATGGCATCGTCGAAAGCTTCGGTGCTACCATCTTGGTCGAAACGGATCCGGGCGAGGGATCGACGTTCAGGATTGTTTTTCCGGTCATCCTGCGGGACCGCTCCATTGAATCGATCATGCCGGATGCCTGAGGCGAAGATGCACAATATCCTTGTCGTGGATGATGAACTCGACGTGCGGGACGCCATCAAGCGCGTTCTCGACCGCGCCGGCTATGCGGTGCGCACCGTGGGCGATGTCGCCGACGCGCTCGCCGAACTCAGGCGCAGCAGCGCAGATGTCGTGATCACCGATATCATCATGCCGAAGCATAATGGTGTCGAAGCGATCGATTTTATCCGCGCGGAATTTCCCGCCGTGCGGATCATTGCGATATCAGGCGGCGGTAATTTCGGCGTGAGCGGCTACCAGCCCACGGCGATCACCACCTCGGCGTATCTTGCCGCCGCGCAACGCGCGGGCGCGCATCTGGTCATGACCAAACCATTCGAGTCCAAAGATCTGCTGCAGGCGGTCGAGCAAGTGCTGGGCGTCGGGCACGCTTGAGCGCGAAAATGGCAACATCGCTCGTGGCGGAGTGGGACAATTTTTACGTCATCACCGGCTCGGCGGCGGCGGGGCTCACGGGGTTGACCTTCGTCGTCATCGCGCTGTCGGCGGATGCGAAGCGCGTGAGCATGGCCGGCCTGCGCGCCTATGTCACGCCGACCATCGTCCACTTCGGCGCCGTGCTGGCGCTGGCCGCCTACCTCAGCATGCCGCATCACACGGTGCTGAGCTTGAGCCTCGGTTTCGGGCTCGCGGGCGCCGCAGGCCTCGTGTACATCGCCGCCGTCGCCCACGGTATCCGGCGCATCGCGAGCGACTATTCTCCCGTTCACGAGGACTGGATCTGGAATGCGGTGCTGCCGGCGATGGTCTACGGCGCCTTGCTCGGCATCGCGATGCTCATCTGGCGCCTGCCCGAACAATGCATGTACGGGGCCGCGGCGGTGTCGGTCTTGCTGATGTTCATCGGCATCCACAATGCCTGGGACATCGCGGTGTGGAACACCGTGCGCAGCAAAAACGAATCGACTTAGCGGGCGATGCGGCGGCTTGGCAAGGCGATTACAGCCCGATCGGAACTCCATTTTTGATCTGCGCCCACTCCAAATCGCGGCGGATTCGGTTATGGTCGTCGAAATGCAGTTTACCGGTCACCCCGGAGATCTCGCTTGCCTCGAGCGGAGAATTCGAGCGCAGCGCCGGCACCAGGCGGTACGCATCGAAACCAAAGGCATACAGGCGATTGCGCCGTTCGGTTCCGGCCGGCCACGCCGCGCGCACGCTGTCGCGAATCTGCGCCGTCACCGGATCGTCCGCGATCATCCACGGCATGTCGGGAAACAGCATCCCGTCGAGATCGCTGTTCGCGCTCGGATTCGGCTCGAAGCTGTCCGACGTGGAATACACCGGGACATCCCCCGCATAATGGAATTTCAGCTGCGGCAGGATCTGGCGCGCCGCCCCCGGGGTGCCCGCGACGAACACGAAGGCGGCATCGGTGCGGTGCGTCGGGGGTTCGCCCTTGACGACGCGCACCTGCAGTATCTCCTTGATGATGTCGGAGAAGTCCACCTGCGATGTCTCGTAATGCTGGCTCTCGAGCACGGTTCCGCCGAGATGCGACAGCTCGTCGGCGAAGGCGGCGGCGACGCGATTGCCCCACTCGCTCGCGGGCACGATGACCACTCCGTTCGGCCGGCCGTCGGTCATGGCCCGCCGCGCGACCATGCGCGCCTCATCTTCCGGCGACAGCGCGAATTGATAGAAATTGTGCGGCGCACTGAGCGAATCGCCGAGTGAATTCAAGGCAAGCACCGGCAGGTGTCCGCTCAAGGGCAGCGCCGCCGCGACGTCCTCCTTGGTGAGCGGACCGACCACGAAGCCGGCGCCGTCCGCGACGGCACGGGCGTAGGCACTGCCGACGGATTCGGCGGCCACGTCATATATTCTCAAGCGCGGACGCTTCGCCGCATCTTGTTCGAGATAGGCGGCAATGAAGCCGTCGCGCACGGCGGCGCCGACGGGCTCGCTGCGGCCGGACAACGGCAGCAGCAGCGCAATCTGATCCGGATATTCCGTCGCGGCGGCGATCTGCACCGACGCCAACGACAATACGCCGTCATTCGCCGGATGCTGCGGGTAGGCGCGCTTCCAGGCGGCCAGGCCCGCGGCCGCGCGCATCGGATCGCGGGCGAGCGCGACCGCGACAGGTCCCAATTCCAGCCATCCGACGACGATGGGGTCGGTTTTTGCCGGCGGCTTCAGGGACTGGCCGTGTTCGGCGGCGTTGCGAATTCTATTGTAGAGCTCCGTCCGGTTCGCGCGCAGGCTCGCCGGGTCGGTCAGCGAGCGCTCGCGCTCGACCAGGGCGCGCGTGCCTTCAACGGGGTGTCCGGTGAGAAATGCGCTGCGGCCGCGGATCCACCAGTAGTTCTGCGCTTGCTCCGCCGACGAGGGCACGGGGATCAGATCCAGCTCGCGAATGGCGGCGGCGGCGTCGTTCTCGGCAAAGGCGATCTCCGCCGCAACCAGCGCACGCGGGGTCGCAAGCTTGGTGCGCGCATCCGCCGAGACGGCTGCGAAGGACTGCTTGGCGGCCGCGAGGTTGCCCGCCGCCAGCCATTGTTCGGCGCTCAGCAACTCGTAATTATCATGGTCGGCCGGCAGCTCCAGCGCGAGCTCCGCGTAGGCCTGCGCCGCCTCCGCATGCTTGCCGTCGCGCGCCAGCTGCACGGCCCGCTCCTGCTTGTCGGCGGGAACCTGCACCGGCTTGACCAGGCTGCACGCGGCCATCAGCGCCGATATGGCGAGTGCCGCATAGAGCGCCGGCCGTGGACGTCGATAGATCGCTGCCATACTCTTCAGTTCCTACCCTCGACACAGGCGCGGATTATAAGTGACAAATCAGGCGGCAGGGCGGCTCTACGTGGTCGCGACTCCGATCGGAAATTTGGGCGATTTGTCGGCCCGGGCGCGCACCGTGCTGTCGGACTGCGCGCTCATCGCGGCCGAGGACACGCGCCATACCGGCATCCTGCTCAAGGCGTTCGGCATTCAAACGCCGCAGCTGTCCCTGCACGATCACAACGAACTGGATCGAGCGCCCCAAATCATCGAGAGAATGCGGCAGGGCGCCTCCGTGGCGCTGGTGAGCGACGCGGGCACTCCCGCCATCAGCGATCCGGGATTCGAGCTGGTGCGCGCGGTGGCGGCGGCCGGCTTCGAGATCATTGCCGTGCCGGGGCCCTGCGCCGCCATTGCGGCGCTGTCGATCGGCGCGCTGCCGACGGATCGGTTTTGCTTCGAGGGGTTTCTGCCCGCGCGCGGGGCCGCTCGCCGCAAACGGCTGCAGGCCTTGGCGGCGGAAACGCGTACCGTGGTGCTGTATGAGGCGCCGCATCGCGTGGCCGAAACGCTGACCGATTGCGCCGCGGTCTTCGGCGGCGAGCGCCGCGCCGCGGTGACGCGCGAAATCACCAAGCTGCACGAAACGACGTATCGCGGCAGCTTGCGCGAGCTGCTCGCCCGCGCGGCCGATGATGCGGACTTCGGCCGCGGCGAAATCGTCGTGGTTCTGGCCGGCGCGCCGCAATCGGCCCCTGATGAAAGCGCCGGCGCCGATGGCCACGGCGGCGCGCTCGATCGCGTGCTCAAAGCGCTGCTGGCCGAATTGCCGCTCAAACAGGCGGCGCGCCTGGCGGCGCAAATCACGGAGGTGCGCGACAACGAGGCCTATAAGCGGGCGCTTGTGCTGAAACAAGAATCGGCCTCGCAAAGTTGAGGATACCTGCGTATGGTTGCGCCCAAGAGTCGGCCAGGCAGTCGCTGTGTGCGTGAGCACATGGAGGAAAGTCCGGGCTCCAGAGGGCACGGTGCCAGGTAACGCCTGGGGGGCGCGAGCCCACGGAAAGTGCAACAGAAAGATACCGCCTAAGTGCCGCGCAAGCGGCGCCGGTAAGGGTGAAATGGTGCGGTAAGAGCGCACCGCGCGGGTGGCAACATCAGCGGCACGGCAAACCCCACCTGGAGCAAGACCAAATAGGGAAGCAAGCGGCGCAGGTAGGCCGCGCCATGTGGCCCACATGTGGCTTCCGGGTAGGTCGCTAGAGCTGCGCGGCGACGCGCATCCCAGAGGAATGACTGTCCAAGACAGAACCCGGCTTAACGGCCGACTCTTTTCTAGCGCTGGGCGCGCCCGTTCAACGGGGTCGAAGACGACCCCGAGCAGCAGGCGCTCGCGAAGCGCGAGCGGGAAGACCTAAGAACCGCGAGCATCGGGCGGCAGAACGGGGCAGAACACGCCGCACGAGCAGACAACGGCCTGCGAGCGCCGAAAATCGCTCAATAACAACAAGATCACCGAAATTCGCCGAAAATCGCGACTTTTAGCTCTTGCCGATCGCTTTAGCAAACTCTCCTAACAGATTGATTCGAAACGCTCCCCAAGCTCGGGCGCTGTGCCGCTGTGCAAAATGTGACCTAAGTCACTGTCGGCACGGGTTTTTTTTAACTTAACACGTTGACAGTGCGTCGTTGCGCTCCCTATAGTGGTGCCCGGTGGGAAATTGTGGGAGAAAATGGGTCTTGGGACCCATCCAAAGATGTTTCGGGGTGCCAACAAACTGACTCTCGATGCGAAAGGCCGGATGGTGATGCCCACCCGGTATCGGGAGCGGCTGCAAGAGAGTTGTGGCGGCAATTTGGTGGTGACGGTCGACAAGGACCAGTGCCTGCTCATTTACCCCCTCCCGGATTGGGAAGAAATCGAGCGCAGTTTGATGCGATTGCCGGCGCTCGACCCCCAAGTCAGGCGCTTGCAGCGCTTGATGGTGGGTCATGCGACGGATCTGGAGCTGGACAGCCACGGCCGTCTGCTGCTGCCGCCGAAACTTCGCGAATTCGGTCAGCTGACCCGCGACGCCATGCTGGTCGGTCAGGGGGCGCGCTTCGAGTTGTGGGACGAGAAGCGATGGAACGAGCGGCGCGACGAGTGGTTGGCGAGCCCGGACACCACCGATCTGCCTCCTGAACTCAGCACGCTGCGGCTGTAGCTAAGTCGGCACGGTGAATGACAAGACTAGGGGACACACGCCGGTACTGCTACCTCAGGTGCTCGCGGCGTTGAACATACGGGCGAGTGGCACGTACTTGGATGCCACTTTTGGTCGAGGCGGACATGCAGGGGCGATTTTGCAGAACCTCATCGCGAACGGTCGTTTGCTGTGCCTCGACCGGGATTCCGCGGCCATCGCGGACGCGCGAGTCCGATTCGCAGCCGACCCGCGCGTGGCGTTTTTTCTCGCTCCCTTTTCGTCCCTGGCGGATTGTGCGGACCGGGTCGAACCCGGTCTCAAGTTCGACGGGATCCTGTTCGATCTGGGCGTGTCCTCGCCGCAGCTCGATGACGCCGCGCGCGGCTTCAGCTTCATGCAGGACGGGCCGCTCGACATGCGCATGACACCGGGCGTCGGCATGAGCGCCGCGGACGTCGTCAACAGTGCCCCGCTGAATGAACTGATCCGGATCTTCCGCGAGTACGGCGAAGAGCGTCTGGCGCCGCGCATCGCGCGCGCCATCGTGAAGGATCGGGAATCGTTGCCCTTCGAAACCACCCTGCAGCTCGCCTCGATGATAGAGCGGGTGGCGCGCAGCCGCGAACCGCACAAACATCCGGCGACGCGGGTTTTTCAAGCCCTGCGCATCCACGTCAACGGCGAGCTGAAGGAACTCGACGCCGCGCTCGACGCGGCGCTCGCGCGTCTCGCGCCGCGCGGCCGGCTGGCCGTGATCAGCTTCCACTCGCTCGAGGACCGCATGGTCAAGCAATTCATGCGCCGCCACTCGCTGGCCGACCCGATGTACGCCGGGCTGCCCGACATACCGGCGCATGCGCGTCCGAAGCTCAAGCTGGTGGGCAAGTCCATCCAGCCGGATGCGAACGAAGCCTTCGAGAATCCGCGCGCGCGCAGCGCGCGTCTGCGCGTCGCCGAACGCCTCGATCAAGGAATAGCCGCATGAAATACCGCCGCTGGCTCACCCTCGCCATCCCCCTGTTGTGGCTTGCGGTGCTCGGCTCCGCCGTGCAAGTGATTTATGCCCGGCACAAGGCGCGCGATATGTTCGTGCGCCTCGAGAAGCTCAATGCCGAGCGCGATTCGCTCGACATGGAGTGGGGACGCCTGCAGCTGGAGCAGAGCTATTGGTCCTCGCACGCGTTCGTCGAGCGCGTCGCAAACGCCAAGCTGCAAATGAATCTGCCGCAAACCCGCGATGTACGGATCGTGCGGCCGTGAAGCTCAGGCTCGCCGACAACGACGCTCGATCGAAGAGCTATCGCTGGCGGGCGAGCGTCGTCCTGGGATTGGTTCTGTCCGGTGCGGCCCTGCTGGTGGCCCGCGCGGTCGAGCTGCAGCTGCTCGATCATGGCTTCCTCGCCAGCCAAGGCGATGCGCGTTCGATGCGCGTGGTCAAGATCGCGGCGCATCGCGGCGCCATCACCGACCGCAACGGCGAGCCGCTCGGTTTGAGCACGCCGGTCGACAGCGTGTGGGTCAATCCGCAGGAGATCAACGACAACATCGATCAGCTGCCGAAGCTCGCGAAGGCCTTGAAGGAGGACCAGCAGACGCTGGCGCGGCGCATCACCAGCAATTTGGACCGCGAGTTCCTGTATTTGGTGCGGCACATGCCGCCCGAGCAAGCGGCGCACATCAAGGCCTTGGGTGTCCCCGGCGTGTACCTGCTGCGCGAGTACCGGCGCTACTACCCCGCGGGCGAAGTCTCCGGGCATGTGGTCGGCTTCACGACCATCGACGACAAGGGGCAGGAGGGCCTGGAGCTCGGTTTCGATCAATTGCTGAACGGCGAGGACGGAGCGAAGCGCGTCATTCAGGATATGTACGGACGCTACGTCGAGAATGTCGAAAGCATCCGGGCCCCGCGGCCGGGACGCGATCTGGTCACGAGCATCGACCTGCGCATCCAGTATCTCGCGTACCGCGAGCTCAAGGCGGCGATGCAGGAATACCGCGCGCATGCGGGTTCGGTGATCGTGATCGACGTGGACACCGGCGAAGTGCTGGCCATGGTGAACCAGCCGTCCTACAACCCCAATGACCGCGAGCAGCTCAAGGCGGGTTTGTACCGCAATCGCGCCGCGACCGACATCTTCGAGCCGGGCTCCAGCATCAAGCCCTTCATCATGGCCGCGGCGCTTGCCTCCGGTCAGTATCGCATCGACAGCGTGGTGGACACGTCGCCCGGCTTCTTGAAGGTCGGCACCAAGGTGTTCGAGGACGAACATAACCTGGGTGCGATCGATCTGGCGACCATCCTGGCGAAGTCCAGCAACGTCGGCACTGCGAAGGTGGCGCTGTCGCTCAAACCCGAACAAATCTGGAACACGCTGGCGGGATTGGGGCTGGGTCAGGTGACCGGCAGCGGCTATCCGGGCGAGTCGGCCGGCATGCTGAGTCACTATGCGCACTGGCGTCCGATCGGCATCGCCACCCTGTCGCACGGCTATGGGCTATCGGTCACTCCGCTGCAATTGGCGCATGCCTACGCGACCATCGGCGCCGGCGGCGTCAAGCGCCCCATCTCCTTCGAACGCGTCACGGGGCCGGTGCCGGGCGAACAAGTCCTCGATCCGAAGGTGGCGCACGATCTGGTGCAGCTGATGGAACAGGTCGTCGAAAAGGGCGGCACCGCGACGCGCGCCTCGCTCATCGGCTATCGAGTATCCGGAAAGACGGGCACCGCGTTCAAATCAATCGCCGGCGGCTATTCCACGGATCGAATCATGGCGGTATTCGCCGGCTTGGTCCCGGCGTCGCACCCGAAACTCGCCACCGTGGTGGTCATCGACGAGCCGAGCCGCGATTTGAGCCAGGTCGACACGCTGGCCCAGGGCGGCACCGTGGCGGCGCCGGTATTCGCCAGCGTGATGTCCGGCGCGCTGCGCCTGATGGATGTGCCGCCGGATGATCTGCAGAACGTGCCGGCCGCGGCTCTGGTACAGACCAACGAGACGCCATGAGCACCTCCCTCATGTGGCTGCTCGATGGCATCGCGGTTGTACCGGCGAATGATGCACGCGTTCTGGATCTCACCCTCGACAGCCGCGAGGCGCGCAGCGGCAGCCTGTTTTTCGCGCTGCAGGGACGCAGCGCGCACGGACTCAAGTTCGCGGCTGAGGCCGCCGCGCGCGGCGCGAGCGTCATTCTCTTCGAACCGAGTGCCGAGGTCACGCCGCCGAAGCTGCCGGCCGCGGTGTTCGCGGCGCCGATACCGGGCCTCAAGGATTTGGTGGGACGCATTGCCGACCGCTTCTTCAACTGGCCTTCCTCGCAGCTGCGCATCACCGGCATCACCGGAACCAATGGCAAGACCACCTGCGCCTACTTGCTGGCGCAGTGCCTCGAAAAGCTGGGATTTCAGGCCGCCTACATGGGCACCATCGGGTGGGGCCGCATCTCGGCGCTCGAGCCCCCGACGCTGACCACCCCCGATGCCGTCACGCTGCACCGCGAACTCGCCGCCTTGCGCGCTTCCGGCGTGCGCGAAGTGGCGATGGAGGTGTCCTCGCAGGCCCTGGATCAGGATCGCATTGCCGGCGTGCGCCTGCATACGGCCGCATTCACCAACTTGAGCCGCGACCATCTGGATTATCACGAGACGATGGTCGCCTACGGCGCCGCCAAGGCGCGGCTGTTCGATGCACCCGATCTGCGCCACATCGTCGTCAACATCGGCGATGCCTTCGGCCGCGAATTGGTGCGCAAGCTTGAGGGTCGGGAGCCGCTCACCGCCGTCTGGATCGGCGCCGGGGATTTCCGATGGCTGGCCGAACACGCGCTGCACGCGGCCGACGTCACGCTGGACGTGCACGGTGTCTCGATGCAGCTCGACGGCAGCTTCGGCCCTTGCGAAGTCACCACCCGCCTGCTGGGCCGCTTCAACGCCGAGAACGCCTTGGTGGTCATCGCCTGCCTGCTGTCGTTGGGCACCTCGCTCCCCGAAGCGGCCAGGGTGCTGGCCGACTGCGTTTCGCCCCCCGGGCGCATGGAGTTGATCGAGCCCGCCGCCGGCGACAAACCCGTGGCGGTGATCGACTACGCGCACACTCCCGATGCCCTGGCCAAGGCGCTGCAGGCGCTGCGCGAACATTGCAGGGGGGCGCTGTGGTGTGTGTTCGGCTGCGGCGGCGACCGCGATCCCGGCAAGCGTCCGATCATGGGCGCCATTGCCGACGAATTGGCCGACCAGATCATCGTCACCGACGACAATCCGCGCACCGAAAATCCGCAGGCCATCACCCGCGCCATCGTCGGCGGCATCAAGTCGCGGGACGTGCGGGTCATTCACGATCGAGGGCTGGCCATCGCCACGGCGCTGGCGGAAGCGCAGGCGAGGGACATCGTGCTGATCGCGGGCAAGGGGCACGAGGACTACCAGATCTACGGCGACACGCGGCGCAGCTTCAGCGACCGGCGCGAGGCGCAGCGTGTTCTCGGGGTGGCCGCATGAACCCGGGGATTTCCGAGATGAAGCGTACCCTGCGCGATGCGGCGGCGGCGGTCGGCGGCCGATTGACGGGGGAGGATCGCCCCTACGGAGCGGTGGCCACGGACAGCCGCACACTCGCGCCGGGCTCGCTGTTCGTGGCGCTGCGCGGGCCGAACTTCGACGGCGGCGATTTCGTCGCGGCGGCGGCGGCCCGAGGCGCCATCGGCGCCATCGTCGAACATGCCGTGCCCAACGAGCTGCCGCAGGTCGTGGTTCCCGATGCGCTGCGCGCGCTGCAGCAGCTCGCCCAGGCTTGGCGCGCGCAATTCCAGCTACCCATCGTGGCCGTCGCCGGCAGCAACGGCAAGACCACCGCCAAAGAAATGACCTCCGCCATCCTGTCCCGCATGGGTTTGGTGATGGCGACTCACGGCAACCTCAATAATCACATCGGCGTGCCCGTGACGCTGATGCGCCTGGAGGCTTCGCATCGCAGCGCCGTGGTCGAGATGGGCGCAAATCGCATCGGCGACGTCGCCGAGCTGGTGCGGCTGGCACGGCCGACCGTCGGTCTCATCACCAACGCCGGCGCCGAACACCTCGAAGGTTTCGGTACTCTGGACGGCGTCGCACAGGGCGAGGGCGAAATGGTGTCCTGCCTCGAGCCCGGCGCGACCGCCATCATCAATGCCGACGACGCCTACGCCGGCTATTGGCGCAAGACGTCCGCGGCGCGCCGCATCATCACCTTCGGCGTGCACGCCAGCGCGGATTTCATGGCGAAGAATTCCGCGCAGAGCATAGAGCGCGGCGAATTCGCGACGCGTTTCCTGCTCGAGAGTCCGCTGGGGCAGCGTGCGATAACGCTCAAAGCGGGCGGCACGCACAACATCGCCAATGCATTGGCGGCCGCCGCGGCGGCCAGCGCGGCCGGAGCGTCGCTCGAAGAAATCGCCCTCGGCTTGGCGGACTTTCGCGCCGTCGCCGGCCGCCTGCAGCTCAAGGCCGGCGCCCGCGGCAGCTGGATCATCGATGACTCCTACAACGCCAATCCGAGCTCGGTGCGCGCCGGCCTCGAGGTGCTGCGTTCGCTGCCGGGCGCCACCTGGCTGGTGCTCGGCGACATGGCGGAGCTCGGCGAATTCGCCGAAGACAGTCACGCGCACATGGGTACGTACGCGCGCGCGTGCGGGATCAAGCGGCTGTTCGCGGTGGGACCGCAGAGCTCGCGCGCGGTCGAGACCTTCGGCTCCGGCGCCGAGTGGTTCGCGGACGCCGAATCCCTCACTCGCCGATTGCAGGCGGAACTCGCGCCGGGCGTGACCGTGTTGATCAAGGGTTCGCGCGTCAATCGCCTGGAGCGGGTGGTGCAGGCGCTCACCGGCGGCGGTGCGGGTTTTTCACACATGATGCGAGCGAGTTAGCCATGTTGCTGTTCCTCACCGAATATATCGCGAAGTTCTACAGCGCATTTCACGTCTTTCAGTATCTCACGCTGCGCGGCATTCTTGCGGCGGTGACCGCGCTCGCCCTGGCGCTGTGCATCGGACCGACCATGATCGCGATGTTGAGCCGTTACCAGATCGGGCAGCAGGTGCGCAGCGACGGGCCGCAGTCGCATTTGCAGAAGAAGGGAACGCCCACCATGGGCGGCGGGCTCATCTTGGTGGCCATGGGTCTGGGCACGCTGCTGTGGGCGGATCTGTCCAGCCGCTTCGTGTGGATCCTCCTCGAGACCACCCTGGGCTTCGGCTTGATCGGCTTCTACGACGACTACTTGAAATTGGTCGTGGGCAATTCGAAGGGCCTGGCGGCGCGCTACAAGTACCTGGCGCAGTCGGTCGTGGGATTGGCGGCGGCTCTGACGCTGCACCACTTGCGCCAATCGCCGGCCGAGACCTCGCTGTACGTGCCGTTTTTCAAATCCGTGGCGGTGCCCATGTCCACCGCGGGATTCGTCGCATTTTCGTACTTCGTCATCGTCGGCACCAGCAACGCCGTGAATTTGACCGACGGTCTGGATGGCCTCGCCATCATGCCGGCGGTGATGGTGGCGGCGGCACTCGGCGTCTTCGCCTACGTCACCGGCAATTTCAAATTCGCGATGTACCTGCAGATTCCCTACATCCCCGGCGTCGGCGAGGTGCTCATCTTCAGCGCGAGCCTGGTGGGCGCGGGCCTGGGGTTTCTATGGTTCAACTCCTATCCCGCGCAGGTTTTCATGGGCGACGTGGGCGCGTTGGCGATCGGCGCCTCGCTCGGCACCGTGGCCGTCATCGTGCGCCAGGAAATCGTGCTGTTCGTCATGGGCGGCGTGTTCGTGCTCGAGACGGTCTCGGTGATGCTGCAGGTGGCGTCGTTCAAGCTCACCGGCAAGCGGATATTCCGCATGGCGCCGATACATCATCATTTTGAACTCAAGGGCTGGGCCGAACCGAAAGTGATCGTGCGTTTCTGGATCATCAGCTTCGTGCTGGTGTTGGCGGGCCTTGCAACCTTGAAGATCCGCTGATGCACAGCGTCGTCGTCGGAATCGGGAAAACAGGCGCTTCGTGCCTGCGCTACCTCGCAAGGCGCGGCATCCCGGTCAGCGCCACCGATACGCGCAGTGCGCCGCCGGGGCTGGCGGAGCTCGGCGGCCTGGCGAGCACCCTGGATCTGCGGCTCGGCGGCTTCGATTTGTCGCTGCTCGACGGCGCCACGCAGCTGCTGATGTCGCCCGGAGTCTCGCTCGAGGAGCCGATTGCGCGCGCGGCGCTGGAACGCGGCATCGAAGTGTTGGGCGACGTGGAGCTGTTCGCGCGCAATGTGCACGCACCGGTGGTCGGCATCACCGGCACCAACGGCAAGAGCACGGTCACCAGCCTGGTGGCACGCATGGCCGCCGCGGCGGGACGCAGCGTGCTCGCCGGCGGCAATTTGGGCGTCCCGGTGCTGGATCTGTTGGAGCAGCCGGTTCCCGATCTATACGTGCTGGAGCTGTCGAGTTTTCAGCTCGAGACCACATCCTCGCTCAAGCTCAAGGCGGCGGCGGTTCTCAACGTGACCGCGGATCATCTGGATCGTTATCCGTCGGTGGCGGCGTACGCGGCGGCCAAGGCGCGCATCCTCGCCCATGCGGCCACGGTGGTGTTGAATGCGGACGACCCGCTGGTGGCGGCCATGCGCGGGGCGGCCCACGGCCGCGCCGACGCGCACGCCGGCGGCGCTCACGTCGTGACGTTTTCGATCGAGCGCCCGGACGCCGACTATTCGCTGCTGCGGATGGGAACGCGGATGATGCTGGCGCGACGCGGCGAAGGATTGCTCGACGTCTCGCGCATGAAGATCACCGGTTTGCACAATGCCGCCAATGCGCTCGCGGCGCTGGCCTTGGGCGAGGCGGTGGGATTGCCCTTGGCCAAGATGCAGAGCGCGCTCGAGACCTTTCCCGGGCTGCCCCACCGCTCGGAGTGGATCGCCGATGTGGCGGGCGTGCGCTACATCGATGACTCCAAGGGTACGAACGTGGGCGCCACCATCGCCGCGGTTGCCGGCATGCCGGGACCTCTCGTGTTGATCGCGGGAGGCGAGGGCAAGGGCCAGGACTTCACGCCGCTGGCACAGGCGTTCCGCGGCAAGGTGCGCCACGTCGTCTTGATCGGCAAGGATGCTCCCGCCATCGCAGCGGTGCTGCACGGCGTCTGTACCACTGAGACGGCCGGGACCATGCCGGAAGCGGTTGCCGCGGCGACCCGCGTTGCCCGGCGGGAGGGCGATACGGTGCTGCTGTCGCCGGCGTGCGCCAGCTTCGACATGTTTCGCGACTACGGGCATCGGGGCGATGTGTTCGCGGCCGCGGTGCGCACGCTGGCGGGGGCACCGGCATGACCGCCGCCGCCATGGGCTATGGGGTGCGGGCGCGTGAACGCATGCCCTTCGCGTGGGACTACGTCGCCTTGGGGCTGGCGGCCAGTCTGCTGCTGGTGGGCTTGGTCATGGTCACGTCGGCCTCCATGTCGGTCGCCGCCCGCGATCTCGGCAATCCCTTTTTCTTTCTCGAGCGGCAATTCATTTTCGGGCTCGGCGGGCTCATGTTCGCATGGTGTCTGACCCGGGTGCCGACGGAGCTGTGGGACAAGTACAGTCTCGCTCTGCTGTGCTTGAGCCTGTTGCTGTTGTTGTTGGTGCTGATCCCGGGCATTGGCGCGATGGTGAACGGCGCGCGGCGGTGGCTGCGCATCGGGCCGGTCAATTTCCAGGTGTCGGAACTCGCCAAGGTGCTGGTGCTGACCTGGGTGTGCAGTTATTGCGTACGCAAGCGCAACGAGCTTGAACAGACGCTGCCCGGCCTGGTCAAACCGGTGGGGTTGCTGACCGTCGCCGCGCTGCTCCTGCTGCTCGAACCCGACTTCGGCGCCGCCACGGTGTTGTTCGCCACCGGCTTTGCCGTGCTGTTCGTCGCCGGCGCTCGCTTGAGATACGTGCTGCTGCTGGTCTCGGCGGCGACGCTCTCGTTCATGGTGCTGGCGCTCACCTCGGCGTATCGGTTGAAGCGCCTCACCGGGTTCTTGCATCCCTGGGACGACCCGTTCAACGGCGGCTTTCAACTGACGCAGTCGCTGATCGCCATCGGCCGCGGCGCTTGGTTCGGCGTCGGTCTCGGCAGCAGCGTGCAAAAACTGTTCTATTTGCCGGAGGCGCACACCGATTTCGTGTTCGCCGTGCTCGCCGAGGAGCTGGGCCTCGCCGGCGTGCTCGGCGTCATTGCGCTGTTCATGGGGCTGGTGTGGCGCGCCTTTCAGATTTCACGCATGGCGTCCCAGGCCGGGATGCGGTTTCAATCCTACCTGGCGCTGGCTTTCGGCGTCTGGCTGGGATTGCAGGCCATCGTGAACATCGGCGTCAACATGGGCGTGCTGCCGACCAAGGGCCTGACGCTGCCGCTGTTGAGCTACGGCCGCAGCAGCCTGCTGGTGAGCCTGGCATGGCTCGGCGTGGTGCTGCGGATCTATCACGAGATCAAATGCAGCTCGCGCTCCGCCGTGATGCGCCTGCCGGGCGGTGTGCGATGAGCCGGCCGGCGCACCGCGGGGCGGCCGCCCACGGCGGGCCGGTACTCATCATGGCGGGAGGCACCGGCGGGCATGTGTTTCCCGCACTCGCGGTGGCGCATGTGCTGCGCGAACGCGGCGTCGCCGTGGTCTGGCTGGGCGTGCCGGGAAGCATGGAGTCGCGCTTGGTGCCGGCGAATGGTTTCCCGATCGAGTGGGTGCGGGTCGCGGGCGTGCGCGGCAAGGGCTTGAAGACCTATCTGCAAGCGCCGCTGCGCATCGCCAGGGCCGTGGCTCAAGCCATCGGAGTGCTGCGGCGGGTGCAGCCGCGGTCCGTGTTGGGGTTGGGAGGCTATGTGAGCGGACCGGGCGGCATTGCCGCCTGGCTGCTGCGAATTCCTCTGCTGATCCATGAGCAGAACGCCATTGCCGGTCTGACCAATCGCTGGCTGGCGCGCCTCGCGACGCAGGTCCTGGAAGCATTCCCCGGAAGTTTCGGCCCGAAAGTCGCCGCGCGAGTCATCGGCAATCCGGTGCGCGCCGACATTGCGGCACTGGCGGCGCCGCAAACGCGTTTCGCGGGGCGCGCGACTCCCTGCCGCATGCTGGTGTTCGGCGGCAGTCAGGGCGCGCAGCGCCTGAATTCCGTGGTACCGCAGGCGCTCGCGCGCTTGCCGCCGGAGAGTCGGCCGCTGGTGCGCCATCAAACCGGGGAGCGCGGCTACGAGGCGGCCCGCGCCGCCTACGCCGAAGCGCGGGTCGAGGCGGACGTGGTGCCCTTCATCGACGACATGGCCGGGGCCTTGGCCTGGGCCGATCTCGCCGTATGCCGTGCGGGCGCCATGACCGTGGCCGAGCTGCAGGCCGTCGGACTCGGCGCCATCTTCGTTCCTCTGGCGGTGGCCACCGACGATCATCAGACCAAAAACGCCGAGGTCATGGTGCGCAGCGGCGCAGCGCGCCTGATTCAGGAGCGCGACCTCAGCCCCGAACGCCTGGGTGGAGCGATCGGCGAACTTCTCGCCGACCGCGCGCGCCTCCTCAAAATGGCCGAGGCCGCGCGTGCCTCGCGCGCGACCGACGCCGCGGCGCAGCTGGCGGACCTGTGCATCGCGGCCGGAGTTCCCGCATGAACGAGCGCATCCGCATGCGGGACCGCGCGCGCTCGGACGAGAGTACACGCGCCAGCGACCGCACCCGCATGGAAGATCGCATGCGCCGTATTCACCGCATCCATCTGGTCGGGATCGGCGGCAGCGGCATGGGAGGCATCGCCGAGGTGCTGCTCAACTTGGGCTACGCGGTGCAAGGTTCCGATCTCAAGGCGAACTCAGTCACGGAGCGCCTCGCCCGCCAGGGCGCGACGATTTTCATCGGCCATGCGGCGGAGCAATTGGGCGAGGCCGATGTCGTCGTGGTCTCGAGCGCCGTCAACCGATCCAACCCGGAAGTCGCCGCCGCGTTGTCGAAACGCCTGCCGGTGGTGCCGCGCGCGGAGATGCTGGGCGAACTGATGCGCTTTCGCTACTCGATCGCCGTGGCCGGTACGCACGGCAAAACCACGACCACCAGTTTGGTGGCGAGCGTGCTTGCCGAAGGCGGCTTGGATCCCACCTTCGTCATCGGCGGCCGATTGAAGAGCGCGGACAGCAACGCCAAGCTCGGCGCCGGCCGGTATCTGGTGGCCGAAGCCGACGAGAGCGACGCCTCGTTCATGCACTTGCAGCCGATGATTTCCATCGTCACCAATATCGACAACGACCATCTGTCGACGCATGACGGCGATTTTTCGCGGCTCAAGCAGAGTTTCGTCGATTTCTTGCACAATTTGCCGTTTTACGGACTCGCCGTGCTGTGCAGCGACGATGCGAATGTGCGCGGCATTCTGGATGCCGTGGCACGGCCTTTCCACACCTACGGCTTCGCGCCGGAGGCGGACATCCGCGCCGTCAACGTGGTGCGCGATGGTCTGCAATCGCGCTATCAGGCGCTGCGCGAGGGGCGCGAGCCGCTCGACGTCATCATCAATCTGCCCGGCCGCCACAATGTCCTGAATTCGCTGGCGGCGATCGCGGTCGCGACCGAGCTCGACATCCCCGATGCCGCGGTTCAGCGTGCCCTGGCGCAGTTCCAGGGCATCGACAGGCGCCTGCAGCAGCTGGGCGAGATCCAATGGCCGGGCGGCCGCGCCTTGCTCGTCGATGACTACGGCCATCACCCGACGGAAATTGCGGCCACGCTGGATGCGGTGCGCCAAGGGTGGCCGACGCGGCGGTTGGTGCTTGCCTTCCAGCCGCACCGCTACACGCGCACGCGCGACCTGCTCGACGACTTCGGGCGCCACTTGAGCGAATGCGACGTGCTGCTGGTCACCGAGGTGTATGCGGCCGGCGAAGCGCCGATCGCCGGTGCCGATGGGCGCGCCATCTGCCGCGCGGTGCGCACGCGCGGAGTGATGGAGCCCGTGTTCGTCGAGCGCGTCGAGGATCTCGCCGACAGCCTGCGCGGAGTCCTGCACGACGGCGATGTGCTGCTGACCATGGGGGCGGGCAACATCGGCGCCGTCGCCCAGGATCTCAAGAGCCGCCTGGGCAAGGGGGCCGCGGCATGAACACGCAGCGATCCTTTGATTTTGCGCCTGAATTCAAACTCCGGGTATTGCGCGACGTGTCCATGGCGAAGCACACCTCGTGGCACGTCGGCGGGCCGGCGGATCTTTTCTTCACGCCGCGGGACGTCGCGGATCTCGCCTCCTTCATTCGCCAGGTGCCGCAGAACGTGCCGCAGCTGTGGGTCGGGCTCGGCAGCAATTTGCTGGTGCGCGACGGCGGATTTCGCGGCGCCGTCATCTCCACGCACGGCGCACTCGGCGTACTCGAGCGTTTGAGCGCAACGCGCATCCAGGCCGAGGCTGGCGTGCCCTGCGCGCGCATCGCTAAGGCATGCGTGAAATGGGGCTTGGGGCCGGCGGAATTCTTCGCCGGCATTCCCGGAACCCTGGGCGGCGCGCTCGCCATGAATGCCGGCGCCTGGGGCCAAGAGACGTGGCGCCACGTGGTCGAGGTCGACGTGCTCGATCGCCGCGGCTTTCGCCACACCCGCAAGCCCGCCGATTATGAAATCGGCTACCGCCGGGTGGTGGGGCCGGGCAACGAGTGGTTCATCGGCGCCCGGCTCGAGTTCGAGCGCAAGCCCGGCGTCAATTCCGACGCCATCCGCGATCTGCTCGACAAGCGCAGGGAGACCCAGCCCATCGGCGAGTGGAGCTGCGGATCGGTCTTCACCAATCCGCCGGGCGATCACGCGGCGCGTTTGATCGAAAGCGCCGGCCTCAAGGGCTTTCGCATCGGCGATGCGTCGGTGTCCGAAAAGCATGCGAACTTCATCATCAACCATGGGCGCGCGCTTGCGGCGGACATCGAAGCACTGATCATGCACGTGCAGCGGACCGTCGAAAAAACACATGGCATCGCGCTGGCCACCGAAGTGCGCATCGTCGGAGAGCCGGCATGAGTCTGCTCACTCTGAAACCGGCCCTGCGGCGCGCCCGCTCCGGCGCGGAGTTCGGCAAAGTGGCGGTGCTGCTCGGCGGCGACTCCACCGAGCGCGAGATCTCTCTGTTGAGCGGCAATGCGGTGCTCGCGGCCCTTGGGCGCCGCGGCGTGAATGCGCACGCATTCGATCCCCAAGACCGCCCGATCCAGGAGCTGGTGAGCGAGGGTTTCGATCGGGTGTGGATCGCGCTGCATGGACCGGGGGGCGAGGATGGCACGATGCAGGGCGCGCTCGAGTGGTTGGGGGTCCCCTACACGGGCAGCGGCGTGCTCGCCTCGGCGCTGACCATGGACAAGCTCAAGACCAAGCGCGTCGTGGTCGGCGCGGGCTTCGCCGCACCCGAGTATGCCGTGCTGTCGAGCCCCGCCGATCTACCTCGCGCCCTCAAGGACATCGGCCTGCCGCTGATGGTCAAGCCGGCTTCGCAGGGCTCGAGTGTCGGGATCACCAAGGTCAAGACGGCCGCGGACTTAGGCAAGGCGTTCGCCGCGGCGCGCGCCATCGATCCCATCGTATTCGCCGAAAGGTTCATCGAGGGCGAGGAATACACCGTGGGCGTGCTGCACGACCAGGGCCTGCCCTCGATCCGCATCCAGCCGGCCACGGAGTTCTACGATTACGAGGCGAAATATTTCCGCAACGATACGCAGTACCACTGCCCCAGCGGTCTCGACGCCAAAGCCGAGGCCGAATTGCAGGCGGCGGCGCTCGCGGCCTTCCAGGTGACCGACTGTTTCGGCTGGGGCCGGGTCGACTTCATGCGCGATCTTGCCGCCGACAAATTCTATTTCATCGAAATCAACACCACTCCGGGCATGACCGATCACAGCCTGGTGCCCATGGCGGCGCGCCAATCCGGCATCGACTTCGACGAACTGGTGTGGCGCGTGCTTGAAACCAGCTTCGTGCGGGAGCGCCAATGAACCTAGGCTGGCGGCGCAATCGATTCAGGAACAAACCCAAGGAACACAAATCGCGGTGGAAATGGCCGGCATTCGTGATCGAGTGGCGCCGCTACGCGCGCCGCGCCGCGATCCTGGTACTCGCGGCCGGCTCCTTGACCGCGCTGACCTGGGTGCTCGACCGTCCGGTGCGCGTCATTTCGATGGACGGCAGCTTTCAGCGCGTCTCCCCCGGCCAGATAGAAAAGGCGGTCGCGCCATACGCCCACGCGGGCTTCATGTCGGCGGACCTCGACGGCATTCAACGTGCCGTCGAAGCGCTGCCGTGGGTGGAACGCGCCCGCATTGCCCGCCGCTGGCCCAACAGCCTGCACGTCACCGTCACCGAGCAAACCGCCGCGGCACGCTGGGGCGACTCGGGCCTCTTGAACACCCGCGGCGAACTGTTCGTGAGATCCGCGGCGCACGTGCCCGCGGAGCTGCCCCATTTGAGCGGCCCCGACGGCACCGAATCCCAGGTCGCGCAGCGCTATCTGTCGGTCCAAGGACGGATGCTGGAGGCGGGAATGCGCATCGCCGCGCTGCGTCTCGACGAGCGCGGCGCCTGGGAGATGGATCTCGACAGCGGAGTGACGGTGCGCCTGGGACGGCGCGAGGTCGATGAACGCATCGATCGGTTCATCCGCACCGCGTCGCAAGTGATTGCGCACCGCGTGAACGAGATTGCCTACATCGACATGCGCTACTCGAATGGCTTTGCCATCGGGTGGCGAAATCCAGCGGCGCCGGCATCGGTGCCCGCGAAGCACAGCGACGATACCGACGCTTAGAGGTTGCAACCCATACATGGCTAAGCGTTCTGATCGGAATTTATTGGTGGGCCTGGACATCGGCACCAGCAAGGTCGTCGCCATCGTCGGCGAAATCAAGGCCGACGGCCAGCTCGAGATCATCGGCATCGGCAGCCATCCTTCGCGCGGCCTGAAAAAGGGCGTCGTGGTCAACATCGAATCCACGGTGCAATCCATCCAGCGCGCGGTCGAGGAAGCCGAATTGATGGCGGGCTGCGAGATTCACTCGGTGTACGCCGGCATTGCCGGCAGCCACGTGCGCAGCCTCAATTCGCACGGCATCGTCGCCATCAAGGACAAGGAGGTGGTGCAGGGCGATGTGGAGCGGGTGATCGATGCGGCCAAGGCGGTCGCCATTCCCGCCGATCAGAAGATCCTGCACGTGCTGCCGCAGGAATACATCATCGACAGCCAGGAGGGCATCCGCGATCCGATCGGCATGTCGGGGGTGCGGCTCGAGGCCAAGGTGCACATCGTCACCGGCGCCGACAGTGCGGCGCAGAACATCGTCAAGTGCGTGCAGCGCTGCGGTCTCGCGGTCGACGACATCGTCCTGGAACAGCTCGCCTCGAGCTACGCCGTGCTCACCGAGGATGAAAAGGACCTCGGCGTATGCGTGGTGGACATCGGCGGCGGCACGACCGATATCGCGGTATTCGGCGGCGGCGCGATTCGCCACACGGCGGTGATCCCCATTGCGGGCGATCAGGTGACCAACGACATCGCCGTGTCCATGCGCACGCCGACGCAGTACGCCGAGGACATCAAGATCAAGTACGCCTGCGCGCTGTCGCAGCTCGCGAATCCCGACGAGACCATCGAAGTGCCGAGCGTGGGCGATCGTCCGCCGCGGCGTCTGGCGCGGCAAACGCTCGCGGAGATCGTCGAGCCGCGCTACGAGGAATTGTTCGGATTGATCCGCGACGAATTGCGGCGCGCCGGATTGGAGGAGCAGGTGGCGACCGGCATCGTGCTCACGGGCGGCAGCGCCAAGATGGAAGGCGCCATCGAGCTCGCCGAGGAGGTGTTCCACATGCCCGTACGCCTCGGCGTGCCGCAGTACGTCAGCGGCTTGAGCGAAGTCGTGAGCAATCCCATCCATGCCACCGGCGTCGGGCTGCTGCTGTATGCGAAGAGCAATCTCGAGGGCCAACGCACGGAGGCGCCGCTGCTCGCGGGCGGCATGAAGAATATTTTTGAGCGGATGAAGGCATGGTTTGCGGGGAATTTTTGACGGCCGAATTGAAGTTTGGGTGCGATTTCTAAATTGATAAGGAGAACTGGAATGTTCGAACTGATGGATTCTTATAGCCAAAGCGCCGTGATCAAGGTGCTGGGCGTGGGCGGCGGCGGCGGCAACGCCGTGTCGCACATGGTCCAGGCCGGTCTCGAGGGCGTGGATTTCATTTGCATCAACACCGATGCGCAGGCGCTGAAGCACTCCAAGGTGCGCACCGCGCTGCAAATCGGCTGCAACATCACCAAGGGGTTGGGCGCCGGCGCCGATCCTGAAGTGGGCCGCCAGGCGGCGATGGAGGATCGTGATCGCATCATCGAGCTCATCGAGGGCTGCGACATGCTGTTCATCACCGCCGGCATGGGTGGCGGAACCGGAACCGGAGCGGCTCCCGTCGTGGCGCAGGTGGCCAAGGAGCTCGGCATCTTGACCGTGGCCGTGGTCACCAAGCCCTTCGAGATGGAAGGCAACAAGCGTTCGCGCGTGGCCGAGCAAGGGATGTTGGAATTGTCCAAGTACGTGGATTCCTTGATCACCATTCCGAACCAGAAGCTGTTGTCGGTGTTGGGCGCGAGCACCACACTGCTCGACGCCTTCAAGGCGGCGAATACGGTGCTGCAGGGCGCGGTGCAGGGAATTGCAGAACTGATCACCCGGCCCGGCTTGATCAACGTCGACTTTGCCGACGTGCGCACGGTCATGTCGGAAACCGGCATGGCGATGATGGGGTCGGGCAGCGCGGCGGGCGACGATCGCGCGCGCGAGGCGGCCGAGGCGGCGATCTCCAGCCCGCTGCTCGAGGACATCAACCTCTCGGGCGCCCAGGGCATCCTGGTCAACGTCACCGCCGGCATGGATTTGTCCATCGGCGAGTTCCAGGAGGTGGGCAATGTCATCAAGCAATTCGCCTCCGACGATGCCACGGTGGTGGTGGGCACGGTGATCGATCCGGACATGGCCAACCAGATCCGGGTCACGGTCGTGGCCACGGGTCTCGGCAAGCCGGTGGCGCGGGCAGCTCCGCAGCCGGTCGCGGCGGCGGCAATCGCGCCTGCGCTGACCATGCGGGTGGTCCGTCCGAAATCGCCGATGGCTCCCACCGATTACGCCATGTTGGACAAGCCGACGGTGCAGCGGCAACGCGCCGTGGGCGACGGTCTGCTTGGGCAGGTCGAATCGGAGGATTTGCTGGATATTCCAGCCTTTTTGCGCCGGCAGGCGGACTGACCCCAAGCGGGGGCCGAGCACCGGCTTTGCATTGGCTTTGCATTAGTTGACATTCCAGACATTGGCGCCCGGGGATTCGATTCCTCGGGCGCCGGTTTTGGGGTTCCGGATGTATAGGCTTGGGCGCGCGGTATGGTACCTTTGCCGGTATTAACATAGTCCGGTTCTATTTAGATGCTGAATCAAAGAACACTGAAGAATTCGATTCGCGCCACGGGAGTGGGGCTGCATACGGGAAAGAAGGTGCTGATGACCCTGCGGCCGGCGCTGCCGGATACCGGCATCGTGTTCCGGCGCACGGATTTGGATCATCCCGTGGATATCAAGGCGCACGCCGACTTCGTCGGCGACACCACCATGGGAACGACCCTGCATCGGGGCGATGCCAAGGTATCGACCGTCGAGCATTTGCTCTCCGCCTTGGCGGGTCTCGGCATCGACAATGCGCTGGTGGAAGTCAGCGCGGGCGAGGTGCCCATCATGGATGGCAGCGCGGGGCCGTTCGTGTTCTTGCTGCAGTCCGCGGGCATCGAGGAGCAAAAAGCGCCCAAGCGATTCATCCGCATCCTGGAAAGCCTGAAGGTCGAGGACGGCGACAAGTGGGCCCGCTTCGATCCTTACGATGGCTTCAAGGTGAACTTCGAGATCGAGTTCAATCACCCGATTTTCAAAAAGCATTCCCAGGTCGCGTCGATGGATTTTTCGACCACCTCATTCTTGCGCGAGGTGAGCCGGGCCCGCACCTTCGGCTTCATGCGCGACTTGGAGAGCTTGCGGGCGCGCAATCTGGCGCTCGGCGGCAACATGGACAACGCCATCGTGCTCGATGATTATCGGGTGCTCAATGAAGATGGCTTGCGCTACGAGGACGAATTCGTGAAACACAAGATCCTCGACGCGATCGGGGATCTGTACCTGCTGGGACACAGCCTCATCGGGGAATTCAGCGGCTACAAGTCGGGCCATGCGCTCAATAACAAACTGCTGCGCACCCTCATCGGCACCCGGAGCGCTTGGGCTGAAGTGACCTTCGAAAGTCTGGCCGAGGCGCCGATTTCCTACGTTGCCGCCGCCGCGGCACGGGCGTAAGTCCGCCCACAATGCTGCACTGCCCACCGCTGGGTGCGCTGCCCAGCGATTAGTGTTTCCAGCGCTCAGGAAGGGCGGACCTACCTTCAAGCCGGCGGCGGTACCACCCGGATTCTGACCGTGAGAATGGTAATTCCCATCGCGCTGCCGACCCGCTTGCGCAGGATTTCCGTCATGTACCGCAGTCGCGATGCCCAGGCCGCCCCCACAACCCCGATGGTGAGTCGTCCCTGGTCGATACCGGCGCTGGCGACGTTGTGGGCGAGCCGCTCGGGCAGCGCCGCACGGACTTGCTCGACCACTTTGGAGCGCTCCAGCGACCGGGTCTTAAGCGCATTTAGTTTATTTCCAGTTCGTGACAATAAGTCACTGAGACTCTTAGGATTTTGCATTGCAGCACACGATTGGGGGCCTAATCGGAATGGTAAAACCGTGCGGAAATCCTTGTTTTGAGTCAATTTTCTGCATAGTCTACACGCAGCAGTCGGGGCATAGTCGCCATCTTCCGTAGGACATATGCACCGGTTTAGAGCACGATGACGTTGGAAGAACAATCCTTATGAATGTCATTTTTGTCGGCCGCAAGTCGGGTCGAGTGAAACAATTTGACCTGCGTCATCCGGTGGTTGTGGCGGCAGCTTTGGTTCTGGTGCTCGGCATCGTGGGCGGCGCTTTCTCCATGGGGCTCGGCCTCGGGACCCGTCACGGCAGCGCCAATCCGATCAATCAGCTGGGAAATTGGTCCGCCGACCTGCTGCGCCAGCAGGCGCAGATCGAAGACGTCAAGCGGGCCCTGCAGGAAAAGGTCAATGCCCTGGCCCTGCGCGTCGGCCAGATGAACGCCAATGTCATACGCGTCAATGCCTTAGGGAAGCGCCTGACCCGCATGGCCAATCTCAATGACGGCGAGTTCGACTTCGGCAACCCCCCGGCATTGGGCGGGGCCGAGAGCGGCGCGGACGGCCAGCCGGCGCAAATTCCGGACCTGACCGCCATGGTCGATGACCTGCAGACCCAGTTATCCAGCCGCGAGCAGCAATTGGGCGTGCTCGAGAACCTGATCCTGACGCGGGAACTCAACAAGCAGGTCTATCCCGAAGGCCGGCCGGTGCAGGACGGGTGGATTTCTTCTTATTTTGGACATCGCGCGGATCCCTTCACGGGCTATTCCGCCATGCACAAGGGATTGGATTTCGCCGGCCCCGAAGGCACCAAGGTCACGGCGGTGGCCGCGGGCCTGGTGACCTACGCGGGCGATCGCGCCGGCTACGGCCAAATGGTCGAGATCAATCATGGCAATGGCTTGGCGACGCGCTACTGCCACAACGAACAAGTCTTGGTCAAGCCGGGCGACATGGTGCGCAAGGGCCAAGAGGTTGCGCTGATGGGTTCTACCGGACGATCCACCGGGTCCCACCTGCATTTCGAGGTTCTGAAAAACGGCACGCAGGTCGATCCTCTGCGCTTTATCGGCGAGGATCGCTAAGCCTTTCGTTTGGCTCCAAGCGCCGTTTCGGTGGCGCCCGCCGAAACGATTTCCCGCTCTTCCGGTCTATCCGTACAATACCCAGTTTTCTCAAGGACTCCCTCGCGTGTGGAAGCTTCTGACTCAAGTTTTTGGCAGCCGTAATCAGCGCCTGGTGAAGGAGCTGAGCCGCACCGTGGCGGCCGTGAACGGACTCGAGGCGGGCATCAGCGCCCTGACCGATGAGCAATTTCCCGAAAAGACGCGGGAGCTCAAGGCGCGCTTCGCGGCGGGCACGCCGCTCAACGATCTGGTTCCCGAGGCTTTCGCCTTGGTGCGCGAAGCCTCGCGCCGCAAGTTGGGACTGCGTCACTTCGATGTGCAGCTGATCGGCGGCCTGGCGCTGCACCAGGGCAAGATCGCGGAGATGCGCACCGGCGAGGGCAAGACCCTCATGTCCACCCTACCGGCGTACTTGAACGCGCTCACCGGCGAGGGCGTGCATGTCGTGACCGTCAACGAATACCTGGCGCAGCGCGACTCGGAGTGGATGGGGCCGGTGTTCCGCTTCCTCGGACTCGAGGTGGGCGTCATCAAGAACGCCCAGTCGTCCGATGAGAAGCGCGCGGCCTACGCCTGCGACATCACCTACGGCACCAACAACGAATTCGGCTTTGATTATCTGCGCGACAACCTGGCCTTCCGCCTCGAGGATCGCGTGCAGCGCAAACTATCCTTCGCGATCGTCGACGAGGTCGATTCGATTTTGATCGACGAAGCGCGCACGCCCTTGATCATTTCGGGTCCCGCGGAGGAGAGCACCGAGCTGTACATCAAGATCAACGCGCTCATCCCGCGCTTGACCCGGCAGAAAACCGAAGATGGCCCCGGCGATTTCGCCGTGGACGAGAAGACCAAGCAGACGACGCTTACCGAAGACGGCCACCAGAAGGTCGAAGAATTGATGGCGGAGACCGGTCTGTTGCGCGAAGGCGAGAGCCTGTACGACGCCACCAACATTCGTCTGATGCATCACCTGAATGCGGCACTGCGCGCGCATGCGCTGTACAAGCGCGACGTCGAGTACATCGTGCGCCAGGGCGAGGTGATCATCGTCGATGAGTTCACCGGCCGGACCATGCCGGGGCGGCGCTGGTCGGACGGCCTGCATCAGGCGGTCGAGGCCAAGGAGGGCGTCAAGGTTCGCGAGGAAAACCAGACGGTCGCGTCCATCACATTCCAGAATTATTTTCGTCTGTACTCGAAATTGTCCGGCATGACCGGCACCGCGGACACCGAGGCGTTCGAATTTCAGCAGATCTACGGCCTCGAAGTGGTGGTGATTCCCACCCACAAGCCGATGATCCGCACCGACAAGTCGGATCTGGTGTTTCTCTCCGAGCACGACAAGTTTCAGGCGATCCTCGAGGACATCCAGGACTGCGTCAAGCGCGGCCAGCCGGTGCTGGTGGGTACAACGTCGATCGAAACCTCGGAACGGCTCGCCAAGCTGCTGCAGGGCGCGAAAATTCCTCACGAGGTGCTCAACGCCAAACAGCATGAGCGTGAGGCGCATATCGTCGCCGAGGCCGGCCGGCCCGGCGCGATCACCATCGCCACCAACATGGCGGGACGCGGCACGGACATCGTGTTGGGCGGCAGTCCGCAGACGCAGATCGACGCCATCGCCAATCCGAACGAGGGAGAACTGAAGCAAATCCACGCCGACTGGCGCGAGCGCCACGAGCAGGTGCTCGCCGCCGGCGGACTGCACATCGTCGGCACCGAGCGCCATGAATCCCGGCGCATCGACAATCAATTGCGCGGCCGATCCGGCCGTCAAGGCGATCCGGGCTCCAGCCGCTTTTACCTGTCGCTCGAAGATAATTTGATGCGCATTTTCGGCGACCCGACGCGCATGAAAGCGCTCATGACCCGGGTCGGCATGAAGGCGGGCGAGGCGATCGAGAGCGGGATGCTGACGCGCCAAATCGAGCGGGCGCAGCGGCGGGTCGAGCAGCACAACTTCGACGCCCGCAAGCAATTGCTGGAATACGACGACGTCGCAAACGATCAGCGGCGCGTGATTTACCAGCAGCGCACCGACCTCATGAGCGCGGAGGATGTGGCCGAGGCCGTCAAGGGCATTCGCGAGGACGTGGTCGCGCAGCTGGTGGATCAATATGTGCCGGGCGGCGCGCCCGAAGAGCAGTGGGATGCGGCGGGTTTGGCCCAGGCCATCGAGCGGGATTTCGGACCCATGCTCCCCACCGAAGAATGGGTGAAAGCCGAAGAGGCCGGGGACGGCTCGGGCCTGCGAAGCAAGATCCTCGCCGCGCTCGAAGCCGCGTACGACCAGAAGCAGACCAGCGTCGGCCCTCAGGTCATGCGCTACATCGAAAAAGAGGTGATGCTGCGCACTCTCGATCAGCACTGGCGCGAACATCTCGCCGCGATGGACTACATGCGCCAGGGTATTTTCCTGCGCAGCTATGCGCAGAAGAATCCGAAGCAGGAATACAAGCGCGAGGCCTTCGAATTGTTCTCCGCCATGCTGGATCGCATCAAGTTCGACACCGTGACCACGGTGTCGAAGATACAAGTGCGCAGCCAGGCCGAGATCGAGCGCGAGGAGCTCGAGCGGCAGCACCGGCTGGCGCGCGCGCTGCAGGCGCAGCACGCGGAGGCAATCTCGCCGATTCAGGGCATGCCAGGACCCGATGACTTGGGCGGCCCTGGCGCCGCGGGCGGCCCCGGCGCCTCGGGAGGCCTCGGTGCGGCCGGTTCCGAGGGCAATGTCATGGAATTGGATCCGCGCGCGAACGCCCCTGCCGCCGCGCCCTTCGTGCGTCCCATGCCCAAGGTCGGACGCAACGAACCCTGTCCCTGCGGTTCGGGGCGCAAATACAAGCACTGCCACGGCGCTTTGCAGCAAGCGAGCGGTTGAGTCCCGGCCGGCCATTGAGTGGGTCAGCCCGCGCGCTCGTGCATGTCGTCGCCGGCGCGGTGATCGACGCGGCCGGACACGTGCTGATCGCCCAGCGACCCGAGGGGAAACACCTGGCGGGCGGTTGGGAGTTCCCCGGCGGGAAGCTCGAGCCGGGCGAGGAGCGTGCGGCGGGTCTGGCGCGCGAGTTGCGCGAGGAACTCGGCATCACCATCAGCACGCCCCGGCCCTTGATCCGCGTGCGTCACGCCTACCCATCGCGCGACGTGCTGCTCGACATGTGGGTGGTCAAGCGCTACGCCGGCGAACCCGCGGGACTCGACGGCCAGGCCTTGCGCTGGTGCGCGCAAGAGGATTTGCCCGCGGCGAAGCTGTTGCCGGCCGACGAGCCCATCGTGGCGGCGCTGCGATTGCCGGAGCGGCTGATGCAGGCCGTCACGCCGTTCTACAGCGTCGGCGATTTGAGTTCGTTGCGCGAGCAACCCGCTGCCGACCCCGCGCGGCGCGTCCGGCTGCGCGGCGTGTTCTGCGCGGGCGCCGAGGAGGCGGCGGCGGCGGCGCAAGCCGGCGCGGATTTTCTGGTGCTGAGGAGTGAGCTGGCCGCCGGCGAGCTTCGCGCGCTTTGCGGCCGGGCGTCCATGCCGGTCTACGCGCGCGGAATTCCGCTTGAACAAGGCTGGGTGCTGGGCGCCAGCGGTTTGAACGAAATCGGCGCTACTTCAGAATCTGGAAGAGGTTGCTGAATTGGTCGGTCCATTCCGGCAGACCGGTACGAGCCGCGATCGGGGCGGTGTGAGCCGCGATGTCCGGCTGCCTTAGAAACGCCGCGTTGCGCGTGACCAGCACCCAATCGGATGCCGCCGACAAACTCGATGTCGGCGGGCGATCGGCGATGAGGACGGCCTGGAAACCCGCGCCGCGGGCGATCTGCTCGACGACGGGAGGCAGATCCAAGTACTGGTTGGAAAGATGAAAGGCGAGGATCCCATCCGGCTTGAGTGCGCGAGCATAGGTGGCGAATGCCTCCCGAGTCAGCAAATGCACCGGAATTGCATCCCCCGAAAACGCATCCAACGACAAGACGTCAAAACGCTGTTCGGGCGCATCAAATGCCCCGTGTGCGATTTCGAACGCCAAGGAAAGCCGTGCGTCGCCCAGTACCGGCTCGATTCGGGCCTTGCTGTTCTTGAGATAGGAAAACTGATTCTGCGCAATGTCCAGCACGGCCGGATTGAGTTCGTACACACGAAATAGATCGCCGGCTTCACCATAGGCCGCCAGCGTTCCGGCGCCCAAGCCGACCGAACCGATCCGCAGAGCGCCGATCGTCCGGTGTTCGGACCGAAGGGTGCGGCCGATTCCCGAGGTTTCTCCATAGTAGGTCGTGGGGATCGAGCTCAGGCCCGGCTCCAGAATCTGTGAACCGTGCACGATGACGCCATGCTTGAGCCGCCGGATGTGCCGGGCACCCTCCGTCGAATCGATGACGCGCAGCGAGCCATAGAAATTGCGAACGGAAGCTCTCGCGCCCGCGGTGAGTTCTTGGTAGTAGCTCCAATCGAAAATGAGAGTGCAGAACAGGGCCGTGAGGGCGATCGCGAGGGATAGGCGGTATCGCGGCAGCACGAAGGCGGCCATGATCAGCAGAGCGGCACAACCCCAACGCGCGTCGCCCATGACGATCTTCGACCAGCCGAGAGTGTAGGGGTCCAGGGCGGAGGGCAATTCACCGAGCAGCAGGAGTACCAGCGCGGTGCCGAGCAACGCGACCAAGAGATTGGCCGCCCACAGCGTCCTGCTGCGCTGCGTGGTTTCTTCAAGGCAACTGTAGACCCCCAGAGCTCCCACGAATATCAGCGCCAGCGGCATTTCCCAGTAGCTGGTGAAGATGAGGGGAGCGACGATGCCCACCAACAGGCCGCCCAACGCTCCCCCGGTGGCGAGGCACAAATAAAAATGCGTCAAGTAAGCCGGGCTCGGCTTGCTGCGCGCGAGCTCACCATGGCATACGACGCAGCCCCAGAGAATTCCGATGACAAAAATCGGCACGGCTGAAAATATGGATAAATTCGACCGGTCGGCGAACAAAGCCCAAGCCATGGCGCCCGTGGCCAACATCGCCGGCGCCACCCAACGTCGGCGGTCGTACCAGCCGTCCCCGGAGCGTCCCTCGAAGCAAATGATGAAACTCAACAGATACATGGTCAATGGAACAACCCACAGGAAGGGTATGGAAGCCACGTTCTGCGTGATTTGATTGGTCACCGACAGGAGCAGGGCGGAACCCAGCGCGGCACAGCAGATCCAGTACACATAGGTGCGCGGCGCCGGGGCGGGCTCGGGGTTACCTCCGTCTACTGTCGGGGTACGCGCAAGCTCAGGCGACTGCCGTCTCTTCCATGCGTAGCTGATGAAGCAGCCAACGAAGAGCACGTAAGCAGAACTCCACACCCATGCCTGCAGCCGCAACGTCGCGAACGGTTCGATGGCGAAGGGATAGCTCAGCAATCCGACCAATGACCCGAAATTCGACAGCGCGAACAGCCGATAGATGGAACGACTCTGGGCGGAATTCTGCTCGTCGGCGCTCAGCCATCGTTGCAGCAGCGGTGCCGTCGATGCGAGAAGAAAGTAGGGCAAGCCGACGGTCGCCGCCAGGAGGCCCAGTATCCGCAACGCCGGCACGGTGGCGTGCTGCGGCTGCCAGAACGACGAGGGGATGATGGGTAATGTCAGGCAGCTCGCCAGCAGAAGCACGATGTGCAGCGACGCACGGCGCGGCCGAACGCCGTGGCGCGTCAGCCAGTGCGCGTAGGCATAACCGAACAGCAAGACCAGCTGGAAGAACACCAGGCACATGGTCCAAACGCCCGCCGATCCGCCGAACCACGGGAGAATCTGTTTGGCCAGGATGGGTTGCACCAAGAACAAGAGAAAGGAAGACAGCAGGATAGTGAGAGCGGCGATGAGCATCGATCGGTTGTCGTCAGGGCCTCAAATTGTCGTCGAAGAACCGCTTGATCGTGGCGTAGGCATGCCGCCCATCATGCTGCCGGATGAGTCCGTGCTTCGCGCCTGGGTAGACCATGACATCGAAGGGTTTGCCCAGATCCTGCAGCCTGCGAAACAGCTTGGTGCTGTGCAGGAATAGCACATTGTCATCCGCCATACCGTGCATGACCAACAGTTTGCCCTCGAGATCCTTGGCATAGGGCAGCACGGAACTGGCCGCATAGCCCTCGGCATTGTCCTGGGGCCGGTCGAGGTAGCGCTCGGTGTAGTGCGTGTCGTACAAGCTCCAATCGGTCACGGGCGCGCCCGCGATGCCGGCGCGAAACACATCAGGCGCTTTGAACATCAACATCAGCGTCATGTAGCCGCCGTAGCTCCAGCCCCAAACGCCGATGCGGGCGGGATCGATGAATGCCTGCGAGCCCAGCCAGCGCGCGCCCTGCACTTGGTCGGCGACTTCGACGGCGCCCAATCTGTCGTGAATCGGCGCTTGAAATGCCGTCCCCCGGAAGGCGCTGCCGCGGTTGTCCAGCTGGAACACCACGTAGCCGGCGCGCGTCAGGATCTGGGTGAAGGAGCTGCCCGCCCAAGCATCGAGAACCCTCTGGACACCCGGACCGCCGTACACGTCCACGATGGCCGGGTAGCGCTTCGCCGGATCGAAGTGCCGGGGCTTGAACACGCGGTAATACAGCGTCTGACCATCGGCGGCAATGAGAGTGCCGATCTCGGGCACGGAGTTGTCCGCCAGAAATGGCGCGTCCGGATGCTTCGCATCCAAGCGATTCTCGAGCAGGAGCGCCAGCGTCTTGCCGTCCGCGGCATGCAGAGTGACCTGCGGCGGCTGGGTGCTGCTGGTGAAGTTGTCGACGTACAGGTTTGCATCACGCGACATGGTGATGCCGTGCAAGCCGTCCTCATGCGAAATGCGGTGGATCTGGTGAGGATCCTGCGTATCCAGAGAAGCGCTGTAGAACTGCCGCTCCGTGGGGTTTTTCTCGGCGGCCGTGAAATAGACGAGACGGTTCTTCTCGTCGATGCCCTTGATGGCCCGCGTCCTGAAATCATCCACGCTCCATGCGCCGGCCGTGAGTTGCCGCAGCAAATGACCCTGGTAATCGTACAAGTACAGGTGCAGGTAGCCGTCGCGGCTCGACGCCCAAATGAATTCCTGGGAATGGCCAAGAAAGGACAGCTCGTTGTTCAGGTCGATCCAGGTCTTGCTGGTTTCCGTCAACACGACGCGGCTGCGGCCGGTCTCGATGTCGGCAAACAGCAAATCCAGCCGCCGCTGGTCGCGGCTCTCGCGCTGAATCGCCAGCGTCTTGCCATCCGGCAGCCAATCGACGCGCGCGAGGTAGATATCCGTTTCGTCCCCCAGGTCGATCCAGGTGACCGCCCCACTTTGCACATCCGCCACGCCCAAGCGCAGCAGCACATTGGGGCCGCCGGCGGCAGGGTAGCGCTGGGCAAAGGTCGCCACATTGTCCGCCGCGATCTCGAATCGCTCGGTGACCTTGACGGGAGTCTCGTCGACGCGCGCAAATGCGATATGCCGGTCATCAGGCGCCCACCAGTACCCGGTGCTGCGGTCCATTTCTTCCTGCGCGACGAATTCAGCCATGCCGTTCTTGATGGGTCCGCCGCCGTCATTCGTCAACGCCTTGGCCTGGCCTTTGGCGATGTCATAGACATGAAGATTCTGATCGCGAACAAAGGCCACGAAACCGCCGGCCGGCGAAATGGCCGCGTCCGATGCGAAGCTGGTCGAGTGGTTGATCTCCGTCACCGCTTCCTTGGCGTGTTTGGTGAGATCGCAGTAATAGAGATTGCCGGCCAGAGGAAATAGCAAGGCGCGGCCCGACGGCGCAAAGGAGTACTCCAAGATACCGGACAGGGCCGCGGTTCTCTGCCGTTCGCGGCGGTTCAATTCCTCATCCGAGAGCTTTTCGTGGGCCGGCGCCAGCGCCCTGGAGTCGACCAGGACGCGCGCGCGGCCTTCACTGATGTTGTATTCCCACAGATCCAGGCGATCCTTATCCTCCGGCTTGCCCTTCAGATACGTCACGCGTGTGCCGTCCGGCGATATCTTCATTCCGACGATCGTGGGCCCTGCCAAGGCCGGCGCATCGAACAGGCGATCGATCGTCAGTTCCGCCGCGTGCGGCGAGCCGGCGACGGCGCAGGCGACCAGGGCGGGCGCCAAGTAGCGTCCGGAATTTCGCGTATCGGCCATGGGATCCTCTTGTTTGTTCTTAGGCTCGAGTCTATTACAAGCGCGTCAGCCGGTAGCACACCTCGTGCAGACGCGTGACCCCGCGCGAACTCAGTCTCGGCTCGCTCGCCAGGATGTCGTGCTTGGAAAGCTCCTCGAGCGCATGCCGCGGGCCATACAAGCGGGCGACCTCATCGGCATCGACGCAAAAGGGCGGCCCGGACATTTGCGCCTGCGGGTACTCCATCGTGACCAAGAGCGTTTGCGTGCCCGGACGCGTCAGCGCCGCGAGGTGCTCCACATAGGCTGGGCGCAGTGCCGGAGCCCAGGAGATCAGGGCCGCGCGGTCGTAGATTGCGGAGACGGAGCCGAGCAGCTGCGAGGTGAGCGCGAAGAAATCGCCGCGGAACAACCGCAGCCTCGCGGCCTCGTAGACGTCGAAACCACCCTGCGTTCGGCGCCTCGCTGCAATGCCCTGCTCCATGCAGAACGCTTCCAGGGCAACGGCGGATAAGTCCACGCCCGCCACGCAATGACCTTGCTCACGCAGCCACTCGAGATCGAGGCTCTTGCCGCACAGGGGCACGAACACAAGGCTGTTGCTCGCCACCTGAAGGCTCGGCCAGTACTGCTGAAGGTGCGGGTCGACAGCGCTCTTGTGAAAGCCGATTTGGCCCGTGCTCCAGCGTGCGTGCCAAAACTCCGGCTGCAAGACTTACGATTCCTCGGGCGGATTCGCGGGCGGCTCATCGGCGGCCGCCGATTCGTCCGGAATCCTGTGCTGTTCATTGAACCATGCGCCGAGATCGATGAGCCGGCAGCGATCGCTGCAGAAGGGCCGGTAGACGGACTCGGGCGACCATTCCACCGGCCGCCGGCAGGTCGGGCATTTGACCATCGTTGCCATCGATTGATTCAAGCGCAGCAGGTCAAGAGAAACGGCACATCCACTTCGACGTGAACGGGCCGGCTGGTGGCATCGAGCCAATTCAAGAATCGGATGGTGCAGCGGTGTTGGCTGCCGCTGATCTCGGGAAACAAATCCATGTCGGGGGGCAGCGTCACGCGCACCAGCTGGCAGGGATTCTCGCGGTCGAATTGCAACTGGAAGATGCCGCCGACGGCGAGCTCGGACTTGCATTTGGCATTTTGGCGCGTCAGCCACAGCAACTCGGCGATGCTGTCGCACAACGGTCTGATCAGCGCAAGCCAACCGATGAATTCCGCTGCGCGCACCTCGGCGGGACGGTTCAGCCAGTACGAGTAATCCGGCAGATCAAAATCGCAGGTCCCGCCCGGAATGGCGCTGCGATGTTTGATGGCGCTCAAGAATTCGGAATCGCGCAACGGCCCCATGTAGTTGCCGCCGATCGACGATAGATCGTTGCGCAGCTTGACCAGGTTCGATATCAGCGATTTGAGGCGCCCGGGGTCGACGCCGGTCTTGGTTTGATATTCCTTGAGAACGTTGACGTGACGTTCCAACTCCTTCAAGACTTCGCCGCGCGAGTCACCGCGCGCCGTGATGGCCAGAATCTCGAGCAGGCTGGCCACCGCCGCACGCGAACTCCAAGGATTGGGCGACTCGCTGTGATAGGAAGCCTGCGTGTAGAGAAATTCCAGGCGCAGGAAAGTACGCATGCGCTCGTTCAGGGGCTGCTCGTAGACGATGGGCGCGGGCTCGGGGTCGGCCTGGGCCAGCAGATCGGGGTGAGAGTTCATCCGCCTATTCTGAGCCAACCCGAGGCCCAGGGTAAACCTCGGGTTTAGGTTAATTCGTCCTCGGCGCCGTGGCTGTCGGCCAGCAGCAGATACCGCTCGTGCAGGCGATCGACCGACTGTCGCAAATCCGTGACGGTTCCGGTGTTCAGCAGCACATCATCCGCCGCGGCCAGACGAGCCTGCCGGCTCGCCTGAGACGCCACCATGGCGCGGGCCTGCTCCAACGAGCAGCCGTCGCGCGCCGTCAGGCGATGCACCTGGGCCGCTGCATCCACGTCCACCACCAAAACACGGTCCACGCGATCGAACGAACCACTCTCTACCAGGAGCGGTATGGCCATGACGATGTAAGGGCCGTCGGCCTTGTGTGCGTCCCGTTCCATGGCCGCACGAATCAGCGGATGCAGGATGCCCTCGAGGTCGCGCCGTGCGCCAGGATCGCTGAATACGAGGTCTCGAAGGGCGCGCCGGTCGAGTTCGCCGTTCTCGGCGAGTACGCCGCCACCGAACCGCTCGATCACTTTGACGAGCCCCGGCGTGCCCGATGCGACCACGGTGCGAGCCGCCTCATCGGCATCGATCACCGGCACTCCAAGCTCCATGAATCGTTGCGCAACCGTACTCTTGCCGCTGGCGATGCCGCCGGTGAGGCCGATGCGCAGGCGCCGCCCCGTCATGATCTGTCAAGCCCCGTCATGGCCTATCGGGCCTCGTCATGGCCTAACGGGCGAGACCGGACACATGCAAATAGCTGCTAACCAGCACATCGCCGTACATCATCGCCAGCCAGCCCGCGGCCGCCAGATAGGGGCCAAAGGGCATCGGGGCGCTCCGATCGCGGCCGCGCAGAACAATCATCAAGATCCCGAGCACAGCGCCGGTGGCGGCCGACAGCAAAATGATCAACGGCAGGAGCTTCCAACCCAGCCAGGCGCCCAAGGCCGCGAACAGCTTGAAGTCCCCATAACCCATGCCCTCTTTGCCGGTGATCAGGCGAAACGCATGGAACACCAGCCACAGGCTCACGTAGCCCGCGGCTGCGCCAATGAGGGCGTCGTGCGCCGAGACCGGGATCGGGCTCCCCGCAATGGGCCCCACGATCACCGCCGCCAGCAAGCCGGCCCACATGAGAGGCAGCGTAATGCCGTCGGGCAGCAACTGATGGTCGATATCGATCCCGGTGAGCGCGATCAAGGCCCAGGTAACCAGCAAGCCACACGCGGCCGGGGCGCCAAATCCGAAGTGCCAGGCCACCCCGGCTGACAGCAGCCCCGTCGCCAGTTCCACCAGGGGATAGCGGACGGAGATGCGGGCGCCGCAGGAGGCGCAGCGCGCGCGCAGCAGCAGCCAGCTCACCACCGGTATGTTCTGCCAGGCTTTAATGGGCGCCTTGCAGTGGGGACAGGCGGAGCCGGGCGTGCTTAAGGTCAGCACCTCGAGCGCCAACGCAGTCGCGGGCACGGCCGCAACCGTGCCGTCGCCCACCGTGCCATCGGCCGGCGTGGCGTCGCCCGCCGCGGGGTCGGCTGCCACGGCGCCCCCGCCCACGGGGAGAAATTCGGCCGCCTGGGAGCGCCACTCACGCTCCAGGATCATAGGCAGCCGGTAGATGACGACGTTGAGAAAACTGCCGATCACGAGGCCCAGCAAGAACACCGACCCCGCAAACAGGGCATGGTTGTCGGTGTAGAGCGCGACGAGGTCGTTCAGCATGGGCTAAACAGTGGTCTCGTCCGCGCGGCCCAAGCGGGCGCTAAATTGCGGCGCCGAGTTTGAAGATGGGCAGATACATGGCGATGACCATGCCGCCGACCAGCACGCCCAGAATCGCCATGATGGCGGGCTCCATCAAGCTCGACATGGCGTCGACCGCGTTGTCGACCTCGGCTTCGTAGAACTCGGCTACCTTGGCCGACATGGTGTCGAGCGAGCCGGATTCCTCGCCCACCGCGATCATTTGCACGACCATATTGGGAAATAAGCCGGTATTTTCCATGGCGCGCTGCAGCCGCTGACCCGTCGCCACTTCGTCCTTCATGCGCAGGGTGGCCTCTTCGTAGACGATGTTGCCGGTGGCGCCGGCCACCGATTGCATTGCTTCAACCAGGGGCACGCCCGCCGCGAACATGGTCGACAGGGTACGCGCGAACCGGGCTATCGCGGCCTTGACCAGAATGGGGCCGATGATCGGGAATTTGAGCATGATGCGGTCCAGAGCACGGCGCATATTTCTGGAGCGCTTCTTGAAGTAAAGGAATGCGTAAACTCCGCCGCCGATCGCGAGCATCACCATCCATCCAAGGTGCTGCATGAAGCGCGAAAGATTGACGACCATCTGCGTGAATGCCGGAAGATCCGCGCCAAATCCCTTGAACAAAGCCTCAAATTGCGGAATGACGAAGATCAGCAATATCGTGCTGACGATGATGGCGACGCCCAGCACGGCCATGGGGTAGAACAATGCCTTCTTGATCTTCTTCTTGAGAGCCTCGGTCTTTTCCTTATACGTCGCGATCTTGTCCAACAGCGTTTCGAGCGCACCGGCCTGTTCGCCGGCCTCGACCAGATTGACGAACAGATCGTCGAAGTAGAGCGGATGCTTGGCTAAGGATTCGTGCAGCGTACTGCCGCCTTCGATGGTCCCCTTGATGTCGAGCACCAGCTTTTGCATCGCCGGCTTTTCATGCCCGTTGCCGATGATTTCGAAGGCCTGCACCATGGGAATGCCCGCTGACATCATGGTCGCGAGCTGCCGCGCGAACACCGCGATGTCGATGGGAAGCACTTTGCCGCCCGAGCGAAAGGCGGCGCTCGGCGTCTTGACGCGAGTCGCGGCAACGCCTTGGCGGCGCAGGTCGGCGCGCAGCGCGGCTTCATTCGCGGCGAGCGACTTGCCCCGCACCTTGTTGCCGCGCTTGTCCTTACCCTCCCACAAAAACTGGGTTTCTTTCTTGCCTGCGGTTGCCGATATCGCCATAAATCGATCCTTGCGGTTACCTGCTAATCAATGGTGACGTTGTTGACTTCTTCCAAACTGGTGACGCCGTCTCTCACCTTCTGCAAACCTGAACGCCGCAGGTTCCAGATGCCGTCCTTGGTGGCCTGATCGTTGATGTTCAACGCGCCGCCGCCTTCCATGATGATGCGGCCGATCGTTTCCGTAACCGGCATCACCTGATAAATTCCCATGCGTCCTTTGTAACCGTCGGTGCATTGACCGCAGCCGACGGCCTTGAACACTCTGAACCCCGTCTCGATGTCCGCCGCCTCGAACCCCTCCTTCTTCAGGGCTTCGGCGGGAATGTCGATCGGTTGCTTGCAGTTGTTGCACAGCTTGCGCGCCAAGCGCTGCGCAATGATCAGACTCACCGAGGTCGCAATGGCATATGGCTTCACTCCCATATCGACCAATCGGGTCAAGGTTTGCGGCGCGTCGTTGGTGTGCAGAGTCGACAGCACCAAGTGCCCCGTCTGCGCCGCCTTGATGGCAATCTCGGCGGTTTCCAAGTCGCGGATTTCGCCGACCATGATGACATCGGGGTCCTGGCGCAGGAATGCGCGCAACGCGGCCGCGAACGTCAGTCCCACCTTGGGATTGACGTTGACCTGATTGATGCCGGGGAGATTGATTTCCGCCGGATCCTCGGCGGTCGAGATATTGCAATCCTCGGTATTCAAGATATTGAGGCCGGTATACAGCGACACGGTCTTGCCGCTGCCGGTAGGCCCGGTCACCAAGATCATTCCCTGCGGCTTGGCCAGGTATCTCAAATACAGTTCACGCTGCACCGGCTCATAGCCCAGTGCGTCGATGCCCAGCATCGCGCTGGAGGGATCGAGAATACGGGTGACCACCTTCTCGCCGAACAGGGTCGGGCAGGTGCTGACGCGAAAATCGATGGCGCGGTTCTTCGACAGGCGCATTTTGATGCGGCCGTCCTGCGGGACCCGGCGCTCGGCAATGTCGAGCCGTGCCATGACTTTGAGGCGGGCGACGATTTTTATCGCCAGCTGGACCGGGGGCATGGCCACTTCTTTGAGCACGCCATCCAGCCGAGTCCGGATGCGGAACATCTTCTCGTAGGGCTCGAAGTGAATATCGGACGCGCCTTTCTTAATCGCGTCGAGCAGGATCTTATTGACGAAGCGCACGATCGGGGCGTCTTCCACGTCATCGCGGCCCAGCGCTTCCGCATTAGGGTCCTCGTCGCCGCCGGTGACCTCAAGGTTCTCGAGATCGAAGTCGTCGTCGGTGAGGCTCGGCATGGCCGCTTCGGCCTGATCCATGGCTTTGCCGACGGCCATTTGCAGCTTGTCGTCCTCGACCACGACGAACTCGATGCTCATCGAGGTCTGGAAGCGGATCTCGTCCAGCGCATGCAGATTGGTGGGGTCCGCCACGGCCAGGAACAGGCGTTTGCCGCGCTTCATCAGCGGCAATACCCGG
>DATFZF010000013.1:0-23681 GCA_035314705.1 Steroidobacteraceae bacterium | reverse complement strand
CTACGATGGAACGACACTGACCCTCACGCTCACCGACACGGTGACGAACGCGAGCTTCACCACCTCGGCGCCGCTGAACATTCCGGCCACGGTCGGCGGTAACACGGCCTACGTGGGCTTCACCGGAGGCTGCGGAGGGATGGGCGCCGTCCAAAAGATATTGAACTGGACCTACCTCGTGAATTGATAGGGCGCTATTGACATGTCGATGGGGTCGGCTATTTCTTCTTTCGCGTCTTGCGTCGTGCCGTATGCACCTTTATAGCGGCCGCAACGACCGGCTTGGCCCAATTGGGTGTTTGGGTCATTAGAGTTTCAAGATCCGGTTCAATGATTATTACGCCGCGCATGCGGAATACACGCATTGATTGGGGGAGTCCGTCCGCGGATTCGGCGCTGTTATCGAACACGTGAACTTCGGCTGCTGCACCGATGAACGAAACGAGGTTCGCCAGGCTTTTCGGGTATCGCTCGCGGATTTTGGCTTCAGGGATCTCATGACCTCCACGGCCTACCCGCGCCCGCACGCGCGCGATGTGCAATTCCGGTGATGCGAGCCCAACGTACCAAATGTAAACCTTAAGTCCGGCTTTGATCGCTTGGTGCAGTTCGCGGGCAATCGTGTAACCGCCGAGCGTGGTTTCGAAGGAAAAGTCCTCGCTGTTGTCGATGGCTCGTTGTAGCGCGTCAAACCCAAGCTGCCAGGCACTCGCGTTGGCTTGCTCGGCCGGCACTCCCTTTTGAATGAGCTCTCGAGCCACCAAATCGGGATTGAAGTACGCGCCGCCCTTGGCGGCTAGAAATGCACCCACGATGGCACTCTTGCCGGCGCCATTGGTGCCGGCTGCGACCAGTATCCGCCCGGGACGTCTAGCCACGCCTTCTCGCGCGTTCTGCGGCGGTTTTGTTTAAATCCTCCGCTGCTGCCGACAGCAGGCTGTCCACTGCCTTACGTGATTTGTCGTCTTGCATGGACAAATACAGCGTTTCAAAGTCTTCTCGCAGTCCATCCAGGTGCACTTCGTCGGGAGTTCTCGCTTGGCGCACAAGCGTCCGGTAATGGCTGACGTTGAGAACGACCGCTTCAGCTCTGCCGTGCTTTTCGATGAAGACGGGCACCGACTTTCGCACGCTCTCCATGATCTCGCCGAAGGCGTTCTTGGCTCGCGTCGCAGTGATTGTCTTCGATCCCTGGACTTGATCAGGAACACTATGGGTGCGACGGATCTGCCGCGGCCTCAAAACGCGCGGAATACCGGATCCTCGGGTCATGGCGTCACTCCGTTAAGAATGCACCTATTTTAGCTAAAATTCGCAAAACTAGCCAATTCTGGTTCACGGCGATGCGTCACCTGAGCCAGCGGCCGAAGAAGCTGAAGGTGCGGTCCCATGCCTGTTGCGACCAGACGGGGTCGTACTGGGTGGCGGGAATGCGCCCCGGCCCGACGGCGGTCTCGTTGGCAAAGGCATGGTGCGCCAGGTAGCGATGGAAATCGAAGGTGACGCCGGCTGCACGGAGTTTGTCCTGCAGCGGATCGATGCTGGCGATGGGGAAGAACTCGTCCTGCGTGGCCCAATGCGCTTGCAGAGGCGCCCTGATCTTGGCTGCGTCGATGTATTCCAGCGGCGGGCAGCCGTACCAGACGACGGCGGCATCGATTTCGGGGGCCATGCACGAGGCCAGCAGCGTCAACGCGCCCCCCATGCAAAACCCGGTTACGCCGACTTTGCCGCTGCGGGTCTTCAGGAATTGCACGGCGCCGCGCACATCCTGCGAGGCAGCATCGCCGAAGTTCAGCCCCGTCATCAGGTGATGCGCTTCTTCGGCCTCGACCGTGGACTTGCCGCGGTACAGGTCGGGCACGAGCGCGACGTATCCTGCGCTCGCTAGACGATCGGCGACGCCGCGGATCTGCGGGTTCACTCCCCACCATTCCTGGATGACGACTACGGCCGCAGCACCGGCAGCGTGCTCCGGTTCGGCCAGGTAGCCTTGAATGACTTGCCCGTCGGGGCGCTTGAAGGTGACTGACGTTGCCATTGGTGGACTCCAAGTAAGTCGAAGCTGCCATGATGCCGCTCACGGGTTACGCGGCGGTTTCCCAGCGTCGATGCGTGGTTTCAAATGAAACGCGGTCGCGATTCGTGGAAACCGGCGTGCAATGCCGTTCCCCCAATGTGGCGGTCCGTTGGTCACGCGGGTCGACGATGAGCTCAGTTTCGCATGTTGAAACCGTCGATGCAGGATTCTTGGGAAGCCGATGGATGCAACTCATTCTTGGGTTGATCTGCATGATGGCCATTTCGAGTCCACAGTATGTATGGACGCTATTCACGAAGCCGTGGACGGCGCAGCTTGGTGTCTCGCTTGCCGAGTTGCAGGTCACGTTTTCCATTTTCGTCGTTCTACAAAGCTTTCTCTCCCCGCTGCAGGGCTACCTGATCGAGAAATTCGGTCCCCAATTGCTCCTCGCCGCCGGTGCGATAATGACGGGCCTGAGCTGGGTTCTGGCCTCGTCGGCCGAGTCCTTGATGTCCGTCTATTTGACTTACGGTTTGTTAGGGGGGGTCGGCACCGGCATCATCTATGTCGGTATCGTTGGTTTGATGGTCGCATGGTTTCCCGACAGGCGTGGCATGGCAGCGGGGATCGTTGCCGCGGGGTACGGCATGGGGGCGGTGCTCTCGACATTTCCAGTGGCCATCAGTATCTCGAAACTGGGCTATCAAGCGACGCTCCTGCATTTTGGCCTGATTTTTGGCGCAGTCGCATTCTTCTCCGCACTGGGGATGCGGCAGCCACCGAAGGACTGGATGGCCGACTACATCGCCCGCAACAAGAAGACTGAGGGTCTCGGCTCGGGGGAGATGTTGAAGACGCCCGTGTTTTGGCTGATGTTCTTGATGATGACGATGATGTCGACGTCAGGCCTCATGGTCATTTCGCAAATGGCGACGTTCTCGAGGGACTTCGGCATCGCCAATGCATCCATTATAGGAATGGGCGCATTGCCGCTTGCGTTGACGCTGGACCGGACTACCAACGGATTGACGCGGCCGTTCTTTGGTTGGGTGTCGGACCGGATCGGCCGTGAGAAGACCATGTTCCTCGCCTTCGGGCTCGAGGCGATTGCGATGACCCTGTGGTTGCTTACACGGGACGTTACCGTGTTATTCGTCCTATTCTCCGGACTCGTTTTTTTCGGCTGGGGCGAGATTTTCTCGCTTTTCCCCGCAACGCTGACCGATACTTTCGGCGAACAGCGTGCCATCACGAACTACGGTTTTCTGTACATGGCGCAAGGCATAGGGTCCATCTTCGGCGGTCCTCTTGCGGCACGCCTGCGCGAGGCTTCGGGCAGCTGGCTCCCGGTTTTTGCCGTCGTGATCTCTCTCGATATACTGACGGCGCTGCTTGCCATTGCCGTACTCAAGCCGATGCGCGGCAGATATCTTCGTGCGAACGCGACAGCCGACCCGGGATTCCAGTGATTCAAACTATTCGTTCCACGCAAGGCATGGCGGTTGCGCCCCATGCCCTGGCTTCGCAAAGCGCTGTCGCGGTATTACGCGATGGCGGCAACGCGATAGAAGCCATGGTGGCCGCCGCCGCAACCATCTCCATCGCTTACCCGCACATGAATGGCATCGGAGGCGACGCGTTTTGGCTGATTATCCCGCCGCAAGGCTCCCCCGTCGCCATCGACGGCGCCGGTCCGGCCGCGGCGAAGGCCACCATCGCAGCGTATGCGCAGGCGGGTCTCGATGCGATTCCCTTCCGCGGCCCCCTCGCCATGAACACGGTGGCCGGCGCCATTGGGAGTTGGGATGCGGCTCTGCGCGTCTCGAGGCAGCATGGCGGCCGGCTTTCCCTCGATCGTCTATTGCGTGATGCCCACGGATACGCAAACGATGGCATCGCCATGACCGCCAGCCAGGTTTTGTCGACCACCAATAAATTCGACGAGATTGCGCATCAGCCCGGGTTTGCCGAGCGCTTCCTGGTGAACGGCAAGATCCCGGAGGTGGGCGCTCTATTTCGACAACCCAAGCTTGCGCGTGTTTTTGAACAACTGGCGAGGGATGGTCTGGATGGCTTTTATCGAGGCGCATTGGCTGAAGAAATCGCTCTAGACCTCAAGTCCGTCGGCGCACTGCTCTCGATCGATGATCTGAACGAGTTTCGAGCGCGCGTGTGCCCGCCGCTGCAGCTCGAACTTGAAGAGGGCACCGTTTACAACATGGTACCGCCTACCCAGGGCGTGATTTCTCTGGCGATTCTTGGCATTCTCGAACGCAGCGGTATTCGTAACGTGCACGCGGAAAGTACCGATCATATTCATCTGTGCGTCGAAGCCACCAAACAGGCATTCAAATTGCGCGATGCATTCGTAACCGACCCCGCCTACATGAAGGTGGCCGCGGAGTCTTTATTGAGCCCTTCCCGGCTCGACGCATTGGCAAAGGAGATTGATTTGGCGGCCGCGCTGCCCTGGGGCGGGGCATCAAAAACCGGCGACACCGTCTGGATGGGCGTCATCGACGCCCACGGCCTGGCCGTATCCTTCATCCAGAGCATTTATCACGAATTTGGCAGCGGCGTCGTGCTGCCCACGACCGGGCTCAACTGGCAAAACCGCGGTGCGTCGTTTAGTTTGAATCCAAAGCACCTATTGGCACTGCAGCCGCGCAAGAAGCCGCTCCACACGCTGAACCCGGCGGCGGCCAGATTCAACGACGGGCGATCGATGGTTTACGGAACCATGGGCGGCGATGGCCAACCGCAAACGCAGGCCGCCGTGTTTTCACGTGTGGTCTGGTTCAAACAGCCGTTGCAGCAAGCCGTCTCTGCCCCCCGCTGGCTGCTCGGCCGAGCTTGGGGGCAGAACAGCGATACACTCAAGCTCGAAAGCAGAATTCCGGCGGCCACGGTTGCCGATTTGAAACAACGCGGTCATGACGTTGAATTGATTGGCGCCTACGATGAAATAACCGGTCATGCCGGGGCGATCATCCGCCACAGCAATGGCGTGCTGGCAGGAGCGGCAGATCCGCGCTCCGATGGGTGCGTCGCCGGATATTGACGGCGAAGGGAATTCCATTTAACTAAATCCAGAGTCGACAGCGCAGGGCCATTGACCTTGAGTTCAGGCGGATGTACCGTCAAACGCAATCCGTTCAACGCAGTCAATGAAGATTTCGTACGCGACGGGACAACAAAAACCATAGGGAGATAAAGCTTATGCCAAGCCGTAAATTTACGTTTGCAGCCGTATTCTTGTCCGTCGCCGCGAGCCTCGGCGCGCTCGCGCAAGCGGGCAGTGTCGAACCGGGGGTCCACAGCGTACTCTCGCGCTCCACCGACTTGGGTCCGGTGGACCGATCGAGTCCGATTCAACTCACCGTATGGCTCAATTTGCGCGACAGCGGCGGACTTGAGAACACGCTCGCCGCGCAGCAAGCCGGGAATGCCAATTGGCTGACCGAGGAACAGATCCAGGCACGTCATTCGCCGGCGGCGGCGGACGTCGCTGCGGTCAGCGGCTTCCTCAAGGCACGGGGACTCACAGTCACCGGAGTAGGGCCGAACAACCTTTTCGTCAAAGCCAGCGGCACCGCGGCCACGGTGCAATCGGCGCTGGGCGTCGAACTGCATCAATACAGCTTCAACGGCAAGACCTTCCGCGCCAACTCGACCGCCCCAAAGTTGCCGGACACGATCAAGCCTCTGATCGCCTCGGTGGGTGGCCTCAATGACCTTGGCGCGAAACCGAATGTGGTGCGCCCGGGCGCGCATCTGGCTGCCAAGCCGGGCCTCATCCGCACCTCCGATGCCGAAGGTATGCGTCCCAAGCCGATCAAGCTCGGTGCCACTGCAAACGGCTTGATCTTTTCGGCGCAGTGCTTCTACCCGCCGACGACGCAGTCGTTCAGCGCCACCGGCGTCACCGCCACCTATGAGGGCACGCGCTATGGCGCGGACATCAACAACAGCACGCCCGGGACGTTCGCTCCGTGCGGGTATCAGCCGAGCGATCTTCAGACCGCGTACAACCTGAACCCGCTCTACAGCGTCGGTCTCGACGGCACCGGCGAAACCATCGCCATCGTCGATGCCTTCGGTTCAACCACCGTTGCCGCCGACCTGGCGCTGTTCTCGGCGGTCATGGGTCTGCCGCCGGCCAACCTCACCATCGTCGGCACGCCGACCGAATCGGGTTTCTCGGGCGACGCCAATGCCGGCTGGGCCGATGAGACGACGCTCGACGTGGAATGGGTCCACTCGATCGCGCCTGGCGCCAAAATCCTCCTGGTGGTCGCGCCGACCAATTCCTTCGACGACCTGTTCACCGCCATCCTCACGGCGTCGCTGACCCCGGGAGTGGTCTCGATCTCGAACAGCTGGTCGGGCAACGAGTCGGGAACGGACATTCCGACGCGCACGGCCGGGGACGGCATATTGATGCTCGCCAATGCCAGGGGAGAGGCGGTCAACTTTGCCACCGGCGACTCCGGCAACGAGACCATCAACCTGGGCTTTGCGGATGTGAACTATCCGGCGAGCTCGCCCTATGCCACCGGCATTGGCGGCGTCAGCGTGGCGCTCAATTCCAAGGGCAAGATTCAGTTTCAGACCAGCTGGGGCAACAACATCACCGAACTCGCCGATACGATCGCGTCCGGCAGCCCGCCCATCGATCCGCCGTTCAACGAAGGTTTCGTGTTCGGCGGCGGCGGCGGCACCAGCAATGTCTACCCCCTGCCGTCCTTCCAGCGCAGCCTGGGCGGCCATCGCCGTCTGGTGCCCGACATCTCCTGGGTGGCCGACCCGTACACGGGCGTCGAGATCATCGAGACCTTGGACTCCGCGGGTGACCAGTTCATCTCCGCCATCGGCGGCACCAGTCTCGCCACGCCCATGTTCTCGGCGCTGTGGGGCATAGCGACGCAGCGTGCGCACCACCCCCTGGGCCAGGCGGCTCCGTACCTGTATTCGATGCCGTATGGCGCAATCACGGACGTGGACGCGGCGCCGAGCTGGCTCGACAATGTCAACGGTGTGCTTTCCGATGCGAACGGCACGCAGACCCTCACCACCTGGGATCTCGCGTTGCCGCTTCAGGGCCAGCAGACATTCGTGAGTGCGCTCTACAACAGCCCGCATTCCACACGCTGGTTCGTCCTGACCTTCGGCACCGACTCCGGGCTGCCGGCCGGTCCGGGCTGGGATCCTGCCACGGGCGTGGGAACGCCGAACGGCTGGAACTTCGTGCAAGCGTTCGGGAGACAGGAGCACTGAGGATTTCCCAGGATCCGACGCTGGTGCACCGAAAATATTTTCGGTGCACCAGCTTGATCCTCATATGCATCGGCGCGCGGCCTACCGCGACACCAGCCTGAATACCGCCGAATTGCGTTCATCTCCTGCAATGAAACGATAGAACTCTCGGAGTTTCTCCGCCTTGCTGACGGGCACGCTGAGCTCCTTGATCTCGAAAGTCCGGGTGTAGCGCAGCGTCCGGCCCATCCCTGTCGTGGCCCTCTGTCTTCGACTACGCCGTATTGCCGGCGTCAATGGTCAGAGTCGTTCCGGTGATGTTGCGGCCGCCGTCCCCCAGTAGGAACTCGACACTGCGTGCGACGTCGATCGGATCCGGCATGCGCTTCAGCGCACTGCGCCGCATGATCTGCTCGCGTTGCCCCTGCTCCAGCTCCTGCGTCATGTCGGTGGCGATGAACCCGGGGGCGAGGGCGTTCACCGTGATGCCGAGCTGTCCGACCTCGCGCGCCAGGGAGCGGGTGAAGCCCAGCAACGAGGCTTTGGTGGCGCTGTAAACCGAGAGCCCGCTGTAGCCGGTGAACGCCACGATCGAGGCGATGTTGATGATGCGGCCTTCACGCTGCGCCATCATCGATCGAACAGCGTACTTCGACAGCACGATGGGTGAGACGGTGTTGAGTTGGATCAGCCGCTGAATATCCTGGTCGCGCATGGTGCCGAGCAGGCCGCCGGTGCCCAAACCCGCATTGTTGACGAGGCCGTAAAGGGGACCGAAATCCGCACGCAGCCCTTTCACCAGCGGCGCGATCTGACTCAAGTCGGACAAGTCGATGGCTCGGAACTCAATGGCGCCGCGGCCGCTGTCCGCCGCCTCGCGCGCCGCCGAAGCCAACTCGTCGGTGCCGCTACGCGCGAGCGCGATGACGCGATAGCCCGCGGCCGCGAGGGCGCGAGCCATCGCGAGTCCGAGCCCACGGCTGCCGCCCGTCACAATGACATTTTGCATTGGCCATTATCATCCATGCCGCAAATCGGCGGCAAGCGCTGCCATACTGCCCAAGTGAATCCCGCCGCGTTGTCGCCGACTTTGACGAGTCTGTTCCCGCCGGGCGCGGTCGCCGCCGATCTGCGCGAGCCTGGCGACCCGGCGCTGCTGCTGCCGGCGGAAGCGCAATATCTGGGGCGGGCCGTGCCTAAGCGGGTGCGGGAGTTCGCCGCGGGGCGGCTGTGCGCCCGGCGCGCTTTGGCGGAATTCGGATTCGCTCATTTTCCGGTCGAGGTTGCCGATGACCGTCAGCCGCTGTGGCCGGATTCTCTGGCCGGCAGCATTACCCACACGACGGGCCTTTGCGCCGCCGTGGTGGCGCTGCGGCCGGGCACAGCGGCGCTGGGGCTCGACAGCGAGGTGGTCGGGGATGTGAATGCCGAGATCTGGCCCAGCATCTGCGTGCCCGACGAGACTGCCTGGCTGGCATCGCTGCCGCCGTCCGAACGAGCCGCGGCCGTCACCCTGATTTTCTCGGCCAAGGAGGCGTTCTACAAGTGCCAATACCCGGTGGCGCGCGAACGCTTGAATTTCCAGGACGCGCGCGTTGCGGCCCTCGCCTGGGGCGGCTCGCAGGGGGCCTTCGAGATTCACGCGACCCGCCGCCTTGCCATTGCCGCACACACGGCGCAGGCCCTGCGGGGCAGGTATCTGTTCCACGAGGGATTCGTGACGGCGGGGATGGCCCTCGCCGGCGGAGCGAAAGGCGCCTCACCTTACGCCGAAGTTCAGTAGGCCTTGTCGTCGCGAAACACTTTGATCGCGGTGAGCAGGATGATCTTGATGTCCAGCATCGGCGTCCAGCGCCGCAGGTAGTCGAGGTCGTAGTTCACCCGCGCCTGCATGTCCTCCAGCTGCGATGTCTCTCCCCGGCAGCCGTTCACCTGCGCGAGGCCGGTGATGCCCGGCAGCACCTTGTGTCGCACCATGTAGCCCTTGATGAGCTTTCGATATTGCTCGTTGTGCGCCACCGCGTGCGGCCGCGGACCCACGAGGCTCATGCGCCCCTGCAAAACGTTGATGAGCTGCGGCAGCTCGTCGAGGGAGGTGCGCCGGAGCACGCCGCCGATCCGCGTGATGCGGCTGTCCGTCTTCGATGCCTGGCGGATGTGGGCGCCGTCCTCGGTCACACGCATGGTCCTGAATTTGTACACGGCGATTTCCTGGCCATCCAGACCGTAGCGGCGCTGTTTGAAGATGATGGGTCCCGGCGATGAGACCTTGACCATCACGGCGATCAGCAGCAGCAGGGGCAGGAACAGCAGCAGGATGGCGATGGACAAGCCAATATCGGTCAGCCGCTTGGTGACGCCCCGGTAGCCATAGAAGGGCGTTTCGCACATGGCGACCACGGGAATGCCGTGAATCTCGCCGGAGCGCGCTTGGATGAGATCGAACACGAAAATGTCGGGCACGTAGTAAATCGAGGCCGTGGTGTCGCGCAAATCATCGAGCAGGTTCATGACGCGCTTCACGTGCCGCAGCGGCAGCGCGATGAAGATCACATCCGTAGCGTTGTCCTTCACGAACTGCGCGACGTCGCTCAAGGATCCGGCGAGCTTGGCGTCGGGCTCCATGGCAAGGCGGTCGGGGCTGCGGTCGTCGAAGAAGCCGGACACTTCCAGGCGCATGGCGGGGTTGGACTTCAGCCGCCGCGCGAGCTCCAGGCTGCTGTTGTTGTAGCCGGCGAAAATGGCGCTGCGGTTGTCGAAGGCGTGCGTCAAGAAGTGGTGCATCACCTCCTGCATCCCCAACGTGACGATGATCAGCGCCAGCGGCGTGATGACCGCCCAGGTCAGAAATATGCGGCGCGGAAATTCGGCCAGGGACTTCGTGACATAGCCGATGGCCAGCAACACCGCGAGCAGCAACAGCCATCGGAAAATCACGTCGACCACGGCCGAGAGTCGCGCCGAGGTCAATTGCGTGGTGACCTCGCGCGGCGGCCGCACCAACACCAGACACAGGACGGCCACGATGATGGTGGCTTCGGAGGTTCGATCGAAGCTGATGCCGAAATAAACGATGATTGCATACAGCGAGGCCACGGCCACCACCGCCGGCACCACGGCCTGCGCGCCGGCCAATACTGCAATGAGAAAGCTTTGTTTGAATAGGACCGGCTGGGTCATCGGGTATCCGTCGGGTCACCGGCGTCGTTCTCGACGCCCGCATGTAGCAGAAGCGCAACACTCAGAACCTTCATTATCGGTGAAAACCTTACAGCCATGCGTGATTCTTCCCGCAAAAGTTAAATTGGCCCGTGCCGGACCCCAGGCGGGCAATCAGCCCGGCAATGCTATTCTACGGCCCATGACAAATGTTCCATTGCTGGACCTTCGGGCCCAATTTGCGCAGATTCGTGCCGAAGTAATGCCGGCCCTCGATCGAGTATGCGCCAGCCAACAATTCATCCTGGGCGAAAACGTGCGCGCATTGGAGGAGGAGGTCGCGGCCTACTGTGCGGCCTCGGCCGGCATAGGGGTCTCCTCGGGCACCGATGCTCTGCTGCTCGCCCTCATGGCCTTGGGTGTAGGGGCCGGCGACGAGGTCATCACCTCGCCATTTACCTTTTTTGCAACGGCGGGAACCATCGCCCGTGCCGGTGCGCGGCCGGTGTTCTGCGACATCGATCCTGCGACCTTCAATCTGTCGCCCGCCGCCGTGCAGACCTTCATCGACGACCACTGTGCGGTGCAGGCGGGCCGGCTGGTCAACCGCGCCACCGGCGGTGTGATCAAGGCGTTGATGCCGGTGCATCTGTACGGCCAGTCGGCCGACATGGACCCCTTGATGGCGATTGCCCGGCAGCATCGCTTGAAGGTCATCGAGGACGCCGCGCAGGCCATCGGCACCGAATACCAGCCGGGTGTGCGTGCCGGCGCCATCGGCGACATCGGCTGCTTTTCCTTTTTTCCCACCAAGAACCTGGGCGCGTTCGGCGACGCGGGCCTGTGCACCACGAATGACTTGGAGCTGGCCGAAAGCATGCGGGTGCTGCGTGTGCACGGCGGCAAGCCCAAGTATTTTCACGAGGTGATCGGCGGCAATTTTCGCATCGATGAATTGCAGGCCGCGGTATTGCGCGTGAAATTGAAATACCTGGACGGTTGGACTCACGCACGGCAGCGCAATGCCGCGTACTACGACAACGCCTTCGCACGCGCCGGGTTGGAGAGGGCATTGCAGACGCCGCAGGCGAGTGCGGGCGGCCGGCATATTTTCAATCAATACGTCGTGCGGGTGCAGAACCGCGACGCCTTGAGGGCAAGGCTCACCGAGCGCGCCATCGGCTCCGAGATCTACTACCCGGTGCCCCTGCATCTGCAGAAATGCTTCGCCTATCTAGGCTACGGCGCGGGAGATTTTCCGCATTCCGAGCGGGCCGCCGCGGAAGTTCTGGCGCTGCCGATTTACCCGGAATTGGAGCACCGGCAACTCGCGCACGTGGTCGCGAGCATCGTGGAATTCTACGCCTGAGGGTCGGGCGCGCGCTTCCGAGCGCTCAGCCCTTCTTGAAATCGTCGGGCAGCAGCTGGTGGCGCGACAGCAGCTTGTAGAAATCGGTGCGATTGCGCCTCGCGAGGCGCGCCGCCTGGCTGACGTTGCCGCCCGTGATCTGCAGTATCTGCGATAGGTAATTGCGCGTGAACTCATCGCGCGCCTCGTCGAACGAGGGCAGCCGCGTCGGGTTTCCGCCCAGCGATTGCTGCGCGACTTCGGCGGTGATGATGGGGCCATGCGACAGCGCGACGTTTTGCCGTACCACGTTGTACAGCTGGCGGATGTTGCCCGGCCAGTCGGCGGTGGCCAACAACTCCACGGCCTCGGGGGCGTAAATCTTGCGCTGGCCGCTTTCCTTGGCGATCTGCTCGAGAAAATGCGCGACCAGCAGCGGAATGTCCTCGCGGCGCCGGGCCAAGGGCGGCATCTCGATGTGCACCACGTTCAGCCGGTAATACAGGTCCTCGCGAAACTGGCCGCCGACCATCAATTCGTGCAGGTCGCGATGCGTCGCGGAAATGATTCGCACGTTGGTGGGCAGCGCCTCGGCGCCGCCTATCGGGCGAATTTGGCTCTCCTGCAGCACGCGCAGCAGCTTCACCTGCAGGCGCATCGGCATGTCGCCGACTTCGTCGAGCAGCAAGGTGCCCCCGTCGGCCGTTTCGAACAGACCCTTCTGCGAGCGGATCGCGCCCGGGAAGGCGCCCTTTTCATGGCCGAAGAGCTCCGATTCGAGCAGGTGTTCGGCCATGGCGCTGCAATTGACCGCGACGAACGGCTTGTTGCGGCGGGGACTTGCCTCGTGAATGGCGCGCGCCAGGAGCTCCTTCCCCGTGCCGCTTTCGCCGGTCAGCAAAACTCGCGCGTCCGTGCCCGCCACCATATTGGCCTGGGCCAATTTGTCTTCCATGAGCTGGTTGCGCGTAATGATGTTCGAACGCCAATCCTCGTCCACGTGCGCGAATCCGGACACTTTGAGCGCTTTTTGCACGTGATCGAGCAAGTCCTGCTTGTCGACGGGCTTGGTGAGAAAGCCGAAGGCGCCGCTTTGGGTGGCATGCACGGCATCCGGGATGGTGCCGTGCGCGGTGAGGATGATGACGCGCAGTCCCGGCCAGCGGCTCTGCAGCTCCTTGAGCAGACCGATGCCGTCCATCTGGTCCATGCGCAGGTCCGTGATCACGAGATCCGGCCGAAAGCGCACGCACGCGGCCAGCGCGGCCGCCGCGCTTTCGACCGCTTCCACCTCGTAGTTCTCGGCGCGCAGACGAATCGTCAACAGCCGCAGCAGCCCCGGGTCATCGTCCACCACCAGAATGCGTGCCTTGCGCTTTTGCGGCGTCTGCGTGTCCCGGGTGCCGGGATGCAGCCCGAAAGACAGGGGGGTCGTGGCGGCATTCGAGTAGGCGTTCAAATCGGTCTCTCCGGTGTTTTTCACGGGGTATGCGTTCCGCTCGTTCCGCGATCGTTGATCGACCGCTCAATATGCGTGACCGCCTCTAGTTTGGCCCGAGCCTCGTCCAAGGCCTTGCGCAACTTCACATTTTCATCCGATTCTGCGGCCAGGCGGCGATTCAGCGCCGCCAGCTTGTCGCGCGAATCATCGTGCGATGCGTCATCGTGCAAACGCTTGTTTTCGGCCTGAAGAATCAGCCTCTGTTCAACCTCTTTGAGCTCCACCAGGGCCAATAAGCGCTCGATCGGCAATAGAGTCTCAGGCCTCGCCAGCAATTCCGACAACTGTCGCTGTGCTGCGACGGGATCGGTCCCGCTGTAGCCCGGGGTCGCCAGCGCCAGAGCGTACTTGAGCCTATTGCTGGTGGTGGGCGTGAGCTCGGCGGCATCTTTGGCCGATTGGAATATTTCCGCCTGGCGCGCCGGATCGCGCTGCGGCAGGGCGCTCATCATGTCGAGCAGGGGCGCGATGGGGCTCAAGTCCGTCGACCCGTGGTGGTCCGGCTCAGGCTGAGCCGGCTGCTTTTCATGGGAGAAGGGGTTGCCCAGGCTGCAGGCAGCGATACAGCCGATGGCGAGCGCGCATGCCGCGAGGCGCGGCCCTTTATGCGGCATGAGCTTTTTCACGGGAGGGCGCCGCCTCCTGGCGCATCGGCAGCCGCACGCGGAAGTGCGCGCCGCCGGCCTTGGCCTCGAGAATCTCGATGCTGCCGCCATGCGCATTGACGAATTCGGTCACCACCGACAGCCCGATCCCGGTCCCTTTCACATGTCCTCCCTGCGGCGTCTTTCCCTGATAGAAGGCCTCGAATATCCGATTGCGCTCCTCGGGCGGAATCCCCGGTCCGCTGTCCATCACATCTAATACCAGTTGTTCGCGCTCGGCGCGCGCATGAATGGAAATGGTTCCGCCGCGCGGGGTGAATTTGATGGCGTTCGACAGCAGGTTGTCGAGAATCAGGCGAACCTTGCCGCGGTCGGCGAGCGGCGTGAGATCTTCGACGTGAACATCGAGCCGCACGCGCTGCGCCACCAGCGTCAGCTGCTGATTCTCCAAGACGCTCTTGATCAAGGGCCGCAACTTGAATTCGGACACCTCCAAACCCACGCTCTTGGCCTGCCAGGCGCTGAAGGACAATAGATTTTCTATCAGCCGCTGTAGCTTCATCCCGTTCTCGCGCAAGATCGCCGCCACTTCGCGTTGGCTGCTTTGCAGTTCGCCCACGGCGCCGTCCAACAAGAGTTCCGTGCCCTCGCGTATATTTGCCAGCGGAGTTTTCAGTTCATGCGACATGTGTCGCAAAAATCGGTTCTTTTCCTGCGCCAGGTCCAGCAGGCGCCCCCTCAGCCACTCCAGCTGCGCGGCCAGGCGCTCGAGGTCGGCGGGCCCGCGAATGGCGATGGGCCGGGAAAACGTGCCGCGTCCGAGTTCACTGATGGCGCGGTCGATGGCGCGGATGGGTCTGCCGAACAAGTAGGTGAACACGCCCACCACGGCGAGCGTCATGGGCACCAGCAGCAGCGTCTCCCAAAACAAATCCTGCTGGGCGCGCTGCGTCGCCAGCTGCAGAGCGCTCAATTCGCGGTCGATCTGCGCGCTGACGCGGTTCGACACCTTGGACGCCTTTTCCGAGAGTTCCGGAAAGGCACTGACCAGTTCCTTCATGCGCACCGAGTTCGGGGCCACGCGCTTCAATTCCTCCTGCAACCGCTCCGCCTCGTTCTCCAGGGCGCGCGCCTCGTCGCGCGACTCGGCGTCGAGCGGCAGGACGAGCAGCTCGTTGAGCGTGCCGATCAAGTATTGGTGATTACGCGCATAGACATCGAGATACTCGGCGCTGCCGATGACCTGGTAGAGCCGCGCGGTGCGTTCGAGAGCGCCGATCTCCTCGAACATGCGCTGATTGTTGCGTGTGCCGCGGACCCCGTGCAGCACCAGCTGTTCGCTGCGGGCCGAGAGGTGATTCATTTGCACGGCGGCGTTGACGATGGCGAAAAGCAGCGGGGCGGCCACGAGCGTGAAGCCGATCAGCATCAGGCCGCTCAATGACTTAGGTCGAGGAAGGCGCATCCCTGCCATTCTAACAGCGTGATTCACCTAAAGGAGTGAACCCTTCGTACCTGTAGAATTCCCGCGCATGAACCGCGATGCGCCGTATTCCCTGCTGTCCCCCGAGGTGGTCTTGGCCGCGATCGAGGCCATCGGGTTCACCTGCGACGGCAGGGTCTTGGCGCTCAACAGCTACGAGAATCGCGTGTATCAGATCGGCATCGAGGACGGCGAGCCGCTGGTCGCCAAGTTCTACCGGCCGGCGCGCTGGACGGATGCCGCGATTCGCGAGGAACACGCGTTCGCGGGTGAATTGGCGGCGCAGGAGATTCCCGTGGTGGCGCCGCTGCTGCGCGACGGCGTGTCTTTGCATGTGCACCTCGGGTTTCGCTATGCCGTTTTTCCACGCCGCGGCGGGCGCTGGCCGGAGCTGGGCTCGAGCGACGAACGCGAATGGGTGGGCCGGTTCTTGGGCCGCATCCACGCCGTGGGCCGGGCCGCGCGCTTCGTCGAGCGGACCCGCCTGTCCATGGACGAGTTGGGCCGCAAAGCACGCGATTTCGTGCTCCGCGGCGAATGGATGCCCGACTATCTGGCGACCAAGTACGCCGACCTCACCGATGTGCTGCTGGAGGAGGTGGAGGCGCGCGCGGCCGGTTGGGGCGGGGCGGCCATGGGGCGCATTCTCGGCGACTGCCACCGCGGCAATATCCTATGGACCGAGCGGGGGCCGCATTTCGTCGACCTCGATGACTGCCTGACGGGGCCCGCCATACAAGACCTGTGGATGCTGCTGGCCGGCGCCCAGCAGGAGATGCGCACCGAGCTCACCGATTTGCTCAAGGGCTACGAGCAATTCCTGCCCTTCGATCGCAGTGAAATCGCCCTCATCGAGCCGCTGCGCGCGTTGCGCATGATCCATTATTCGGCGTGGCTGGCGCGCCGCTGGCATGACCCGGCGTTTCCCCAAGCCTTTCCCTGGTTCGCCGAACCGCGCTATTGGGAACAGCACTACCGGGCTCTCGACGATCAGCTCGCGGCGGTGTTGGGGCCGCCGCTCGAGTTGTGATCGGTGGCGTATTTGGTAATCATACGGGAATGAAAACTGCGACAGTGCTGATGCTCTGTGCCGCGGCGGCGGTGGGAGCCTGCCATAAGGATTCCGGCGAGCCCCCGCCGGACGTGCCCAAACCGCACGTCGCCGCTCCCGTGGCCGTGAAGAAAGGACCGAGTGCGGAGGAGTTGACCGCCGGCATGGTGGAAGCGGCGAGTCAGGGAAAATCCCTGGCACCCGTCAAACTCAAGTTCGATCTGCCGCAGCGGCCGATGCTGGGGCAGGAACTCGAGGTGAGCATTGCGGTTTTGCCGCAAATTGATGCCAGCCCGGCGGGCATTCAAGTGATGGGCGGCGAGGGCTTGACCGTCGGCCTGAGCCCGAATCAGATCGATTTGCCGCCGCTCGAGGCGGGGCAGGTCTATCGCGAGACCTTCAAAGTGACGCCCACGGTGGATGGGGTGCTGTTGCTGGGGCTGACCGTATCGCTGAAACATGATGAAACGACCGATTCTCGCGAATTTTCGATTCCCCTCATCGTAGAGCGCTGAATACTTAAGGCGCGAACCGGCGTTAGGCTCTATAATGGGCGGTTTCCCTTAGGGCTTCACCGTGACTCAGAAACTTCGCAATATCGCCATCATCGCGCACGTCGATCACGGCAAGACCACCCTCGTCGATCAACTGCTGCGCCAATCCGGGACGCTCGACGCGCGCAAGGACCTGCAGGAGCGGGTCATGGATTCGAACGATCTGGAGCGCGAGCGCGGCATCACCATCCTCGCGAAGAACACGGCGATCACCTGGGGCGACTACCGCGTCAACATCGTCGATACGCCCGGACACGCCGACTTCGGCGGTGAAGTCGAGCGCGTGCTCGCCATGGTCGACTGCGTGCTGCTGCTGGTCGATGCGGTGGACGGACCCATGCCCCAAACCCGGTTCGTGACTCAGAAGGCGTTCAAGCACGGCCTGCGGCCCATCGTCGTCATCAACAAGATCGATCGCGACGAAGCGCGCCCGGGCTGGGTGCTGGATCAAACCTTCGATCTGTTCGACCGCCTCGGGGCAACCGACGAGCAGTTGGATTTCCCGGTGGTGTATGCCTCGGCCCTGCGCGGCTTCGCCGGCCTCGATTCCACCGTGCGGGACGGCGACATGCAGCCGCTGTTCAAGACCATCGTCGAGCATTGTCCGCCTCCCGACGTGGATGCGGACGGCCCGCTGCAGCTGCAGGTCACGCTGCTCGATTACTCGAGCTACGTCGGCGCCATCGGCATCGGACGCATCAAGCGCGGCACTCTGAAGCGCGGTATGGCGGTCACGGTGGTCAATCGCGAGGGCAAACAACGCTCCGAGAGGATCACGCAAATATTGGGTTTCCACGGCCTGACCCGGGTCGAGGTGGAGTCGGCAAGCGCCGGCGACATCGTGGCATTCGCGGGAATTGCCGAACCGAAGGTGTCGGACACGCTGTGCGATCCCGCGAAGGTGGAACCGCTGCCGAGTCTCACCGTCGACGAGCCGACCATCAGCATGACATTCGAGGTCAACACCTCGCCCTTCCTGGGAAGGGAGGGCAAGTTCGTCACCAGCCGCCAGATTCGCGAACGCCTCGAGCGCGAGGCCATTCACAATGTGGCGCTGCGCGTGGAACCGACCGCCGACCCGGACAAATTCGTGGTGTTCGGCCGCGGCGAATTGCACCTCGGCGTATTGCTCGAGAACATGCGGCGCGAAGGCTATGAAATGGCGGTGTCCCGTCCGCGCGTGGTCATCAAGCAGGTCGACGGTGCGGCGCACGAACCCTACGAACAGGTCACCGTCGACGCCGACGCCGACGCGCAGGGAGACATCATGTCGGCGCTGGGCAGCCGGGGGGCGGAACTCAAGGACATGCAGGCGGACGGACGCGGCCGGATCCGCTTGGACTACCTGGTGCCGTCGCGCGGCTTGATCGGATTTCAGACCGAGTTTCGCACCATGACCCGCGGCACCGGGCTGCTGCACCATGTGTTCGACCACTACGGGCCGGTGGTGCAGCGCGAGTTGGGTCAGCGCCCGAACGGCGTATTGGTTTCCAACGGGCAGGGCACGGCGCTGGCTTACTCGCTGTTCAGCCTGCAGGAGCGCGGCCGCCTGTGCATCGGTCCCCAGGAAGAGGTGTACGAGGGGATGATCATCGGCCTCAACAACCGCGACAACGATCTGGTCGTGAACCCGCTGAAGGGCAAGAAACTGACCAACATGCGCGCGGCGGGCAAGGACGAAAACGTGGTCTTGACGCCCCCCATCCGCTTTTCGCTCGAACAAGCGATGGAATTCATCGACGACGACGAGCTCATCGAGGTCACTCCCACGTCCATTCGCCTGCGCAAGCGCAACTTGCGCGAGACCGACCGCAAGCGCTCGGAACGCGAAACGGCGGATCAGGTTATTTAACCGATTATTGGCCGAACCGAGACGCGCGTCACGCCGCCATTGCGGGATCTCCCTAACATCTAGTGAATCCGGCGCCACGCGCGCCGTAGTTTCATGCGGGAGATCAAGGACTTGTCACGCGACGTCGCGGCCGCAATTCGTGCCGAGCCACCGCAGCCTGCGGAAAGCTTGAACCAACTGCTCGAGCGCCAGATCGTGGAGGCGCGCGGCCGGGGCGGCGAATTGAGCATCGAGGCACTGCTCAAGTCGGTGAGTGCGCACTACGATCGTATCGACGGCGAGCGGCGCGGCGTGGTGCGCTCGATGCAGCTCATGTCCGACGAGGCGCAGGCCCTGACACGTGAGATTCGCGAGCAGACCACCGCCCACCTGCAGGCCATCCTGGACAACGTCAAGGACGCCATCGTCACCGTGGACGATGCCGCCCACATCGAGACCTTCAATCCCACCGGCGAGCGCATTTTCGGCTACTCCCCGGCGGAGATCCTGGGGCGCTCGCTCAAGTACCTGCTCCCCGACATCGCGCGCGGCGGAAGCGATTTTCTCGAACGCCTGGCGATGAAGATCGACGATACGCACGTGGATCTGGCCGCGCATCAAACCTGGGGACGCGCCAAGGGAGGCAATCGCGTCGCGGTGGAGATCGCGGTCAGCAAGGCCAAGCTCAACTATCGCGACGGCTACATCGTCAGCATCCGCGACATCACCGAAAGACATCTCGCCGAGCAGTCGATGCGCGAGAGCGAGGCGCGCTACCGCACGCTGGTGGAACATGCGCCCGAGGTGATCGTGGTATTCGACGTCGACAAGGGCACCTTCGTCGACGTCAACGACAATGCGTGCCGCTTCTTCAAGATGTCGCGCGAGGCGTTGCTGGCCAGCGGTCCGGACAAGATCAGCCCCGCGAACCAGCCCGATGGCACGCCCTCCTTCGGCCGGCCGCGCGGCTTCATCGAAGGCGCGCTGGCGGGCGAAGCACCGGTGTTCGAATGGGCGCACTGCGATGCCAACGGGCAGTGCATGCCCTGCGAAGTGCGGTTCGTGCGCCTGCCGAGCTCCAATCGGCGGCTGATTCGCGCCAGCATCACCGACATCACCGAGCGCAAGCGCGCCGAGGCAATTGCGGCGGGGGAGCGCCGGGTGTTCGAGAAAATCGCCGCGAATGCGCCGCTGAGCTCGGCTCTGGAATCGATTTGCAAGCTCATCGAGCGCGTCATGGCGGAGAGTTTCTGCGCGATCAATCTGCTGGATCAGGAGCGGCAGGTATTGAATTTCGGCGTCGCGCCGCATCTGCCGCGCGAGTTCGTGGCGGCGATGGACAGCGCGCCCATCGGCATCCGCTACGGCTCCTGCGCGGCCGCCGTCTACCTCGCGCGCCAAGTCACCGTCGCGGACATCGAGTCCGACGCGCTGTGGGAATATCGGCGCGACGCGGCGCGGCAGGCTTGTTTGAAGGCCGCGTGGTCCACCCCCATCGTCGCCTCGGACGGGCAGATCGTCGGCACCTTTGCGGTCTACCGGCGCCATCCGGGGATACCGTCGGCAAAGGATCACGAGTTGATGTCGCGCCTGGCGCAGATTGCCGGCATCGCCATCGAACGGCGCAGTGCCGAGGACGCGCTGCGCAACAGCGAGTCGAAGTTCCGCGGGCTGTTCGAGAGCATGATGGAGGGCGTTTACCAGACCTCGCGCGACGGCCGCATTCTGGTCGCGAATCCCGCATTCGTGAATCTGCTGGGCTACGGCTCGGTCGAGGAGCTGTACCAACTGCCGGCCGGGGCGCTGTATTGGTATCCGAGCGACCGCGAAACCTTCGTGCGGCGCGTGGAGAGCGAGGGCGAGCTGCGCAACGAGGAGTACGTCATGCGCCGCAAGGACGGCTCCATGCTCGTGGTTCTGGACTCGAGCCGGGTGGTGCGCGACAAGCAGGGCCGGGTCGCCGGCTACGAGGGCACGCTCACCGATATCACCGAACGCAAGAAGGCGGAGACGGCTGTGTTCCAGGCCAAGGAGCGCGCGCAAGTCACCCTGCAGTCGATCGGCGACGCGGTGATCACGACCGACTCCGAAGGGCGCATCGATTACATGAATCCGGTCGCCGAAAGCCTGACGGGCTGGGAGAACCGCGAGGCGCAGACGCAGCTCATCGGCGATGTCTTGACCGTGGTCGATGAATCGTCGCGCGAGGCGGCGGAGAGCCCCGTCATGCGCTGTTTGCGCGAGGGGCAAATGCTGGGGCTCGCCGAGCACACGGTGCTGGTGAACCGGCGCGGCCAGGAACTCGCCATCCAGGATTCGGCGGCTCCCATCCGCGATCGCGCCGGCAATCTCATCGGCGCCGTCATGGTGTTCCACGACGTGAGCAAGGAACGCCGCCTGCACCGCGCGCTGCATTACCAGGCCAGCCACGACGCGCTGACGGGACTGATCAACCGCCGCGAGTTCGAAAACCGGCTGACCGTCGCGGTCGAGAACGCCCGGCAGGATGCGGACAGCCGCCACGCCTTGGTGTACCTCGATTTGGATCAATTCAAATTGGTCAACGACACCTGCGGACATCCGGCCGGCGACCAGCTGCTGAAGCAGATCACCGGCGTGCTGCAGTCGCGGGTGCGCCGGGGCGACACCCTGGCGCGTCTCGGCGGCGACGAATTCGGCATCTTGCTGCAGAATTGCTCGTTGGACCAGGCGCTGCGCATCGCGGAGAGCCTGCGCCAGGCGATCCGCGATTTCCGATTCATCTGGCAGGACGGCGTGCTCGAGGTCGGGGCGAGCATCGGAATCGTCGAAATCACCAATGAAACCCCGACGGTCGCCAATGTCATGAGCGCCGCGGACGTCGCCTGCTACTCGGCGAAGGACCTGGGCCGCAACCGCGTGCAACTCTACAAGCCCGACGACGTGCCCGAGCGGCATCGCGAAATGCACTGGGTATCCAAGCTGGCGCGGGCCTGCGATGAAAGCCGCTTCGAGCTCTACTACCAGCCCATCGTTCCGATCGGCGCAACCGCGCACGATCGCGAGCACTTCGAGCTGATGCTGCGCTTGCGGGACGAGTCGGGGACTCTGGTGACGCCGGCCGAGTTCATTCCGGCCGCGGAGCGCTACAACGTCATGCAGTCGATCGACCGCTGGGTGGTTCGCCAGGCCCTCGACCGGCTGGTGCATCGCAGCGGGTCGGGCGTCAAACCCTTTACCATTGCCGTCAACCTCTCGGGAACGTCGCTCAACGATGAGCGCTTTCTGGAATATCTCATCGCCGAGCTCAGCAGCAACGAGCTGGTGGCCGGCGCGATGTGCTTCGAGATCACCGAAACCGCCGCCATCGCCAACCTGGGCAACGTGGTGCATTTCATGCGTGAACTCAAGGCGCGCGGCTGCCACTTCGCGCTCGATGACTTCGGCAGCGGCCTGTCCTCGTTCATGTATTTGAAGACCTTGCCGGTCGATTATCTGAAGATCGACGGGCAATTCATCGAGAATGTCACGCGCGATCCCATCGATCGCAGCATGGTGGAGGCGATCAGCCAGGTCGGCAAGGCCATGGGCATTCAAACCATCGCCGAACGGGTGGAGTCGGCGGAGGTGCTGGCCGTGCTCGGCAAGCTCGGAGTCGGGTACGCACAGGGGTTTCACATCGCCGAGCCGCGCTCAACCAAGGAATTCGCCTACCTGCGCGAACCGGCGCGAAAATCCTAGCAGTCCGTCCGCGCCCCCATGTCGGGGCTTCCTCTCTCTGCCCGCCGCGAGTACGCTGCGTCTCGGGAGCAATAAAAACGCGCGGGGGGCTGATCATGATACTCGGGATGTCTACAGCGGCTTTTACGCAGTTTCACGTGATTTTGAGCCTGATCGGCATCGCCTCGGGCATCGTGGTGGTATTCGGCATGCTGGGTTCGAAGCTCAGCCCCGGGCTGACGAGCATTTTCCTGGCCAGCACCGTCGCCACGAGCGTCACCGGCTTCATGTTCCATTTCGCGAGCTTCGGGCCGCCGGAGATCGTCGGCGTGATCTCCCTCGTGGTGTTAGGCCTGGCGCTGCTCGCCATGTACGCGTACAAGCTGGCGGGTTCATGGCGCTGGATCTACGTTGCCGCCGCGGTGTGCGCGCTGTACCTGAACTCCTTCGTCGGCGTGGTACAGACCTTTCAAAAGGTGGCGTTCTTCCACGCCCTGGCGCCCAACCAAACCGAACCGCCGTTCCTCATCGCCCAGAGCATCGTGCTGCTGGCGTTCATCGCGGCCGGCATCGCGGCGGCGAAGAAGTTTCATCCGGCGACGGCGGCCGCGGTGTAAGGTGTAAAGTGTTTCCCCACTGGCCCACAGATGGACGCCATGGCATTGTTTGACGCGGTTTCGTATGCGCCAATCTATGTTTAACTATCGGCGGCAGCGCTTGTTGAGCGGCATCCTGCTGGCGGTGCTGCTGTTTCGAGCCTACATTCCCGCAGGCTTCATGCCGGCGAGCGGCACGCCGTTTTTGCTGGAGCCGTGTCCGGCGGCTTACCCGGCGCAGATGCCCGGGCATCAGGCGCACCACCACTCCGGGACGCACACTCATTTCGAGAACTGTCCGTTCGGCAGCGCTCCAGCCGCCGCGCCGATCGCTCACATCGCCGCTTTTGAACCGCCGGCGCCCATCGCTTCCCGCTCCGCCGTCGTGTTCGAAGCTCTGCACTTCGGCGTATCTCTCCCACGCGCCCATCAGCCTCGCGGCCCCCCGTCTCCCGCCTAAATTGAAATGCAGCGGCTGATCGCACGCGGTGGCTCCTACACCGCATGCGCAGCCTTGTAAATCATCGCGTGAGGCGACCGCACCGACGGCCGGGGGAGATTTCCTGATGATATGT
>DATFZF010000012.1:0-39925 GCA_035314705.1 Steroidobacteraceae bacterium | reverse complement strand
TTTCGGCGTCACTCGCGGCCTGGCGGACAAACACGGAGCTGCGCGGGTGCGCAACACCCCCATCAGCGAGGCGGCCATCACCGGCCTGGCCACGGGTGCCGCGCTCTGCGGTCTCAAACCCGTGCTCGAGATCATGTTCATCGATTTCGCGACGCTGTCGATGGATTGCCTGGTGAACCAGACGGCCAAGTACCGCTACATGTCGGGCGGCCAGCTCGCGGTCCCCCTGGTGGTGCGCACGCAGGCGGGCGCGGCGGGCGGAGCCGCCGCGCAACACTCGCAAAGCCTCGAAGCTTGGTTCATCCACGTGCCGGGGCTCATCGTGGTCGCGCCGTCAACGCCCGGCGAAGCGTATGGCCTTTTGAAAAGTGCGATCCGGCTCGGCGAGCCGGTGCTCTTCATCGAGCACAAGCGGCTGTACACGATGAAAGGGGAGCTGGTGCCGGGCGTCGATTTGCCGTCCATCGGCAGGGCGCGGATCGCCCGGCCCGGCACCGATGTCACCGTGATCGCCTATTCGGCGATGGTGCAAACTGCGCTGGAAGCGGCGCAGAGCCTGGCGGACGCCGGTATTTCGGCCGAGGTCATCGACTTGAGGACTCTGCTGCCGCTCGATATGGCGACGATTACGGCGTCCGTCTCCAAGACCCATCGTGCGCTCGTTGCGCATGAGGCGGTGCTGAACGGCGGCGCGGGCGCCGAAATCGCCGCGCGCATCGGCGCGGAACTCTTCGACGAGCTCGACGCTCCGGTGCTTCGGGTGGGCTGCGGTTTCGCGCCGATTCCCTTCGCTCCGGAGCTCGAGCGTGCGCTGCTCCCGGGGAGCGCGGATCTGGTGCGCGCGGCGCGCGAGCTCATGAATCTTGCCGGTTGACTCGGGGGCAGCGTCAGTGACCCTGGTGGCACAGGAAATTCCCAAAGTCGGTCTGGTGATGGAGGCGGTCCGTGTGGTCCGTTGGCTCAAGAGCGTCGGCGAGAGCGTGACTGCGGGCGAGCCGCTGCTGGAAGTTGAAACGGAAAAGGCGGTCGTTGAAATCGAGGCGGCTGTCAGCGGGCGGCTGGCGCAGATCCTGGTGCCCGTCGATGCCCAAGCGGCGGTCGGCGATCAAATCGCCTGGATCGAGTCTGCCGAGGCGCCGGCGGCGGAGACCGCGGCGCCGCCGCCTCAGGCGGCGGGTCCCACGACTGTGGCGACGCGCACGACGTCCGCGACGCCCACGACGTCCGCGAGTGCGCCACGCGGTCCAGAACACGACGCGGCGCGCATCCGAAGCTCTCCCGTCGCCCGCAAGCTCGCCGTGGAGCTCGGTGTCGACCTTCGAGGAGTGGCCGGCACGGGACCCGGCGGGCGCATTCAGCTCGAGGATGTGCAACGAGCCGGCGGCGCGCCGCGCACGGCCGCCGCGGCGCAGCCGCTGTCCCCCATGCGCCGCGCGCTGGCGCGCGCCATGACCTTGAGCAACGCCACCATTCCGCAGTTCACAGTCTCCCGCTCGGTCGATTGGACCGAGCTGCAGTCGCTGCGCCGCGGGTTCGCCGCGCGGCTCGGCGAAGGTGCGCCGAAATTGACCGTGAATGATTTTTTGCTGCTGGCCGTGGCCCGTGCGCTCATGCAGTTTCCCGCATTGAACGCCACCTTCTCAGGCGACCCGGAGTCGGCCGATGCCCGCGTCGTGCAGGCCAGCGGCGCGCACATTGGCCTGGTGGTTGCAGTCGACAACGGCTTATTGGTGCCGGTGATTCACGATGTCGAGCAGCTGGGCCTCGCGCAGGTCGCGCGCCGCCGTCAGGACTGCGTCGAGCGCGGTCTCGCAGGCCGGTTGAAACGCGAGGACGTGGACGGCGCCACCATCAGCATCTCCAATCTCGGCTCGCAAGGACCGGATCGCTTCACGGCCATCATCAATCCGCCGCAATCCGCGATACTCGCCGTCGGTCGCCAGCGCGACTGTGTTGTGGCGCGGGAGGGGGGTGTCGCCGTGCGCCCGCTCTCGGACCTCACATTGACGGTTGACCATCGCGTGGCCGACGGCCGTCTCGCCGCGCAATTCCTCGCGGCGCTGATCGACACACTCGAGGGCCGCGACTGGCGCCTGGATTAGATCGCGGCGGTACGACGGCGGCACGGTGCCGCCGGCCACGCCGCGGCGTCAGCGACGGCCCTGCAGAACCTTTCGAACCGCGGCGACGATCCTTTCCTCGTCCGGAATCACATAAGCCTCGAGCGGCTCGCTGTAAGGAACCGTCGTGTCGCGTGCGGTGACCTGCACGATGGGCGCCTTGAGCGAGGAGAATCCATGCTCGGCGACCTCGCCCGCAATGATGCCCGCCACCGTCGCGTGGCGCGGCGCCTGGTCGACGAGCACCAGCCGCCCCGTCTTGGCAACCGATTTGAGAATGGTTTCCAGGTCGAGCGGGGCCACGGTGCGCGGGTCGATCACCTCGGCCTGAATTCCTTCCTTGGCAAGTCTTTCGGCCGCTGCGAGGGAGCGCGGCACCATCCAGCCGGTTGCAACGATGGTGACGTCGCCGCCCGCGCGGCGAATCTCGGCTTTGCCAAAGGGAACCAGATGCTCGCCATCCGGCACTTCGCCGGGTTCGAGGGTGAGCAGGTAGTGGTGCAGGAAGACAACGGGATTGTCATCGCGAATGGCCGTCGCCATCAACCCTTTGGCGTCGGCCGCGGTCGAGGGGACGACGACCTTGAGACCCGGGACTCCCATGAACAGCGCGGTCAGCGACCCGGTGTGCTGACCGGCCCAGCCGCAGGCGAAGCCGAAACCCGCCTTGAGCACGAGCGGCACTTTCACCTGTCCGCCCGACATGTAGCGGAACCGCGGCGCTTCGTTCACGACTTGATCCATGGCGACCAGCATGAACTCCGCCATGTAGAGCTCAACCACGGGGCGCAGGCCCGCCATCGCCGCGCCGATGGCCATGCCGATCTCCGCAGTCTCCGAGATGGGCGTGACGCGGACGCGGTCGTGTCCGTAAGCCTTGACGAAGTCGTGGTTCTCGGTGGTCGCCATGTTCTGGCCAAAGTACAGCACGCTCGGGTCGCGCTGCATTTCCTGATGAATGCCGGCATCGATGGCGGCGATAAAGGGAAGCTGTGCCATAGGTCGCTCCGGCTCAGGCGTAGACGTTGTCGAGTGCGGACTCGAGCTTGGGGAATGGGCTGTTGACGGCGAAGGTCACCGCCGCGGCCATTTCATGCGCGACTTGCATGCCGATCTCGTCGGCCTTGGCGGCGGCGAGGGTGCCGCTCTTGACCAGGGTGGCGCGAAAGCGCGGCACGGGGTCACCGCGCAGCGCCGCCTCGTACTCCTCGCGCTTGCCGAACACCGTGATCGCCTCATGCTCGGGATAGTGCAGCGGCACGCCGGGCGGGGCGATGATGTTGCCGTGCGCCGAAAGCCGGTACACCTTCGATTCGACCAGCGTCGGACCGGCACCGGCGCGCGCGCGCTCGACTGCCGCGCCGACGGCGGCGTACACGGCCAATGGATCGGCGCCATCCACCGTGACGCCCGGCATCGAATACGCTTTGGCTTTGACGGCGAGCGGCTCGCCGTTCGCGGCGTTTGCGTCCTCCTGCTCGGAGGTCGTCACCACGTTGTAGCCGTTGTTCTCCATCACGAAGATGACCGGCAGCTTCCATAGGGAAGCGATGTTGAGCGTTTCGTGGAATGCACCCTGTTTCGACGCGCCGTCACCGAAGAAGCAGTACACGACTTCGGCCTTCTTGCGGATCTGCGCCGCCCAGGCAGCGCCCGCCGCGTGGGGAATGCCGGCGCCCACGATGCCCGACGTGCCGAGGAAACCGCGCTTGACGTCGGTGAGATGCATCGACCCGCCGAGCCCCTTGCAAAGGCCGTCCACGCGGCCGTAGATCTCAGCCATCATGGCCTTCGGATCGCTGCCGAGAACCATGGGATATCCGTGGCAGCGATAGGTGGCGAGCGCGGCGTCACCCGCGCGGAAGTGGCTGAGCGAGCCGACGATGGACGCCTCGGCCCCATCGGCGAGGTGAGTGTGACCGCGAATCACACCGGGATGCTCGGTGAAGGTACGCTTCACGCGCTCTTCAAACTCGCGGATACGCAGCATCTGAGTGTAAATCCAGATCTGCCGTTCGGCGGGAAGTGCCTGCACGCTCATTTGAACCCCTGACTTAGGTGGCGGTCGTCCGTGCTCGACTGTAGCACCGGAAGATCCAGTCCTGGCTTCCTTGAGAGTCTACTTCCGCTTCACGGGCGGTTGAGTCGGGATGAACGCCAAAAACCGGCGCGGGTTATCGACGAGAATCCCCGTCGCGAGGCTCGCCATGGACTAGCATGCGCGTTTTAGCCCGCGGTCAGACGCTCTACTCCCAAGGAATGCCATCATGGCCAAGATCATCGGCGCAATCGCAACCTCGCACACCCCGACGATTGGCTTTGCGAAGGATCGGCGCCTCGAGAACGATCCCATCTGGAAGCCCATCTTCGATGCGTACGAGCCGATACGTGCCTGGCTTGCTGATAAGCGCGCGGACGTTCTATTCACCATCTACAACGACCACGTGACGTCGTTTTTCTTCGATCACTACTCGCCATTCGCGCTCGGGGTCGATGATGAGTACCGGCCGGCCGACGAGGGCGGCGGCGCGCGCAAGGTGCCGCCGTTGCCGGGAGCTCCGGACCTGGCGCGCGGCATCGCAGCCAATCTCTTTGCCGAGGAGTTCGATATTTCGTTCTTTCGCGGCAAGCCCGTGGATCACGGGTGCTTTTCGCCCCTGTCGATGCTGGCCAACCCCGACGGGACCTGGCCGTGGAAGATTCTGCCGCTGCAAGTCGGCGTGCTGCAGTTTCCGATACCGACGGCCCGGCGCTGCTATCGCCTGGGAGGCGCACTGGCGCGCGCCATCCGCGCATACCCCGCGGATCTCAACGTGGCCATCGTCGCAACCGGCGGCCTATCGCATCAGGTCCATGGGGAGCGCTGCGGATTCAACAACCCGGAATGGGATCACCGGTTTCTCGATCTGCTCGAGACCGACCCGGCCGCATTGACGAATCTGACTCACGCCGAGTATGCCGAACGCGGAGGTTTCGAAGGCGCCGAGGTCATCATGTGGCTGATCATGCGCGGCGCCCTGACCGATAAAATCCGCAGGCTCCACCGCACCTACTACCTCCCGTCGATGACGGCCATCGCCACGGCGATTTACGAGAATGACGCAGAATATCCTCCCAGCGAGCCATTCCGCGACCGGCAACTCGAAGGGCTGGAGCGTCTCACCGGCACCTATCCCTACACGCTGCAGCGAAGCGCCAAAGCGTACCGGCTCAACCGGTTCCTGCATGACCTCATCATTCCGGAACACCGCGAGGCATTCAGGCACAACGCCGATGCGCGGATGATCGCGTACGAATTGACCGCAGAGGAAGCGGACCTCGTGCGTCGATTGGACTGGCGCGGACTCATTCACTATGGCGCAATTTTTTTCGTACTCGAGAAGCTTGCGGCAGTGGTCGGCGTGTCGAATCTGCACGTCTATGCCGCCATGCGCGGGCAATCGCTCGAAGAGTTCCAGGCAACCCGCAACGCCAAGATCGAGTACGGCGTCGGCGTCCGGCGCGGCGGTTAACCGGTGAACTTGTATCTAGGATCTCGCCATAGCAAGATGTGATCGAGATCAAGCGGGGGATGCTGTATGGCAGAGATCGAACAGAGTTGGTCGACCCAACACCTGCAGCCGGGCAAGGCGCTGTCCTATTGGCGAGATGTGATTTGCGAAAACCTTCTGCAGATGCACATTCAGAGTTCCCACGAGAGAGCGTTTTTCGGGCACATCGAGAAGCACCACTTCGGCCCGATGAAGGCGAATTTCATTTCGGTCAGCGAGCAGAAGGTCTGGCGCGATCGCACGGCGCCTTGCAACGCGAAGGACCATCTTTTCCATTTGATCCATGTACGCAAGGGTGTGCAGCTGATCGAGCAATATGGCCGCAGCCTCAAGGTCGTGGCGGGCGACTGCTTGCTGATCGATTGCCTCGCCGGCTTCGAATTCGACTTTCCCCAGGGTGTTGAAGCCTTGGTGCTCGAGATCCAACGAGACTGGCTCAAGGGCTGGCTGCCCGCGCCCGAGGATGCAGCTGCGCGGCTGATCGACGGGCGCAGCGGTTGGGGGGCAACGCTGGCGTCGGCATTGAGCAACGTCACGCCCACCACGGTCGGCGCATCGGGCTTGCCGCCGACGGTGGTCGCCGAACAGATCGTCTCGCTTTTGGCGCTCGCGGCGGCACGCCATGATTCCATTCCGAGCACCCACAAGCGGGCCTTGTTGCGACGTGTCACGGAGACGATACGCGAGCGCTGCCACGAACCTGACCTCGATCCGGCGACGGTGGCCGCCGCGCTCGGTCTTTCACGGCGTTACGTACATCTGTTGTTCGCCTCCGCGGGCACCACGTTCAGCGAGGAATTGTATGCCTGCCGGCTCCACAGGGCGCAGCGACTGCTGTGCGACAGGCGCTTCGATGGGCTCGCAATTGCGGAAATCGCGTGGAATTGCGGGTTCAGTGCGCCCAGCCATTTTACGCGCCGATTTCGCGAACGATTCGGCTCGCCGCCGAGCGCTTACCGGCTGAACATCGCGAACTGAACGCTCGCCGGCGCGCGTCGCGATACCTTTCGTGAGTGTCCAGTCCGAATCGACGGTAACGTATACCCTCCAAGGGTCCGTCGGCGTCGCCGAAATCAGCAATCCACCGGTCAATGCGATCAACCGCGCGGTGCGGTCCGGCCTGTCCGCGGCGCTCGATCGTGCCGTATCGGATCCCGGAGCGAAGGCGCTGCTCATCGTCAGCGCCGGGCGGGTTTTCATGGCCGGCGCCGATATCACGGAGTTCGGCGGCGCCGCCGGCGGACCCACGCTGCAAGAATTGGAGGCGGCGCTCGAAGCCGCGCCGCTGCCCGTCGTGGCGGCCATTCAGGGCATGGCGCTCGGCGGCGGCCTGGAACTCGCGATGTCCTGCCACTATCGCATCGCGTCCCCGGACGCCAAGCTGGGTCTGCCCGAAATCACGCTCGGCTTGATTCCGGGAGCGGGAGGTACCCAGCGCCTGCCGCGTTTGATCGGCGCCGGGCACGCGCTCGATATGATGTTGAGTGGCGCGCCCATCAGCGCCGCGCAGGGAGCCGAGCGCGGCCTGATCGACGAAGTGGCCGCGGGCGACCTGCGCGAAGCGGCCATGGTCTTTTGTCGGCGCCTCGTCATGGAAGGTCAAGGGCCGCGTCCGACCCGAGACCTCACGGTGCGCGAGGCTCTGAGCGATGCCGTCGCCGCCGAGGCGCTCGCCAAACATGCCCGAACGATCAAGGGTCTGACCGCGCCGTCCCTGGTCGTCGATGCCATCAAGGCCGCCTCCTTGCCCTTCGATCAGGGAATGCGGGTCGAGGCCAAGCTCGCGGACCATTCCCTCGAACTGCGGGAGAGCCACGCCCTGCGCCACTTGTTTTTCGCCGAGCGGCTGGCGGGCAAGACCCCGGGCACCTCGGGCGACGCTTTGGCGCCGATCCGAACCGCGGCGGTGATCGGCGCGGGAACCATGGGAGGCGGCATCGCGCAGGCCTTCGCCGACGCCGGACTATCGGTGATCCTGGTCGACAGCGAGGACGCGGCGCTGAAGCGCGGCATCGAGACGATCCGCAGCAACTACGCCGCGAGCGTCAAGCGCGGACGCATCGATCAGCCGACCGCCGACCAGCGCTTGGGAAGGATCACGCCGAGCACCAATCTGGCTGATGCGGGCACGGCGGACGTCGTGATCGAGGCCGTGTTCGAGGACATGGACATCAAGAAACGGGTGTTGCGTGCGCTCGATGCCTTGGTGCCGCCGGAACGCCTGATCGCCAGCAATACCTCGACGCTGTCCGTCACGGAATTGGCACGCGCCACGGCGCACCCGCGGCGCTTTGCCGGACTGCATTTCTTCAGCCCTGCCCACATCATGAAACTATTGGAAATCGTGAGGGGCGAGGACACGGCGCCGCAGACACTCGGCGTCGCGCTGCAGGTGTCGCGGGTGCTGAAAAAGATCGCGGTCGTCGCCAATGATGGCTTCGGGTTCATCGGCAACCGCATGATGCTCGACGGCTACTTTCGGGAGGCCGAGCAACTGATGCTCGAGGGAGCCTCTCCCGGCGAGGTCGACTCGGCACTGGAGAGGTTCGGCTTCGCCATGGGCCCGCAACGCGTCAGCGATCTGGGCGGCACCGACGTCGGCACCAAGGCGCGTGCGCAGCTCTACAAGCGTGAAAACCGGCCGGATCCATATTTCGTGATCGCCGATGAGCTGACACGACTGGGGCGCCTGGGTCAGAAGAGCGGTTCCGGATTCTACCGCTATGCATCCGGCGGCCGCGACGCGCTGCCGGATTCCGACGTCAGCGCCCTGATCGAGCAGCTGGCGGCGCAGCGAGGCATCGTGCGCCGCTCGATTCCGGAAGATGAAATCGTCGAACGCTGCGTGCTGTCACTGATACTGATGGGGGCGCGGGTGCTCGAGGAGGGCATTGCTTCGCGCGCCTCGGACGTGGATGTGGTCTGGACCAGCGGCTACGGCTTCCCGCGCCATCTCGGCGGACCTCTGTTCCACGCCGATACGCTCGGGCTTGGCTCCGTGGCGCAACGCATCCGTGTGTACCATTCGCGCTACGGCCACTACTGGAGGCCGGCCTCCCTGATCGACCAATTGGCGGCCGAGGGAAGCGGCTTCGTGCAGTGGGACCAATCGCGGCGACGAGAAACGTGAGGAGAAAACCACGATGACGCTCAAGTATTATCACGCCGAACCCGCGGCGAACTCGCTGAAGTCGATGATTCCGCTCATCGAGAAGGGTCTCGAATTTCAGAGCGTTTACGTCGATCTGCACAAGTTCGAGCAGCACTCGGAATGGTTCTTGAAGGTAAACCCCGAGGGCCAGGTTCCCGTGCTCGACCACGACGGCGTCGTCATTACCCACACCACGGTAATCAACGAATATCTCGAAGACGTCTTTCGCGACACGCCGCTCCGTCCCCGCGACCCGGTCGGGGCGGCGCGCATGCGCTATTGGAACAAGTTCGTCGACGAGCAGGTGATGAACTATGTCTCCATGCACGGTTGGCACCGCATGGTGGGCATCATCGCGCGCAAGATCGACGGCGGCGAATTCGAGAAGATCATGGAGCGAATTCCACTGCCGGACCAGCGCAAGAAGTGGCGCACCGCGCGTTCGGGATTCAGCGAAGCGGACCTCGCCAACGCCACCGAGAAGATTGTCTACGCGGTGGACAAGGTGGAGAAGCAGCTGGCGCAAACCGCATGGCTCGCGGGGCAAGACTACACGCTGGCGGACATCAATTTCTATTCACATTGCGGCATGATGGTCGAGCGGATGTTTCCTGAACTCAAGATCGCGGAGCGCTGCCCGCGCCTGGTGGAATGGCGCGAGAGAGTCACTGCGCGGCCGGCGGTGGCAAGAGCGCTGGCCGGCGAGGATCGCACCGCGCCGGGCCTTCGAACCTGGACCGGACACGCGAGGTGAGCCAAGGCCCTCGTCGGGCCGTCTAGGGATGCGCTCGCGAAGCGGCCGCCGCGGCCGTGGCCTCGAGAGCCTCGATCCGTTCCACCTCCCGGCCATAGGGCTTGATTCCGCGCGATATGGTGAACGCGGCGAGCGGCAGCAGGATCGAGGCCGTCAGCACGATGCTCTTCCATAAGTCCGCATCGGAGCCGAAGACGCGTTGCGTGATGCTGCCAATCATCTGCCCGCCGAACGCGCCGAAGAAGATGAACATGAAGAGGTAGATGGCGGTCACCCGGCCGCGCATCTCATTCGGCGTGATGAGCTGGATGGCGGCGTTCTGCGGCACGGAGGAGGCCAGGGCGCACACCCCGCCCGCGCCCACGCACAGCAGCGCCAGCTCCCCCGAGGGCATGAGCGGCGCGAGGATTTCGAACGGCGCGGCGAGGGCGAAGAGTATGGTCGCGGCGCGCACATGGGAGTCCTTGTAGCGCTTGGCCAACCATTCGGTGAATATCGTGCCGAGCAAGGCTCCGAGCAGGTAGGACACCAGAATCACGATGCTCAACCATTTGCCGATCTGCGCAGGCGTCCAGCCGTAGGTGCGCGCCAGGAACGCCGGGCGCCAGACCCCGAGGCCAAGAAACTCCGTGGCGCTGAAGGCAAGGCCGATGAAGAGCGGCAGGTAGACCGACCTGCGCGTCCAGATCTCCCGCAACACCGCCTTCATCGGCACGGCCTGCGCCAGCGCCGTCACCCCGCGCCGCGGCGGCTCCTTCGCGAGCAGCAGCAGGCCCGCAATCACGAAGCCGGGCGCACCCACCATCATGAGCACCCACTGCCAGCCGTGGATCGACAGGCCCATCCACCGAGTGTCCGGCCACGCCGCCACGAGGGTGAGCAGCACCCCACCGAGGTAGATACCGAGCACATTGCCGCCGATGAAGCCGAGCTGCAGGAAGCCGATGGCCCGCGGCAGTCTCGCCGGAGGGAAGTAGTCCGCCAGCATCGAGTACGAGCCCGGGGCGTGCGCCGAGCCGCCCGCGCCGACGAGCATGCGGCTCATGAACAGCTGCACGAAGTTCTGCGCGAGCCCGCCCAGAGCGGTGATGCCGCCGATGAAGGTGATGCCTCCGGCGAGCACATACTTGCGCGGGTAGAGGTCCACGAGGCGCGCCAGGGGGATCCCGACCAGCACGTAGAAAATGATGTTGGCGGGCCCCAGAAGGAAGCCAAGCTGCTCGTCCGTCAGGTGAAAATCGGCCTTGATGTGCTGCGCCAGCATGTTGAAGATCTGCGCGTCCATAAAATTCAGCGCAGTCGCGAGAATGATTACGGTGAGGCCGTAGTAAGCCGCGCCACGCGCCGGCCATGCCTGCGCATTCGCGCGGGTGTCGGCTGCCGGTGTGACCGCCGCCGCCCGAGACACTTCCGCGACCATTGATCCCCCTCGTCTCTAGGTTTTGCCAGCGCCAGACCGTATGTGTTAGATACAATATTACTTGCCGCGGTTTGTCCAGCGCTTTGTTGGCCGCGCCGGTGCACAGACTTTCAGCCTATGGGAGACACGACATGCAGGATCTGCCCGGCAAAACCGCGTTTGTGACGGGCGGCGGCAGCGGCATAGGGCTCGGCATCGCCAAGGCGCTGTTGGGCGCGGGCATGAATGTCGTCATCGCGGATGTGCGCGATGACCATCTTGCGGCAGCCAAGCTTGAACTGGGCTCGCCCGATCGCGTGCTCGCGCTCAGGCTCGACGTGACCGACCGCGCCGCGTACGCGCGCGCGGCGGATGCGGCGGAAGCGCGCTTCGGCAAGATCCACATCCTGTGCAACAATGCGGGCGTTGCCGTCGTCGGCCCAACTGATCTCGCGACCTTCGCAGACTGGGACTGGGTGATGGGCGTCAACCTCGGGGGCACCATCAACGGCATCGTCACCCTCCTGCCGCGCATCAAGCGGCACGGTGAAGGCGGCCACATCGTCAACACCGCCTCCATGTCGGGTCTCATGCCGCACCCGGGCGCGACCATTTACGGCACCTCCAAGGGCGCCGCCGTCCATATGATGGAATGCATGCGCGCGGAACTCGAGCCGCAGGGAATCATCTGCTCCGCGTTCTGCCCAGGCGCCGTGCAATCGAACATTGCGGAGGCCGCCAAAACGCGGCCCGCGGAGCTTGCCGAGACCGGCTATGCCGAGGCGGACAAGCGGCGTCAGCAGGGGGGCAGCTTTTTCCATCTTTACATGACCAAGGAGGATGTCGGCGCGCGGGTGCTGCAAGGCATACTGAACGACGAGCTTTACATCATGACCCATAGCGAATTCCGGCAGGGAGTCGAGGAGCGCGCGCAGGCGATGTGCGCGGCGGTGCCGAACGCGCCCGAAAACCAGGAGTACAAGAACACATTCAGTGTGCTGTTCCGAAACCCGATTCACGCAGCCGAAACTGCGCGTCAGAAAGGATTGAAAGCATGAAGGACTTTGCAGGCCGTACCGCGTTCGTCACCGGCGGAGCGAATGGAATTGGGATCGGATTGGTCCGCGCGTTGCTGGCGGAAGGATGCAATGTCGCGATTGCCGATATCCGCAGGGAATCGATCGACGCGGCGTTGAACTCGCTCCACGACCCGAGAGCCCTGGGGGTGCAGGTCGATGTGTCCTCGCGCGAGGCCATGGCGCGGGCCGCGGACACGGTCGAGGCAAAGTTCGGGACCGTGAGCCTGCTGTTCAACAATGCCGGCATCAACCTGTTCCAAACCATCGAAGAATCGAGCTACGACGATTGGGACTGGGTGATGCGGGTCAACCTGCATGGCCCCGTCAACGGCGTGGCGACCTTCGTGCCGCGCATGATTGCCGCGGGCAAGGGCGGCTATGTCGTCAATACCGCCTCGATGGCCGCCTTTCTCTCGGCGGGCAAGCCGGGTATCTACAACACCACCAAATTCGCGGTGCGCGGCATGTCCGAATCATTGCGCGGCAGTCTCGCGCCGCATGGCATCGGCGTCTCCGTGCTCTGCCCGGGGTTGGTGAAATCCTATATTTACGCCAGCGACGCCATCCGGCCGGACGCGCTCAAGGCCGGCGCCAAGCCGGTCGACGCGGCGAATGTGCAGCGTCTCGCGGAAATTCACGAGTTCGGCATGGAGCCCGACGTGGTTGCGGCGCGTGTGCTCGAGGCGATGCGCGAAAACCGCTTCTACATTTTCTCGCACCCCGAATTCAAGGACGAGCTGCGCGAACTGTTCGAAGAAATACTGCAGGATTTCCGCGACTATCCCGCCGACGCCGGCTACGAGCAGCGCACGGCCTTCGAGAAGATGCGCCGCGAAAGCTACAAGCAGCAGAGAAAGGGGTTGAAGACCGCGTGACGTGGTTGCGGCGGTGCCCATGAAGTGGCTGCCTCCGTGCCCGTGACGGGACGGAGGCAACCCGACGTTCCCGTCAATCCGCGGCGACGCGCGTACCCGTGATCACGCCGTAGATCGGGGTTGGCGGAACAACCGTGCTTTCATCGAACTCTTGACCGGGCGCGACGCTCGCCATGTATTGAGTGATGGTGAAAGTGCCGTGAAATGTGTTGCCGGACGGATCCAGAGTCACCGTCTCCTTGATGGCCGCGGGCCCGACATAGGCTCCCGCCCGCCATGCCATGGCGAGGTGGGAGAGCTTGAAAGTTGAGCGCCCGGTCTGTTCCCAGGCGCCCATGCACACATCGCCCGTTGAGGGATCCCGCCCGCCGGAAACCATCGTCTCCGTACCGTCGCCATTCCAAGTAGCGGTGCCAAAATCGATGAGCGCACCGTCCGGAATGCCATTGGTGTTGCCCTTGGCGAGAAACTCCACTTTCCAGAGCCCAATGATCGACCCGCCCCAATACTCACCGCTGCTCACCGAGAGAAAGGCTCCGGAGTCGCCGTCGGCGAGACGATACACCGCCGGCTTGAATCGGGCCGCGCCCCCGAGCCCGGCGGGCGATGTAAAATTCGAGCACCCTGCGCCGGCTTCGCCTCCGAGGGTAAGCCCAAAAACGCCGAGCGCGATACTGAGCCCCGCCACTTTGACCCCTGCGAATCTCTTCATGTTCATGCTCCTTAAGTTAAGTTTCCATGCATTGGACCGCGGCCAACGGGCCGCGTGTGTGTGGGAGCTTCATTCAGACCCCATGAAAAAGCTTTAAGGCCGCATGAATTGTCATGAATCGCGGGGATGACGGCCCTTGAGGTATATTGGATCCGCGGCAATGGACCAGACCAGCACACCAAATTACGAGTTCGAGGGCTTTCGCCTCGACACCGCTCTTCAGGTGCTGTTCGCGCCATCCGGCGAACCGGTCCCGCTTCCCCACAGGGCCTTCGAAACGCTGCGATACCTCGTCGAGCGCTCCGGCGAACTCGTCGAGAAATCTTCGCTGATGAAGGCGGTCTGGCCCAGGGCCGTGGTCGAAGAGAACAATCTCAGCCAATCCATTCTTACTCTGCGCAGGGCACTTGGCGAGGCGGCGGGGGAGAGGCGGTTTATCCTCACCGTACCGGGCCGAGGGTTCAAGTTCGTGGCGCCCGTGCGCGTGGTTCCAAACGCGGGAATCGAGACTCAGGCGAAGACGGATTCCGCGCTACCGCCTGCAGAACCGGCCGCGTCCGTACGGGCGCCCGCTGTCGCGCGCGGACGGCAACGGCGTTTATGGATCGCGATGAGTGTTGCCCTGGCTGCCATCGCGGGCGTCGGAGCCGCCATGTTGCTCTTGGATTTGCGCCCGCGTCCCATCACGTCTTCCGCGGAGTACGAATCGTTGACCGACGTGGCTGATTCCGCCACGGCGCCTGTACTGTCGCCGGACGGGCGCTTGCTGCTCTTCATCAGGGGTGGCGACTCGTTCTTGAGCCCGGGCCAAATCTGGCTGAAGCTCCTACCCGACGGCGAACCCATACAGTTGACGCATTCTTCCGGACTGATCTTCGCGCCGGCATTCACGGCGGACGGCTCGCATGTCGCCTACTCGATGGTCGGTCAGCATCCGGGCAGTACGTGGGACACGTGGATCGTTCCCATCACGGGCGGCGAGTCGATCAAGCTTCTGCCGAACGCGTCCGGCCTGAGTTACATCGGGCCGCACACGGTGATGTACTCCGAATTCAAGACCGGTCTGCACCTTGGCATCGTGACCTCGCTGGACGATCGCTCCCAAAGCCGCGAGATCTATCTACCGAGTCACGAACGCGGAATGGCGCACTTTTCCTATTTGTCTCCCGATCGCAAGGCCGTGCTGGTGGTGGAAATGGACCGGACCGCGGCTTGGCGCTGCCGCCTCGTACCCTTCGACGGCAGCTCACCCGGCAACCCGGTCGGCCCCGCCGGTGAATGCCTGTCCGCAGCCTGGTCCCCGAACGGAGAATGGATGTATTTCTCCGTTCAGAATGCCGGTCACTCGCACCTATGGCGTCAGCGCTATCCCGACGGACGGCCTCAGCAAATCACATTTGGACCGAGCGATGAGGAAACCGTCGCGTGCGCTGCCGACGGCCGAGCATTGCTGACATCGCTCGGGCAGGAGCAGAGCACCATTTGGATGCACGGCGCCGGCGGCGAGCGCATCTTGACCACTGAGAGCTATGCATCTTGGCCGTGGCTCTCGCCTGACGGACGTAGGGTTTATTTCTTGAGCGCCCGAAGCTCCGCGGAGCCCTCGGGACTGTGGCGGCTGGACATCGCGTCGGGCCGCAGGGAATCGCTGCTCGCCGGATTTACCCTCAAGGGCTACGACATTTCCGCCGATGAACGCCAGGTCGTTTTCACGACGGATCGCGACGGGGCTGCGCAGATCTGGATCGCGCCGCTCGATCGGCATGCGCCGCCCAAGCTGCTGATTCGCGGCGGCGATGAAGTGGCATTCGACGATGCCGGGGAGGTCTTCTTCAGAAGCCTCGGCGCGCGCGCTAACCATCTGCATCGAATGAATTCAGACGGCAGTGCAAGCGTCCGCGTGCTCGAGACACCGATTGTGGAATTCGAAGCGGTGTCTCCCGACGGCAAATGGGTGACCGTCGATTTGCCGATCGAAGGCGGTTTGGGCGGAGCCTGGCTGGTCCCGGTCGACGGCGGCGCGCCGAGCTTGCTTCGCAAAGGCTGGTGGCCGTCGCATTGGTCGCGTGACGGCAAGGAGTTATACGTCGAAGTGGGCACCGCAGAGAATTCTCAACGGCACGGCCGAACCGCCGTGTTGCCCATCGGCGCGGATGGCCGGCCCACCGAGTCAGCGATGCAAGTTGCAGCCGGCGTCGCTCTGATACCACATGCCGAAAACTCGTTATCGATCGGTTCGGATCCGTCCGAATACGCGTTCATGAAGTGGGAGGACCGGCGGAATATCTACCGCATCCCGCTCCATTGATCTACTGAGGTTCCCGCGTCAGTAATCGTGAGTCACACGGGTCGTCCAGATGCGTCAGGGCACCGGTGTCGGTCACAATCAGGATTCCCGCCTTCAAGTCCGCCCAATCTTCCGCGCAGAATCGGGGATCGAATTCATTGGTATCTATCGACACGACAACAAACCCGGTATCTCCATTGGTGCCGATCCGGACGCGTTGACCCAATCTCACATCGGTTCCGTCAGAGTACTTCATGGTGGATCGACTACAGGAACTCCCCGCCTCCTTGGTGACTTAGGCGTTTATCGGCAAGGAACCGGGATCCTTAAGGCAATCCCTTAACGACAGGGGAAGAAGCGGGCGAAACCGCCGAAAAAAACAGCATATGTTAAAACGGACGCTGCCTGATTTTGCGGGCAGGACGCGCCGCCCAGCCGCTTGTTCATCCCAGGTAAAACCACATGGACAGCCGCTGCACCAGGTTTCCGTAAGGCGGGTAGAACAGGCCGATCGGGAACCAGGGCCGGCGCTTGAACACCGGCTTGCCATGGGAGAGTTCGCGAAATCCCTCTTCTCCGTGGTAGCTGCCCATGCCGGAGTTGCCGATGCCGCCGAAGGGCAGATCGTGCTGGAACACATGCCAGCCCCAGTCATTGAGGGTTACACCGCCGGCATGCGTCTGCTTCAAGATCCGCTCCTGCTCGCCGCCGCGCAGATCGAAGGCATACAGCGACAAGGGGCGCTCACCGGCTCGGATCAGCGCGATCGCCTCATCCAGGCCGTCGTATTCGAGCACCGGCAATATGGGTCCGAAAATCTCCTCGCGCATGATTCGCATGCCTGAGTTCAGATTCGTCACCACATGCAGGGGAATTTGCCGCCCGGCGCCGTCGCCGCAGCGCAGGATCGTCGCCCCCCGCGCGCTGGCGTCGTCCAGCAGCTCGCCTATGCGAGCTGCATGGCGGTCGCTGATGATGCTGGTGTACTGCGCATTGCCTCCGACCGTAGGGTAGAGGTGGTTGAATGCATCCCGCACGGCCGCCGCGAACTCGGCCGACTTGCCGCGGGGCACCAATGCATAATCAGGCGCGACGCAGATCTGCCCGGCATTGAATGCCTTGCCATGAGCGATGCGCAAGGCGGCGTCGCGCAAATCCGCGTGAGGGCCGACGATGGCCGGTGACTTTCCTCCGAGCTCCAGCGTGACCGGCGTCAGGTTCTCGGCGGCCGACCGCATCACCTCGCGGCCGACGCGCGGCGAGCCGGTGAAGATCAAGTGATGAAAGGGCAGGCTGCCAAAGGCCTGCGCCGCAGCGACATCGCCTCCGAAAATCGCCACCTCATTCTCGGCGAAGCACTCCGCCAGCATGGACGCCAGCACCGCCGTCGTATGCGGCGATAGCTCGGAGGCCTTGAGCATCGCGCGATTGCCCGCCGCAAGCGCCGCGATCAAGGGGCCCAAGGTGAGATAGACCGGAAAGTTCCAGGTGCCGATGATTCCGACGACGCCTTTGGGCTGGTACTCGATCCAGGCGCTGTTCGTCTTGAACAAGAGTTCCGTGCTGCGCCGGCGGGGCTTCATCCAGCGTCGCATGTGCGACAGCGCGTGCCGCGCCTCGAGGATGGGACCCATGACTTCGACCATCTTGGTCTCGTTTTCAGAGCGAACCCCAAAGTCCTCGCTGACGGCCGCGACGATGTCGTTCTGACGGCGCCGCAGAGCGTCGATGAGCTTTCGCAAATTGTCCTTGCGCGACTGCAGGTTCGGATAAGGGGCTGCATCGAAGGCGGATCGCTGCAGATCGAAAACGGAGCGCATGCGGGCGCCACCTGGTGTCGTCGAGGTGGTCATGGCGGTATGTCGAAAATTTGGTAGGCCTCCGCGAGGGCGGCAAAGGGTTCCCCGACGGCCACGAACTCGTGGGCAACGTAGCCCGGATAGCCGGTGTCGGCGATGGCCTTGGCCACGGCGCGATAATTGAGCTCCTGGCTGGCGTCAATTTCGTGGCGTCCCGGTACGCCGCCGGTGTGGAAGTGGCCGATCCAGGGGATGTTGTCCCGAATGGTGCGGATGACGTCGCCCTCCATGATCTGCATGTGATAAATGTCATAGAGTAGTTTCACGCGCAGCGAGCCGACCGCCTGCACCACGTCGACTCCGAAAGCCGTGTGATCCCCCTCGTATCCGGCATGGTCGATCCGGCTGTTGAGCAGCTCCACGCAGATCGTGACGCCGTGCTGCTCCGCCAGGGGCGCGATTCGCGACAGACCGGCGATGCAGCTGGCCTTGTCGTCTGCTTCGCTGCTCCCGCGCCGATTGCCGAACATCGCAATCAGATTCGGAACTTGGGCTCGCGCCGCGAGCGGAATGCTGGCTTCCAGCTCGGCCAGCAGCATGGGATGGTTGGCAGGATCGTTGAATCCGTTTTGAATGAACGCCTGCCGCCGGGCCGGATAACCCATCGAGCATGCAAGTCCGGCATCGCGCACGGACTGCCATTCGTCGGGAGCGAGCAAATCGATGGCGTCGAATCCTATTGCTTTGGCGCGCCGGCACAGTTCCTCGAGCGGCACGTTCTTCATCGTCCAGCGCGCGATGGATTGTTTCAGCCGGCCGCGGCGCGCCGGCGCCGCGGGAACTTTCAGCGCGCGCAGATAGCGAAAACTCGCGGCGATGTTCGCCAGGGGCTGCGGCGCGTCGTCGCGCTCCACGAAACAATGTTCGGCGCCGGCAGCCCGGGCCGCGGAAAGGATGTTGGGCCAATCGATGATGCCGCCGCCCACATCCGCCATGCGGTAATCAGGACCCGCCGAGGAGTCTTTGGCGTGAATGAGCTTGCATCGTCCGGGCCAACGATTGAAGTAGCGCAGCGCGTCGTGCCCGGCGCGCATGATCCAGTACAAGTCCAGCTCGGTGTCGACCAGTGAAGGATCCGTCGCTTCGAGGAGCACGTCATAGGGCACTCGGCGCTCGAGCGGCGCAAAATCCACCGCGTGATTGTGGTACGCGAACCTCAAGCCGGATTTCGCCGCCGTCTCGGCCGCGCGGTTGAATTTTTCGGCAATTCGCCGGTAGCTGTCGAGTGAGGTGCGCATGCCGTCCGGAATGGACGGGATGACCAGGTAGGCGCATCCGAGCACATGCGCCTCGTCAATGGCGGCATTCCAAGCGTCACCGAGTGCATCGAACGGGACGTGCATCGAGGGCGCGGCGAGTCCGAGGCGATCGAGGACGCGGCGTACGTCCGCTGCCTTGTGTTGCATCAATCCGGCGAACTCGACCTCCTTGTAGCCGATCGCGGCGACTCGCGCCAGCGTTCCTTCGAAATCGCTTTGCAGGAGCTTGCGCACCGAATACAACTGCACGCCGATCGGGCCGATGCTTTGCCCGGCGGACATCGACGCGCCCGCCGCTCGCGGCAGCGCGAGAGAGCCGAGAACCAGCGCAGTGCGCGCCATAAAATCCCGGCGATCGATGTTCACGGAGGAGAGCCTGGGTTCGCCCGCTGCGGCCGGAACGCCAGCGCAAAGATCAGGAATATCACGAACGCCGTCGCCGCGGGGACGATCCATACGCCATGCCAATCGTGGAGCACCGCCAGGCAGGAGCCTGGCGCCGCAGTCGCACGCACGCAGTCCGGATTCGTGTGCGCGTAGCGGTCGACGACCGCGCCCGAGACGAACGCGCCGATCAGATATCCCAGTCCGTTGGTCACGAAGTTGATGAGGCCTTGCGCGGCGGCGCGCATCTTCTGGCCCGCCAATTGGTCTGTGTAAACCTGACCGCCGACGAAGAAGAAGTCGTAGCAGACGCCATGAAGCAGAATCCCGGCATAGATGAGCCACATCGATGCGCCCGGCAGACCGTTGGCGAAGGCCAAATAGCGCAGCGACCATGCCAGCATGCCGACCAGCATGACCATCTTGATGCCGAAACGACGCAGGGTGAACGGCAGCAACAGCATGAAGCCCACCTCGGACATTTGACCGAAGGTCTGGATGAAGGCCGGCTCCGGCACACCAATTTCGTTGAGGAAGGGATTGGCGAAGCTGTAGTAGAACTGCAGTGGAATGCACAGCAGGAATGAGCCCGCCGTGAAGACCAAGAAATCGCGCTGCTTGAGCAGAGCGAGCGCATCCAGGCCGAGCGCCGCCCGCATGTCGAAGGGAGCGCCGGCAGCCGGGGGCGGCGTGTGCGGCAGGAAGAGGGAGTACAGCGCCATGAGAATCGACGCGCCCGAGGCGATCTGCATCGGAAGCACCAGCGCATCGGCATGCAGAAACCGGCCGACGAGGATGCCCGCGACGATCCAGCCGCCGGTTCCCAGCACGCGAATCAAGGGAAAGCGCGTGGATTCCGACACGTGATGGAATGAGATGGAGTTCGTCAGCGACAGCGTCGGCATGTAGCACAGCGCATACGCGATCAGCAGCGGATAGAGCGCGGCGAAAGTGTGCTGGCGGGAGATCTCCCACATCAGCACGCCGCCCGCGAGATGCAGCAGCGCCAGCAGCCGCTCACTGGAAAAGAGCCGATCGGCCGCAATGCCGATGAAGAAGGGCGAAACCAGCGCGGCGATCGCCGTCGCCCCGTAGGCGAGGCCGATCTGCGGGTCGGTGAAGTGCAGCGTGTGGCCGAGGTAGGTGCCCATGGTCACGAACCACGATCCCCAGATGAAGTACTGCAGGAACATCATCAGAGCGAGCCTGGCGCCTTTCATGGAAGTGTCCGGTTCTGCGCAGTGACGCGCAATAGAACGACATCGTGGCCCGGTATGCGCAGGCTCTGCCCGCCTGAGAACTCGCCCATATCCCGAGCGGCCCATATGTCCCGGACCCGCACCTTGCCGTCGAACCCGAATTCCTTGAAATCGAATTCGGCGGTCTGAGGCCGGCTGAATACGTTGAACAAGCCGATCACCTTGGAACCGTCTGCGAGCGGCCGAGCCCAGATTTCGAGATGCCCTTCGGCGCGCACGCGATCTCCCTGCCGGCCCGCCTTGTCCTGATCGATGGCGATTACTTCTCGATTGGTCAGCAGCGCCAAGGTGCCGGGCGTCATGTGCGTCAAATCGTTGCCCGCAAGCAGCGGCGCGGCCAGCATGGCCCAAAGACTGATGTGGGTGCGGTATTCCTGCGGCTTCATCCCGCCATTGCCGATCTCGAGCATGTCTGGATCGTTCCAGTGACCGGGTCCCGCATACTTCGCGAGCCCGGCCTGGCCAAAGCCGATCTGGATCATTTTCGCGTACGTATCATTGATGTCCCCGGTCGTGCGCCAGGTATTGCCCCCGACGGAGGCGCCCCAGCGCCACACCGTCTCCTCGCCATACTGGCACAGACTGTACAAGATTGGACGGCCAGTCGCCCTGAGCGCATCGCCCATCTTCTTATAGGCATCCAGCATCATTTGGCGCGATGTTTCCGGCGCCGCCGCATCCATCATCTTCTCGAAGCTGCACAGGTCGTACTTCAAGTAGTCGACGCCCCAGGCCGCGTAAGTCGCGGCGTCCTGCCGCTCGTGGCCCAAGCTGCCCTCGAAGCCGGCGCAGGTCTTCGATCCCGGGGAGGAGTAAATGCCGAACTTCAGTCCTTTGCCGTGCACATAGTCGGCGAGCGCCTTCATGTCCGGGAACTTGGCATTCGGGTGGATCACGCCCGAGGCGTCACGTTCGCCTTCCCAGGTATCGTCCACATTGACGTAGGAGTAGCCGGCGTCGCGCAAGCCGCTCGACACCATGGCGTCGGCCTGCGCGCGCACGGTGGCGTCGTCGATTTTCTCCGCAAAGTGATTCCAGCTGTTCCACCCCATCGGCGGAGTCGCCGCCGGGCCGGCTGCAGCGTCCGACGCCGCGCCCGACGCCGCGGACGCCGCCGCCGTCATGCCGTGCAGCAGGATGAGCGCCGCGGCCAGCCTCGCCGCCCGCCACGGCGCCGTCATGCGGGCGTCCGCCGCGGCATGTGCTCGCCGAAGTAGCGCGTAAGAAAGCCGATGGATGCATTCTTTGCCAGCGCCACATAGGCGGGAGTCAGCCGCCCGTGTTCGATCATGGACGCCGTAAATACGGTGTCGACGATCTCGGTCGAGAGGAAGGCGATGCGCTCCATGTTTGGATGGTGCGGCAATACGAACATGCTCTCAAGTGCGCGCAGCGCAAGACCCGATCGCACCCGGTCCGCCTCTCGATCGACGCGCTTCAATTGCGGCGGCGTCTGACCGCCGATGGTGAGCTTTGCGGCAACAGGGTGGCTGCGGTTATAGCGGGCGCCCCGCTCGATCAGGCAGCCGACGACGGACTGCCAGGTACGCGACTGTGCCGCCGTCATGGGGCGCATCAAGGCGCCGTCCATGCCGGCCTGGTCCGTCACGAGCAGCGCGCGGAAAATCGCGTCCAGATCCGGGTAGAAGTAATATGCGGAACTCGGCGGAATCTTGGCGCGCGCGCAGATCGCCGCGTAGCTCACCTCCGCCAGGGGCAGCCGGATGATCAGCTCGCCGGCCGCGCGCAGCAGCCGTTCGCGGCGCCAGATGCCGCGCTGCTGAGGCCGTGATCGTTTTGGTGTGGATCGCATCTTTATGGTCCTAACGCACTTAAGGCTTGCGGAATACCCGCAATTTCAAATACCGATTCTGCGGGAATCCCCGAGTATTTCGTCAAATTGCCGGCGCGCAGTATATACGCATGAAAGCGCCAATGCAGCGGACAAACTCGGGGATCGCCGAGTATTGCGTGACAATGAAAGGATAATGCCGTATATAGTGCGCCCGAAGTGGTCAATGCATTTTTCGGAACTCGGGGATCGCCGAGTATTGCCACTCCAAATAAGCGTACGTACTTGAGCGCACGACTCCGGGGGAGCCTCTTTGAAATATCAGAATCTGCTTTGTCTGGGCACGGGCGCCGCGTGCCTCGCGGCCACTTGCGTCATGGCCGACACCGCGACTTCGAGTGCGAGTGCGGACGTGCTCACCGAGGTCGTCGTCACCGCGCAGCGGCGCACGCAGAACCTGCAGGACGTACCGATCGCGATCCAGGTCGTGTCGGCCGACATGATCGGCAAGCTCGCCGCCGACAATTTCGGGGACATCGGCAATTTCGTGCCTGGGCTCGTCGTCTCCTCCGACAGCCCGACCCAGCCGCACTACGAGCTGCGCGGCATCGCCGGCTCGGATTTCGGGGTTGGCACCGATCCGGCGGTCGGCGTGTACGTCGACGGGGTGTACGCGGCGCGCTCGGGGGCCTCGCTGCTGCAGTTCAACGACATCGAGCGGGTTGAGGTGCTGCGCGGACCGCAGGGCACGCTGCTCGGCCGCAGCAGCGCCGCCGGCGCGATCTCCGTCATCACCAAGAAGCCGTCGGACATCGACGAGGGCAGCATCGACGTCCGCGTCGGGAACGAGGGCAAGAAGCGCGTCGAGGCAATGCTGAACACGCCCGTCAACGACGCCATGGCATTCCGCTTCAACCTGGTGGTCAACCACTCGGATGGTTTCCCGGTCGACGCCGTCACCGGCAAGGACCTGGATCCGGAGAGGAGCTGGGCGGGCCGCGCCGCCTTTCGCTGGGACCTGTCAGCGGATACCAAGCTGCTGCTGGCGTGGAATCACGACAGCCTGGACCAGCTTGCCCGCCCGGCCATCGGCCTCGTTCCCGTGCCGTCCGCCGGTTCGACGCCGCCGATCCTGCCGCCGAATCCGAACTTCACGGGCGCCGGCTTCCTGAATGCCATCAATGCGCCGATTTATAACGACTTGCTGCAGGGGAATTCCGAATCTCGGACGCTCAACGACTTCGTCGTGACCCTCGAGCACCATTTCGGCGACACTGTGTTGCAGACGACCTCCGACTACCGCGCGTTCAAGACGCTCAACCGGGAGGACGAGACCGGCACCGACTCCATCGCGACTTATTTCGACACGGCCAACATCGAGCACAATGAATCCTGGTACCAGGAGCTAAAGCTGTCCGGCAAGAACCACATCGCGGACTGGGTCGCGGGCGCGAGCTATTCCTACGAGCACGCCGAGCAGACTTCGCAGACGAACACCTACACGGACACCGTCGACACGGTGCTCGAGAACATCGGCCTGGCGGGTCCGGGCGGCCTGTTCGGCTCCACCAGCGCGGCGCTGGCGCAGGCGGGGGTCCCCATCAACCTGTTGGGACTGCCCTGGCAGGAGAGCATGATCGACAACGGCCGCTTCAAATCGCTGGGCGTGTTCGGCGACGTGATTTGGCACTTGAACGACGCGCTCAATCTCACCACCGGCGTGCGCTACTCGCACGACTCCAAAGAGTTCACGTGGCTTGCGCCCGGGCGTGTCGCGCCCGGCCTCGACGCCGCGCTTGCCGAGATGAATAACCTCGGCATATTCTCCGTGCCGGGCTTTCCTCCGCAGAGCACGTACAATTTCAACCTCATATTCCCGGAGGGCGCGCTGCAAGGCGTGCCGTACACGGCAAACGGCTCGTGGAGCGACGTGAGTCCGCGCGTGGGCCTCGACTATCACTTCAATCCCAACACGATGGTGTATGTCTCGGTGGCAAAGGGCTTCACCCCGGGCGGCTTCGACAGCGTGTCCATCAACGGCCAATACTCCAATGAAACGGTGTGGAACTACGAGGCCGGCGTCAAGGCGACGTTCCCCGAGGCTCGCCTGCAGGCCAATGCCGCTCTCTACCATTACGCCTATACGAACAAGCAGTCCTTGGTGCTGAGCAGCGCTGCCAATTCGGTGGTTCCGGAGTACCAGGTCTCGACCAGCGATCAGGAAGCCAACGGGCTCGATCTGGAGCTTCGCTGGCAGCCATTGTCGGCATTGTCCTTGGGCCTGACCGCCGCCTACATCGATTCGACCTACAGCAAGTACGAGTCGGCCGCCCTGCTGGGTTACTGGGAGAGTCAGGGGCAGACACCGGCCCAGGCGGCCGCCAGCGCCAATCTCACGGGCCAGCCGACCGGCGAGCCACTGTGGTCATTCGCCGCGACCGCGGATTACGTCGTGCCGCTGCATGACCGAGGCAATCTCGATTTCTGGGTGGGCCAGAGCTACCGCGGCGCCACGCGCTGCAACGCCGAATCGCAGGCGACGTTTTCCTGTCTCCCGGATGTGCCGTTTCACTATGGCAAGGCCGAGAACCAGACCGACGCCCGAATCAGCTGGCACAGCGTGAAGAGCCACTGGGGCGTGTCCTTGTATGGGACCAATCTGTTCGATGAGCGCTATGTCACCGGCATCGACACGCTGACGGCCTCGACCCTCGGAACGCCCTATGCGCTGGTGAATGCACCGCGACGCTACGGCGTCGATCTGCATGCGGGATTCTGAGGCCCGGCCTTCGAAGTTGCTGCGTCGGTGCGGCGCACCGCTCCTGCTTCTGGCGGGAATGATGGCCGCCGCGTCGCCTGCGGCCGCGGCGGATGCACGAGCGGCCCAGGCCTGGGCGGCCCAGGCCGAGGCGGCCTATGCCACCTGCGCGGCCTGTCACGGCTCTCGCGGCGAGGGCCTGCCGGCGATCAGTGCTCCCGTGATCGCGGGCCTCGACGCCGCATACGTCGAGCGCCAGCTGCGCGAATTTGCCGCCGGTTCGCGCGGTGCGCAGACCGGAGACTCGTACGGGGCAACGATGCGTGCGGCCGCAGCCGCCATCCCCAATGATGCGACGCGCATGGCGCTCGCGGCCTACATAGCGCGGCTGCCGCGCCCGCCCGGCGCTGCCGGTGCGCGCGGCGCTGCGGGTGCCGGCGACGCTGCCGGTACCCGCGGTGCTGCTGCCGCCAACGACAATGGCCGCAACTATTGGAACGCGTTGTGCAGCGCCTGCCACGGGGCGAACGGGCGCGGCAATGAGGCGCTCGGCGCGCCGCGGCTCGCCGGAGCCGCCCCGGTCTATCTCGCGCGTCAGTTTGCGGCGTTCAAGGCCGGTCGACGCGGTGCTGCGGCGGATGACCGGCTCGGCGCGCAAATGCGCGCGGTGGCGGCGATGCTTCCCGACGCCCGCACGGAAGCCGATGTGATCGCTTACGCGGCGAGCCTGGCACCGTAGGATGTGGCGTCGCCTGCGCGCCGCCTCGATGCTCGCAGCCGCCGCGCTGCCGGCCACGGCCGGCGCGTTTGCGCTGTCGCACCAGTGCCCGCCGAGCTTCGAGAACCGGGAAGGGCACTGTCGCCTGCAGACCGTCTATCAGCGCTACACCTCGCTGAACGATGCCGGCGTCGGCGGCCTCAAGACCGGACTGCCCCCGGTACGCGACGGGTTCACGCCCGAGCAGATCGACCTCGGACGCTACTTGTTCTTCGATCCCGCGCTGTCGAGGACGGGCAAGGTGGCCTGCGCGAGTTGTCATCGGCCCAGCCGCGGTTTTGCGGACGATCGGCCGGGTGTCGGCGTCACCGGAACCGCGGAGCGGCGCAAGGCGCCGAGCCTGTGGAACGTGGCCTTCCTGCGCCGCTTCTTCTGGGACGGCCGCGCGCACTCGCTGGAAGAGCAGCTCAAGGGCCCTCTGTATGGGGCGCAGGAAATGGGCAATCGTCCAGCGCGGCTGCTGACGACGCTGAACGGCATGACCGCATACCGCGCGCTGTTCGCCGAGGCGTTCACCGACACGGGCGGCGGAATTCGCTCCGACCACGTTTACCAGGCGCTCGCCGCCTTCGAGTCCTCGCTGATCTCTCTCAACAGCCGCTACGATTTGTATGCGCACGGCGTTGCCGACGCGCTGTCGCCGCCGGAAGTGGAGGGGCTCAACGTGTTCCGCTCCTTTGTCGCCCGCTGCGCGGAGTGCCACACACCGCCGCTGTTCACCAACCAGCAGATTGCGGTCATCGGCATGCCCGAACCCAAGGGTCGGCCGTTCGATCCCGGTGCCGGCGCCATATCCGGCGAGCCCACGCTGCGCGGCGGATTCAAGGTGCCGAGCCTGCGCAACGTGGCGCTGACGGCACCCTACGGGCATGCCGGACAGTTCGCGACCCTGCGCGACACGGTGGCCTTCTACACGGGCGGCCGGGGCCACGCCGTACCGAGCGGCGAGAAGCTGCAGCTTCATTGGCACATCTGGGAGCCGAAGCTCTCGGCCGGCGAACTCGATCGGCTGGTCGATTTTCTGGACGCCCTCACGGACGAGTCTTTCCGGCCGACGGCGCCCACGGGGGTCCCATCGGGCCTCCCCATTCCGAACTGAAATTTTCCAAAGGGAGCATCACGTGAACAAGCAATGCCTCGTAACCAGCGTCATCGTCGCGGCTCTTGCCGCGGGTTCCGGATACCTATACGCGCGCCGGCAGGCGGCGCCCGCACCGACGACCGCCGCCGAGTCCACGGCAGCAACGCTGGCACACGTGCAGGGCGGCGCCGCTGCGCACTTAAGCTCGCTCCCCGGCACCGGCGGATCCCACGGCAGCGTGATCACGGTCAAGGACGGCGACTCCATCCAGGATGCGGTGGCCCGCGCCAAGCCGGGCGACACCGTGCAAATCCTGCCCGGCACCTACCGCCAGACGGTGTACATCGACAAGGACGACATCGCGCTGGTCGGCGTGATTCGCGGCGCCGATTGGCCGACCTTCGATGGCGAAGGCAAGCGCAACGATGCGGTGCTCTACTCGGGCAACGGGGTGCGCGTCGAGAACTTGAAGATCGTCAACTTCAAGGGCAATGCCATCATGGGCCAGGCCGGCAACAACTTCGTCATCCGCCACAATTGGATTGCGAACGCGGGTGTGTACGGAATTTTCCCGGAATTCGCGCAGAACGGACTCATCGAGTACAACGTGCTGACCGGCATCGAGGACGCCGCCATCTACGTCGGCATGTCCGACAACATTCACGTGGCGCACAACGAGGTGTACGGCAACGTCGCCGGCATCGAAATCGAGAACTCCCGCCATGCCGTCGTCGAGCACAACCTCGCCACCGACAACGCCGCAGGGATCCTGACCTTCGTCACGCCGGGTCTGCCCATCAAGACCACCTTCGATGTGATCATCCGAAACAACTTCGTCGTCGCGAACAATCACAAGAACTTCGCCGCGGTGGGCTCGATCGTCTCCGGTGCGCCGAGCGGCTCCGGCATCATCATCATGGCCGCCGCCGATGTGATCGTCGAGAACAACATGATCCGCGACAACAAGAACGCCGGCATCATCGTGTCCGATCACAAGTCGTTCGCCAACATCACGCCCGATCCGGAGACCGATCCGAATCCGGAGCGCATCCAGGTGCTGCACAACCTATTCGCGAACAACGGCTACGAACCCATGAAGGAGATCCGCGCCCTGATGGCCGTGAACCTCACGCGCGAAGGCCCGGACCTGGTCGGAGTCGGCGGCGGCGCGGGCAGCTGTATCGCCGACCGCGACTCGCTCAAGATCCTGGGTGTCGTCACCAGCTGGGGCGTCTGCACGCGCACGAGCACGGCGGACGTGACGAATTATTTGCTGGACAAGCCGGCTCCGCCCCGCGAGATTTCAACCGGCGAGCGCGGCAAACTGATCTACTCCTCCGTATGCGCGGGCTGTCATGCCTATAACGTGCGCATGATCGGCCCGCCGACGCAGATCCTGCAGGTCATGTACGCCGCTAATCCGCAGGGGATTGCAGACTACATCGCGGCGCCCGTAAAGAAGCGCGACGACTTTCCCGCCATGCCGCCGCAGGCGCACCTGAGCCCGGAGCTGCGCCTGGCGGTGGCGCAGTACATGCTGAGCGTGAACCAACCCAAGCCCGCGCCGGCCGCGCCGTAAGGGGTGGGGCGTTGGCTGAGGGAGGGCTGACGTTTCGCGCCGCCTCGCCCGCGGATGTGGGCGAGGCCGTGCCCCTCATCTACAGCTCGGGTCCCGCCGCATTCGACTATGTTTTCGATACGGGCGGGACGCGCAGCGCGCAGGCATTTCTGCGCTTCGCGTACTTGCACGGCGGCGGTGAATTCGGCTGGCGCACGCATCGCATTGCCGAGGACGAAGGGCGGCGGGTCATCGCCGCCGGAGCCGGGTTCGACGGCCGCGCCGTGCCCGGCTTCACCCTGGCCGGTGCGCTCCAGATATTCCGGTTCTACGGTCCGATCCGCGCCTGGGGCGTGATCGTCCGCGGCCTCCGCACCGAGTCGATCATCCGCCCGCCTCGGCCGGAGGAGTACTACCTGTGTCACCTCGGTGTCCAGCCGGATTTACGCGGGCGCGGCATCGGCACAGCGCTGGTGCGCGACCTGCTGGAGCGAATCGACACCGGCCGGCATCGGCGCGCGACACTGGACGTGGCCGCGACGAATCCGCGCGCGCAAGCGCTGTACGAGCGCCTCGGGTTCGCGGTGACGGCACTGCGGTCCTCCGCGCTGCAGAACCCGCGCGGCCGGGTGGCGGACCATTACCGCATGAGCCGGGGCGCCGGCGGCTGACTCAGCGGCTGGCGGAATTCAGCTGTTCGATTGCCGCGAGGTCCAATTTCAAGCGCGTGGCGGCCGCCAATTCAGCGAGCTGATCCACGGTGGTCGCGCTGGCGATCGGGGCGGTGATGCTGGGCCGCGCGATTTGCCATGCGAGCGCCACACTGGCGGCCGAGGCCTTGTGGCGCCGCGCCACATCATCCAGCGCCGCCAGAATTCTCAAACCCCGCTCGTTGAGGAACTTCTCGACGACGCCTTTGCCGCGCGGGCTCTTCGCAGCGTCCGCGGGCGCGCGGTATTTGCCGGTGAGAAACCCGGAGGCAAGCGCAGAGTAGTTGACGACGCCGATCTGCTGCTCCAGGCACAAGGGCTCCAGGGCCGATTCGTAGTCGGAACGAGCATAGAGATTGTAGTGCGGCTGCAGTACTTCATATCGCGGCAGGCCGCTCTTGCGGCTGACCTCGAGCGCTTCGGCCAAACGCGCGGCGGTAAAGTTCGAAGCGCCGATCGCCCGCACCTTGCCCTGGGCGATCAGCTTCTGATAAGCGCCGAGCGTCTCCAGCATCGGCACGCTTGCATCGTCGCAATGGGAGAAATATAGATCGATATAATCGGTCTGCAGCCGCCGCAGCGAGTCCTCGACCGAGCGCGCGATGTGGGCGGCGGACAGGCCCTTGCGGTCGGACGCCATCTCCATGCCGACCTTGGTCGCGATCACGACGTTCTTGCGCCGCGCGCCGCGTTTCAACCAGTTCCCCAGGACCCTCTCGGATTCCCCGCCGTGATGTCCGGGCGCCCACCTCGAATACACATCCGCGGTATCGATGAAATTGAGCCCAGCCTCGAGCATCGCGTCGAGCACCGCGAAAGACGCCGGCTCGGTCGCGGTCCATCCAAAGACGTTTCCGCCGAGGCACAGGGGGGCGACCCGCAAACTCGAGCGGCCTAGGGTACGAAGTTGCATGGAAGCCTCCGGGCTTGAATGGAAAGCATGCCGCGGACTTAGGTCAAGCGGCATTCCGTCGATCATATCGGCTCAGAATCCACAGCGCCCCCGGCAACGCGGTGAAATCGGCGATCAATGCGAGCACGAAGGCGGACGAGGCCACGATGCCGAATTCGCGCATCGGCGGCAAGTCCGACATCGCGAGCGCCAGAAAACCGCTGGCGTTGATCAGAGTCGCAAAAAGAATCGGGCGGCCGGCGACCAGCATGGCATGCCGCAGGGCGCCGGCCGTCGTGCCGGCCGACTGCCCTTCGTGAAAATGGTAGAAGAAATGAATCTGGTCGTTCTCGGTCGCGCCCAGCACGGTCGAGCCGATGAGAATGGTCGCGATGTTGAGCGGAATGCCGGCCAAGCGCATCACGAGAAACACGGACAGGATGGCGAACAGCGACGGAATCATGGTCATCAACCGCGCGGACGGGCTGCGAAACACCAGCAGGAATGCGAGGAATATGACGCTGGCCGTGAGGGCGAAGCTTTCGGTGAGCGTGGGAAGCAGCCGCTGAGTGATTTCGGCGCCGAGGACTCCCTTGCCGACGACTCTGCCTTCGACGGACTGCAGCGCCGGCTCGCTCGCCTGCGCCGCCGCCCAGTCCCGCTCGATGAAGGTACGCATGGCCCCGACCGGGCCGAAGAGCTTCGCTCGGCCTCGAATGCTGAGCCGCACATTGGCCAAGTCCGTCACATCGACGTAGGCGCGCGCGCCCGGCTCGGTCAGCATGATCTGCTCGAGATCCGCCGCGAGCTTGGGCCAGGCGGAGGCCGAGGCCGGCAGCTGATCCGATCCGGTTGCGATATAGCGTGCCCAGCGCAGCACCGAAGTCGGGCCGTCGACGGCGGTGATGCGCGGATCGCTTTCGAGCCGGCGCGTCAGCTGCTCCAGGGCGCGGAGGAAGTCCGGATCCAAGGCATGGCCCGCGGGCGTCTTGAGCCAGAGTTCGACCACATCGAGTCCGTTGAACTGCTCGAAATGGCGGGTATCCTGCGCCACGCGCTCGCCGGGATTCACATAGGTCAACACGTCCATCTCGAGAGCGAGGGGCGGGTACACGCCGGGAACGCCGAACAATGCGGCCGCTCCGCACAGCATGAGCGCGACGGCACCGCCCACCAGCGGCCAGCGGTAGCGGCGGCTCGCCGGAACCAGCACGTCGACGAACGCCGCGAACCACTTGCCGGTGGCCACTTTCTCGGCACGCACCGGGGTGCGCAACAGCGACTGCAGCGCCGGAAACAGGGTGAAGCAGCCAATCCACGCCACGATGAGCCCGCACGCGGTCCAAAGACCCATGTCGCGCACCGGACGAATATCCGAAATCGCCAGGGCGCCGAAACCGACCGCGGTCGCGAACATCGACGCCGTGCACGGCAGGAATTTATTGGCGAGCGTTCGCGCGTGATGTTCGAGCAGAGTCGGCGAATCATCCGGCTCGATATACCGCGAGTGAACATACACGAGCGTCGCGGTGGTCGTGACCATGACGGTCAACGGAACCAGGGTGGAGATCACCGTGTGCGACCAGCCGAACAGGTCGGCCAGCCCCATGGCAATCGCGACGACCGCGCCCAGCGTGAGAATCATGGCCGCCAACGCGCGCCAGGAACGGTAGATGATGAGCACCAGCGTCATCAGAAAAATACCGAACAGAGGCATGAAGCGCGCCGTCGCCGCGCCGGTTTGCCGCTCCAGCCAGGCGTCGAGCCAGGGAGATCCGACCCGCCGGACCTGGGTGACGGGTCCGCCGGAGTTCTCGAGGGGCAGCACGAGCGAATCGATCGCCGCCAGCGTGCGGTCGCGCTCGGCGGGCGATTTCACCTGCAGCTCGAGCGCAATGCCGAGATAATGGTCGCCCAAAAGCCCGGCGCGCCGAAACAGCGGCGTGCCGGTGGCGAAGGTGCGCAGATGCCCGGCTTCCTCGGGACTGATTTCCAAAGGGGGACCCGTGCGGCGGTACAGGTCCAAGAGGCTGTGGGCCTGAACCTGCGCTATGCCGGCAAGCTCGTGCTCGAGACGGTCGGCGGTGCGCAGCGCGCCGAGGCTCAAAGGGTCCGGCGCTTCGAGCATGATGAGCGCCTGCTCGCCCTCGGGAAAAAGGCGATCGAAGTCGGAGGTGGCGCGCGCGACGGGATCGCCGGCGACGATCAAACGTTCGATCGCCGGATCATCGGGCACCCGCAGGGCGCCAAATACGCCGGCGACCGTGAGAACCAGGAATGCGCCGGCAATGAAGCGCCGCGCTCGAAGCACGCGCAGGAAGAACCGAACGACCTTGGGAGAGGCGGGCACACTCATGGTACGGCGCGCTCCTTTCGACCGGGGGAGTCACTCAGCGCCGGAGCATGATAGCCTAAAGAGATGAGTACACTGTTAGCGGCAGCGCTCGGCACTCTGGTGTTCTGCGCTCCGGGATATCCCGGAGCAGCCGGTGACGCTCAGCCTCTCGTCGATCAATTCGCCGGCGCCGCCGCGGCCGCCTCCGGCTGGCCCGCGGGAAGTCTCGCGGCGGTCTACGATCCCACCGAGGAAGGCGGCCTCGCAAAACTGGGCCAAGCCGATGCGGTGCTCGCCTTTGTCCCTTATCCTTTTTTTGTCGAGCACGCGGCGCAGCTGCATCTGACGCCGCTGGTGCAGGCGGATGTGACGGATGTCGGTCCGCAACAACGATGGACGCTGGTGGCGAAGGCCGGCCGCATCGCCGGGCCGGCCTCGATGGCGGGTTACACCCTGCTCAGCGTCGCGGGGTATGCCCCTGATTTCGTGCGCCATGGCGCTCTTGCGGCTTGGGCGCTGCCGCCGGATGTCAAGATCCAAGCAACGGGACAAATACTCAGTGTCTTGAGAAGGGTCGCAGCCGGCGAACCGGTCGCGGCGCTGCTCGATCAGACTCAGGCGGCCGCGCTTCCCAGCCTGCCGTTTGCCGCCGAGCTCAAGGCCGTGACGCAATCCGAGGAGCTGCCCGTCGCTGTGATTGCAGTGGTCGGCTCCCGCATCGCGGCGGCCCGTGCCCGGGCCTTGCAGACAGCGCTGCTCAAGATGGGCCGCGAGCCGGGAGGCGCCGATACCTTGGGGCCGTTGCGCCTGCATGGATTCGTGCTGCCCAAGCTGCCGCCGCGCACGGCGCAATGACCAAGCGGCTGTGCTGCGCCTTGGCTGCGCTCGCGGTCGCCGCCTGCGCGTCGCTGCAACCCGCGCCGCCGCCGCCCAATGCGGCGGCGATCTTGACGTCGGCCTCGACCGCGGCACTGGCGGCGGCCATCGAGACGGACGCCAAGCGAAGCGACCATGAGCCGGATTCGAAGACTCGCGCCGAGCTGGCGGAAGACGCCGGCCGCAATGCGACGGCCTGTCTGGCGCGCGAACCGCAATCGGCAGCTTGTCTTTACGGGCGCGCGGTGGCGTTCGGACTCGAGGCGCGGGCCCACCCTGCGCGCGCGGGTGAGTTGTTGAACAAGATGCTCGACACACTGGCCCGCGCCGAAAGCGCGGATCCTGGTTACGACGAGGCAGGACCCGCGCGGGTGCGGGCGCTGGTGCTGATCCGGGCCCCGGGATGGCCGCTGGGGCCCGGCGACGCCGACGCGGGATTGACGGCCGCGCGTCGTGCGGTGGCGCTGCGGCCGAATTATCCGCCGAATCTGCTGGCGCTCGCGGAGGCGTCGGCGAAGACCGGCGACGGGAGCGCGGCCCGCGAACAATATGCGCGCGCCCGCGATGCCGCGCTCATCCTCTCCGGCGCCGCCGACCGGGACGATTGGCTGCGCGAGGCCGATCAGGGACTCAAGCGCAAATAGCCATTCGCCAAGCCTATCAGTAGTGCCGCAGGGCGCGCATGATGGCCTTCGTAATGAGTTGGTGCCCCGACTGACTTGGGTGAACATCGCACAAGAGCTGATTGTGCACGCTCGCATTCAGCAGGCCCGCATTGCAGCTATTGCCGCCGAATGCCGGCGCCGTGGCCACGGTCTTGAAGGCCGTGAAAAGATCAGCCACGTCCGCTCCATTGGCCGCCGCCGCCGCCGCGATCGCGCCGTTCAGCGCTTGCGTGAGGGCGGTTGCCGGCCCGTTCGAATAGTCGAGGGAATAATAATTGGTAAGCACGATGGCGCCGCCATATCCGGTGGCGCGTAAATTCGCAACAATGGTCTGCAGATTCTGGTCCACCGTGGCAAGCAGCGTAGGCACGCCGGCCTCGATGCACGCCGTCGGATTGGGCTGCGAAGCGCAGCCGGCCTCGAGCAGAAATCCATCGTTCGCGCCCAGCGTGATGGTCACGAGACGCACGTCGTGGTGGTGCTTGAGGTAGGCCATGGCGAATTCAAGTTGGGTGGAGCCATACGCGACATGCAAGGGAAAGTTCGCGCGGAAGGCGCGGCAACCAAAGTCGGCTGCCGTGGATGAGAGAAAGCTGCCGGTGGTCTCCCCGGGGCAGCCCCCATCCGCCGTGTTTCCAAACGTATCGTTGAGCCGATTGGCAAATCCGACGAAGTTCTCGGGATTGCCGTAGGCGAATCCGGCCGAGTCAATATAGGCAAAGGCGACGCTGTCGCCGAGTACCAGAGCTTCGTCGCGCTGGTCCGCCGCCGCCGTCCCGCCGATGCATAGAGCAGCCGCCAGCCACGCCATGGGAAAAATGCGTAATCGTTTCATGGTGTCCCCCAAAGTTTTTTTCCGATCCCCCCAATGAGCATAATCCTTCGCTATCCCATAGCAAAGCGCCAAGCGGCGGCGAAAACCCTCGCCGGCCGCAATAAGTAAACCCCAAGCCCGGCGTCGCAACCGCGCCGTGGAGAGCGCGCGGCACCCAGGCCGGTCAGGCCCTGGGTTGAACGCCGATGAAGGGACCTTTTTGGGAAGGCGGTACCGGTCGGCGTCGGGTCTTGCGCCACAGATCGAAGGCCGCCAACGCGCCGGTCAGCGCTGCGAGCGCCGCAAAATAGGCGCGCGGCCCAAAGGCGGCCATGAGGCCGCCCGCGAGCGCGGGTCCGATGGCTGCCGCCGCGCCGTTCAGCAGCAGAAGAGCGCTGCTCGCCGCGACCATCTGCCCGGGTTCGAGCTTATCGTTGACATGGGATACGGACAGCGAATACAGCGTCAGCACGAGCCCGCTGAACACGGCGGCGAGCGTCAGAAACACGACATGCGGCATGTCGCGGAACGCAACGATGCTGCCCGCGACCAGCGTCGCGAGCGTACAGACGGCGGCGATCACCGTGCGGCGATCCATGCGATCCGACAGCCGGCCGACGGGGTATTGCGTGACCACGGCGGCCAGGATGCTCATTCCCATGAAGGTGGCAATCTTCGTGGTCTCCAAGCCGCTCAGCCGTGCGTAGACCGGACCCATGGAGAAGATGATCGCTGAAATCATGCCCGACACGCTGATTCCCACCACGCCGAGCGGCGAGTTGCGATACAGGGTGCGAAGCCGCACTTTGCCCGGCATCGAGCGCTTGGGCATTTGCTGCGCGGACACCACGATTGGAACCATCGCGAGAGAAATCAGCACGGAGACCAACATGAACGGGGTGGCTGTGAGCGGATCGGAGATGATCAACAGGAACTGCGCCGCGCCCAACCCGATGTACAGCACGAGCATGTACACGGCCAACAACCTGCCGCGGTTCGCGCGGCTGGCACTGTCGTTGAGCCAGCTCTCGGCAACCACGTAAATACCGGCGAAGCACAGTCCCGAAACCAGACGCATGGGACCCCAAGCGAAGGGATTGACGAAACAGCCCTGGATGAGAATGGCCACCGAAGCCACGGCCGCGAGAGCGGCGAATACGCGGATGTGTCCGACCTGCCGCAACAACGGCGGCGCGATGACCGTGCCCAGAACATACCCGACGTAGTAGCAGGACATGACAATGCCGGTGACCACGGTCGGAAATCCTTCGAGCGTGGCACGAACGCCGAGAAGCGTGCTCTGCAGTCCGGCACCCAGCATGAGCACGCCCATCCCGAGCAACAACGGCCAGGTTGCCGTGATGGCGCTAAACGGCACGCGGCGTCCGATCGCAGGTCACGGCAGGGCGAGGATTCTGGATTCGTCTACTTTTCATGGGCGGGCATTCTAGCCTCCGCGGCAGGGGTTTCCCTCGCTCCCGCGCAGGATTTAATGTCAAATGGCACGATCAGATTGTCGACCGCTCCCTGGCATTTTGCGGGCGAGTCGATGAAGCTACGCGCCGGTGCCGGAAAATATCCATTCCGGCGAATAGGCGTCGCAATCATGCGAATTCTCGTCGTGGACGACGACCCGCGCATCTTGAAATCTCTGCGGAGAATGCTCGAGGCCGACGGGCATTCGGTAACTGCGGCCGTCGGCGGCCAGGCGGGGATCGACACGTTCATCGCCGCCGCCGGACGCGGCGAGCCCTTCGCCATCGTGCTCCTGGACTTCGGCATGCCCTACGTGGACGGGCGCAAGGTCGCGGCCGCGATCAAGGCAGCCTCACCCCTCACGCCGGTCGTGCTGGTGACGGGGTGGGGCGAGAGCCTGCGCGGCGAAGACGTGCACGCGATGCCCGTCGATCGTGTGCTGAGTAAACCGGCCGACCTGGAGGAATTGCGGGCGGTGATCCTCGAGCTCACGACCGCGTCACGGCCGTGAGGACACGATGACGGCCTTGCCGGGCTCGACGATGATCCTGCGAATATCGGCCGGCGCATCCGTTCTGTAGAGATCGCGCGTGGGCCTTCCCTCGCGCACGAAGCTGTCGATGTCCGCCGCGAGCTGGCGCGGCGCTTCCCACGAGAGATTGTGCCCAATGTCGTCGGCCTCGTGCTTGTCGCCGGACGGCGGCGGAGGCCGCACGCCATACTGCTTCCAAAAAAAATACATGCCCTGTTGGGTGCGACAGGCCTGCTTGAGCACTTCGATGAGCCGCTCCTGCGATGCCCGGTTGAGGCCGGCATCCTCGCTGCCCCACAGCACCAGAGTCGGAACCGACAGGGCTTCCAATCTGTCCGGCGCGTGAGGCGGCGGGGGCGTGGGATCGAGCGTGCCCCACGTCGCCAGGGACTCGCCGGCGGTCTGCGCGGCAATGGCCGCGACTACTTGCGGGGCGGCGATCGCCGAAATGTCCCAATTTTCTTGGATGGTCCGCACGGCATCGGGGTCGATGTCGAGGGGGCGCATGTGCAGCGCGCCTCGCGGCCAGTTGACGCCCCTGGCCTCGAGCATGCTCTGCCATCCGAGCGGGCGCATCGCATCGGGTGCGCCGCGGGCGGGCGCGGCGCCCGGCGCATGCGGCACACCGGTCCCGGACAGTATCAGCCGGACGACACGTTCGGGAGATTCGAGCGCGACCCTGCGCGCGGCGCCCGCGCCCATCGCATGCCCCACCAGGGTCGCCTGGGCGATTCCCTTGGCATTCATGAACGCGAGTACGTCGGCCGCGAGATCCGCCTGGGTGATGCACAGATTGGGGCGGGACCAGCACGGTTCCGCAATCGGCAGGTCCGTCATGCCGGCGCCGCGCTGGTCGAGGGCGTACACGTGAAGATGCGGATCCAACTCCAAGAGCGCGGCCGCGGTCCAGGCCCACTCGACTGCGCTGGTCGTGTCGGTGTGCAGCAGGATCAGCGGCTCGCCCACGGCGGACCCGAGTTCGAAATAGCTCATGTGCACGCCTGTGGCCAGGCCGATGAGACAGCGCTGTCCAAAGAAATTATCGCAATCCGGGGCGGCCCTCGCGAGCGCGCTGCCGAGGGCCAACGCCAGCGCGCCGGCCCACGCCGGCGCGCTGGCCCGCGTCATTGTGATTCTCATCGTTTCCACCCCTTGCGGCTCCGGATATTCAGGTCGCGTCAATGTTGTTTGGCAACGGCGGCGGCGTCCACCGGCCCGGCCTGATTGCCCCAGCTGGATCTCAGGTAAGTGCACAGGGCCGCAATTTGCTCGTCATCCAAGCCGACGCTCAGTTCGAACCCGCTCATTTTGGGCCATGAGCCCTCGGTGAGCGCCGACTCATGCGCGCCGTACAAGACCACGTTGATGAGGGTTGCCGGATTCGGCGCCTGCAGGGCCGCATTGCCGGCCAGCGGCGGGGCTGTCTTCGACGCATCGGCGTCGGCGCTGCGCGGTATTCCGAGACCCGTCGGCAAGTGGCAGTCGCCGCATCGCGTCGTGTAGACGATCTCGCCCGCGCGGAGTTGACCGGCCGCGGCGCGGCGCGGCGCGCTCTGCGCCGCCGGCGGCAGGCTCTTGAGATACACCGCCATGGCGTGAATGTCCGGGTCGGTCAAGCGGCCGGTACTGTTGCCGATCACCGAGCTCATCGGGCCGAAGGCGGCGGCGCGCGCGCTATGGCCCGTCTTAAGATAGGCGGCGATGGCATCGAGGGACCAGGCGCCGAGTCCGCCCGGCGCCGGAGTCAGGTTCGCCGCGGACCATGCGCGCACGGTGCTCTCGTCCATGGGCGTGACCTGGTTGTCCACCACTTCGTCGGCAATCTCCTCGAGATAATCGCCGCCGGTCAGGGCCAGGGATTTGCGTTCGCCACCCAAGAAATTCCGGGGCGTATGACAGGCGCCGCAGTGGCCGAGACCCTGGATCAGATAGGCTCCGCGGTTCCACTCCTCGGAGCGGGTGGCGTCGGGCTCATAGCGACCCGGCTCGAAGTACATCATGTTCCAGCCCGTCAACAAGGCGCGGACGCTGAATGGGAACGACAGCGCATTTTTGGGAGGCGCATAATTCACCGGCTGCAACGATCGCAGATACGCATAGATCGCGTGGATGTCCCGGTCCGACACCTTGGTGTAGGCCGTGTACGGAAACGCCGGGTACAGATGCGTCCCGTCAGCCGCGAGACCCTCGCGCATGGCGCGCGCGAATTGCTGTTCCGACCAGGCGCCGATGCCCGTGACGCGATCCGGCGTGATGTTCGCCGAGTAGATCACGCCGAACGGCGTGTAGAGCGGGCGGCCGCCGGAAAAAGGTTCGCCACGAGCGCGCGTGTGACAGGCCACGCAATCGCCTGCGGTTGCGAGATAGCGGCCCTCATCCACGAGAGGCTGCTGCGCCCGGGCCACGATGGTCAGCGCCGCGCACACGCCGGCGACGAGGGTCCGCACCTTGAGTCGCACAGGCATGGGCTAGGGCACTACTGCGTGCCAGAACAGGGCGCTCACGCCGAGACCGTAGGCGGTGCCGCCGACCAACTCGTTGGGATCGACGTCGGCAGGGCGGCCGGAGGCCGCGGGATCCTCGCTGCCGCTGATCTGTGCCAGCGTGTAGAGCTGATTGCCGCCGATATCTCCCGGCCGGTCCGCGGCGTACGTGTACAGCGCGAAGCCCTTGAACGACCACTGCCGCCTGCCGTCGGCCCGGGTAACGATGTCCCAAAAACCGCAGGGAAGCGCATCCGCCGGCGCGGTAAACGGCGGCCAGGTTTTCGTGCAGTTGTCGTCGCAGGTCCGAGTGCCCAGCGCGCGCCCCAGAGCGGGCGAGCCGTGGTCGGTGCGAAACGGGTGCAGTTCCTCCATCGTCACGCGGTCGCGCTGGTACAGCGTCGCGCCGCCGCGGGTTGCGAGAATATTGCCGAGTTCGACGTTTGCGCGAATCACCGCGTCGGCCGGCATGAAGAAACGCACGAT
>DATFZF010000011.1:0-4044 GCA_035314705.1 Steroidobacteraceae bacterium | reverse complement strand
AGATCGAGCCCTCACCCGGGTCGTAGATGTACCATCCGGCCGGCTTCTGCGCCACGGCGGGGATGGCCATAGCTAAGGCCATGGATGCGGCAATCAGGGTTCTCATCGCCTGTCCTCCGGGTAGATTTCGATCCACCCACTGGCACCACAACTTCATCGTCACCTGCAAGCCATCCTCGCATAAAACCATCGCCGAATACCTGCATGGCGCCGAACTGCAAGAACATCGCCAAACCGTCTGCAACCGCGGCAAGCGCACCACCGGCGTCTACCGCTGGCTTTCTCGAGTGCCGCTGCGCGTCACGGACAGATGCCGTCACAGTCAATTGGTTCTCCATCGAGATCCTTAACGCCAAGGGAAAGCGAACCTATTACAACCGCGCCGCCTGCGGCCGCGCACGGTGGAAGATCGAGAACGAGACCTTCAACGTGCTCAAGACCAACGGATACAAACTTGGCACAACTTTGGGCACGGCAAGCTACCCCGGTCAGCGTCCTGGTCACCCTCAACCTGCTTGCCTTCGCGTTCCACACCGCGGCTTATTTTGGCGCCATCGCCTGGCGAGTCGCCGTCATCGCGCATGGCCCGACGTATCGCTTCTTCGAGCATCTGCGGACCATCACGGTTTACGTGGTGTTCCAGGACTGGCCCGATTCGATGCAATCGATTGCTGCAGCCGCAGCGCGACCACCCTGACCAAACTCCCGCACTCAACCCTCCTGAAACACGGAGCTGAACGACCCAAATAACCACCAAACCTGAATTTAGAGTTGCTGCTGACGCAAGCGGATTTTTTGCAGCGCCGCTTCGCCGACTCGGCCTCGCTGACGTGGTCAACGCGAAGGCGACGATCATCCTGTCGGGTATCACCGCCGAAAAATGGAGCTCGGGCGAGGCGGAAATCGCGATCCAGCAAATAAACGAGCTGATGGGTCGTGCCCGGCATCGAGATCGTCGGCTTCCGGAAGAGATTCAGGAAATCGTTTCCGTTTCGGCCGGTATCCCATCGAAAGCCGTCATCGGGCCGCCAGTGAAATTGGCATCACCCCGAGCGGAATATCTAGCGCCGAAGATCCGCGGCGCCTTCGACCATCACCCGCATTCGGTCCACCGCCGCATCGGGAGCCGTGAGCACCGGGACGTCCACGACCTTCCGCACAGCCGCCGCCGCGCGCGACGTCGAGAAGTGGGCCAGCATGATCGAATCGTAGCCTGCAAGTTCCGGTGCGCGCCTCGCAATGAGCTGGTTATGTGTCTCCACGTCACCTTTGCGGAGTAGATCAATCGCGTCGTCGACCACAATCGTAGTCAGCGTGGCCGGTCGAGCGCTGCGGGCGACGAACTCATCGAACTCGTCCGTCATCGTACTGACCGACGGCTCGAAGGTCGCTATCATTCCGACGCGCTGCCCCTGCTCGATCGCCGCTCGGAACATCGCTTCGTTTGGCTTGAGCACAGGGATCGGGAGCGCCTCTATCATCCGGTCGATGGCCGGCCCGAAGGCTGAGCAGGTGACCAGAATGCCATCTGCACCCATACGGTGGCCGTAGCTGCCAAAGGATACGAAACGTTCGATCATCGCCTCCGACAGCTCGGGCTCGCGCGCGCGATCGATCGAGAGCCCGTCATCCAGCAGGTTGACGATCTCGGCTTCTGGCCAGCGTTCCGCAAAGGCGGTCTGGATCGGCTGCATTGCCACGGGCGTAGCGTGAAGAAGTACTACTCGGCAGGCCATGCTCAACCTCGATCGTTCCGGATGTCGCGCAACCGGCGCCAGACCTTGCGGACGGTATCCCGATTCAGGTTCGACCACCATACCCCTCGTGAGCGAATACCCCTCGTGAGCGCGGCCTTTGAAGGCGCTTTCAGCGGTGACCTTACGCTGCCGGTTGGCGGCTCGTCGTCACACCGAACCAACAGCGCCGTCCTGGTGGCTCGTGCGCGCTCGCTCCGAAACCGGGCTGGTCGGTGCCGACGCAGGTCACGGGGTTGGCGCCTGCAGGCCAACGGCCAAGGTTTGCTGCAGCGCATCCCCACGGTGGCGCCAGTCCGACCAGGCGGCGGCTTCGCTCTGCGTGTTGCCGGAGGTCACCGCGCGCAGGGCGATATGAAAGTCCTCATCGACGGGCCTCATCCGGCGCGCCATCAACCTGACGAAGGCAATGGCTCTCGGGTGCCGACTCCGCGTTGATTGACGCCCGTTCCTCTACGCGGCGGCAATTGGCGGGGGACCGGGGGGTGTTGCATGCTGTGGTAATTCTGAAGGAGGTCGATCGGGACCTGGCGCTGGCAAGTTTGAACCGAATCTCGGAGCTGACTAGGGGCTATTTAATACGGGCGGCCCGGTTGATCTAACCGCACCAGACAACCTGACCCAATGAACGGAGAGAATTGATGGCACGCGAAATAGAAACTCAGTCGATAACACTGATGTCCGCGCTCGCGGTGCGCGGAGCATTCGAGAACGGTATCATTCCGGCCTTCGAAGCCGAATCGCGCATACACGTGGTGACAGAGTGGACGCCCAGTACGGTCATCATGTCGAAGATCGCGGCTGGTGAGCGCACCGATGTAGTCGTGGTGATCGTGGACTCAATGGACCGCCTTGTCGAACAGGATGAGGTCGATCCCGCAAGCCGTGTCGAATTAGCGCATTCCCGCCTGGGGCTGGCGGTACCGCCTGGAGCGACCCACCCGGACATCGGCACGGTGGAGGCGTTCACGAAGGCACTGCTTGCGGCGCGTTCGGTTGCCTACTCCAAGGGTGGCGCGAGCGGCATCTACTTCCAAAAGCTGATTGAGACGCTTGGGATTGCCGACGCAATTAACGCTAAAGCCACTGCTATCCCCGCCGGCTTTACGGCCGAGAAGCTGCTCACCGGCGAGGCCGACATGGCGGTGCAGCAAGTAAGCGAATTGATGGTGGTTCCGACCGTCGAGATCATCGGAAAGTTTCCCGAAGAGGTTCAGCAGGTCACATCGTTTTCGGCTGCGATCATGCGCGATACCGCAAATAGGTCGGCCGCCGAACGTTTCATCGCAAGCCTGACTGGAGACAAGGCCGCCTCTGCCTACCGCGCAAGCGGTGTGGACCCCATAATCGACTAAAGCAGAATTCGATTGCTTGACCAACGGATCGGTTTTGCGATTCGCTGTCGGCACGGATTCGACTAGGTGCGGCATGGGTGGCAAATCTCTGGTTGCAGCGAGCGACGCCCAGCGCGTCGCCTTGACGGCTCTTGCGGCGTCGCGTGACCGCGGGGAAGCGGACAGGGCGCGCGCCGTGCTGCTGACGTTGGCGGGCTGGACCAGTCCGCGGATTGCCGAAGCGTTCGGCGTGCGGGAGGACACGGTTCGGCTGTGGCGCAGCGATTTCGGTCGGGGCGGTGTCGACGCGTTGAAGGCGAGCGTCGCGCCCGGACCGGCGCCGGTGAAAAGTGCAACGGCGTTGCGCGTCGTCACGCCATTGCTTGAAGCGCCCGTGGCTGACAGGCCGAACTGGACGATTCCCCGCCTGCGCGCCGAAATCGAAGCGCATCAGTTCGGCGCAGGAGCCGGCGCCGGGCGCAACCACTCCGGCGCATCCGGTGGCGGCATGTTCAGCACTCACGCCACGGATTGATAATTACGTCGGTATATACAGTTACACTACATAGCCGCGAGGATGCGATGGCAACATCTGCTTGACAAAGAAATCCTCCCAAGTGCCGGTCCACTTCTGACCAACCTCCTTTCGGTCGGGCGCTATCTTGGTGGTTCAGTAACGGACCATGGTTGCGTTACTGCGTAACCCGACGCCTACAGCGGGACCGGGAGACGCTGGAACGCCTGATCGTTGCCGCGGCCGACGCCACCGCCGCCAGGCTCGATCCGAAGTCGCGCGCATGGGATGCCCACTTCAGCGTTACGCAGTAACGTATGGCCCATTTTTGTAGCAGCCCAGCGATTTGATCGATGTTGGCAAGATTACCCCACTTCCCGAGTCCCTATATCAAAATGCCCGATGCCGACTTCGGATTTCCGAAGCGGCAGCTGGTGGAGCG
>DATFZF010000010.1:0-8865 GCA_035314705.1 Steroidobacteraceae bacterium | reverse complement strand
GCGATCGCGGGCAGATTCTCCGGCAGCGATCCGAACGTCATTTCCCACACGGGCAGCACCTTGAGCCTATCGTTGCCGAGCACGCCCACGTACAGCTCGCGGCCCTCGATGTACTCCTCGACCAGCGCGTCGGAATGGGTCTGCTCGTGAATGAAGGCGATTCGCTCCGTCAATTGCTTTTGGTCCGCGACCACCGAGGCGTGCGCGATCCCCAGCGACGCATCTTCGGTCGAAGACTTCACGAACAGCGGGAAGCGCAGCTTCTTCGGAATGCGCGGCCGCTTGCCGCGCGGAAACACCAGAAATTGCGGCGTCGGCACCCGGTGATAGGTCAACAATTGCTTGGACAGCACCTTGTCGCGCGACAGCAGCATGCCGCGCGGATTGCAGCCCGTGTACGGCTGATGCATCAGCTCCAGAAACGCGACGACATGTTGATCGTAGGTGACGATGCCGTCGAATTCCTCCAGCAAATTAAAAACGATCTCCGGCTTCCAGTCGGTGATGGCGCGGCGCAATTCGGACAGGCTGTCGCTCAAGCCCAGAGGCATGACCTCGTGGCCCTCGGCCTTGAGGTGCGAAATGACGTCGTATTCGGTGCGCCATTCCTCGATCTCCTTCGCGGTCGAACCCTTCAGGGAATCCGGCGGCACCAGCGTGGAGTGAACGAGAACCAGGGCGCGAACCTTCCTCACCGGCAGACCCTGATCAACGGAAAGACCCGATCACAGGGACACCCGCGGCAACTGCCGCTCCTCGTACGACTCCGCGAGGCGCGCAATCACCCACAGCAACTGCGGCTTGAGCCCGCGCCGCGAACCCCGCATGTACAGATTCAACGACTCGCAGCGTTCGATCATCAATCTCAGCACTTGATGCACCAGGTATTCGCTGAACGCCCCGGAGCGCATGATCTGTTGGCGCAGCGAATTGCGCAATTCGCGCAGCACGCTCGCCGCCTTCGGGCTGCGGCGGTTGCGCGGCGCGGCGGTGAACACCTTGAGCAGCAATTCGTCGGCGCCCGAGCGGCGCTGCGCGGGCGTGCGCGCCAGTCTGCGCTCGTAGTGCTCGCGCAGCGTGCGGGTGTCCTGCGACACATCCTCGATGGTGCTGCGGTCCGCGACCGGCGGCTTGAGAGGACCGATGTCGTGCGCGAGATTGTCGATGAATTCCAGTTTCGCGTACGCCGGCCAGCCCAGGTACTCGCGCCGCCACGGCGAATTCGGCTTGAGCCAGACCGCAAAGGTTTCGGCGAAATCTTCGGTCGGGTGAGCCTGGGCATACCAGGCGCCCAGGTGCTGCACGAAGCGGCGGCTTCCGGGCCGCGGGCGATATGCGTCCGGATAGGGTAGCGAGGCCGGTCCGAACACCGCTCGCCACGCCGAGCGGCGTCGCAACCGATAGGCCGAATCGATGGCGTGGCCCGCCTCATGGCGCAGTATGCGCATCAGCCAATTGCGGTTGCCGCCCTCCACTTCCCGCATGAAGCGCCGCTCGATGCTCATCAAGCGCCGGTGCGCGAGATAGAACGGAATGGCGATCCCGGGAATCCCGTCGGGCGAGAACCACTCTTGTGCGAGCCAGCAATGCGGCCGAAAGCGCAAACCCTTGAGCTCGAGTTCGCGGTTCAGACGCTGAATCGCAGCCTCCAATTCGGTGCCTTGCATGACGAGCTTCAGATCGCAAAACCGCAGGCTCAGCAATTGGTCGTCGGAGAGCGTTTCCCACGCGTAGCGCGCTGCGCCGTGCCGGCGGGAGCCGGCAGCCTGGGGTCGGGTTTGTACCCGGTTGCGTGAAGCTGATACTGTCACTCGGCAAATATTACCTTCAAACGGCCCCTCAGGGAGGAGGCGCGTTCATGCTCGCCAAATCCCGGGTCACGATTGATACGGTGACCACCCTGGACGGCGTGGCGGCGCTGCGGCCGTGCTATGAGCACCTGAACCGCGTTACCGGCAACACCCTGCCGTTTGCCCTGCATGAGTGGCACCTGGCTTGGTGCCGCCATTTCCTCAACGGCAGTGCGGGCATCCACGACGAGCCGCATTTCTACGTGCTGCGCGAATCGGCGGGTGCCTGCGTCGCCATCCTGCCCTTCATCCTCAGCCGCCGCCGGGCTGGGCCGCTGAGAATCGTGTCCATCAATATGCTGGGCGCCGACCCCGGCATCACCGAGATTCGTTCGCCGCTGATCGATCCCGGCTACGAGCATCTGATCGCGCACGCCGTGCAGGATCAGCTGGCACGGGTCGGCGGCTGGGATTGGATTCACTGGAGCGGGATCAGCGACGGGTTCGCCGCGGCTTTGGCCGCCGGCGGCAGGCTCCAGTCGCATACCGCGCTGTCGGACTTCGTGCTGGATATGCCCCCCACATGGGAGGAATTCAGGCGGGGCCTCAAACGCAATATTCGCGAGTCATTGCGCCATTGCTACAACTCATTGAAGCGCGACAACCACTGTTTCGAACTGCAAGTGATCGAAGATCCGCTCGACCTGCACCAGGCCCTGGACAGGTTTCTGGCCCTGCACATCATGCGCGCCGATCTGAAAACCGCCGTGATGCATCCGAATCGATTCGCAAGCCGGGTTTGCCGGGATTTTCTATACGAGATCTGCGAACGGCTGGCCGAGCGCGGCGCCCTGCGTATTTTTCAGCTCGTGGTGGGCTCGCAAGTCGTGGCCATGCGGATTGGTTTCGTGGCGGGCGACAGCCTCTATCTGTACTACTCGGGCTTCAACCCCGAATGGTCTCGATACAGCGTCATGACCACCACGGTCGCCGAAGCGATCAAGTATGCGATCACGCACGGCCTGAAGACCGTCAACCTCTCGCCCAATCTCGACGTCTCGAAGTCCCGGTGGGGCCCGCGCCAAGTCGACTACAAATCCGTGTACGAGCCGGGCTGGCGCCTGCACTCGCGCTTGGCGCGCCACGCCTATAGCAAAGCCAAATCCGCCAATGGAGCGCCATCCCGTCTTCTGCAGCGGTTGTTTCACGCCCGTCGCACCTGGCTCTGACAGCCCGGTCCACGAGCCATCTTCATTCGCGCGGTTCGAGCTCCACGGCCATCTTGTCCTCGGCCATCTCATCCTCGTCCTCTTCGGTCATCGCTTCGACCACGCGGCGGCCGTCCAGGCCGGCGAAGTCGAACAGCGCCGGATCCGCAAGCTGCGAACCGGCCACATTGCAAATGGCGGAGAAAATCGATTCGATGCGGCCGGGAAATTTCTGCTCCCATTCGCGCAGCATGTTCTTCACCACCAGCCGCTGCATGTTGGTTTGCGAGCCGCACAGCGTGCAGGGAATGATGGGAAATCGGCGCTGCGCGGCATAGCGCGCGATCGACGCCTCGGCGACGTAGGCCAGCGGCCGGATCACGATGTGGCGGCGATTTTCGCTGAGCAGTTTCGGCGGCATCGCCTTCAATCGTCCGCCGAAGAACATGTTCAGAAACAAGGTCTCGACGATGTCGTCGCGGTGATGGCCCAGCGCGATCTTGGTGATGCCGTTCTCGGCGGCAAAGCGATACAGCGCGCCGCGCCGCAGCCTCGAGCACAAGCCGCACATCGTCCTGCCTTCGGGAATCACCCGCTTGACCACGGCATAGGTGTTCTGTTCGATGACGCGATAGCGCACGCCCAGATCCTCGAGGTAGCGCGGCAGGACCTCCGCGGGGAAGCCGGGCTGCTTCTGGTCAAGATTGACCGCGGTGATCTCGAAGCTCACCGGCGCACTGCGCTGCAGGCTCAGGAGGATGTCGAGCAAGGTGTAGGAATCCTTGCCCCCCGACAGGCACACCATGACGTGATCGCCGTCCGCAATCATGTGAAAGTCGGCAATGGCCTTACCCACGGAACCGCGCAGCTGCGCCTGCAGTTTCTTGAAATTATTGGACGCGGGACGCGCGGCCGGAGCGGGAGGCGCGGCTGCAGCGGCAGGCACGGTCGGGGCGAACGGCATCACGGAACCTCGAGGTACTTCGTTTCCAAGTAGCGCAGGTACGCGGCCGCCGTCAGCGGCTTGCCCGTGGCCTGCTTGATGAGTTCCTGCACCGGCAATCGCGCGCCGACGCCGTGCACATTGTCGCGCAGCCAATCCATCACACCCGCGAATTGGCCGGCCGCGATTTGCTCGTCGAGCGTCGGAAGCGAGGCGCGCATGGCTTCGTTGAGCTGGCCCGCGATGACGGCGCCAAGGGCATAGGAGGGGAAATAGCCGAAATGACCCACGGCCCAGTGAATGTCTTGCAAGCACCCGTCGACGTCATTCGCGGGGCGGATGTTCAGGCGCTGCTCGAGGTTGGCATTCCACGCTTCCGGCAAGTCGGCCACCGGCAACGAACCCTCGAGGATTTTCTTCTCCAGCTCGTAGCGCAGCATGATGTGAACGGGATAGGTCAGTTCATCGGCGTCCATGCGGATGGCGCTGCGCCGCACGCGGATCAAATGGCGGTACAGATTGGCCTCTTCCCACTCCGGACCGCTCACCTGCAGATGCTTCTCCATCAGCGGCCGCACATACTTTACGAAGGAGCGGCTGCGGCATAGATTCATCTCGAACAGCAGGGACTGGCTCTCTTCCAGCGCCAAACCGCGGTCGCGGCCGACCGGTTGATCGCGCCATTCGAGCGGCAGCCCCAAGTCGTACATGGCATGGCCGGTCTCATGCACCGCGCCGAGCAGTCCGGAAAACGGATCGCTCGCGTCGAATCGCGTGGTCACCCGAATGTCGCCCGGCACGCCCTCGGTAAAGGGATGCTCGCTTTCATCGAGGCGGCCGCGGTCGAACGGAAAGCCCAAGGCCTTGAGCACATCGACGGACAATGCGCGCTGGCGCGCCACCGTGAATTTTCCGGTGAGCGGCGTGGGGGCATGGGCGGCTTGAACTTCAATGGCCTCGTTGATGAGACCGGGAAGCTTGCGCGACAGCGCCTTGAATATGGTGTCGATATCCGCGGTGGAGATACCCGGCGTGAATCCGTCCACCAGCGCATCGTAGGGCGCCAGCCCCCGCGCCTGCCCGAGCAGCGCAGCCTTGTCGCGCACCAGATGCACCACCTCTTCCAAATGGGGGGCCAGCAATTTGAAGTCATTGGCCTTCTTGGCCTCGACCCAATACACCTCGGCGCGCGCGGTGGCCTTGGCGAGGCGCGCAATGAGCGAGGGCGGGGTGGCAATCGCGTGGTCGCGCTGGCGGCGCATCTCGTGCAGATTGGCGAGCGGCCAATCCTCCAGCTGGGAAGCGCCCGCCTCGGCGCGCTCCAACAAGCGCGCCACCTTGGGTGTGGTGAGCAAGGCATGGTGCTCGGTCTCGAGCGCCGCCAGCTGCTCACCGCGCACGTCGGCGCTGCCGCGCGGCATCATGACCGCCGCATCCCAGCGCAGCAGCGACAGCGCGCCGCGAAATGCGTGCAAACGGCGAAACTCTTGTTCCAATTGCTGGTAGGGCGAGGCGGCCATGATTACCTTGTAGACGACCCTTGTAACGACGCTCAGGGTCGCAGCGGCGCACCCTTGTTGCGCCCCCTAAGCTTACCAGAGGGCGGCCTGAAACCGGTCGCCTTTTCTAAAAAAATATAATTGTTTCAACGAGTTAATGCAAAGCCTTGAGAGTGAAAGAGCCCGCTTGATGAAACGGCAGTTCGTGCACGAAAGCGGAGTCGAGGGTCGCGGATCCGGTCAATTCGTAGTCGATCGAATCGGCGTGCTGGTTCATCTTATTGGCGAGTTTGATCATGGCCAGCGCCATGTTGGCGGTAATCATCATGTCGAAGTCGATCTCGCCCTTGGCGGGCACGACGAAGGCGCGGTCATTCTGCCCTTGCGCGATCTGCTCGCCGCCCACCTTCACGGAGGCATGCAGGGCGGTGACCGGAATGCTCCGGTCGTTGGGGTTTTCGATATGCAATTTGACGCGAAGATTTTGCTGTAACAGGTTGCCAGTCACCATCTCGACCCCGATCACCGTCAAGATGGGCCGTTCAAATTTGGGGGTCAGGGAGCAGCCGGACAGGAACAGCGACCAGCCCATCATCAACAGGGGCAGCCGCCGCGTGCGCATCAACATTCTCACACCATGCATGGCAACATGAGCGCAAATGATACCGGTTATCTTCCTCCTGGTCTTGATGCTTGGAATGATGGCGAGCGCGCTGGCGGATTCGCCGGGCGCTCCGGCGAACTCGCCGAGCGTGAACTCGCCGGGCTCGCTGGCGTCGGCACCCCCCGCCGGCTGCCTGGCCTCCGGCGACGGTTACCTGCGGGCGCGCGTGGCCGGAGCCATCGAGGCAAAAATCGATTGGCCGAACAGCGGCACCCGCTGTGAGGGCGAGGCTCGGAACAAGCCACCCGGCGTGCGCCTCAGCTTTCAACGGGTATCCGGCGGCGCGCCGGATTTGCTGTTCGTGTTCGGCATCACCGGGGCGCGCGAGGGACTAAGCCTGCGCGAAGCGGGGGCGAATCTCACCGTGATCGTGCAAGGCACGAACCGCATATACGGTACCCTCGGCGATTCCCGATGTACCGTGGACTCGCTGACTCAGCGCGCGCTCAAGATTCCGGGCGCCTACCGCGTCGAGGCGCGGGGTTTCTGCACCCAGCCCGCCCACGCGGTCCGCGGCAACGGCGCGGTGCTGGTGAGTACTTTTGAATTCGCGGGCCTCGTCAACTTCGCCGCCGGGAAGAACGATGCGGGCACCCCGCTCGTCCCGGTGACCTCCCGGTAATGCGCCCACTGAAAGTCGCGCCGAGGTTGTTCGCATGGGCTCTCTCGTGGTGGATCCTGGGGTTGACCTGCCCCCGCGACTCGCCGGCGGCAGTCCGCGACTCGCCGCCGCCAGTTCGCGACGCTCCGCCGGCAGTCCCTATATACGGCATCGAGGTGCTGCACACGTATCCCCACGATGCGTCCGCCTTTACGGAGGGCCTGTTCTACTTGAACGGCTATTTGTACGAGAGTACCGGCCTTCAGGGACATTCGACCATTCGCAAGGTGCGTATCGCCACCGGGGAGGTGATGCAGAAGCTCGACATTCCGGCCGAGTATTTCGGCGAAGGCATCATCGATTGGCAGGGACACCTCATCAGTCTGACGTGGCAATCCCACATCGGCTTCGTCTTCGACCTTGCCACCTTCAAGCTGCAAAGACAGTTCCAATACGAGGGTGAGGGGTGGGCTCTGACGCGCAATAGCACGCAGATCATCATGAGCGACGGAACTGCGCAGCTTCGATTCCTCGATCCTAAGACGCTTAAGGAAACCGGCAGAGTGGAGGTCACCCTCGACGGCAAGGCCCTGCGCAACGTGAATGAATTGGAATGGGTGAAGGGGGAGATCTATGCCAACGTATGGCAGACGAACTGGATCGTGCGCATCGACCCGCGCAGCGGCCGCGTGATCGGCGCCATCAACTTGGCCGGTCTCCTCAAGCCAGAAGACATCGTGCAAGGACGGACGGATGTCCTGAACGGCATTGCCTACGACGCCCAGCACGACCGGCTGTTCGTCACGGGAAAGAACTGGCCGAAGCTGTTCGAGATTCGTGTGCTCGGGCCATACCCGCAGCCGTGATGGCGCCGATTCCCCACTCGCCGGCTCATGACCGCTTCGCGGTGGATTTTGAGCGGATTCCGCCCTAAAATTTGCCTTGCGCATCCGCAAGGGCCCGGGTATCACTGTATTCGGCGGCTCTTTTGTGCCCTTGTGCCATCAAAACAACATAAAAAATCTTCAGCCTCCTACTGGTAATTCCTAAACAGCCTGCTATTGTTCCAACCACATAATCCGAACTTGTCGCAAGGGCGCAACGTTCGATTTGGGGTGAAATCTTTTAATCAAACAGTGTGTGGATTTCCGAGCCGCTCGCGCGGTTCGGGGCACCGACAACGCACTTATTTGCGGCTGTTTTGAAGGGATAAAGGAGCAACAAATGTCGAGTAATTTAAGTATCAGGCAGGCAGTGGGCTTAGCGGTCGGCGCCGCTGCCACCACGGTGGGCTATGCCCCCATGGCGCTGGCAGTCGATGCCGGCGGTCCGAATCCCGACGCCAGCAGCACCGCGGACACCACTCTGCAAGAGGTGGTCGTCACCGGTTCCCGCATTCGACGCGTGGACGCCGAGACGGCAAATGCCGTATTCGTCATCGATCAAAAGGACATACAGAACTCGGGCATCACGACGGTCGGCGATCTGATCCAGCGCCTGCCGGCCGTATCGGGAGCCGCGACCAATCCGAACGTCAATAACGGCGGCGGTGGCGGCGAATCCACGATCGAGCTGCGCGGGTTGGATGCGAAGCGAACCCTGGTTTTGGTGGACGGACGCCGCCAAGGCATTGTCGGTGGTTCGGATGCCACCGACGTCAATCAGGTCCCGATCAACCTGATCGACCACGTCGAGGTCTTGAAAGAAGGCGCCGGAGCAACTTACGGCTCGGACGCAATCGCGGGCGTGGTCAATTTCATTACGCGCAAAGATGTGGAAGGTGTTGAGTTTGGCGCCGACTACGGGAAAACCACGCACGATGACGGCGCCCAGCATGGCGTCAACGTAATCTTCGGTCACCAGGCCGATAACTTTCATTTCGAAGCGGGCGGCGACTACTTCAACCAAAAGGCGCTCTATGCGGGGCGGCGCGATTACTCGAAGTACGCGCTGTATCTCTATGGCGGCACTTACGGCGCCTACAAGTCGGGATCGAGCCGCACACCGACCGGTCGAATTTCCATTCCAAAGACCGGACCGCTTGCCACGACGTTCGGCTGCGGCAGCGTCACACGTGACGGTCCCCTCAACGGCACGGGCGGGCCGGACGGCACCTCCCTGGCGGATTATCGCTGCTTCAACGGCTCATTCGTCAATGGC
>DATFZF010000009.1:0-4362 GCA_035314705.1 Steroidobacteraceae bacterium | reverse complement strand
TGGTGTGGTTGGCGACGCTCAGCGCACGGCCGCTGTTCAATCCCGATGAGGGGCGCTATGCGGAAATTCCCCGTGAAATGCTGGTGGGCGGCGATTTCGTCGTGCCGCACTTGAACGGCTTGGCCTACATCGAGAAGCCGCCGCTGCAATACTGGGCCACGGCCTTGAGCTTCCGAGTGCTGGGGCCGAGCGCCTTCGCCGCGCGCTTGTACTGCGCCCTCACCGCGCTTGCGACCATCTTTGTCGTGGGGATGGTGGCGCGCCGGCTCTGGGACTTACAGGCCGCCTGGCGGGCGGCGGCGGTGCTCTGCGGCATGCTGATGTTCGTGGTCCTGGGCCAGCTCCTCACCCTGGACATGAGTCTGACCTTCTACATGACCCTGAGTCTGGCGGCCTTTCTGCTGGCGCAAACCTCGACCCGGCCGAGCGCGTGGATGATGCTCGCCTGGGCGGCCACGGCCTTGGGCGTGCTCACCAAGGGTCTCGTCGCCGCCGCCTTGCCCGTGGCGGTGCTGCTGCTGTACAGCGCGTATTCGCGGGATTTCGGACCGTGGCGAAGGCTTAAAGTAGCCTGGGGCCTGCCGCTATTTCTCGTCATCACCGTCCCCTGGCACTGGCTGGCCGCGCGGCGGCTGCCGGATTTTCTGGAATTCTTTTTCGTGCGCGAGCATCTGGCGCGGTATTTGACCCCCATCGCGGACCGCCAGGAGCCGTGGTGGTTCTTCGGCGCCGTGTTCTTGGCGGGCAGCGTGCCCTTTACCCTATCGGCGCTACGGGCATTGGGGGGAGGCTGGCGGCGCGCGCCGGCCGTCGGCGGCGCATTTCAACCCGTGCTCTTCCTGTGGATCTGGGTGGTGTTCATCGGCGTTTTTTTCTCGCTGTCCGACTCGAAGCTCATGCCCTATATCTTGCCGGTCATGCCGGCCCTTGCGCTGCTGATCGCGGCGCTGCCCGCGGAGACGCTGAAGCGCGATTTTCGCCTCACGGCCCTACTCACGGTTCTCGCGGGAGTGAGCTTGGGAATCGCGAGTCTTAATTGGCCGAGCGTGATCGCCTCATCGGACCGCAGCGCGTATTTTCTCCCTCTCGCCAAGCCGCTCGGGCTGACCGCGCTGCTGCTCGCGATCTCGGGCGCCTACGTTCTGCTGCGGCGTTCGCGCGACGTGACCGCCGCCGGCGCATTTCTAGGGGCGGGCTGGTGCCTGACGTGGCTGCTCCTGATTCGCGCCGCCGCCTTGCTGGCGCCCGTTTACTCGGGGGTGGATCTTGCGGCCGCGCTCCCCCCGGCCGACCGCGATGCGCCCCTGTACAGCGTGGGCACCTACGATCAATCTGCGACGTTTTATTGGCGGCGCACCGTCACCTTGGTGGCGTATCGTGGCGAGCTGGATTATGGCCTGCGCAAGGCGCCCGGCACCGGGATTGCCGACGTGGCGGAATTTCTGCGCCTGTGGTCGGCACCGACCCGGGCTTTTGCGGTGATGGAGAAGAGTATGTTCGATGATCTGAAGAGCCGCGGTGTGCCCATGCGCCTGATCGCGAGTAACGTCCATCGCGTATTGGTGGCGAGACTATGAGCTGGATCACCTGGGCGCTGATCCTGACCGGGGTGGGTTTGAACGCCGCCGCGCAATTGCTGCTCAAAGTGGCGACGCGGCCGCTGGCGCATGTGGTGGAGTTTTCCGCCGCTACGCTCGGCAGCAGTGTGCTGATCTTGTTCAAGAGCCTGTCGTTCTGGACCGGCATGGTGTGCTATGGCGCGAGCCTCTGCGTGTGGCTGGCCGCACTGTCCAAGGCGCCGGTGAGCACCGCCTATCCCATGTTGTCCTTGGGCTACGTGGTGGTCGCCGCCGTGTCGGTGACCTGGCTGGGGGAGAGCATGACGCCGGCCAAAGTGCTCGGGATCGCGTTGATCTGCGCGGGTGTGGTGTTGGTGTCGAGGAATTCCGCATGAAGCCCTTTCTTCCCTTTACCCGTCCGTCCATCGATGAGGAGAGCATTGCCGCGGTCGCGGAGGTTTTCCGCTCGGGGCAATTGGCGAGCGGCCCCAAGGTGAAGGCCTTCGAAGCCGCGCTCGTGGACTATCTGGGTGGCGATCGCCAGGTGCGGGTGATGACCTCGGCCACCGCGGGCCTGGAGATGGCGCTCGAAGTTGCCGGCATCGGCGAGGGGGATGAAGTCATCGTTCCGGCGATGAGCTTCGCGGCGAGCGCGAATGTGATCGCGCGCCTGCGCGCCAAACCGGTGTTCGTCGACATCGATCTGCATACGCGCAACATCAATCTCGATCTCGTGCCCGCCGCCCTCACTCCTAAGACCCGCGCCATCATGCCGGTGCACTTCGCCGGCCTGCCGGTGGACATGGACGCGCTCTATGGATTGGCGGCGCAGCACGGATTGCGGGTGGTCGAGGACGCCGCGCACGCCATCGGATCGAGTTATCGGGACAAGCCCATCGGCAGTTTCGGCGATCTGGTGGTGTTCAGTTTTCATCCGAACAAGAACATGACCACCATCGAGGGCGGCGCCATCAGCACGGGCGACCCCAAGGCGGCGGAACTCATCGAGCAGTATCGCTTCCACGGCATCAAGCGCAACGCCGAGGGCGAAGTGGATGTGATGTTTCCCGGAGCGAAAAGCAATCTCACCGATGTCGCGGCGCAGATCGGCATCGGTCAGTTGCGCCGCCTGGACGGCTTCAATGCGCGTCGCCGCGCGCTGGCCGACCGCTATTTCAAGGAATTGGGCAGCTATACGCGGATTGTGCTGCCGGCGCGCGGGGACTCCGGGCATAGCTGGCACATGTTCCAGGTGCTGATCGACTTCCAGGCGCGCGGCATGACGCGGCCGGCCTTTCAAAAAATCATGGCCGATCGCGGCATCGGCATCGGCGTGCACTATCCGAGCATTCCCAGCCTGCAGTACTACCGGGAACGCGGCTATCGCGACGAAGACACGCCGGTGGCGGCGCGAGTGGGGCGCGAGACCGTCACCCTGCCGTTGTTTCCCGCCATGAGCGATCAGGATGTGGTGCGGGTCTGCCGGGACCTGCGAGACGTTTTATCCGCAGAGTAGTCGCACGAGGCATTGTCACGGCTCCGCGGCCGCGCCCGCTTGCGAGCAAAAAGGGGATGGCGCAAACTGCCCACGGATCGATTCAGCTCCCAAGGAAATAAATCATGAAGCGCTTACTGATTTTGGCGATGGGCAGTGTGGTATTGGCCGCCCCCTTGTACGCGGCATTGAAAGAGGGTGCCAAGGCCCCTGATTTCACCACCCAGGCGACTCTCGGCGGCAAACCCTTCAAGTTTTCCCTGGCCGAGGCGCTGAAGAGCGGTCCGGTGGTGCTGTATTTCTATCCCGCAGCGTTCACGCCGGGCTGCACCGTCGAAGCGCATGAATTCGCGGAGGCGACGGACAAGTTCAAGGCCTTGGGCGCCACGGTGATCGGGGTGTCGCATGATCCCATCGACACCCTCAACAAGTTCTCGGTGAGCGAATGCCGCAATAAGTTTGCGGTGGCGTCCGATGCCGATCAGAGCATCACCAAGGCCTACGACGCCGTGCTGGCGGTCAAACCCGAGTATGCCAATCGTACCTCGTATGTCATCGCGCCCAACGGCAAGATCATATACGAGTACACGGCGATGGATCCTAACCAGCATGTCGGCAACACCATGGCCGCCGTGGAGAAGTGGAAGGCGGAGCACAAGGGATCGTAATGGCTGCCCGCCCGTCGATAGACGCCTGGCTCCGGCAGGTGCGGAAGAGAAAGCGCGCGACGCAGACTCGCATCTCCTCCAGGCAGATACTCGAGAACAGAAACGCTAACCGGCGTTGAGTACTGTCATTGATTCGTTTGACACTTCGTGTGCCGGATGAATTGGATCGGGCCTTGGAGCGCCAGAGTGCCGCTCTTGCGATTTCCAAGAGCGACGTCGCGCTTGAGGCGCTGAAGCGCTACCTGCGGGTGGCGGAATTTCGAACGCTCCGAAGCAAACTGGTTGCGCGCGCGCAGACAAGCGGGATCAACGCAGAGAAGACGTCTTCGACGCCCTTAAGTAGACGTGAGGATTGCGCTCGATTCTTCCGCGGTGATCGCAGCGCACATCAGCTCCAAGATGACGGCCTTTATTCTCGCCATCCCGGGAACGCCGGCCACGTGCGATAAGCCTCGAAATCATGATTCGGCCAAAGCTCTGCGTTCTCCGACCGCGCCAGGCGTTTGAGTTTGCGAATGCTGTCGAGGGCGAGCGACTCATCGTCTTTCCAGCAGAGGCCGGGCGCGATCTCGTCGGTGAGATTTTCGTGCAGGTCCGCCGCGTCCCCGCACAGTATGACGGGCGGCCCCTTCGGCAACTC
>DATFZF010000008.1:0-2708 GCA_035314705.1 Steroidobacteraceae bacterium | reverse complement strand
AAACATCGCAATCGAGCGGGTCGATCACATCGGGGTTCGAGTGCGAAATCTCGACCGCGCTCTGGGCTTTTACAGGGTGCTTGGGTTTGCTGTGGTGCGCCGCGCCGAGGGCGACGATGTCGCGATCATTCGCAACGAGCACGGAGTGGAGCTCAATCTCGTGTTCAACGCCAATGCCGGCGATCCGGCCACCAACATTCTGATGGACGTCCGGGACAAATACCCCGGCTACACTCACATCGCGCTGCGCGTCGCGTCTATCCCGGAAACCGTCGCCGCGCTGAACGAAAACGGCATTCCGATCGCCCAGGGACCAGTCAGCTTTGGCGAGAGCGGGCAGATTTCGGTGTTTGTGCGCGACCCTGATCGCAACGTTCTCGAGCTGCGCGGCCGCGAGCAGGGCGTAGTCGAGGGCGTCACCCGTTACGTACCGTAAGCCTGCGCTGAGCGTTTCGATATGTCACCAGCGGGGACGCCGGGCGCGTAGCAACCCGTAAGGGGGCCGAATAGGTGGGGACCAACATGTCTGAACGCTTCACCGAGATACTGCGCGCTGCGAGCGAGCCGGCCTGGTCGGATGCCGTGAGGCATCGCTTCGTCAACGAGCTGTTCGCCGGAGCCGTGCCCGATGCGGTGATGGCGCGCTATCTCATTCAGGACCACCGCTTCCTCGATAGTTTCCTGACGCTGCTTGGCGCGGCGCTCGCCAGCGCCGACACGTTCGAGGCCAGGCTTCGCTTCGGTCGCTTCATCGGCATGGTGTCGGACGAGGAGAACACCTATTTCCTCCGCGCGTTCGAGGCGCTCGGCGTCACGGAGGACAAGCGCACGGCCGATCCCGATACGCAGCCGACCGCCGGCTTCAAGGCGATCATGCGCGAGGCCGCAGAAACGCGCAGCTATGCCGCCGCGCTTTCGGTCCTCGTTGTGGCAGAGTGGCTCTATCTCGACTGGGCCTCCCGCGCGCCGAAGCCGTTACCGGACGACTTCGTCCACGCCGAGTGGATCACACTGCACGACAATCCGGATTTTCGCGACTTCGTCGATTTCCTGTGCGCGGAGTTGGACCGCATCGGCCCCGCGCAGGAGGATCTGTGCCGCGACTTTTTCCAGCGGGCCGTCGCCCTCGAACTCTCCTTCTTCGAAGCCGCCTACCCCGACCGGACCTGACATCGACGCTTTTGCATGGCGCGCGCTCCTTCAGCGCGTTGCGCCCCAAGGATTGCCGGGCAATTCGCGCCGCAGGTGGCGGTGGCGTTTAGGGCGTCTAGAAGTTGTCAGCCAAGTGGGCGTCGACTACCTTCTCGTCCCATTTCAGTCCGACACCCGGCACATCCGGAATATGCAGCTTGCCAAGCCTTGACCTCATAGGGCTGCTGCAAAATCGGATTTGCCCAATCTTGCCACTCGAGCCAGTGCGCCGTTTCGCTTACCCGCATGACGTGGGCGGCCACCTCGGGATAAAGATGGGTGGAAATCGGAATGCCCGCCGCTGCGGCGATAGCGGCCGCTCGCTGCCAGCCTGTCACGCCGCCGATCCGCATGAAATCCGGCATGACGTAATCGCAGGCCTTCATCTGCAAGGCGTGTTCACAGGCACCTCCTCGGAAACCTTCCGAAAAGTGCCAGATCGAATTCAAATCGACACCACGCCAGTTCGCCAAAATCGCGCGCAAAATCACGCCTCTATCGGCAGACACCGCATGCTTAACCGGACGGCAGTGACTATGGGACTTTCCGCTAAAGTCGCACTTCGCAGTTGCTGGGGAGAGGCTCTCACCTCACGCCCGTTGAGCCCCACCGAGGTCTCGCGCCGCCCGTCATGCCGCCGTCGATCACGAGCTCGGCGCCCGTGATGTAACTCGACGCGTCAGAGGCGAGGAAGAGCACGCCATTTGCGATATCCTGCGCCTGGCCGGCCCTTCCGAACGGTACCCCGGGTTCTGGCCACTTCGTTCGGATCAATCGGCGCGTTGCTCCCCGCCGATACCGGTAGCTTCGTCCAAATCGGCGTGTCGATGACCCCGGGATGGACGGTGTTGACTCGTATTCCATCAGCTTCTGCCGCGCACTCCATCGCCACTGCTTTCGCGAACAGCCGCGCACCTCCTTTCGTGGCGCAATACCCGGCCAGACCTGCCGATCCCCTGAGGCCGGCGACCGAGGACACGATGATGATGGAGCCACCACCGGCGCGGCGCATCGCAGGCACGGCGTACTTTACCGATAGGAAGACGCCGTCAAGGTTCACCGCGGTTTGTCGCCGCCAGTCGGCCAACGACATCTCGACAGCTTTGCATAGGATCCCAATGCCGGCGTTGGCGACCATCACGCCCAGATGCCCGAAGCGCCGTTCGGTGGCTTCGATTATTCCTGGCCAGCTTTCCTCGAGCGCGACGTCTTGATGTAGGAAGATCGCTTCGCCGCCGGCGCTCCCAATCTTGTCCACCACCGCCTGGCCGCCGGCATCGTCCACATCGGTCACCACCACCTTGGCGCCCTCTCGCGCCAGTGTCGCCACACACGCTGCGCCAATTCCAGATGCGCCGCCCGTTACGATTGCTACCTGTAGCGACGCGCAATGATGCACGGCCTGACGCGCAATCAAGGCCGGTTTCTGACGCACATTAGCTGAGACTGAAGCGGCCGTCCGACGCACGCTATTTGAGACTCAACGCACGATCGTTGAGACGAACGCGAGATCATGC
>DATFZF010000007.1:0-18169 GCA_035314705.1 Steroidobacteraceae bacterium | reverse complement strand
AATATGGCAGCCTTTTTCTGGCGGCGGTAAATCCATAACAGCAGTGCCATCAGCGAGCCCCCCGGCAGAACGAGTTCAAGCGCCGCATAGGGCGCCACTTCCCGCAGCTTCACAACGACGGCCGCGGCGTAGACGCTCAGTTTCCGCGGCGAGGGCGTGCGCCGGGCCGAGCGCCCGCGATCGGGCGCTCGCCTGGAGTCGAATGTCAATATAGATTTGATTGCGGTCATCATGATTCATCTCGCGAAAATGGCCTGGACTAAACTAAAGACGAACGCGGCGGCTGAGAATCGACGGCTTGGGTGAAACATTTTTGAGCGCTCGATGGCGCCGGCGCCGCCAATTACCCTGCCAGCATCGCCAACTGCAAGACGATTACCGAAGCGACCGTGGCGGTGACCGCGAGCAGCCCCTGCGCGAACCGGGCCGTGAGGATTTCAATTGTCATGTGCCTTCTCCGTGGGTGGAATTGATCGAACAGTGCATAGATTGCACCGCCCGTGAAGGCACAACTGACCCATTAACTGATGGTCTGTTGAGGAAAACTCAACGTGCAGGGCGGGCGCGAGAAGCCCGCCTTTTCCGGGTTCTTAAACGCCGGCCACGATCCTCATGTCCCGTATGGCGCCCCCTTCCAAGGCCGCGAGGGCGTCCTTATAGGCTGCACTATCATGCACGGCAACCGCATGCTCAACCGAATCAAATTCGATTACGACGGCACGTTCGAGCTTCCCATCTTCATACGCACGCGCGGCAATTCCGCGCGCCAGGAAGCGCCCTCCTCCCGCTTCGATGCACGGGCCCGCCAACTTCGCGTAGGCAGACAGCTTGGCGGGATCTGAAATCTCGCGATAAAGAGTGATCCAATACGCCTTGGCCATAATCCGTGTCCTCGCATTGTTTCGGAAAAAGAGATACCAACAAGAGACCAGGACCCAAATAATGAGTCTGGTGCATACTATCGTAGTGGCATCCGTCACTCCAAAACCGGTAGCGATTTGCGTCGGCGACCAGATGCGAGTATCCGGTCTGATGCAACAGCCGACCGACGCAAAGGCATGCCTGGTACTTGCGCATGGCGCAGGAGCCGACATGCATCATCCGTTCATGGCCGAGCTGGCCGCCGACCTCGCGGGCCGCGGCGTGGCCACATTGCGCTTCCAGTTTCCTTACACGGAGAAACAGGGTAGGCGGCCTGATCCGCCCGCACTGTGTCATGCGACCATACGCGCGGCGGTTGCCACCGCACACGCTCTTGCGCCCTCACTGCCGTTGCTCGCCGGCGGTAAATCCTTTGGCGGCCGGATGACCTCGCAAGCGCAGGCGGAACTCTCCCTGCCGCAGGTATCCGGCCTGGTGTTCTTTGGATTTCCGCTGCATCCACCCAAGCAACCGTCGATCGAGAGAGCGGCGCACCTCTTCCAGGTGAAGATCCCCATGTTATTTCTGCAAGGCACGCGCGACGCATACGCCGAGCTGCCGTTCATCGAACCCCTCGCCAAGCGACTCGGCGCACACACCACGTTAACGCTGCTCAAAGACGCGGACCATTCATTTCATGCACCCACTCGATCCGGCCGTACTGATGTGCAAATCAGGAATGAAATGCTCGAGGCGTTCGTGACCTGGGCCGGCTCCGTCGCGATGTGCAGCCGCTAGGATCCACGCAGGCAGTCAACGATTAGGCGACCGCCCTATGGTCACGGCTTGGAGCGGCTGAGCCTCGATCGCGCGCCACACTTCGGCGCAATAGGCTGCATCGTGCTTGGCCACCTCGCCGCGGGACGCTGACGCATCGCATTCCGCGGAACTCCGGGCAAGCTCCTGAATGCTCAGCGCCGCGACCTGTGCCTCGAGCGTCGACGTGGTGTGTCTCGCGCGCATTGAGTGGCGGTAGCCGTCGCCGATCACAAAGGCGCCCAAGATCAGTGCCGCGATCATCACCCCCGTGTACTTCATTGCGGTCCTTGGTCCGTGTCGCTTGGCGTCGCATCGCGGACCGGCTCAATCAACCAACTCGACATGTTGCCCGCGTTCATCTAGGGTACATCCCGGCGGCCCAAAGAGGTGCACGATGAACATCGTCGAATATTTTGAAAATCGAAAGCGCGAGGTTGAAGACCAGCTGGAAGCGATCGAATCCGGCCGCATTATTCGTCTGGTTCACGAGACAAAGGACGGCCCCGTCGACGTCACAGAGCACGAGAAAGAACGGCTGCGCCAAGCCAGCCGTGACTACGGACGCGCCGCGGAAAATCTGCGCCGCATCAACTCCAGCCAAAAACTGCATGGATAGTCCGGCTCCAGCGGCGCTGTCGATACGTTTTGATGCGTGATTCATGACTTGCGCGGCGCCGTGAGCCGCGCGAACAGCACTCCGGCAACCCATCCGACCGTCATTTGCGCCGCAAGGCCCATCGGCCCGCGCGCGCCGAAGATACCGACTGTTCCCAAGAAAGTCTTCAATGCCGTGAATAACACGAGGATCGCCAGCGCGCCGCCGACACCGAAGACGATCAGGCGGCGCCCTGTAAAACGGGCCACCGTGCCTGCCGTCAGGAATGCGATCAGTAAGGCGATCGAGGTAAGCAAGCCGTAAGACCCGATCAGTCCGCCGAGATCATGGACGGCCCAGGATATGCGATCCGCCAACGGGATTGCCGCGGCGGCCGTTCCGTCGGCATGGCCTGCCGCCGCGGACCAGGCTTGTTGCACAAAATATGAATGCGCAGCCGAGCCCAACATCACCATCACGGCGGCGGCAACGACAAATGCGAATATGCGGCGTAACATTTGAGGCTCCTGAACTGCCGGTTGCCGATGTGCTGAAACAAGGTGAGATGTCGCTATCCTAACGGATGATCGTTCCCCGCTGGAGATTCGCGCGCGCGTCGTATCGGCAAGTCTGGCTGTCGCCGCCGCCGCCGTGATGGCGGCAGCGACGATGGCCGACACGGCGCCTGAGCCGGTCGGCGCCGCGCCGCCCGCGCCCCAGCACGCCAAAGTGGTCAAGACCGGATACAAGGTCACCGAGATCGCCAAGGGACTCGATCATCCGTGGTCAATGGCGTTCTTGCCGGACGGCTCCATGCTGGTGACCGAGCGCGTCGGCCGGTTGCGCCTCATCAAGGGCGGCTCCCTGCTGCCACCAGCGGTCGCCGGAGTCCCGGCGGTACATACCGGCAGCCAAGCCGGATTGTTCGACATCGTCCTGCATCCGAATTTTGCGCTCAACAACATCGTCTATCTAACCTATGCGGCGGGAACGAAGGCGGCCAACGGCACCCAGGTTGCGCGCGCACGCTTCGATGGCGGCACGCTGCGCGATCTGCAGGTGATTTTCAAGGCAATGCCGCTCAAGGACACGGACAACCACTACGGTGGGCGCCTGGCTTTCCTCCCTGACGGAACGTTCGCGCTGACCATCGGGGAGGGATTCGAGTACCGCGAGGCGGCGCAAGACTTGCGTTCGGATCTGGGTAAGATCGTCCGGCTGAACGAAGACGGCAGCGTACCGCGGGACAATCCTTTCGTCGGACAAGCGTCCGCGCGTCCGGAGATCTATACCTGGGGTCATCGCAACCCGCAAGGATTGATCTTCGATGCGCAAAGCGGACGGCTCTACGAAACCGAGCACGGTCCGCGCGGCGGCGACGAACTGAACATCATCGTCGCGCACAAGAACTATGGCTGGCCTGTGATCACTTATGGCATGGACTATTCAGGCGCTTATGTCTCTCCCTACACGCAGCGTCCGGGCCTCGAGCAGCCGGTGATCTATTGGACACCGTCGATCGCGCCATCGGGGCTTGCCATGTACCGCGGCGACAAGTTTCCGGCGTGGAAGGGTGATTTGTTTGTGGGGGCATTGGCCTTCAGGCACCTGCGCCGCGTCCATCTGGACGAGCACGGAAACGTGGTCGACCAAGAAGAATTACTCAACGATTTGCACTGGCGCATCCGCGACGTGCGCTCGGCGCCTGATGGCTATCTCTATGTCTGCACGGACGAGGCGGACGGACGCGTGTTGCGGCTCGAGCCGGCCACCTAACGCGCCGAACGCGGAATGTTGCACTGCCGCTATCATACGGGCATGTCGATTCGCCCGGGTCTCGTTCGTCGACTTGGTATGCGAGAGGTTCAAGCGGGCGTTGGTGCACGCGGCTCGCCTTTATGGAGAAATGCGCAAATGAAATTCATGTTTATCGTCAAATCCACCCACAGGATGGCCCCAAGTCCGAAACTCTTGGAGGCGATGCACAAACTGGCCAACCGGGAGATCAAGGCCGGACGCATGCTGGACAACGGCGGACTGATGCCGATTGCCGAGGGCGCCCAGGTGAGAATCATCGATGGACAACTCAGCGTTGTCGATGGCCCATTCGTCGAGGCCAAAGAGGTCATCGGCGGCTATGCGGTCTTCGAGCTGCACAACAAGGAAGAGGCCCTGGCCTCTGTGGTCGAGTTCATGCAGCTACACAAGGACTTCCTTCCGGGCTGGGAAGGAACGTGCGAGCTGCGCGCAATCGCCCCGGGCGGCCCTTGAGGCGAGGGTTCGCCGGCCAATGTCGCCGGCCATGACGGCCGCCGACACGCATCGCGCGATCCAGGCCATCTGGCGGATCGAGCAACCGCGGCTGATCACCCGGCTGGCACGGTTGCTTCGCGACGCGCCGCTGGCCGAGGACCTGACGCAAGAGGCGTTGTTGGCCGCCCTCGAACGGTGGCCGGCGACCGGCGTTCCGGAAAACCCTGGCGCGTGGCTGATGACCACCGCCAAACGCCGGGCCTTGGACCATTTGCGCCGCAATCAGATGCTCGAGCGCAAGCACCATATGATTGCGCGGGATATGGAAGATGAGGAGCAGGCCATACCCGATCCAGAATCCTTTGTGGACGACGACATCGGTGATGAACTCCTGCGGCTCATCTTCACCGCGTGTCACCCGATCCTGTCCCGTGAGGCCCGCGCCGCGCTTGCCTTACGGATGATCTGCGGCCTGACTACCGAGGAGATCGCCAGAGCCTTCCTGTTGCCGGAGGCCACGATTGCCCAGCGCATCGTTCGCGCGAAGCGGACGCTGTCGGAATCAGGGCTGGCCTATGAGACTCCGCGCCGCGAGGAACTGTCCGAGCGCCTCTCCTCGGTGTTGGAGGTGGTCTACCTCATTTTCAACGAAGGCTACACGGCAGCGCGCGGCGAGGACTGGGTGCGCCCCCAGCTCTGCGCTGAAGCGCTTCGCATGGGCCGTGTGCTCACTGCCATTGCGCCCCACGAGCCCGAAGCCCATGGACTGCTCGCCCTGATGGAATTGAACGCCTCGCGTACGGCGGCACGTACCGACGGGGCGGGCGACCCGATCCTCATGCTGGACCAAAACCGCACGCTCTGGGACGCGCTGCAGATCCGCCGTGGGATGCAGGCGCTGGCACGAGCGCGAGAACTGGGCGGAGCAGGCGGTGTTTACGCCTTGCAGGCGGCAATTATCGCGTGCCATGCCGAGGCCGTGACCGCGGACGATACCGACTGGTCACGCATTGCGGAATTGTATGCGCAGTTGGGGCTGGTGGTGCGCTCACCGATTGTCGACCTCAACCGTGCCGTCGCCGTCGGCATGTCCGAGGGGCCGAGCGCGGCGCTGGCCATCGTGGACCGCCTCATGCTGGAGCCCGCGCTCAAGAGCTATCACCTCCTGCCGAGCGTTCGAGGCGACCTCCTCCACAAGCTCGGCCGGTACGATGAGGCACGCGCGGCGTTCGAATCGGCCGCCGCCCTCGCTGGCAACGAGCGCGAACTGACGCTGCTGAGGAAGCGTGCCTCCGCGGCAGCCGACGCGGCATTGTCGCCGCCCGCCTCGTTGCGATGAGAAGATTTGCAGATTTTCCGCGTCTGTAGTCAACTAGACCCAAGCCTTCAGCGCCGGGTCAATTTATGGAAGCCAGAAAGTTCTCGATGCCCCAACCTCCGGCATTCGAATTGTCGCTGCGAATTCGCCACCCTTCAATCGATCCGGTCGAGTTGTCGCGCGAGCTCGGGATGCAAGCGAAACACTCGTTCCGGGCGGGCGAGCCGCGTAAGTCCCGTAGCCGCCACACCACGGCCTCGGTGCATGGCGAGAGCTATTGGCTGGGAACTCTCGATCCCACCTCCTCGCCGGCGGCCCAGTGGCTATCCGGATTCGCCAATATGGAACTCGCCCAGAAGGCACACGATAAAACTGTCACCCGAAGCCTCGGATGGGCCATTTCATTTCATGCCGCACGATTCCTTCGCGCGAATGCAGCTCTGCTCGAGCGCATACGCAATGAGGGTGGTCAGGTCAGCCTGCTCGTCGCGATGTCTCCGGCCGCTGAAGAGAGTTTTAGCCTGGCCCCCGAGGTCAGCCGGATTCTCAGTGACCTTGGGGTCACGATTGAATTCCAACTGACGAGCGACTGAGCATCTGAGGCGAGCGCGAGCTTCGACCGTTTCTAGCCGAACCAGTAGGCGATTCCTCTCATTTCTATGCTGGCACGCGGCGGGACCCCAGTGGGACACGACGGATCGTCGAACGCCGAGTGCGGTACGCAGTGCGGCTCCCTGGCATCGGAGTCGTTGGTCTTGAACACCAGCGCCTCACCCAGGCTCATTCCAGAAAAATACGACCAACGGTGCGTTGAGTTGTAGCGAACCACCCATCCTTCGAACGACCATTCCGGGGTCCCTGGAACATCGAATACCGCGTCGGCTTCCATGAGATCAGGAGGCGTTACGGTACGTGCGTCGCAAATGGCCAGAGGAATATCCTGCGGCGGCGGGGACAGGGCCCGCCAAACGTTATAGTGCGCAAAACGCCGAACGGGACGCGCTACATCTTTTGGCGCCGAGCGCACGGCGAAGCTTTGCGCGGTGACGTCGGAGATATCGACATGGATGAACCGAGCGGGCATGGAATTGTTGAACTTGCCGGCGTCCGCGGACTTTTCCCCGAACCGCAGCACACCCGGGCTGTTCACCACCACGCGATCCGCGCCCGACAGAGCCAGTAGAAGCCGTTCAGTCTCTTGTGGGTACACTGCCGCCACTTCGGCTGAATTCTTGAAGTCGACAACCGAACTTCGATGAGCCACGAGTTGGTAGCCCTCTCGGCAGAGGGATGGCGAATCGCTTCGCTCACGTGCGTCCTCAATTGAAACGATCTGAGGATCCAACACAAGGACATCCCGAGAATGATTGTTCGCGTAATAACGCGGTCGCTCGCCCATGTCGGCGATGTAATTAACCAGACCCTCAACGCGCCTTCGAATCTCTACGGTCACTGGGCGCCTGACGAACGCTTGCTACGGGTGCTTGCGCGCTTCGGCTTCGATCGCTTTCGCGATCTTCACCGCTGTTTCAGCGATTTCCGTGATCCTGGAGGCTTCCAGTCCACTGAACTTGCCGTAGTGTGCGGCGGCCATCCCCCCCGCAATGCTGGCGGCGGCTTGGATGAGTTGCATGGTTTCCATGTCGAGTTCCTTCCATATTTGGACTCGTATTCTACCCTACCGCGGACTTCCCAAGCGGGGCATTGCTTGGGCGCATCGCGGCCGCTGCCAACGACCGCGATGCGCTCGCGCAATGAGAGGGTCTACTCTTGGAACACGCGGCGCGCAGCGCCAATCGCCGCGTCAATATGGCCGATCGCGCGATTGCGCAACCCGTCCGCATATCCGTTGTCCTCTTCGCGCGCGATATCGGCGCGCGCCTTCCTCATATATTGCAAGGCCTCGTGAATTCTCCCGCGATGATCGGGATGCTCGTCCACCGGCGGACGGTCGCCGGGGTTCTTGCCATCATCATACGCCGCCTTCTTGATGTCATTGATGGCCGCGTCAATCTGGCGCACCGACTCCCCTTCATCCGCCGTCTGCGCCCAATCTCCGGGACGATGCTCGATCAGCCATCGTGCGGCGCGCAGATCGGACAGGGCATGCAAGTATGCCGGGTGCCGTTCCGGCGCCGGTACCACGGCTACGCGAACAGGCGGCGGCGGCGCGACCACGCAACCCGCGAGCGCCGCAAGACCTGTCATGGAAAACACAATGGCCCTCAAATTAACCGCATACAACATAAAATCTCCCGTACGGTGAAGACTACTCAGTCTGGTAAATCCAACTGGGCAGGTGATCGCTACGCCCACAATGGCAAAGCGCGCCAGCCTCGTAGAGTCACAACGTCACACTTTGGCCTTCGGATACCTGCGTGAAGGAAACTTAACGCGCGGCCGTGGCGGGCGCCCTCCCCTTGACGCTTGGTCCGCAACCCCCCGAGAATGCCGCAGGAGCGTATTTCCCGAGGAGAGTGCTGTGACAGAGGTGTTCATCCGATTCCCCGTGCACTGTCCGGTATGCAAGCAGGAATGGAGCTCCCAGCGCACCAAGCGCGAGCTTCTGGACGCGCTCGATAACAACAAGCCGATTCGCGCTTACGCCGAGTGTCACGACTGGCATTGGGACTTGACCGCCGCCGAGCGCAGCCAGCTCGCGGCGCGGGTCCGCCCGCCCGCCGCTTGAGTCGAATCGCGTCATCCCGATCATGCAGCCGCGGCGAAATCGACCTCCTTCAAAAAATGCGCGCCGCTCGTTGGCGCTGTTTGCAATGCTTGCAGTCGCGGACGGGGCAAGTGCACAGAGCCAGTATTCATGGGACGGCGTTTACGCAGGCGCAAATCTAGGCACGGCTTCGAATAACACCTGCAATAGCTGGTCGCTGACGGGCGCGCCGATCGACCCCACGATTGCGGCCGCGTTTTCGAATCGAACCTGTCCCAATAACAGCGCGTTCGTCGGCGGAGTGCGCATCGGCGACAACTTTCAATACAAGCGATTGGTCTGGGGGCTTGGAGCCGAGGTCGACGACTGGAACGCCAAAAATCACAACTTGACGTTCAAATACATGGGCAGCGCATCGCCTGCGGGCACCTATGCGTTGACGGGCAAACTCAATCCGAGCGGTTTCGCAATCCTGGGTCCGCGAATCGGCTACGCGGGCGATCATTGGCTGCCCTACCTGCGGGCGGGCACCATCATTACCGGCGGATCAAACGACAGCACGCTCAGCTACACTCCGGTGGGGGCGACGAAGCCCACCGCCTCCTTCAGCGGGGGCAAGAACTTTGCCTCCACCGGCTGGGTAGCCGGCGGTGGAGTCGAACTCGTCTTGAGCGGCCCGTGGTCGATTTCGGCGGAGTATCTCCACGCGAATCTCGGCAAGGGATCCAACTCCACTTCGACTTGCACCGGCGCCGCCGCCGCATGCGCGGCATTTTCCGGCGTATCGCTCGATAGTGTTCACAATAGCCTTACCGCGAACATGTTTCGCATCGGCTTCAACTACTGGTTCTGGTACTGAAGGCCTATTGGGGATACGGGGCCCCAGGCGCATACTTGCCGCCGGGCCCAAGACAAATCGACTCACGTGACGCGGCTACGAATCGCTGAGTCGCGTAATTCCCGGCGATCACCAATGCACCCCCGTCCGAGCGCAACGACATCTCCCCGGCGCCCAAAGAACTGACGGGCGCAATCAGCCGGTCCTTCGCCACGATGTCGATGGTGGTCGCGGCACAACGTCCGGACGCCTGCGTCAAGCCAAAGCTGACCACACGGTGCGCCTCGATCTGAAGCCAGCTGCGCATCGCGGGATCCGCGTTCACCCACACCCCATAGAACCGCGGCGCCACCGCCTTCGGTGCCGACGCGCACCCGGCCAGCAGCATGGCGGCCGAACCAATCACGCAACACATAGCTCTGATCATTTTCGCCATTTCCACCGGTGTCTCCATTTTTTCAATTGCAAGATGGCTCGATCGTGAACGTAACTGAATTGCCGATTACCACGCGCCGCGGCGTGATCGGCAGGATTGAACGGTGCTGCGCGGTCCTGATCGCATCAGCGCAATTCTCGCTCTGCGCCAGTAGTTTAAGGTTCTCCTGCGTCGGGAGAAGGAAAGTTCTTTCGCCGCGCTGTGCGCTGGCCAGCGCCTGCCGAGGTTGTACCCACTCCAAAGCCACGGTTTCGATCCCATCGCATTGACCGGAGCTGGCACCGGATGTCCGGCAGATAAAAAAATAGGTATCAAACCGCTTGGCCGCGCCCACGGGGGTAATCCAATGAGAAAACAGCACCAGCTCGGTCAACGCCAGTTTGCATCCACTGCGCGCGACATGGTCAAAAAAAGCCACGTGATTGGCCGTGTCGCGCGGCATCGCTTCTCCCACTACTCCCGGTGCTATCGACACTTCTTCCCACACCTCCCGGCACGCGGCGATTCTCAAGGCGCGCTCATCGGCCCTCGGAGGTGCGTCGGGTTGCAGGAGGGGTAGCCACGACTCCGAATGATCGCCTGGTTCGACCACGCCGCCGGGAAATACGAATGCAGACGCAAATGGTCCTCGTTCGTTGCGCTTTGCCAGTAGAACTTCGAATGGCGCGTCGCGCACCAGCATGACGCTGGCGGCAAGACGCGGCTGCACAGGAGGGGCGTCGTTCACTTAGCGCAGCTGGCTGTCCTTGCTGCCGCGCCGGTTGTACCCGCTGGAACGCGTGGCGTCGCGATCTTGAGCGTCTTGACAGGACAGGCATAGGCGGACGCTGCGAATCGCATCCCGGCGCGCCTGGGGAATCTCGGTCCCGCACTCGGCGCAATGAGTCAAGCCCGGCCCTTGAGGCAAGCGGCTTTGCGCGAGGCTGATCGCATCCTTCACCGTCGCATCGATCTGATCTTGAACGGCGCCCTCTTTCGCCCATCCTGTAGCCATGTCTGACCTCGCAATGACGTCGCTGTGCACCGACTGTAGCACCTAAGGATGTAGGCGCCCAATTCGGAATTACAAGCCGCCTCGACCTAGGAATCAGGGCGCCTTGCGCTCCGTGAATAGCGCGCTCGAGGCCGGGCGTTCGCCGCGCAGCCGGAGCGCCGCTTTCTCCGCCGCGGCCATCACACGCAGCACATTCTCGCCGGCCACCTTGGCAATGTCGGCATCCGTCCAGCCGCGGCGCATCAATTCTTCGAGCAGGGCCGGATACCGATCCACGCCCCCGAGTCCGACGGGCGCATCCCCGATGCCGTCAAAGTCGGAACCCAAACCGACGTGATCGACGCCCGCCACTTGGCGAATGTGATCGATATGGTCGGCAACCTGGACCAGCGTGGTCGCCGGCCGTGGGTGCGCAGCCTCCCATGCCGCAAGAGCCGCCTTCGCGCGCTCCGGCTGACCGATATACAGACCGACGTAGGGTGGGCTGTTGAAGCGCGTTCGTTCGGCGGCCTGATCGGCATCCCAATGATTGCGCGCGTCCGAGACATAGCCGGGCGCGAAATTGACCATGACCACGCCATCGTGCGCGGCCACCGAGCGAAGGATATCGTCGGAAACGTTGCGCGGATGATCGACCAGCGCGCGCGCCGAGGAGTGCGAGAAGATCACGGGCGCCTCGCTCACCGCGAGAACGGCCTTCATGGTGTCCGGAGAGACGTGGCTGAGGTCGACCAGCATGCCGAGACGATTCATTTCCCGAACGACCTCGATGCCGAAGGGCGTGAGACCGTGATGCACGGGCGCGTCGGTCGCCGAGTCCGCCCACTCGGTATTGAGGGTGTGCGTCAAGGTCATGTAGCGCGCGCCCGCGTCGTACATCTGGCGCAGGGCGGCCAGGGAATTATTGATTTGATGCCCGCCCTCGATGCCGATCATCGACGCAATTTTGCGCGACCGATGAATTCGGCGCACGTCCGCCGCCGTGTACGCCATTTCGAAATCGGCGGGATAGCGCGCCACCATGCGCTTGACCAAATCCATCTGCTCGAACGTCATCTGCACGGCCTCGAAACCCTTGGCGGCACTCGGTATCCACACCGACCAGAACTGCCCTCCCATGTGTCCGGCGCGCATGCGCGGGATGTCCGTCATCAAGGGTGCCGCGTCGGCGGGGAACGGCAGATGGGTGGTGTCCGAACTCAGATCGACCGCCGCCAAATCACTCTTGAACCGGTCGCGGATCTCCCAGGGCAGATCATTGTGACCGTCGATCAGCGGAGTCCGGAGCAGAACCTGTTCCAGACGATGGTGGTAATCGTCGGCTCCCCACGCGGCGAACGGCACACACAGCAACAGGCCAAGCGCGCCGCTCACGACGCCGCACTTCAATTTCAGATATCCCATCTTGATGTTCTTCCACTATTGAACGAGAGTGCATTCTATTCGAACGTCACGTCGATGGGATCGATGCCGGCAATCGTTCCCCGTACCTGCTGACCGCGGAGAATGGGACCGACCCCGGCGGGTGTGCCCGTGAAGACCAAATCTCCGGCGGCGACCGCCACGTAGGTTGAGAGACAGGCGATGATGTCGGCAACGCTCCAAATCATGTCTTTGAGATCGCCGCTCTGGCGGATATTCCCGTCAATCGTCAGCGTGATCGCGCCGGCGGCGGGTGGAATTCCCCGGGTCAACGGGCCGACGGGCGCCGAATGGTCGAAGCCCTTCGACATGTCCCAGGGACGGCCGGCCTTCTTGGCCTGCGCTTGCATGTCCCGGCGCGTCAGGTCGATTCCAACCGCGTAGCCAAAGATCAGCGAGGGTGCCTCCAGCGGCTTCACATTGGCGCCGCCTCTGCTCAGAGCGACCACGAGTTCAACCTCATGATGCAGATCGGCTGTCCGTGACGGGAACGGCAGTCGCCGGCCGCTCGCGACCACGGCGTCGGCGGGTTTGGAGAAGAAGAACGGCGGTTGGCGCTCGGGATCCGATCCCATTTCTCGCGCGTGATCGGCATAGTTTTGCCCGACGCAGAATATCCGCCGAACGGGAAACCTCTCGCTCGACTGCGCGATATCGACCGTGGGAACTCGAAGGTTTGGCACGTCCATCATGAGCCGCGATTATGCCGAGTGGCAACGCCGCGCGGTAATCGGCGCGTCCGACACATCAACTCAACTTTCAGTACATTTTATATTTATATCGTATCTCTATGTTTAATATCATTATTATGACACCATTGCGAACCCTCCTTTGCAGGCTGGCTGCTAGAACACGTAGGGAACCACCAGCCGCGCCTCCCGGATCGTCGACGGGCAGTGTGCCGCCGCATGACTACTGCTCATGCCTTTGACGCACAGGCGCACGTCGCCGCTCTTGGTATTGATCCGCACGCGGCCGCTCCCCTCGCCGTTCTTGAATTGCAGCCGTGAACCCGGGCCATAGCGCGACTCCACCGGCTTGGGCCCGAAGCAATTCCGGATGTCGCCGCTGAAGGATTGCACGTCGAATTCCGCCGCCGGAGCGCTCGCGAAATTCAAGCCGATGCTGCCGCTGACCGACTCGCTTTCAATCCGCCCATCCGCCGGCAGCGCGAGCTCGGCAGTGATATCGCCCGAGACAGTCTTGAATCGGCCGCGGGTCACCTCGGCGAGATCCACCGTGGCGCTGCCGCTCACCGTGGTGATGTCCACCTCGCCGCCGCCGCCCGTGAGGTGGATGTCGCCGCTGATGGTCTTGACCTCGATTGCCTTGGCGCCGCGTGCCGTCAACCGCACATCGCCGCTCACACTGGTCGCGCGAACATTGCCGCCGGCATCCCCCCGCAAATTGCCGCTGACCGATTGCAGCTTCAGGTCGCCCAATACGCCCATGACCTTGCAGTCGGCGCTGATGAGCGAGGCCATGACCGAACTCTTGGCCGGCACATGGATGACGAGGTGCGCCTCGCCGCCGGAACTCCACATGTGAACCGAACGCGACACGACGTGGATGGAGGTGCGGTTGCCCGCGCCCGTCACGTCAACCCGCTCCACATCATCGCCGGCCGTCCCGCTGACCTCGACTTCGCTCCGATCCCATCCGTCGATCTCGACCACCCCCGACACGTTGACGATCTCGACCTCACCCTGCGGATCCGCCGCTCGATTCTCTTGAATCGACCTTCCGGCGTGCACCAGCGACCAGGGAACGAGAAGTACCGCGGCTGCGCCAACTGCAATGCGGCGGCCGGCATGGCGGCGGCCGTGGCGGGCGTCGCGCGGGCGTACGTCAATGAATTGTGCTGTCGACATGGTTTATGTCCTCGTCATCGTGGGTTGGGTAGCCCGCACGACGTGGTCGTACAGGTCGAGTTCGTCGTGCCAAGTGCTGTCCCAGAGCTGCTCGAGCACCGGGCTCGCCGGATCGCTCGCCAGCGCCTTGCGAATGTCTTCGTGCGCGCGGCGAATGACCGCCAAACTCGCTTCGATTCGAGCGCGCGTGGCCGGATCAAGAAGCGCCAGCCGTTCACGGAAATTCAATTCGAGATCGTCGCGCGCCGCCATATAGCGTGGGTTGCGCGGCTCATCAAAGGTCGGTGCGCGCGCCGCGGACTGCGCGGCCGGCGATTCCGGACGGCCATGCAACACTGCCCAGGTGAGCGCGCTGGCCACGCAGGCGCCGACGATGCCCGCCGCCGCGGCCAGGGCCAACGGCCGCACGCGGCGCGGATGTTCACGCAGGCTGCGGCTGATGCCGGGCCAGAGATTTCGCGGCGGCGGGATGTCGCGCGCCAGGCTCGCCAGTTGTTCGTCGAGAGATTGCGGCAGATGATCTTTCATGATTCCTCCAAGCCGAGGACGGCGGCCAGCAGACCGCGAGCGCGGTGCAGCTGCGCCTTGCAGGTGCCTTCGGCGACGCCGAGGGTGGCGGCCGCCTCGGCATGACTAAAGCCATAAATGCCCACCAGCACGAGCACGTGGCGTGCTCCCTCCGGAAGGCCCGCTATCGCGCGCTCCAGATCGAGCGGCGGTCCGGCACTGCCGGGATCGGCCACCTCGGGCAGCCCCGAGACGGGCTCCGGCACCTCGTATTCGATGCGCAAGCCCCTGCGCCGCGCGAGCACCGTATGCACCGCAATGCGATGCAGCCAGGTCGAAAAGAGGCTGCGCTGCTCGAAGCTGCGCAAGGCTCGCCAGGCCGCGACGAAGGACTCCTGGGTACAGTCCTCTGCCGCCTCGCGCTGTCCGGTCAGACGCAGGCACAGGCCATAGACTCGAGGCGAGTAGTGCCGGTACAGGCGCTCGAAGGCGTCCAGATCGCCCCCCGCCGCGGCCGCGATGAGTTCAGCAGCCTCAGCGGACCCTGCCGGCTCAGCGGCAGCGCCCATTGCGCCTGTGCTCTGTCGCATCTGGACCGTCCCCACCGCGTTTCCCCCCAAGTCCGTTCGTCTATGCCATTAGAGGGGAGCGGGGTCGCAAAGGTTTAAAGAGGCGTGGGCGAATCAGCGGGTCTGTTCGCTCACGTCGATCATGTTGTCGTCGGCGATGCGGTCGATAAGCTTATTGTAAGGATCGATACCGGCACTTCATTTGATCTCTATTTCAACGAACCGGAACTCATAATCGTTGGCGTTTATGACATTGTGGGACACGCCCGCGGGCCGCGCGTACGAAACCCCGGCCTGCAGAGAAGCCTCTCTCACGCCGGCGACCTCCTCCAATCGCAGAGTGCCGCTCGTCAGGGGCACGACCACATAGTCGTACGCATGCACGTGGTGTCCGGTGTCGGCCCCTGGGGCAAATCGCCATTCTGTTACAATCACGCGCTCGTTCTCGACCTGAACTGCCGATGTTGCTCTCACGATATTTCTTCCCTTGATCCGCTGGGTACGTCTGCTTTGCCTGTTAGCCTAGCTGGTTCCAAAAGAAAGGAAAGGACAATGCGGACCATGCTGCCGGTGGGTGTGATTGCGCTGGCGTCGAGCCTGATGTGCGCTGGCGCGAAGGCCGCTCCACATCTCAACATCGGGGTCTATGAAGCGGCGGCGGCCAACCGCGCCGGCGCTCTCGACCTGCTGCGCGAGATCGTCGACATCGATTCCGGTACCGGGGACGCCGCCGGTGGCAGCCGGGTCGAGGCCGTTCTCGCGGAGCGCCTCAAAGCGCTGGGCGCCGAGGTGCGCAACGAGCCGGCCGAGGCGCCGGGATTGCCGGATAATCTGCTGGCCGTGTTCCGCGGGACAGGAAAAGGCAGGATCCTCATCATTGCGCACATCGACACGGTGTTTGGCCCTGGAACCGTCGCCGGTCGGCCCTTCAGCATGACCCCGGAGCGCGCGTTCGGCCCCGGTGTGGGTGATGAGAAGGCCGGCGTGGTGAACGCGGTCACCGCTTTGAAAGTCCTGCACGATCTCGGCTTCAAGAACTATGCGCTCATCACTCTGCTCCTCGACGACAGCGAGGAGCGAGGTTCACCCGGTTCCCGAAAACTGATAGCGGCCCTGGCAAGACAGCACGACGTCGAGTTCAACATGGAACCCGGGGATCCGCCCGACGCCCTCACGGTCTGGCGCAAGGGCTCGAACAGCATTCGCATCCAGGTCAAGGGGCGCGCCGCCCATGCTGGCATGGCCCCGCAGGATGGCCGAAATGCGGCCGTGGAACTCATGCACCAGCTCTCGGCATTGGAGGGCGCGTTTCCCCACTCCGGCGACGGCACCACCGTCAACCTGACGGTGCTCAAGTCCGGTGAACGCAACAACATCATTCCGGACTTCGCGGAGGCGACGCTCAATGTCCGCTATCGCAAGCCCGAGGATTTCGACGCGGTGCTCTCCAAAGTGGAAGCCGGAGCCGGCACTACCCGGGTCCCGGATACTCATGTATTGGTGTTGCACGACGTCGGCTTCCCGCCCCTGACGCAAAACGCACAGATCGACGCCCTCGCCGCCCGCGCCAGGGCCATTTACGCTGAAATCGGCAAGACCTTGGAATTGTCGGGCAACGGCGGGGCGTCGGAGTCCGCGCTGGCGATGGCTGAGGGCACACCCGCCCTGGACGGCCTCGGCTACGTGGGCGGCGACTTCCACACGGACCATGAATGGATCGATTTGAGCAGCGTGGTGCCGCGGCTCTATCTGTTCACGCGGCTGCTGATGGAAACGGGTGCGAGACCCCGATGATCCGAACTTTACGAGCGCTGCATGCCGCCGGTGATCGTCTGCCCCGCCTGTGACTTGGCGCACCGTCGCACGGCGCCGCCCGCGAGCGGGCGCACGCAATGCGTGCGCTGCCGTGCGCCGCTGCAGCGTGCCGCGAATGCCGCCATTGAAACCGCGATTGCGCTGGCCGTCTGCGCCCTGGTACTGCTGCTGTTGGGCAATGCCTATCCCTTGATCGCCATGCACGTCAACGGCAGCTCGCGCGAGACGACGCTGTCCGGCGCCGCGCTCGGCCTGTACGTCCAAGGCTTCGAGTCGCTGGCTGCGCTCGTGTTCCTGACCACCGTGATCGCGCCGCTGCTGCAGATCGCGGCGTTGCTGTATGTACTGATTCCGTTGCGCGGCGGCCGGCAGGCGCCCGGTCAGAGCGGTGTGTTTCGCATTTTGAACGCCGTCCGATCCTGGAGCTTCATGGAAGTGTTCATGCTGGGCGCTCTGGTTGCCCTGGTGCGCCTCTCGAACTACGCGCATGTCGTGCCGGGCGTGGCCCTCTGGTCCTGCGCGCTCGCCATGCTGTGCCTCTCGGCGCTGACCGGCGTCACCTCACCGGAGCAGCTATGGCGCTGGGTCGAGCGGTGCCGGCCATGAGCAGCCACGCCACCGGCCGCAGCCTCGGTCTTCTGCTTTGCCTGACCTGCCGTGCGACGGTACGCGCCGTCAAGGCGCCCCATTTGAAGTGCCCCCGCTGCCATGCGCATTTGCATGAGCGCAAACCGCACAGCCTGGCGCTCACCGCGATATTGATCGTCAGCGCCGCCTTGCTCTATATACCCGCGAATGTTCTGCCGGTGATGACCACACGGACGCTGTTGGACGATGAAGACGATACCATCATCAGCGGCGTGCTGGCGCTGCTGCATTCAGGATCCTGGCCGATCGCCCTGCTGGTGTTCATCGCCAGCATCGTCGTACCCTTGCTGAAGATCCTCGCATTGGGCGTGTTGATCTATTCGGCGTGGGCGCGCTCGCCGCGGCGCCGCTTGCAGCGCAGTAGGCTGTTTCGAATGGTGGAGTTCATCGGACGATGGTCGATGCTGGATATCTATGCCGTTTCTCTGCTGGCCACCTTGGTGCAGGTCCAATCCTTCGCGAACGTCCTTGTCGGCTGGGGTGCCTGGGCCTTTGCCGCAGTGGTGGTCTTGACCCTGCTCGCGGCGCGGACTTTCGACGAACGGCTTCTGTGGG
>DATFZF010000006.1:0-41705 GCA_035314705.1 Steroidobacteraceae bacterium | reverse complement strand
GGCAGCGCTTGCGCGGACGCTACACCGATAGTGACAACCAAAATTTTGAAATATAGCCACGCGAGGCTCAGAGCTACTACATCGAGAACGATGCGATGTCGCATGTAATGACCTCTAACGATGAGGTTGAGCGACGCGGGGTTGCGCCGACCCAAAACGAAGGCAGTTGATCCAGATCATCGACTCCCCTCCTTGGCTCACCGAAGACGCGACCCGCGATCGCTCGAAACGTTGTTAGGCGACGTGTAGGACGGCGCGACGGGTCGATATAGGTAACTCCGCGGCGACGAAGCGCTGGGCTGGATACAAATAATCTTCGCCGGACTCGTCGATGATCCTGAGATAACCGGTGCGTTCCGCTTTTGTGTCGGGCAGCGCAACGTAAATCTTTCGGCGCTCGAGGGATACCTCGTAGCCGGCGTTATTGAGACATATAAATAGACGTTTTGCCGCTTTTGCCATGAGTGCGTCGCTTTAAATGAAGGCCTTGATCTTTATTTCGCGCTTGCCGATGCCAGTAGCCTCATACCAGTGTAACTCGGCTCGGGCTATTTCGCCGGAAGGAAAGCGGATTTCCGCGAACCCTTTGCGCTTACGCCACCGTCCACGACCATAGCGCTTACGTAGGCGGCCAAGTTCGCGAATCCCAGAACCTGTAGCAATCGTTTGGGCCCCGGTTATGTCGCCAATGACGTCAAATTCCATGCGAACATCGTTTCAGAGCACGCGGCCGAGGTCAACGCGAGTAAGTCGCCTAACGATGAGGTTGAGCGACGCGGGGTTGCGCTGCCGTCAACCGAAATCAGTTTATCCAGATCATCGACTCCCTCCTTGGCTTACCGAAGATGCGGCTCCGCGATCGCTCGAACCGATTGTTAGACGGTGCGCCTGGTGCGAGGCTATGGATCGACATTGTCGGCGCCTCCCAGCTTTCCGGTTGCAAGAAATTCTAACTCGGCATCGGTGAACTGAGCCTGGGACATTAGCCAGCGCGCTCGGTGCGCCAACTCTGATGGTACGCGGATCTCGCAACGGCGTGCCTCGCCCAACAGCGAGGTGTCGCTAATCACCTCGGCCGGCACACCCTCGCCTCTAAAGAGGACCGCCATCGCTTGCGCTGAGGGGACATCGGAGAAGGTCACCACGACATCCCAAACCAAATTCGAAGTGGACGCCATGGTTTCGTCTAACGATGAGGTTGAGCGACGCGGGACCTCGCCGAGGCCAAACGAAGCTGATTTATCCCAATCATCGACTCCCCTCCCGGGCTCACCGAAGACGCGACCCGCGATCGCTCCAACCGATTGTTAGACAACATCCCGTGCTGAGGCGTGAGAAATTCTCAGCGCGCATCCTCCAAACGAACGACGCGTTAACCATCTGATCCACAGCAGCGCCAGCGGGACGCACGAAATCAACGACAACCCAACATTGGCGCCAAGAAGGATAGTCGCGCCATCGACGCGTGGTGCCCCAGTCACGCCGGCCGCAATGAGCCATACATATTCGACGAAGAGGGAAACTGCGGTCAAAGCAGCTGAGTAGAGCAGCCCCCAACCAAAACTATAGAGAAAATAGGGCCAAAAGAACCTCGATCTGGCGCCGCCCGGAAGGTCTTCGAAGCGATAAAACGAGTCCGACTGGATCGATGCCGCGTCTGGAGCTTGTCCGCCGCCACTACGACGCCATCGTGATTCGAATTCGCGAGCTAGATTTCTCCCATTCTTGGGGTAGCCAGAAAAATCCACGGATTCTAAGGCGCGACGCAGATCGTCGTCGGTGTATTTTGTGAAGTCTATAGTACCGTCGGTAGGCATGATGTTTATGATGTTGTCTAACGTTGAGGTTGAGCGACGCGGGGTTGCGCCGGCGTCCAACGAAGCTGATTTATCTCAATCATCGACCCCCTCCTTGGCCCAACGAAGATGCGACCCCGCGATCGCTCGAACCGATTGTTAGGTGCAACGTAGCTCGCGCGAGGCATATCACTGCTCAAGAGCCCACGACATTCACAACTAGGAACATGTATAGATTGAAGTACACGATGCTAGATACAACAACAGCAACGCAAACATAGCGCCATCGGCCCTTAGCACCATTGGAAACAGCGAATGTGCACCACCCAACAAGCATGTCAAAAAGCACGAGCCCAATCAGCAGTGGAGCCCAGCAGCTATGCGGCGCCTCTGCTTCGGGCGAGACAAGGCAATGCGGTCCCAACAAAAATGACTACCGCAGCAACGGCGACTAGCGTCGGCAGCCAAGAAAGCAGACGTTGATTCACTCGAGGCACCTAACGATGAGGTTGAGCGACGCGGGGTTTCGCCAGCGTCAAACGGAGGCACTTGATCTCAATCATCGACTCCCTCCTTGGCTTACCGAAGACGCGACCCACGATCGCTCGAACCGATTGTTAGGTTTCCTTACCGCGACTTAGCGAGACGCTCGGCCATGCGCGTTTGCCAGCCAGGCCCGCTTGCTTTCCAACGCTCAATTACATCCGCGGGCAATCGAAGCGTCAACAACCTGCGGGGATTTGGCGTGATGGGTCGGCCACGCTTCTTAACGACCATGCGACTTAGCATCTCGTCGGTAAGCTCTGGCGCGTCCTCATATTCGTGACGTTTAATAACATGCGCATCGACGCGCTTGAGGTCAGAGCCCAAGGAGCGTCGCGAGGCGCGCTTTTTCGCGGTCATTGGCTTTTCTCATACTAATGATGTGGCGATCCGCGCCACGCAGCGTGTAAACGACCTGGACTAGGCGGCCACGCAATAAGCCAAAACAGATGACGCGTGTCTCACCATAGTCTTCACGAGTATCTTCAGCTTCCGCGGTAGTCCCTGCGAATACCTCAGCTGCGTCGGCAAATCCAACCCTCGTTCCGCCAGAGTACGCGCTCTTTTAGCAGGATCGAAGCTGATACCCATTATTTATTGTAACTACAACAATAGCAGACGTCAACCTTAATGCTGAGGCCACACTAAAGGGAACCTAACAATTCATTGGGTGACGATATCGTCATGATGAAACGCGACAAATGTGGGTGATAACATTCGCTGTACCCTCTATCGGTTACATGCAATAGATCATCTGCCGCGTGCCTCGTCAATGCGAATGGCTGCAATCCGGCGGGGAATTCGGTACGACCATTTACCGCAATTCACCGACAGGTGCCTGGGTCTGCCTTGGTGCTTCAAATTAAATTATCGCGCGGGGTGCACATGGTATGAGAGTGGTCTATTCTCCTCTTGTCTTGCGTCGTTACCTGTTTCACCCTGTGTAGTGGCCACTCATGTCCGACACTGATGCCCTTCCCACGATCCCCTGCCCCAATTGTCGACAGCCGATGCAGACCCAGGATCTGGAGCGAACAAATCAGGGCACGGTGCGGGTGGAGCTTTGTTTTTCCTGCGCCGGGTTCTGGTTTGACCACTTGGCAAGCGTCGAACTCGCGCCGGGCGCTGTTATCGAGCTGTTCAAGGAAATCCAGTCACATCGGGATGACGCCCGTCAGCCGGTCGCAAACCAGCTGAACTGCCCGCGCTGTGCCGGCGCCCTGGTACTCAGCTACGACCTGTCGAAGTCCGGCAGATTTTCGTATTTCCGGTGCTCGAATGGGGATGGGCGATTCACACCGTTCTTTCAGTTTCTGCGGGAAAAGCAATTTGTTCGCAGCCTGACTCCGGCGGAACTGCAGCGGGTCCGATCGCAGGTCCGCCAGATATCCTGCTCTCAGTGCGGAGCGCCGATTGATCTGGAACACTCGAGCGAATGCCGATTCTGCCACGCGCCTGTCTCCTTCTTGGACCCGGGTGCCGTTGAGAAGGCTGTGCAAATGTGGTCCGAGGCTGAAAGCCGTCGCCGTGCTGGCCCAACTCCTCAGGCTCTGGGAGACGCGCTCGTGCGGATGCGGCTTCCCCAGCAGCAATCGGCATCGCCTGCAGCCCAACTTGGCAGTCACCTGCTGGACGACATCGGCGCACATGGCGCTGGTGCGGGTCTGGGGCTGGATCTCGTCGCCATGGGGATTCATGCCATCGGGCGGCTATTCGAGCGCGGCGACTGAGAGCCCGGTGCAGCGCGACGCGCATTTCGCTGCCCCATTTCTCTGTTGGTGAACATGTGTGACGGCATTCTCAAGCGATGGGCTGGATTGCTCAAACCGCCGGCGGCTGCTGTAGACTGCGGCTCACGAATGAGGATCGAGTTAGGAGGACTCCATGAGCCTGTTAGGACATGACCTTAATCGCCAATTCATTGCGCGTCCCGACGCGGCCAAGGAAGAGATCCTCTATAAGTGGCCCGACCAGACGATTCGCAAGCTGACCCAGGTCACCGTGCAGCCGGACGAGACCGCCCTGTTCGTCAAGGAAGGCAAGATTGCAGGAACGTTACAGCCCGGCCGATCCACCCTCGATGGCGCGCTCATCCCGTTTCTCGGCGATATCGTCGACTGGGCGAGCGGCGGCAACATGTATCGGGCCGAGCTCTACTTTGTCGGGACGCGCGAGTTCGTCAGCCTTCCCTTCGGAGGCCCCATCGACAATGTCGAGGATCCGGAAACGCGCCTCGCCGTGGGGTTGCGTGTGTTCGGCGAGTACGCGCTCGTTGTCAGCGATCCGTCCGCGGTGATCCTGAAGCTCGTCGGGACCCGGCAAGCATCGAATGATCTGATTACCGATTGGGCGCGCGAGCAGATCCTAAAAGTACTGCGCACCAGCGTCGTAAGTAAGCTCACCGCCGAGAAATGGCCGGTGCTCGGCCTCGCGGCCCGCACCGCCGAGATCGAGGCATCGCTGTTGAACGATGTTCAGGCGCCTCTCGCGCCCTACGGCATCAAGATCACGCGCCTGGGCAACGTGACGCTGAGTCTCAAGCCTGAGGATGAGGCGACGCTCAAGGGCCTGCGCAAAGATACGGCCTATACCCATCTCGCGGGCGGCTTCCGCGAGTACGGAGTGGGGGCTGCGCTCAAGGGCATTGGTGAGGGTGCTGCTGCCGGCGGCGGCAACGGCGCCGCGGCGCTTGGCATCGGCATGGGGCTGGGTGGGATCGTCGGCGGAATCGCCATTCCGCCGGCTGCGCCGGGCGGTGGCGCTGGTTCGGGAGGCTTCGGCCCCGCCCCCGCATCGCCCGCCGCGCCTGCGGCGGGAGCCGTCCTCTGCAGCAGCTGTCATGCCCCGAACGTCCCTGGATCGAAGTTTTGCGCGAGCTGCGGCACCGCCATCGTCGCGCCCAAGGCATCTCATTGCACTCAGTGCGGGGCCACCGCCGCTCCAAATGCGCGTTTCTGCGCCGGATGTGGCGCGCCGCTCACATGAGTGATCGGCCGCGCATCGAACGGGTCGCGCTGGCCACCCTGACGATGGGCGCGGCAGTCGACGCGGCTGCCCGCGCCGGCGGTGGCGGCCACGGTGGTGGTGGAGGCGGCGGCAGCGGCGCGCACTCGTCCTCGAGTGGCTCATTCCATTCCAATTCCGGCGGCAACGGTCAGCTCACGCTCAGTGAAACCATCGTGCTGCTCATCATCATGGTCGCCGTGTTCTATTTCATCCGGCGCTGGAAACGAAACGCGGAAGCGTTGCCGCAGCAGCGCGGCGCGGTGATGGGCAAGACCATGGCGCCGGTGTTCGGGTCCCCTGCCATCCCGCGCCAAACGCTCCCGCTTCAATCGAATCGGCCGAGTCTGCCGGCAGACATCGCAACCATCAGCGCGCGAGATCCGGGATTCGAAATCGAGACTTTCCTGCAGCGCGCAGAGATGAGCTACTTCTTGGTCAAGCGTGGCATTCAGAACAACGATGCGGCGGCCGTTCGGCCCTATCTCAACGACGCAGTGTTTGCCGAGATGGCGCGCTCGATCGGTCAAAGCCAGACACAGCATCGACACATGCTCCTCGAGAGCCTCAACGTCCGTGCCGTACACCTGGTCAATGCGAGCTGCAACGATCAGGACCAGAGTCTCGAGGTGCACTTCGATCTCGTTTACCGGGCAAAGAGCGTCGACGAGGCGAACCGTGTGCTCGCCGACGAAGGTAACGATGGAAGGCACGGCGAGCACTGGACTTTCGTGCGCTCGGCAAGCGCGCGAACCTCGTCGGTCGGTGACGTAACCGCCTCGCGCTGCCCTGCATGCGGGGCCGAGCTCAAATTGAGCCTGGATGGCGTGTGCACCCATTGCAGAGCGAGTGTGACGAATGGAAGCGTCGACTGGGTGGTGGCCAATATTCGGCCGGCCCCGTTCGTCGGGTATACCAGCGAGTCGCAGCTGGCCGCGGAGGCTCCGAGCGTCGCTGAGGGCATCGCGCGCATGCGATACTCGGACCCGGCGTTCTCGATCGATGCGTTTCGGGTCCGCGTACGGACTGCCTTCGCCGCCCTTCAAGATGCGTGGTGCAAGCAGCATCTTGATACGGCCCGGGCTTTTTTGAGTCCCGGGGCGTATTTTGCGTGGCGCGCACAACTCGAGACGATGGCAGCGGAGGGACGGCGCAATGTCATGGAGCACCTTCAAGTGCAAGGCATTGAGCCGATGCGCATCGTCCACGGCCGGGTCTTTGATGACTTGACGGTGCGGATCACGGCGGCGTGCGCCGACTACGAGATGGACAAGGACGGGAAAATCGTCTTCGGCGACCGTACCGTGCGCCCGTTCAGCGAGGAGTGGACTTTTCAGCGCTCGACGGGCGTGGCCACGTCCAACAAACCCGGCACTCTTGAAAATACCTGTCCGAGCTGCGGGGCTCCGGTGTCATTGACGCAGATCGGCGAGTGCCGCTACTGCAAGGCGGCAGTCACCACCGGCAAATTCGATTGGGTCGTTTCACGCATCGAACAAGAAGATCTCGGTTAGTGCGAAGACGGCTCGCCACCGAGGCGCGCTCTGATATCCAAGTACGCGGCGTCGATTAGGCCGCGCAGAGCTGCGCTGTCGAACTCTGGACCGGGCCTCAATTTTACGTGCCGCATGCGCTTGCCGCTTCCCTCCAGCAGCCCGGCTGGATCCTCGAGTGCTGCGCCGTGGAAGAAACCGACGTTGACATGATTTTTGAATGAGTTGACGTACCCGAACGGCGCATCTTCCACACATGCGACCGGGCAACCATCGTGCATCAACTAGCTCGATCTGCCCATCCGACAACCAGATGTCGACATCCGGGTCCCTTGGTACGCCTCCCAGGAGCCGCAAGACATCGTTCCCACCGTTTAACCCGCGGAGGTCCAGCGCAATTCGACGAGGTCTAGGCTGACGCATATCGCCCGCGTTGAACGTCGGCAATCATTCCTGCGCTTCGCGCGCACCTGGCGAAATTGTTCGATCGGTTCCAGCGCCAGCGCAAACTCCGTGAACCCGGTGTGTCGTTGCCGGAGGCGATGGCGCGCAAGTATCCGAATGCCGCATCGGAATGGGGATGGCAGTGGGTATTTCCCGCGGCATCGCTTTGCCGCGACGTGTATACGGGTCTGCCGACCCGGCATCATCTCATCTGCTCGAGTCGGGCAGCGATACGCCGACGTTCGGACCACCATGATTTACACGCATGTCACGGGTAAGGGCGCGATGGGCGTAAAAAGCCCCTTGGACCGGACGCTCTGATGCATATCCTGAGGTCGGACTCCGCGTACCCCCGCGGGTTCCTCGGCATTTCTTGCGCACTGCGTCGCATCCCTCGGCTGTTCCGGGAGTCGAGTGCACGCTATACTATGTGCTTCCCCGGTTTCTTCTTGTTCAATTTCAGCGAGTTATTGTGTCCAATATAAAATCGTCCGATACGCACTTCTTCAATTCCTTCAGCGTGGTGCTGGGCATCCTCATCGTCTTCGCGATCATCCTGTTCGGTGTGGCGCGTTCGATTGGCGCGGATACTCAGGAGAAGAGCGTGTTGTTGGAACCGATGCGCCTCAAGGATGTGCAGCGGAACATCACGCCGTTCGCGCACGTCGCCATTGCCGGCAGGGACAATTCGTCACTGGCCATTGTGACCGCGCCGGCGGGCGGGGCGTCGGCCGCGGATCTGCCGGCCACCGGCGAGCAGGCCTTCACGGCGGTGTGCTCTGCCTGCCACACGGCGGGCATCAATGGAGCGCCGAAAATTGGCGATCATGCAGCGTGGGGACCGCGTATCGCGCAGGGCAAGGAAACCTTGTACAAGGACGCGATCGGCGGCAAGGGCAATATGCCGCCCAAGGGCGGGACGAGCTGGCCGGACGCGACGGTTCGTATGACCGTCGACTACATGGTGTCGCTCAATAAGTAGGCTTCGCTCAAGCGTCGCGCCCGAAGAGCGCGCTTGAGCAGTCGGCGCGCGGCTCTTTGGGCGCGCTCAACTGCAGAGCTTGTCGAGCGCGCGCAGCTGAACGGCCTCGGCCACGTCGATCCTGCGAATCCGCGGCGCGCCCGCCAAATCGGCGCAGGTGCGCGCGAGCTTGAGCACGCGATGACAGGCTCTGGCGGACAGTCCCTTCCTCGCGATCACCGTGCCGAGCAGGATTCGCGATTCGCGCTCCAATCCGCACAGTCTCGTCACTTCGGACGGCGTCAGGCGCGCGTTGAGCTTGCCCTGACGCTGCAGCTGCACTTGCCGAGCGGCGGCGACGCGCAGGGCAACCGCGGCTGAAGTTTCAGTCTGTGCGGGCGCATCGCCCAACAGGTGCTCGACCGGCAATGCCAAAAGCTCGACGTGAATATCGATGCGGTCGATCAGGGGCCCGGAAATCCGGTGGCGGTAGCGGGCTACTTGATCCGCGGTGCAGTTGCAGCGCCCGCGCGGATCGCCGGCGTATCCGCAGGGACAGGGATTCATCGCCGCCACCAGTTGAAACCTCGCCGGAAACTCGCAACTGCGCTTGAGTCTCCTCAGGCTCACCACCCCGCTCTCGAGAGGTTCGCGCAGCGCCTCCAAGGCATTGCGTGGGAATTCCGGCAGCTCGTCCAGGAACAGGACGCCGAGGTGCGCCAGCGACAGTTCGCCGGGTCTCATGGCCCCGCCGCCGATCAGCGCGGCGATGGAGGCAGTGTGCTGCGGGCTGCGGAACGGCCGGCGGCCCCCGAGACGGGGTCTGCGCCCGGCGACCGATTCCAAGCTCGCGACCTCCAGGGCCTCGTGCGCTGCCAACGCCGGCAGCAGGCCGGGCAAGCGTTGCGCGAGCAGCGTCTTGCCCGCGCCGGGAGGCCCAATCATCAACAGCCCATGCTCGCCGGCGGCGGCAATCTCGAGGGCGCGCTTGGCGGCGAACTGGCCGCGGACCTCGGCCAGATCTGGCGACGGCTCCGCGGGATTGGCGACCTCGGCGTGACCGGCGGTGTCGGCGGGATTGGCGACGTCGGCGAGACCCGCGGCCGTCGGCAAGACCGCGGCGCCCTTGAGGGCGTTGCATACCTGGCGCAGATGGCTGGCGAGCTTGAGTTTCGCATGTCGGACCACGCGGGCTTCGAGCGCATTGGCCAAGGGTAAAATTAATTCCCTCCCCGAGCGCGTTCCCGCGACCAGGGCCGGCAAGAGCTTGGGGGTCTGGCGCAGCTCGCCTCCCAGCGACAGCTCGCCGTAAAATTCGCGCTGCTCGAGCGCGTGCCGCGGTATTTCCCCGCTGGCCGCCAAAATGCCCACCGCGATGGGCAGATCGAAGCGCCCTCCCTCCTTGGGCAAATCGGCGGGCGACAAATTCACGGTGATGCGCCCCGCGGGAAAATCGAACCCGGTGGTCAGCAGGGCCGAGCGAACCCGCTCCCGGCTCTCGCGCACCACGGCCTCGGGCAATCCAACCATGGCGAATGCCGGCAGGCCGGGTCCCAGATGGACTTCCACGCGGACCAGGGGGGCTGCCAGTCCCAGGGGCGCCCGGCTAAGGGCGGTGCTCACGTCCTTGCGTCGGCTCACCGCTCACATCCTTGCGAGTCACATCCTTGCCGGACACATCCCTGCGGGGGCCCTGAGCTTCGCGGCGGGCGCGGCGACGGGGCCTATTGCGGGGACAGCTTGGCTTCGATTTCCTTCAAACGCGCCTCCATGGCGGCGAGCTTGGCCTGGGTACGCTCCAAGATGGCCGCCTGGACGTCGAATTCCTGCCGGCTGACCAGATCGAGTTTGCTGAGTTGGGCCTGCAGCACCGCTTTGAAGTTGCCCTCCAAATCGCGCCCGAATGCGCGCACCGATTCCGGTACCGACTCCGCCAGGCGGCGGGCCAATTCATCCAAACCGCTCGAATTGATGAAGCTCATGGTGTCTCCGAACATTGGCCGGGCTGTCGCCCTCTCATAACGCACCGCAGGGTGCCAGCGCGCCATCTTGGTGCATGGCATGGGTCCCCGGGCCGCGCAACTCATTGATTCGACGGTCCGGCGGGACTGGCACGGAAGCTGCAATACTCAAAGCAATAGTACGCGGAAGCGACCCCTGAGGGAGTGCCATTAACGGGTGAAAGCGGGGACAAATGCATGAAGCTGATCACCGCCGTCATCAAGCCTTTCAAGCTGGACGAAGTTCGGCAAGCGGTGGCGGACATCGGCATTCAGGGGGTCACGGTTACCGAGGTTCACGGCTACGGACGGCAGCATGGGCACACGGAATTCTATCGAGGCGCCGAATACAGCGTCGATTTCCTGCCCAAGGCGAAAATCGAGCTCGCGGTTGACGATTCGATTGCGGAACAAGTGATGGAAGCGGTTTGCAATGTGGCAAGGACCGGGAAAACAGGCGATGGGAAAGTGTGGATACTCGAGCTGGAACAGGCATTGCGTGTTCGCACGGGAGAAACCGGCCCGGATGCCATTTAGGAGCCGATCATGGGTCAAACCAATGAATATGTGAGGTATCGCCAGAAATTGCCCGCGCCCCCGTGGGCGCGGCGATATTTCAAGACGATTTAGGAGCATCTCGCGCCGGCAAGCCAGCCAACTCCCCCGTCGGTGCGATATCCCGGCGGCGCGGGTCCTTGAAAAAGGCCCCGTGCCGTTTTTTATATTCGCGCGCCCGGCGCAAGACGCCCACGCGTTTATACAATACAACAACCCAATACACCATGCTGTAACGCAGCATTTTCCTTTGACTTAGCGCTGCTAGACTGGGCGCCTACTCGAAATGAGGAGTTTGCCTGCATGAAAATGCTCATCGCCATCATCAAACCATTCAAGCTTGACGATGTCCGCGCCGCCCTGGCCGAGGTGGGAATTCAAGGCATTACCGTGACAGAGGTCAAAGGCTTTGGCCGGCAAAAGGGCCACACTGAGCTGTATCGAGGGGCCGAATACGTCGTCGATTTCCTGCCAAAAGTGAAACTCGAGTTGGCGGTGGATGATGAGCAAGTGGATCGAGTGGTGGAAGCGATCATTGAAACAGCGCGCACGGGAAAAATTGGAGATGGCAAGATATTCGTGGCCGACCTGGGCCAGGCAGTTCGAATTCGCACCGGTGAATCCGGTTCGCGCGCGTTGTAGCATTGGCGTGCCTCATGGCATGGGCGCGCTCAAGTAGTTCTCAAACGAGGATCGGACAATGAAACGCCTTCTGTTGTTCGCAGCCCTGGTCGCCTGGTCGGGAATGGCCGGGGCGGTGGTCTATAAGTGGGTCGACGCGCAAGGCAAGGTGCAATACGGCGACCGGCCGCCGGATAACGTGCACGCGGAAGTGGTGGAGCTGCTCGGCACTCACGTGGCGCGCTCCGTGCCGGCCAGAGGTTCGGATTCGCAGCCGACGCTCAATACCGCCCGCAATCAGGCAACGTCGGACGATCCCGGCGCCAAGAAAGCCGTGGAAGGCGACGTTGAACAGACGCGCGAGAAGCAATGTGCCGACGCGCAGGATCGCTACAAGAAATTGATCGAGGGCCGGCGTCTATACAAGACGGGTGAGAACGGCGAGCGTCAGTATCTGACTACCGAAGAAATCGATTCCCAGCGGGTGAATGCGAAGCGCGACATCGACGCCATCTGCAACAGCCCCACGTAACACCTGCGATAGCCCCACGTAGGACCTTTCTCGCGCCCCGGGAGCGCCGCCGCTCCTTCGGGCTAAATCACCCCCCATCGCGCTTTGCCGCCTGCTGCGCAAAGCCGCAGAATACGCGGCTGTAGACTTATGCCCTGAAGGATCACGCGTATGCAAACAGGATTCGTCGGATTGGGCGCCATGGGCGCGCACATGGCGCGCAGTCTCAAGCGCGCGGGTCTTCTGACCGGGGTCTGGAATAGGACCGCCGACAAGGCCGCGGCGCTCGCCAAGGAACTGCACTGTCTGGCCTTCGCGAATCTTGCGGAGCTGGCTGGAAACTGCGAGGCCGTGGTCATCTGCGTCTCCGCCGACGAGGATTTGCGCGAGGTGATCGCCGGCCTCGAGCCGGGATTGAATCTCAACATGATCGTGATGGATTGCTCCACCGTGGGCGCAGGCACGGCGCGCGCCATGCACGCGGCGCTCGACGCGCTCGGCGTCGGCTTTCTCGACTGCCCGGTGAGCGGCGGCGTGGAAGGCGCGCGCAACGCGACGCTCGCCATCATGGTGGGCGGCGATATGCCGGTATTCGAGCGCGCGCGGCCCATCCTGGAGGCGATGGGAAAAAACGTCGCCTATCTCGGCGCGAGCGGCGCCGGTCAGGCGGCGAAGGCCACCAATCAAATCATGTGCGCGGGCATCATCCAGGCCGTCGGCGAAGCCATGGCCTTTGCGCACGCCGAGGGCCTGCCGCTCGACCAACTGATCGAGCTCCTGGGCAAGGGTGCGGGATCGAGCTGGTACTTCGTGAATCGCGCGCCGTTCATGGCGCGCAATAACTTCCCCGCGGGTTTTCGCGTGCGGTTGCATGCCAAGGATTTGCGGATTTGCCGCGAGATGGCCGCCCAGCACGGCGCCAAACTGCCGGTGGTCGAGTCCACTCTGGCGCAATATGCACAGCTGATCGTGCAGGGCTTTGGCGATGAGGACATATCGTCCATCTATCGGCTGAAGTCCGCGCTGTTTCCTGCCGGCGGCGCGCCCGGCGCCAAACCAACCGCCGACGCCGCACCGGCGTCCGGCCCCGAGCCCACGTGAACACGCCAGGCACTGCGCCGCTGCGGATCGCAACCCGCAAGAGCCAGCTCGCCCTCTGGCAGGCCGAGCACGTCGCGAAGCTGCTGCGTGAGAAGCATGCCGGGCTCGTGGTCGAGCTCGTCCCCATGGTGACCCAGGGCGACCGCATTCAAGACCGGAGTCTGGCCGCCATCGGCGGGAAGGGTTTGTTCATCAAGGAACTCGAGGTGGCCCTCGAGGAGCGGCGCGCCGATATCGCCGTGCATTCGATGAAGGACTTGCCGGGCGACATTGCCGACGGACTCACCATCGCCGCGGTGCTCGAGCGGGCGGATGCGCGCGACGCGCTCATCGCCGCCACCGCGGCTACGCGGCTCGAGGATTTGCCGCGCGGCGCCCGCGTGGGGACCTCGAGCCTGCGGCGGCAGGCGCAATTATTGGCGGCTCGGCCGGATTTGAAGGTCGAGACTCTGCGCGGCAATGTGGATACGAGATTGCGGCGCCTCGATGCGGGCGAGATGGACGCCATCGTGTTGGCCTGCGCGGGCTTGATTCGATTGGGATGGGAATCGCGCATCAGCGCGCGCCTCGACCCCAAGGTCTGCCTGCCGGCCGTCGCGCAGGGTGTCATCGGCATCGAATGCCGCGACGCCGATGTGCGCACGCTTGGGTTGGTCAGCGTGCTCGACCACGAAGCCACGCGCATCGCCATGGCCGCGGAGCGCGCCTTCGCGCACCGGCTCGGCGGCAGCTGCACGTCGCCGATCGCGGCGCATGCAACCATCGACGGGCAGCACCTCTACCTCGAGGGCCTGGTGGCGGAGCCCGACGGCTCGCGGGTCCTGCGCGACAGCCAGACCGGCGGTGTCGGCGATCCGGAAGGGCTGGGCGCGCAGCTCGCCGAGAGAGTTCTGGCCGCCGGCGCCGGCCCGCTGCTCGCGCGACTGCGCGCCGGCTGATCCCCATGACGGCATTGCAGGGAGTCGGCGTCCTGGTCACCCGGCCCGAACAGCAGGCCATGCCGCTCTGCCGGCTGTTGGAGAATCAGGGCGCGAGCACCTTGCGTTTGCCGGCGATCGAAATCAAAGCCCTCGGCAATCGGCGCGAAACCGCGGCTCGCTTCAGCGCACTCGAGAAATTCGACGTCATCATATTCACCAGCACCAACGCCGTGCGATTCGGCGCTTCGCTGCTCGATCAGAAGCGCGACCTCACGCTTGCCGCCCTGGGTCCGGCGACCGCCCGCGCGCTCAATCAAGCCGGTTACCGGGTGGCGATTCAGCCCGCCGGCACCTTCGATTCCGAGAGCCTGCTGCTGCATCCCAAGCTTGAACATCTGGCCGGGCATAGGATTCTGATCGTCAAAGGCCGCGACGGCCGGCCGTTCCTCGAACTCGAGCTCGCGCAGCGCGGCGCCGAGGTGGCGACGGCCGAGGTCTACGAACGCGTGCCGGCCATCCCGAGCGGCACGGTGCTCGCGGCTGTGCTCGCAAGCTTCACCGCCGGAGCGGTGCAAGTGATCACCGCGACCAGTTTGGAGATCGCAAACAACCTGCTGCAAATCGCGACTCCGGCTTTGCGGCGCGAATTCGAGCGTGCACAGTGGCTGGTCCCGGGCGGGCGCGTGGCGGCGGGCCTTCGCGAACGCGGACTCGCCGCGCCGCTGCTGCAGGCTGATTCGGCCGAGGATCAGGATTTGGTGTCGGCACTGCTGCGCTGGCGCAGGGGTACGTCCGGCGCGTAATCGAAGGAATCGAAAAACAGGCGGTCCTCGGCGGCTCCCCGCAGCTTGAATTCGCGGCGCACGGCCGCGATCATGGCCGGCGGCCCCGCCGCATAGACGTCGTAGTGTTCCAGATGTTCGATGTCCTCGATCACGGCCTGGTGCACGAGGCCGCGCCGGCCGCGCCAATCGGGCGTGGGCTCGGAAAGTACCGGCACGTAGCTCAAAGAAGCCGCGCCTTGCGCAGCCGCGCGCGCGGCGAGATCCTGAAGGACGGCTTGCGCGTACAAATCACGCTCGCTGCGCACGCCCCAGTACAGAGTCATGTCGCGCTCGATGCCGTTCTCGACCACGTGCCGCATCATGCTGAGCAGCGGCGCGAGTCCTGTTCCACCGCCGACCAGCAGCATCGGCGCGGCGGCCGGACGGTACCAGAACTGCCCCAGAGGGCCCTCGATGGATAGAAGCGAACTGCGCCCCCCGTCATTGAACAGGGTCGCCGAGAATTCTCCGCCGGAAACCCGCCGTACATGCAGCTCCAGCAATCGCGAGTCGTGCGGCGGCGAGGCGATGGAAAAGCTGCGGCGCCGGCCCCGCGGCAGCATGATGTCGATGTATTGACCCGCCTCGAAACGAAACTCCTCGGCCGCGGGCAGCCTCAAGAAAAGGCCCATGACGTCGTGCGACAGGGCGTGCGTGCGCTCGATGCGCGCCGGCAGCCGTTTGATGAGGGATTGGTTGGGCGAGGTGATTTGGGTCACCTCAATCGTGACGTCGGAGCACGCGTAAGATTGGCACAGCAGCACGAAACCCTCGGCCTCTTCGGCTTCGGACAATCCCAGCGGCCGGCCGTTCGGGTAGCGGATCTCCCCCTCGAGCAGCCGCGCGCGGCAGGAGCCGCAGTTCCCGCCCTTGCAGCTATGCGGCAAATTCAGCGAAGCGCCGAACGCCGCATCGAGCAGCGACTGATCCGGCGCCACCTCGAAACTCACATTGGATCTGGATAAACTGACTCGCACCGACCTGCCTCACAGCCCAAAGTTACAAAGCCCGCAGCAAGCGATGAATCGTGTGCGGAGGCTGGGGCGAGGGGAGGCATTTTCCGGAGCGTGAAAAACAGGGATGTTTTTCCCGCAGCCTCCATGGACGGATCCACGGCGTTCCGGAAAATGCCTCCCCTCGCTCCAGCCTCCGCCGCCCGAATGTACCGCTACCGCTACGGCTACGGCTGACTGCGCCTGCTCTCCAGCCATTCGCCAACCGGCTTCCACTGCTTCCAATCCGGCCACGCCAGATATTCCGGCAGCTCCAGCACGCCCATGCCGCGCGCATAAGCGCGCACGTAATTCTGCGCCTCGCGCAGACTGCCGAGATAAGGCACCTTGAGCTTGGATAAGTATTGATCCAATTCTTCGTATATCAACGTGTATTCGCGCACGCGATTGGCGATGACCGCCAGGCGCGCCTGCTTGCGCGAGACCTTGCCGATTTCGAGCAATTCAGCCATGAAGTGTCCGCAGGCTTTCATGTCGATGCTGGAGGGCAGCACCGGAACGATGATGGTCTCCGCGCGGCGCACCAGCTCATTGAGCTCGGTGCCGTGCACGCGGGCCGGTGCGTCGATGACCAGAACTTCGGTGGCGCGCGGCACGTTGCGCAACCCTTCGTCGTAGGCCGCGACGCCCGCGATCGCGGGCAAATCCGCGGGGCGCTGCGCCAGCCAGTCGAGGCTGGAACGCTGCGGGTCATAATCCGCAATGCATGTTTGCCGGCCCTCGCGGGCGAAAAATACGGCGATATTGGTCGCCAGAGTGCTCTTGCCGCATCCGCCCTTCGCATTCAAAACCATTACGTGCCGCATAATTCCCCGACTGGTTGTTTTGCTTAAGGTAAGACTCGAGGGTGGATTGCGCAACCGGCGCGGTCCGAAGTTTGCGGCGGATTGCGCTTCGGCTCGCGGGATTGAGCCGCATGGGCTATGCTCCGACCGTATGCGCATCGAGTTTCTGAAGATGCAAGGGCTGGGAAACGACTTCTTGGTGTTCGACGCTCCGTCCGCTGATAGCCACTTGGACTCGAGCAGGCTGCGCGCCCTCGCCGACCGGCATACGGGGGTCGGCTTCGATCAGGCGTTGATGCTGGAAACTCCCCGTGATGCAAACAGCCGCGTGTTCTACCGGATCTTCAATGCCGACGGCGCCGAAGTCGAACAGTGCGGCAACGGCGCGCGCTGTATTGCGGCTCTCATGTACGCGCGCGCGCCGCAGTTGGGCCGCGAACTCGTGATGGAAAGCTCAGGGGGCGTGGTGCGCGCACGGGTCCGAGAAGATGGTCTGGTGTCCGTGGACATGGGGGCGCCGAATTTCGATCCAAAGGCGCTGCCGATGCTTGCGGTGGATGGCGCAGGCCCGGCCCTCGAGGCGCCCGCGTATTCGCTCAGCGTCGACGGCACCGATGTGGAGATAGGCGCGGTGTCCATGGGCAATCCGCATGCGATACTCGAGGTGCCGGACGTGACCACGGCGCCGCTCGAGCGATGGGGGCCCGCCATCGAAAATCACCCGCGATTTCCGCGGCGGGCCAATGTGGGGTTCATGCAGATCGTGGGCCGCGGCCACATTCGGCTGCGCGTATTCGAACGCGGAGTGGGCGAGACTTTGGCCTGCGGCACGGGCGCCTGCGCCGCGGTCGCCGTCGGCAGACGGCGCGGACGGCTCGACGGCGATGTGCGAGTCGACCTGCCGGGCGGTACTGCCAGGGTTTCTTGGACGGCGGGGGACGAGCATGTGTGGCTCACCGGACCTGCGGCGACGGTGTTTAGCGGATCGATCGACATTTAACGTGATGCTATGGGAGTGTGAACAATGACAATCAGTCAGGCGCGCGGGATCAAGCAGGAAACCCTGAACGACGCCAGTGTCGCGGACTATCTGCAGACCTATCCGGATTTCTTCGAGCGCAATTCTCCGCTGCTGGCCAAATTGCGCCTGCCGCATCTGCGCGACGTGGGCGCCACCGTGAGTTTGGTCGAGCGCCAGGTCGAGGTGCTGCGCGAACGCAACCAGTCGCTCGAACGCAAGTTGAAGGAGCTCGTGGACGTGGCCCGCGCCAACGATGCCCTGGCCGACCGGATTCACCGCCTGAGCCAGCGCTTGATCGGCGCCCGCACGCTGCTCGACACCATCAATGCCGTCGAGACCTCGCTGCGCGAGGATTTCGAGGCCATGCATTCGGTGCTGGTGCTGTTCCTGGAGCAGGCTCGGTCCTTGGACGGCGCCGGCGGCCGGTTCCTGCGCACCGCCGATCCCGCCGACGCCGACCTCAAGACTTTCGATTCCCTGCTGCAATCCGGCAAGCCCCGCTGCGGACTGGTCCGCGACCCGCAGCGCGATTATTTGTTCGGCAAGGACTCGGTCGAGATCGGTTCGGTGGCGCTCACTCCCTTGGGTCAGAAGGGCAAATTGGGAATTCTGGCCATTGGCGCCAGCGATGCGGAACGCTTCCACCCGGGCATGAGCACGGAGTTTCTGTCCCGCATCGGGGAGCTCGTGACTTACGCGCTGATGCGCTGACCCGCGGCCAATCATGGAGTCAGGCGAGCGCGCATGGATCGATCGATTTATAGCGCATCTTGCGCACGAACGCCGCATGAGCGGGCATACCCAGGCGGCCTATAGGCACGACTTGCTCTCCTTGGCCGAATTCGGCGGCCGGCGCAAACTCGAGACCTGGTCCGACTTCGATAATTCGCAAATGCGTACTTTCGCCGCCGCCCTGCATGGCGCGGGCCTCGCGCCCCGGAGCATTCAGCGGCGACTGTCGGCGGCGCGAACCTTTTACGAATTCCTGATGCGCGAGGGACATTGCGCGCGCAATCCGGCGCAGGACGTGCGCGCGCCCAAGACCAAGAAGCGGCTGCCGGCCACTCTGGATGCCGATCAAATGGGCCGGCTGCTGTCATTTCGCGTCGACGATTCCCTGTCGACGCGCGACAAGGCCATCATGGAATTGTTCTACTCTTCGGGGCTGCGCTTGAGCGAACTCGTCGGTTTGGACGTGGCCGCCATCGACTTCCCGGATCGCACCGTGCGAGTGCTCGGCAAGGGCAACAAGACTCGCATCGTGCCCATCGGCCGCTTTGGGATTGACGCTCTGAAGAAGTGGCTGACAGAGCGTCGCGCTTTGGTCAAGACCGGAGTGCAGGCGCTGTTCGTGGGGCAACGCGGCCGGCCCCTCTCGGTTCGGGCCGTGCAACTGCGCGTCGGCATCTGGGGCCGCCGCATGGGCTTGGGCGTGCACGTGCACCCGCATATGTTCCGCCACTCCTTCGCCACCCATCTGCTCGAGTCCAGCGGCGATCTGCGCGGGGTGCAGGAATTGCTCGGACACGCCAATATCGGCACCACCCAAATCTACACCCACCTGGATTTCCAGCATCTGGCGACCGTCTACGAAGCCGCGCATCCGCGGGCGCGGCGGCGGCGGCCGAGCGCTTGAAAGGGCCTAAACTCGGCCCCACTTGCCTGATATGAGTCACGATCCCGAGCGAATCTATGGCACCACGATTCTCGCCGTGCGGCGCCATGGCCACGTGGCGGTCGGCGGCGACGGCCAAGTGACCCTGGGCCAAAGCGTGATGAAGGGCAATGCCCGCAAGGTGCGCCGCCTGTACGGCGATAAAGTGCTCGCCGGCTTTGCCGGCGGCACGGCCGATGCCTTCACCCTGTTCGAACGCTTCGAGGGAAAATTGGAGAAATACGGCAATCTCACCCGCGCCGCCATCGAATTGGCCAAGGACTGGCGCAGCGACCGCAGCCTGCGCCGGCTGGAGGCGCTGCTCTGCGTCGCGGACACCACAAGCACCTATGTCGTCTCGGGCAACGGCGACGTGATCGAGCCGGAGCACGATTTGATCGCCATCGGTTCCGGCGGCAGTTTCGCGCAGGCCGCCGCGACTGCCTTCATACAGGCCACCGATTTGTCCGCGCGCGACATCGTCGAGCGCTCGCTCAACATCGCCGCGGACATCTGCATCTACACGAACCGCAACCTGACCATCGAAGAGCTGTAGCGCATGTCGCAGATGACCCCGCGTGAAATCGTCGAGGAACTCGACAAGCACATCGTCGGCCAGAAGGCGGCCAAACGCGCCGTCGCGATCGCGCTGCGTAATCGCTGGCGCCGCCAGCAAGTGGCAGAGTCCCTGCGCGCCGAGATCACGCCGAAGAACATCCTCATGATCGGTCCGACCGGGGTGGGCAAGACCGAAATTGCCCGGCGGTTGGCGCGGCTCGCCAAGGCGCCCTTCATCAAGGTGGAGGCAACCAAATTCACCGAAGTGGGCTATGTTGGTCGCGAAGTGGACTCGATCGTACGCGATCTTGTGGAGATCTCCGTGAAAATGACGCGCGAGGAAGAAGTCGCCAAGGTGCGTCATCGGGCCGCCGACAGCGCCGAAGAACGCGTGCTCGACGTGCTGCTGCCGCGCGCCTCGGCGGGTTTCACCGGCGATTCGACGCCGCGCGACAACGAAACCCGGCAGCGCTTTCGAAAAATGCTGCGCGAGGGCCATTTGGAGGATCGTGAGATCGAAATCGACGTGCGCGCGAGTCCGCTGGGCGTCGAGATCATGGCGCCTCCCGGCATGGAGGAAATGACCCAACAATTGCAGGGCTTGTTTCAAAACCTGGGGCAAGGGCGGACGCGTCAGCGCAAGGTCAAGATCAAGGAGGCGCTGAAGCTCCTGGTCGACGAAGAAGCGTCGAAACTGATCAACGAAGAAGAACTCAAGGTCCGCGCGGTCGAGAACGCCGAGCAGAACGGCATCGTATTCATCGATGAGATCGACAAGATCGCCCGCCGCCAGGAAACCGCGGGGCCGGACGTGTCCCGCGAAGGCGTGCAGCGCGACCTCTTGCCCCTGGTCGAGGGGTGCACGGTGAATACCAAGTACGGCACCGTGAAAACCGATCATGTGCTGTTCATTGCGTCGGGCGCATTTCACATGTCGAAACCCTCCGACCTCATCCCCGAGCTGCAAGGGCGCCTGCCCATTCGAGTCGAGCTCGACCCCTTGCTGGTCGAGGATTTCGTGCGCATTTTGACCGAACCCGATGCCTCGCTATGCCGCCAATACACCGCGCTGCTCGCCACCGAGGGCGTGGACCTGCAGTTCGCGGCCTCGGGCGTGCAGCGGCTCGCCGAAGTGGCATTCGAAGTCAATGAGCGCACCGAGAACATCGGGGCGCGGCGCCTGCACACCGTCATGGAGCGGCTGCTCGAGAGCGTGTCTTTCGATGCCGCGGATCGCAGCGGCACCCAGGTTCTCGTCGATCGCGCGTATGTCGAGGGCAATCTCGGCGCACTGGCGAAGGACCAGGACCTGTCCCGCTACATTCTCTGACACGGCGCTCGACTCTCATGCCTCAGCCCACCGACATCAAATTGCGCACCGCTTCGCGGCTTCTCGAGGTGCGCTTCGACGACGGATCGCATTTCGAACTGCCCTTCGAATACCTGCGCGTTTTCTCCCCGTCCGCCGAGGTGAAGGGCCATGGCGGCGGCGAGGGAGTGCTGCAGATCGACAAGCAGAACGTGGGAATCACGGGCGTCGAACCGATGGGAAACTATGCCCTGCGCCTGCTGTTCGACGACGGCCATAACACCGGCCTGTACACCTGGGGTCTGCTGCACGAGCTGGGCCGCGATTATCGGCGCAACTGGGCGCGCTACCTGGAGCGCTGCGCCGCGGCCGGCAAATCGGCGCAGAAGCCCCCCAGCGGAGCCTGACGCAAGGGTTTCCCGGATTACCGCGCCGGTCGCTGCCGTGGCGGTCGCTACCGCGGCGGTCGCTGCCGCGCCGGTCGGCTACAATGCGCCCAGCCTATTTGAGGGACGCCATGGATAACTCCGGCCGCCAAGCCGATTTCGGATTTGAGAAGGTCGCCTGGGACGAGAAGGCGCAGCGTGTTCGCTCGGTCTTCGCGAGCGTGGCCGGCAAATACGACGTCATGAACGATTTGATGTCCTTGGGCGTGCATCGCCTGTGGAAGCAATTCACCCTCGCCTTGACCGGATTGCGGCCGGGCCAGTGCGCCCTGGACGTGGCCGGCGGCACCGGCGACTTGAGCTTAGGAATGCTGCGCCAAGTGGGCAAACAAGGACACGTCGTGCTGTCGGACGTGAATCCGGCGATGCTGGAAATTGGCCGCGACCGGCTGCTCGACAAGGGATGGGCCGGCAACGTGGAGTGCATCGTCGCCGACGCCGAGCGCCTGCCCTTCGAGGACAATCGCTTCGATTGCGTCACCATCGGCTTCGGCCTGCGCAATGTGACCGACAAGGCGGCCGCGCTCGCCTCGATGCACCGGGTGCTCAAACCGGGCGGTCAATTGTTGGTATTGGAGTTCTCCACGCCGGTGGCGCCCGGCCTCAAACGAGTCTACGACGCCTATTCCTTCAAAGTGCTGCCGCTGCTCGGCCGGCTGGTGGCCGGGGACGCCGCCAGCTATCGATACTTGGCGGAATCGATTCGCATGCATCCGGATCAAGAGACTCTGCTCGGGATGCTGCGCTCGGCCGGTTTCGGCCAGACTCGCTATCACAATCTGACCGGCGGCATAGTCGCCCTGCACCGCGGCTACAAGATCTGACATGCCCGCCACCGCCGCATGGCTGGCTTCGGCCGAAGCGCTGCTCAATCGATACATTGATTCCTCGGCGCAGGCCGGGGCGCTGGCGCGCCGGCTCGAGGGCACTTCTTTGCAAGTCGAAGTGGAGGGAATCACGCGCATTCGCGCGGGCGCGCATCAGGGCCGCCTCGCGCTCACCGCCGGCGATGAGTCGCCCGCGGACGCCGCCATTACCGGCTCGCTGCCGGCGCTTCTGCAGCTGCTCAAGGCCCCCGCCGGGCCCGCGGCGGCGGGACGCCCCGCGCAAATTCGCGGCAACGCCGAAATCGCCAACCAGTATCGCGAGCTCTTCATGCTGGCGAAGCCGGATCCGGAGGAGGAGCTGTCGCGATGGATCGGCGACCTCCCGGCGCGGCGCCTGTCCGTATTCGCCCGCGACACGCTCGAGTGGGCGCGCCGCGCGCGCCGCACGGTGGGGGAGAACATCGCCGAATATCTCCAAGAGGAAGGGCGCGACCTGGTCAATAAAACCGAGCTCGACGAGTTCCTGCGCGGTGTCGATGCATTGCGGGAGACATTCGATCGGGTGGAAGCCCGGCTCGTGCGCCTCGAGGCGCGCATCCAGGGTGGCGCGTGATGCGTCCGCGGGTGCTCGCGCGGCTGCTGCAGATCCAGCGCGCCCTGGTCCGGCATGGACTCGACGATTTCGTGCGTGCGACCCATTTGTACCGGCCGTTCCGCTTTCTCGTCCATCTGTCGCCGTGGACCTGGTTTCAGCGCAGCATCGGCATCACTCGCGGCGAACGGCTGCGCCTGGCGCTCGAGGAGCTCGGACCCATCTTCGTCAAATTCGGCCAGGCCCTCTCGACGCGGCGCGACCTGCTGCCGCCCGACATTGCCGATGAGCTGGCCAAGCTGCAGGACCGCGTCCCGCCCTTCGACAGCGCGGTCGCCATCGCGTCGATCGAGAAGACCTTTGGGCTCCCCTTGAGCGAGATTTTCGCAAGCTTCGAGCCCCGGCCGCTGGCCGCGGCTTCGATCGCCCAGGTCCACGTCGCCACGCTCAAGAGCGGCGCCGAGGTGGTGGTCAAGATCCTGCGCCCCGGCATGCGCGAGATCATCGATCTCGACCTCGAGGTTCTGGACGCCCTCGCCCGCCTGGCGGACGAGTATTGGGGGGATGCGCGCCGGCTGCGCCCCATCGAACTGGTGCGCGAATACCGCAAGACCGTTCTCGATGAGCTGGATTTACTGCGCGAGGCCGGGAATGCCGCGCAGCTGAAGCGCAATTTTGCCGGCTCGAACCTGCTCTACGTGCCCGAGGTGCACTGGGACTATTGCCGGGTCGACGTCATGGTCATGGAGAGGATTCACGGCATCGTCGTCAACGATCTCCCGGCATTGCGCGCGCACGGCGCCGACATCCGCAAGCTCGCGGAAAACGGCGTGGAGATTTTCTTCACGCAAGTGTTCCGCGACAATTTTTTCCATGCCGACATGCACCCGGGCAATATTTTCGTGCAAACCGACGACCCGAAGAACCCGCGCTACGCGGCGGTCGACTTCGGCATCGTCGGCACGCTGCAGGCGCGCGATCAGCATTACTTGGCCGAGAATTTCCTGGCCTTCTTCGACCGGGATTATGGCCGGGTGGCGGCGCTGCACGTCGAGTCGGGCTGGGTGCCGCGCGGCACCCGGGTCGATGAACTCGAGTCGGCCGTGCGCACCGTGTGCGAACCGATTTTCAACAAGCCGCTGAAGGAGATCTCCTTCGCCCAGGTGCTGCTGCGGCTGTTCGAGACTGCGCGCCGCTTCGACATGCAGGTGCAGCCGCAGCTGATCCTGCTGCAAAAGACCCTCTTCAACATCGAGGGTCTCGGCCGCCAGCTCTACCCTGAGCTCGATCTATGGCAAACCGCGCAACCGTACCTGCGCAAATGGATGCGCGAACGCATGAGTGCGCGGGCCGTGCTGCGGCGCGCGCGCGCGCAGCTGCCCGATGTGCTGGTGGCCCTGCAGCAGGTGCCGCAGATTTTCCAGGCCGCGGTGCGCGACGCGGCCGAGGGCCGCCTGCGGTTGCAGGTGGAGAATCCGGACGCATCCGCGCTGCGCGATGAGATTCGGCGCGGCAACTCGCGGCGTGATTCGGCCATTGCGGCGGCCGTGCTGTGGGTATCGGGTTTGGCATGGCTCGCGCTACCGACGCAAATTCCGTGGTTGGGCTGGCTGCAGATGACCGCCGCCATCGTGCTGTTCGTGTGGTCCCGGTCCTCCAGGGTGCCCGGCGGGTGAGGATTCCGGTCGAAAGCTCGACCAGCTATCGCGGGCGCAATTCGCGGCCGCATTGGCTCATTCTCGCGGCCTTTGTCGGCTCCGCGCTGGCTGCGGGCGCGCTCAACGCCGTCTTTTCGCCCGTCATTTCGCCGGCGGCGCGCCGCTGGTATGCGGGGCTGGCGCGGCCCGAATGGGCGCCGCCGGATGCGTGGTTCGGCCCGGTCTGGATGGCGCTCTATGTGTTGATGGGCACGGCCGCCTGGCTCATCTGGCGCGAGCGCTATCACCGCGGCCGCGGCGCCGCGCTTGCGGCGTACGCGGTTCAACTGCTGCTGAACGCCGCATGGGCGCCGCTGTTTTTCGGCGCCCGCAACATCGGCGCCGGCCTGTTCGTCATCGTTGCGCTGTGGCTGTCGATCGCCGCGACGGTGCGCGCGTTCGCCGCCGTGAAGGCGTTTCCGGCGTGGCTGCTGGCGCCGTACTTGATCTGGGTCGGATACGCAAGCGCGCTGAATTTCGCGGTTTGGAAACTGAATCAGTGACCACCGCTTAGGTGTGCGGCCGTGTAGGCGTAGGCTTACGCGTGCATGCGCCCGGAACCGATCGCATATGAAGGGGCATTGGGCCAATCTGCACATGCCGCGTCGAGTCCATCACTGCGAGAATCAGGGGCTAAAGTACATTCCGCCAATCCGGTCCAGCGCTAATTATACTTGGGCCGGAATTTGCAACCTACCCCGACAGATTTCACGCGCGATGTGCTCGATCGCGGCACTTCGCCGGCCGGGATTCTCCTGAGCGTCCTTCGCGTCAGTCATCGAACCGTGTACCGCTATCGGCGGCCGGTCGTCTTGGGTCCGCACCGGTTGATGTGCCGGCCGCGGGACAGTCATGATCTGCGCCTTCTCGATACCGGCCTCACGATCACACCGCAACCCTCGGAGCTGCGCTGGATGCACGATGTGTTCGGAAATTCAATTGCCATCGCCACGTTCGCGGATTCGGCCGCGGAGCTGGTGTTCGAGTCGACGTTTCGCGCCGAGCACTTCCCCCTGCCTCCCCGGACCCTCGCCATCGACGGCTACGCCGCCGCTCTGCCCCTGAGCTATTCGGCCGCGGAAGCCATGGATCTTGGATCGTGCAAGTCCCGGCACTATGCGGATCCGGAACACAGGCTCGACGCATGGGTGAGGCGCCTGCTGGACAGGACGCCCGGGTTTGCGACGCTGGACGTGCTGATGGCGATGAATGGCGCGATCAAATCGGAGTTCGCCTACATGCGGCGCGAGGAAGTCGGCGTCCAAACGCCGTTGCAGACGCTCGAGCTCGGGGCCGGCAGTTGCCGCGACTTCGCGGTGTTCATGATGGACGCCGTGCGCTGTCTCGGGATCGCGGCGCAGTTCGTTTCAGGATACCTTTACGACGAAGCGCTGCTCGACGCCGGCGGCGGCTTGGTGGGCGGCGGCGCCACCCATGCCTGGATTCAGGTCTACCTGCCCGGGGTCGGTTGGGTGGAATTCGACCCGACCAACGCCTTGGTTGGCGGCCGCAATTTGATCCGTGTCGCCGTGGCGCGCGAGGCTGAGCAGGCCGCGCCCCTCGCCGGTTCATTCACCGGCGCCGCGGACGATTTCCTCGAGTTGCAGGTCGCGGTTGAAGTGATGGCCGAATAGAGCAAGGAGATGCCATTGAATCTTTTCGGCTGGCGCGGCCTCGGGCGCGCGCGCTTGGATCCGCCAGCGGGGATCGACGAACCGATCACCGCCGAGATCTTCAGTGTCGAGCGGCTGGAACACCATGCGGAGAGTTTGGCGAGAACCCAGGAAGTGTCGCCGGCGCAAACCGCGGGCATTTCCCTGCGCGGCCGCCTGCGGGCCAACGCGCTCGGCCTCGCCGCCGCCTTTCGCACCCTGATTGCCGGAATTCGCAAGGGTCGGCCCGTCACGCCGGCGGCCGAATGGCTGGTGGACAATTACCACATCGTCGACGAACACATCCGCGCCGTGCGGCGCGACCTGCCGGCCGGATTTTACAAGCAGCTGCCGAAACTCTCCAACGGCGCCTTGCGCGGCTATCCGCGCGTCTACGGGCTGGCATGGGCCATCGTGGCGCATTCCGACAATCGCTTCGAACTGGACACTCTGGTGCGGTTTTGCCGCGCGTATCAGCGGATCCAGCCGCTCACCATCGGCGAACTGTGGGCCATCGCCGTCACGCTTCGCGTGGTGCTGATCGAAAACCTGAGCCGTCTGGCGGCCGGCATCGTTTCGCGATTGGAGCTGCGCGCGCGCGCGGATGCCCTGGCCGACGAGCTGTTGCCGAATGACGCGTCCATGGCGGCGCCGAACAGCGCCGCCATGCGCGTCGTCGAAACGCAGCGGCTGCCCAACGCGTTCGGCGCGCAGCTGTTTCAGCGATTGCGGGACCATGATCCCGAGTCCACGCCCGCTCTGGTCTGGCTGCACAAGACCTTCGCCGCGAGAAATACCACGGCCGATGAAATCGTTCACAGCGAGCATCAGCGTCAAGGCGCGGTCAACCTGAGCATCCGCAACGTCATCACCAGCTTGCGGCTCATATCCTCGGTGGATTGGGCGAAATTCTTCGAGAGCGTCAGCCTCGTCGACGAATTGATGCGCGAGCACAGTTCGTATGCGGCGTTCGATTTTTCGACGCGCGACCTTTATCGCCACGCGATCGAAGATCTGTCGCGCCGCTCGCGGCATACGGAGTTGGAGGTGGCGCGCCGCGCATTGGAGGCGGCACGACGCGCCGCAAGCCGTGGGAGCGCGGCTGCGGGCACCCCCGTACCGCACGCTCTCGAGCCCGGCTACTACCTCGTCGCCTTGGGAAGAGTGGAGTTGGAACGCGAACTGGCCTACCGAATTCCATGGAGCCAGCGCGTCGCCCGCTGGACTCGTGCCGGGGGCGTTGCCGGCTATGCGGGCGGCATCGCCCTGCTCAGCGTCGCGATGACGGCCGCGCTGTTTTTCGCCGCGGGTGCGCCCACGCTCCATGGGATCACGGCCGCCGTCATCGTCCTGCTCGCGCTTCTGGCGGCGTCCGATGTCGCCATCTCCCTCGTCAATCTTTGGGTGAACCATTTCTGCAGCCCCAAGGTCCTGCCCGGCCTCGAACTCGTGGATGGTGTTCCGACGGAATTGCGCACGGTGGTCGCCGTGCCCGTGCTCCTGACGCGTGCCGCCGACATCGAGGAGTACGTACGCGCCCTCGAGGTTCACTCCCTGGCCTCCCAAGACGGCGACATTCGCTTCGCGCTGCTGACGGACTGGGTCGACTCGGTCACTGAAACCACCCCGGAGGATGAGGAGTTGCTGGCGCTTGCCGCGGCCGGAATCGCGCGCCTGAACCGGCTGCACGGCAGCGTCCATGGCGACGATCGGTTCTTGCTGCTGCATCGCAGGCGCTTGTGGAACGCCACCCAGGGGCGCTGGATGGGTTGGGAGCGCAAGCGCGGCAAGCTCCACGAGTTCAATCTCCTGCTGCGCGGATCGGCGGGAACCAGCTTCGTATCCGTGGGCGGCCGGCCGCCGCAGTCGCCGGCGGACGTGCGCTACGTGATCTGCCTGGACGCGGACACGCGCCTGCCGCGGGGCGCGGCGCTGTCGCTCATCGGCAAGATGGCCCACCCCTTGAACCGGCCGGTGATCGATGCGGCCCAACGGCTGGTCACGGCCGGGTACGGGATATTGCAGCCGCGCGTGACGCCGTCGCTGCCCGTCGGCGGCGAGGCGTCGTTCTTCCAGGCTGTGTTTTCCGGCCACCGCGGCATCGACCCGTACGCGTTCGCGGTCTCCGACGTGTACCAAGACCTGTTCGGCGAGGGCTCGTACAGCGGCAAGGGGATCTATGACGTCGCCGCATTTGAGACGGCGCTCGCGGGCCGCGTCGCCGACAATCGTTTGCTCAGTCACGATCTCTTCGAGGGCATCTTCGCCCGCTGCGGCCTGGCCTCGGACGTCGAAGTGGTCGAGGAGTATCCCTCTCGATATGACGTGGCGACCGCGCGTCAACACCGCTGGACGCGCGGCGATTGGCAGCTGCTCCCCTGGGTGCTGGGGGCGCACCCGCCCATGGGTCTGCTCGGACGTTGGAAGATGTTCGACAACTTGCGCAGGTCGCTCATGCCGCCGGCGGTGTTTCTGGGGCTGACCTTGAGTTGGGCGGCGTCGGCCGCGCCCGCCTGGAGCCTGTTCTTTCTCGGCGGCATCGCGCTGCCGACACTCTTGCCGTTCCTGGCGAATCCGCGCGCCTTCGCCAGGGAAGCGCGGCAGACAGCGGCGTTGATCGCCTTGCGGTTCACTTTTTGGGCGGATCAGGCCTGGGTCATGACAGACGCCATACTGCGTACTCTGTTCCGGTTGGCGGTGTCGCGGCGCGATCTCCTGGAATGGACCACGACGGCGCAATCGCGGCTGCATGCATCCGCCACGGTGCCGGGGTTTTACCGCGGCATGTCGGGAAGCCTCTTGCTGGTCTTCGGCGTCATGCTGCTGCTGACGGCCGCGCCGCACGGACACGGGATCCCTTGGATCTCGATTCCGTTTTTATTGACGTGGCTGTGCGCGCCTGTCGTCGCGCGATCCGTCAGCCTGCCCGCGCCATTGGCGACCCGCGGGAAACTGACCCCCGACGATGCGCATCGCCTGCGCATCATGGCCCGCCAGACCTGGAGTTTCTTCGACACCTTCGTGACGGCCGAGCAGAACATGCTGCCGCCGGACAATTTCCAGGAAAACCCGCATGCCGTGATCGCGAATCGCACATCGCCCACGAATATCGGCTTGTACCTGCTGTCGGTCGCATCGGCCCGCGAATTCGGCTGGATCGGCATGCATGACGCCGTGGACCGGTTGGAAGCCACGTTTGCCGCGCTCGAAAAGCTGGAGCGGTTTCGCGGGCACTTTTACAATTGGTATGACACGCACGATCTGCGCCCGCTCGATCCAAAGTACATATCCACCGTCGACAGCGGCAATTTGGCGGGCCATTTACTCGCCCTCGAAGGCGTGTGCCGCGAATGGCTGGGCGAATCGTCCATGCACCACGTCGACGTGAGCGGGATGCTGGACACCCTGGAACAAATGCAGGCGGTGGCGCGGGCGCTCAACGTCAACCGGCGCAGCTACGGCGTTTCGCCGCGGCAGCTCGACGCGGCGCTCGATGCACTGCGCGCCTCGCTCGATGCGGTCGATTCCGGGAGCCCCGTAGCGGCGCTCGGCGACATCCTGCGGCACGCCGACAGTGTTCATGACATCGTCCAGGCGCTGACCGATGAGCACGCCGAGGGCGGCAACGCGCCGCTGCTTCACTGGTCGAGCATGCTGCGCGCGAATGTGGCGAGCCGCCGGCGCGACTTCCAGGCGGACGGCGCGGCGGCGGCGCAGCTCAGCGCCCGGCTGGGCGCCCTCGCGGGGCGCGCGAACGGCATTGCGATGGGCATGGATTTCGGTTTTCTGGTGGAACCGGACCGCCAGTTGCTCAGCATCGGCTATCGGGTGCTCGAGCGTACGCAAGATCCCAGTTGCTATGATCTGCTGGCCTCGGAGGCCCGGCTCGCGAGCTTCGTGGCGATTGCCAAGGGGGATCTGCCGGTTCGTCATTGGTTCAGGTTGAGCCGCTTGCTGGCGCCCGTCGATCGAAGTTCGGCGCTGGTGTCGTGGTCGGGCTCCATGTTCGAGTATTTGATGCCCGTGCTCATCATGCGCGAACCGGAGGGCAGCGTGCTCGGCGACACCGCCCGAGTGGTCGTGCAGCGCCAGATCGAATACGGGAGCGAGAGGAATCTGCCGTGGGGGGTTTCCGAATCGGCCTTCAATGCCCGCGATCGGGAATTCACCTATCAATACTCGAGTTTTGGCGTTCCCGGATTGGGGCTGAAGCGCGGCCTGGGCGACGAGGCCGTGGTGGCGCCCTACGCGACCGGGCTCGCCGCCATGATCGACCCCAAGGCGGCCATGAGCAATTTCGAGCGCATGCAGAAACTCGGCGCACGCGGCCAATACGGTTGGTACGAGGCGCTCGATTTCTCGCCCGCGCGCCTGCCCGAGGGAGTGGCCGTGATGCCGGTTCGCGCCTTCATGGCGCACCACCAGGGAATGATTTTGGTGGCCATTGCCAACGTTTTAAAAGACGGTATGTTTCGCACATGCTTTCATTCGAATTCCGTCATTCAAGCCACTGAGCTGCTGTTGCAGGAAAGAACGCCTCGCGATTCCGATCTCTCGGCGCCGGGAATCGATGCGGGACAGTCGGCGCCTGAACTGCCGGAACTGGCCGCCGCCGCGCCGCGCCGCTTCACCTCGCCGCATCACGCGGGACCGCGCACCCATTTATTGTCGAACGGCGACTATTCCGTCATGTTGACGGCCGCGGGCTCCGGGTACAGCCGGTGGCGGGACATCGCTGTGACCCGCTGGCGCGAGGATCCCACCTGCGATCCGTGGGGCTCCTACGTCTTCCTCCGGGACGTGGCCAACGGTCAAGTATGGTCCGCCGGATATCAGCCCGTCGGACTCGAACCCGATCGCTATGATGTGGCATTTTTCGAGGATCGCGCGGAAATCACCCGCCGCGACGGACGCATCCTCACCTCGACCGAGTTCCTCGTGTCGCCCGAGGATGACGCGGAAGTGCGCCGGGTCTCGCTCACCAACGAGGGCACCCGCGTACGCGAGATCGAACTGACGAGCTATGCCGAGGTCGTGTTGGCGACGGCCGACGCCGATTCGGCGCACCCCGCATTCTCCAAGCTCTTCGTGCGCACCGAATTCATCGCCGAGAGCGGCGCATTGCTCGCCACGCGGCGGGCCAAGGATCCCGCGGAGCCGCAACCCTGGCTGGCGCACGTCAGCGCGCTGGAGGGAGTCGGAATCGGTGGTTTGCAGTTCGAGACCGACCGGGCGCGCTTTCTCGGCCGCGGACACGATCTGCGCAGCGCGGTGTCGATCATGGACGCCCGCCCCCTGTCCAATACGGTGGGAACGGTCCTCGACCCGGTGCTGGCGCTGCGCCGCCGCGTGCGCATCGCACCCGGCGAGACGGTGCGCGTGGCCTTCTGGACCGGCATTGCGGCCAGCCGCGAGCAGGCTGTCGCATTGATCGACAAGCATCGCGACATGGCGGCCTTCGAGCGCGCGAAGACCCTGGCATGGACGCAAGCGCAGGTGCAGCTGCGCTATCTGGGCGTGGACTTCGAAGAGGCCAAGGTGTTCCAGCGCATTGCCAACCGAGTGCTGTACTCGGATGCCTCGCTGCGCGCATCCCGGGACGTTCTCGAGAAGAACCAATTGGGCCCCTCGGCTTTGTGGCCGCACGGCATTTCCGGCGATTTGGCCCTGGTGCTGGTGCGGATCGACGACGAAGACAACCTGGAAATCATCCGGCAGTTGCTGCGCGCGCATGAATATTGGCGGCTCAAGCGCCTCGCCGTGGATCTGGTCATCCTGAATGACAGCCCGCCGTCTTACGCGTCGGATCTGCAGCAGGCGGTGGACGCCGCCGTCAGAACTTCCCAAGCCCGCCGCGACGAGGACGGCACGGGACGCGGGGCGGTGTTCTCGCTGCGCGCCGACTTGTTGCCCACCCCCACCCGGGATTTGCTGCAGGCCGCGGCGCGTGCGCTATTCGTGGCGCGGCGCGGCAACTTGATCGATCAGCTCGCACGGCTCAAGGAACCCGAACCAACGCCGCGCCGGCGTCTTCAGAACATCGCCGCCGTTGCCCGCGACTCCGCCATGCGCGCCATTCCTGCGCTCGAGTTTTTCAACGGTCTCGGCGGGTTTGCCGCCGAAGGCCGCGAATACGTCACGGTTCTCGATGAAGGGCAGTGGACACCGGCGCCATGGAGCAACGTGATCGCCAACGCCGAATTCGGCTTTCAGGTGTCCGCGGACGGCGCCGGCAGCACCTGGTCGCTGAACGCGCAGCAGAACCAGCTCACGCCCTGGTCGAACGACCCGGTCAGCAACGCACCCGCGGAGGCGATCTATATCCGCGACGAAGCGAGCGGCGAGCTGTGGAGCGCGACGCCGCTGCCCATTCGCGATCCGTCCCACGCCTACGTCGTCCGCCATGGCTTCGGCTACAGCCGATTCGAGCACAGCTCGCATGGCATCTCGTTGGACCTGCTGCAATTCGTGCCCCTCGAGGATCCGCTGAAGATTTCGCGCCTGAAAATCGTGAATCGCTCCGATCACACCCGGCAGCTGCGGATTACTCACTACGTGGACTGGGTGCTGGGAAACCAGCGCAGCAGGTCGGCGCCCTTCATCGTGACCGAAATTGAACCCAAGACCGCGGCTTTGCTGGTGCGCAATCCTTGGAGCAATGGATTTCAATCGCGAATCGCGTTCATGGACATGGCGGGCCGGCAGCAGACCTGCACGGCCGATCGGGCGGAATTCATCGGCCGCCACGGATCCCTGGCCGAACCCACGGCGCTGCTCGGGCCGCAGCCGCTGTCGAATCGTGTCGGCGGCGGCCTGGATCCCTGCGGCGCCATGCAAACGAACATCAAATTGGCGCCGGGCGAAGCACTCGAGCTCAAGTTTTTTCTGGGAGAGGAGGCCTCGACGGCCGCCGCCGTCGCGCTCATCGAGCGCTACCGCAGCGTCGATCTCGATGCGGTCCTGAAAGCCGTAACGGACTTTTGGGACATGACCTTGAGCGCCATCCAGGTCAAGACGCCGGATCGCTCCATGGACATCCTCGCGAACGGCTGGCTGCTGTATCAGGCACTCGCCTGCCGCGTGTGGGGGCGCACCGCGTTCTACCAGTCGAGCGGCGCCTACGGCTATCGCGATCAATTGCAGGATGTCATGGCCCTGTGCGTTTCCAATCCGGCCATTGCCCGCGAGCATATTTTGCGCGCCGCGGCGCGCCAGTTCGAGGCCGGCGACGTGCAGCATTGGTGGCTGCCGACGTCCGGCCAGGGAATCAAGACGCGCGTTTCCGACGACCGTGTCTGGCTGCCCTTCGTGGCCGCTCATTATCTGGAGACGACCGAGGATTTCGCCGTGCTCGACGCGCAACTGCCGTTCTTGGCGGGCGGGCCGCTGGCGGCCGGACAACAAGAGCTTTTCTCGGCTCCCGAAGCGACCGCGGCCACCGCGTCGCTGTTCGAGCACTGCGTGCGCGCGCTCGATTCGAGTCTTGCGATTGGTTCGCACGGTCTGCCGCTGTTCGGCACCGGCGATTGGAATGACGGCATGAATCGGGTGGGCGTGGCCGGCCGCGGTGAAAGCGTGTGGCTCGGCTGGTTCTTGCACGCCACTCTGCTGCGGTTCGCGCCCATCGCCGAGCGGCGCGGCGCGGCGGCCGCTGCCGCGGCCGCGGTGTGGCGCAAACACGCGTACTCCCTGCAGCAGGCCATCGAGCGCGAGGCCTGGGACGGCGACTGGTACAGGCGCGGCTACTTCGACGACGGCTCGCCCTTGGGATCGGTCGCCAGCGACGAATGCCGCATTGATTCCATCGCCCAATCCTGGGCCGTGATTTCCGGCGGCGGGGAGCCGCAGCGCGCGCTGCGGGCGATGGCGGCGGTCGACGCACAGCTGGTCAGCCGCAGCGACGGCCTGGTGCAATTGTTTACGCCGGCGTTCGATCATACCGCGCACGATCCCGGCTATATCAAAGCCTACCCGCCCGGCATCCGCGAAAACGGCGGGCAATATACCCATGCGGCCATGTGGTCGACCTTGGCCTTTGCACTGCTCGGCGACGGCGATCGCGCGGGCGAACTGTTCTCGATCATCAATCCCATCAATCATGCGAGCACCCGCGCGGGAATTCATCGCTACAAGGTCGAGCCCTATGTCGCCTGCGCCGATGTGTACTCCGCCGCACCGCACATCGGTCGGGGCGGCTGGACTTGGTACACCGGGTCCGCCGCCTGGATGTACCGGACCGCGGTGGAAGGAATACTGGGCATCCATGTGCACGGCGCCATTCTCAAGGTCGATCCCTGCATTCCCCGCGGGTGGTCAGGCTTCGTAGCCACCTATCGATACAAGTCGTCGCGCTACCGTGTCCGGGTGCAGAACCCGCAGGGCGTGAGCCGCGGCGTGGTTCGCGCGGCGCTCGACGGGGTGGAGATTGCGGCCGCTCCTTGCGAAATTCCGCTCATCGACGACGGCCGCGAGCACGATGGATTGGTCACCCTGGGGTGACCGGTCAGCGCGGCGGTTCCGGTTTCGTGCGCAGCGCGGTGAGTGCCTTCGACACGAGCATCTTGGCGAACGCGCCGACGGGGAGCATCCGCAACAGCCGCAACGCCAAGGCGGGACGTGCGATGAGCAGACCGGCTGCGACCGCCCCCAGGGTGCCGACTCCACCGCCGCTCATGAGCATTCGCATGGTGCGGCTGCGGGGAAATCCATCGGGCGCAGGCTGATCGCCTGCGGCCCGGATGCCGTCCGGCTCCTGCCGCGGCGGATCGAGGCGGCGGCGCAATTCCTCCCGCGACTCGCAGAGCCGGGCGAGAATCTCGGCGCGCGCTGCTGCGTCCCGATCGCTCATGGCAGCCGGTCATCGTCCGAGGACAAGATTCGCTCGAGCAGCACGCGATCTTCCTGCCACTGCCGGCGTACGCTGTCGAGCAGCGCCGACCTGTCTCGAACGGTCTTCGCCCGGTACGCGGCTGCGGCAACGGCAAGGGCCAGGAAGGCGGCGCCCATCCAGGCGATGGCGGACAGGCGATGGGGAGTGTCCCAGGTATAGGCCACGACGGCGAGACAACCCATGAACAAGGCGAACAGAGCGCAGATGGCCGCGACGGCGGACGCCACCAGCTCCGCGGCAATTTCCCGGGATGCCTGCGCCAAATCCAGGCTCGCAAGGTCCACATAGGCCGCGAGATGACGCAGCAGCGCAGGCGCCGCCTTGGGCAGTGACCAGAGCAGCCGCACCGGCGGCTACCTCAAGACCGGCGGGTCGCTAAAATCCCCACGACGGCGCCGACCAAAGCGGCAATGCCGATCGCCTGCCACGGGCTGTCGCGCACGTAGTCATCAGCCGTGTGCACCGCCGTCTGCGCGTGGTGCCGGATGGCCTCGGCTCCGTCCTGCAGGCTCTGCTTCGTTGCATCAACGGCGCGCTGAACCTTGCCGCGCACTCGAACCACGTCCGCATCTTTCAAGTCCGCGATCCGTGCCATCAGCTCTTCGACGTCTGCAATCAAGCTCTTGATCTCGCTCGACGCGGCGGCCCTGATATCGTCGACGGTGGATTCCATGCGTATCTCCTCTAAAAGAACCCAAAGAACAGTATCACAGCTATTGTGGAGGCGGCCGGGGGGGCCACGCCAGCGGTTCCGGCCCCGCGCCGTCTGTAGGAATCGCCCCACATGTTAAACTAACCGGCTACAGCGCGGAAAATGCCATGAAGATCTTGGGCGAGGACTTGGGCGACGTCGGCCGATGGTACATCGCCTTGCCGCCGCTGCTGCTGATCGGCTTCCTGGTCGGCCTGTTCTTTCTCGCCGCTGCCGGACAGTCCCGGCTCATCGCGGCCAACGCGCGGGTGCACGACCATCAGTTGCGGCAGCAGGCCTTGACCGAGTTCATCTCGCTCCTGACCGATGCCGAGTCGGGGCAGCGCGGCTATCTCCTGACGGGCGAAAGCTCCTATCTGCAGCCCTACACCGAAGCGGTCGCCAAGGTCGAAGCGGCCCTCGATCGCGTGCACGAGGCCTACGGCGGCAAAGACGACAGCCCCCAGTTCCGGGAGCTGCGCATTTTGACCGGCAAGAAGCTCGGCGAGCTGGAAGAGACTCTGGCGCTGTTCAAGAAAAGAGGGCCGGCGCCGGCGGTGAACTTGGTGCGCACCGACGTGGGCAAGCGCACCATGGATGCGCTCGCGGCGATCATCGCCGACATGCGTCTTCGCGAGTCGCACGAACTCGCCGCGGCAACCACGCAGTGGCAGGCCGATTTCCGCGTGTCGCGCTGGGTGGCGGCCGTGGGGGTGATTCTCAACATCGGTCTGGTGCTGCTCGCGACGCGTCTGGTCTACGCGGACATGCGCAGGCGCGCGCGCCAGGCGACCAGCCTGCGCGATCATACCCAGGAATTGGAACACCAGGTGGACGAACGGACCCAGGAACTGACCGCGCTGTCCACCCACCTGCAGGGGGTCTCGGAGCAGGAGAAATCCGCCCTCTCGCGCGAGCTGCACGATGAGCTCGGCGGCCTGCTGGTGGCCGCCCGCATGGACTTGTCCTGGCTGCAGCAGCGCTTGCCCACCAGCGATCCCGGCATCGAACAGCGCTTCAAACGCATTCACGATTCCTTGAGCGCGGGCGTGGACTTGAAGCGCCGGGTCGTCGAGGAGCTGCGGCCGACCCTGCTCGACAATATGGGCTTGTTCACCGCGCTGCGCTGGCAGTTCAAGGAAACCTGCCGCCGCGCCGGACTCAAGTGCACGGAGACGATTCCCGAAACCGAAATGAAATTCAATCCCGACGCCGCCATCGGCGTGTTCCGTATCGCTCAAGAAGCGTTGACGAATATCCTCAAGCACGCGGAGGCCAAATCCGCGGACTTGGGAGTGAAAATCGAAGGCGACACCTTTGTCCTGCGCGTCTCCGATGACGGCAAGGGGATCCCGCCAAACCGGCTGCAGACCGCCACGTCCCATGGACTTGCATCGATGCGCCATCGAATCGCCGCACTCGGCGGAAGCTGGGAGGTGCGCTGCCCGATCACCGGAGGCACCGTCGTGCTGGCGATGATTCCGCTGCCGAGAATGCTCCTGCCTGAGCCTGCTTGAACGAAAAAGCCCTCGCCGCAGGCGGCGAGGGCTTGGTCTGCCGTCAATCAATCCATCGACGCCTGAGGTCAGCCGCGCGGCGATATGGCCGAGCCGTCGTCCCCGCCGATGACCACCTCGACACGGCGGTTCAGCTGTCTGCCGCCGGATTCGACGTTGTTGGCCACCGGGAACGCCTTGCCATAACCCTCGGTTGAGATTCTGGAGGCGTCGATGCCTCGGAACAACAGCGCCGACTTGACCGCATCCGCGCGGCGCCGCGACAGCTCCTCATTGTACGAATCCGTACCGACGCTGTCGGTGAACCCGTCGATCTGCACGCGCCGATCCTTGTGCTCGTTCAGGAATTGGGCGAGTTGATCGAGCTTGCGGCCCGCTCCCGGATTCAATTCCGCCTTGCCCGTATCGAACAGCACATCGCCGAGGGTCAGCACCAGTCCGCGCGGCGTGGGCTTGGCCTTGAGTTGATCGACCTCAGCCTGCAGGCGCGCGGCCTCCTCCTGGCTGCGGGCCGCATCCCCCGCCGCTTGATCGCGCTGCCCGAGCGCCACATTGGTGGCCATCTTGGCGTTATCCACTTCGCGGGTCCGCGCCGCCAGCACTATTCGGTCGCGCTCGGCCTGCCCCGCCGCCACTCGGGCGTCGTCCGCCTTGGCGGCCGCATGCGCCTGCGCCAGCCGCGCGTTCTTCGCGGCGAGATACGCCGGTTGCGCAATCGCCGCCTCGTTGTGATGCAGCGCCGCGTCGTCGGCACTGGCGAGATCCTTGCGCGCCACGTCCAGGTCCAAGGGCGCGTATTTCGCGACATTCGGGTCCGTTTCCGCGGCGCTCACGGCTGCATGCGCGCTTTCCAGCGCGGCGTTGGGTTGTGGAGCCGTGGCGCAGGCACCCAGTGCCAGCGACAAACTCATCAGCGTCAAAAATCTTGCGTTCATAAAAAACACCTTATTGAGTGGGTTGCGTGCTGCGAATCGTTTCGGTGCTCAATGCCTGCATGTTGGCATCGAATTCCATTGCCGCCTTGTGCGAACGCTGCTGCCGCGTCATCGCTTCGGCGAGCTCCGCATCGACAGTGGCGCGCTCGGCCAGCAGCGTCGCGGGCTGGGCGTTGCCGTCGATCGCGGCTTTTTCGGCCCGGCTCAGCTCCTCGCGGGCCGCCGCCATTTCGACCGGTGCGAGCTCGGCGGCACCGGAATGTTCGGCGCGTTGCACCGATTCCTTGGCGACCGCGATTTTCTCGTTCGGCACGGGGGTACTGGCGCAGGCCCCCAACGCGATGGCGATGGCGGCGCAGGCGGTTGCTCCGAGGGTTGATCTTGATAACTGTTTGTTCACGTCTGTGCTCCTGTGGGTATCGCGTAATACCGGGAGATCATGAGCGCCGGCGGGCGGCGCTTATGTCGGACAGGCGGCCGTCATGCGTGTGGAAATCGCCGCAAGCGCTGTAGGCGTTGCGGCAATCAATGCTTCGCGAGATGCGCCTCGCAGATTTCGTGCAGGACTTCCGGGAGCCGGCCGTAGTCGCGGGCCTTGTCCAGGAAATGCGTGGCGCCGAGGGCGATGGCGGCGTTCTTGTATTCGGGCAGGTCGTAGTTCGTCAGCACGATGACTTGCGGCTTCAACTGCGCCATGGTCAGCGCGCGCATGACGCCGAAGCCCGTGCCCTGCCGCAAATGCAAATCCAGGATGATCACGTCGACCGAGTCGCGCTTGGCGGACGCGATCGCCGCGGCTTCGGTGTCCGCGGTTCCGATCAATTCCACGTCGGGAATTTGCCGTATCGCCTCCGTCAATCGCTCCGTCAATACTTTGGAGTCTTCGACGAGTAAGACTCTCAAACACCGAGCCATTGACGTTGCGTCCATAGTAAATGCGTGACTTCTTAGCACAGTCTAGCGTCGCGCGCAGCACGCCGGCCACGGCCGAATCGCATGTTTTCGTGTAGGAAATTTCTCACAGTGCCATCATTGAATGAGTCCGTTGCGCAGGGCATAGGAGGTCATGTCCGCGTTCGAGGTGAAGCTCATCTTCTCCAGGATCCGGCTTCGATAGGTGCTGACCGTCTTCACGCTCAAGCTGAGTTCATTGGCGATGTCCGAAACGCCGCGCCCCGCCGCCAGCTTGCAGAATATTTGGAATTCGCGGGTCGATAGGCGCGCGTGCATCGGCTTGTCCGGGTCGCCGTCCAGGTCGGCCACCAGAATCTGCGCCAGCGCCGCGCTGACGTAGCGCCGCCCCGACAATACGGTGCGCACCGCCTTCATCAGTTCCTCCGGCGCGCTGTCCTTCGATAGGTAGCCGCTCGCGCCGGCGCGCAGCACGTTGACCGCATATTGCTGCTCGGGCAGGCCGCTCATCACCAATACCCGCACGCCGGGGTGTCCGGTTTGAATGTGCCGCAGAATGTCCAAGCCGCTGCGATCGGGCATGTGAATATCGAGCAGCACCAGATCCCATTCCTTCTCGCGCAACTGATCGAGAGTCTCGTTGCCGCTGGCGGCCTCGCCCACGGCGTCGATGGTCGCATCCGCTTCGAGGAATTGCCTGAATCCCGCGCGGACCACCGCATGGTCATCCGCGATCAGTACTCTTGACACGTTCTATATCTCCGTTGACAGCCCCGCAGTGCTAGGTATGCGCGCACTCTTGGCTCTGCGAGTATCCGTTGAGTTTGTTGTACAGCGTCTTGAGGCTGCAGCCCAGCGCGTCGGCGGCCCGCCGCTTGTTGCCTTTGAAATAGTCGAGGGTCGCCTCGATCAGCGAGCGCTCCATGTCGTGAATCCTGGAACCCACCCGGATGTTCAGCTGCGCGGCGTGCTCGCCGTCGCGCGCGGCATCCTGGATCAACGGCGCCAATTCGAGCACGGCATCGCCGAGTATGAACGCGCGCTCGATGCAATTCTTGAGTTCCCGGACATTTCCCGGCCAGGCATGCTGCTTCAGCGTCATTCGGGCAAGCGCCGACAGCCGCTTCTGAGTCTGCGCCCGCGCGTTCAGCTCCTTGAGGAAATGCGCGGCCAGCAGTTCCACGTCGCCGTCCCGCTCGCGCAGCGGCGGCATGGCGACCGGAAACACGGCCAGGCGGTACAGCAGGTCCTGGCGAAGTTGGCCGTTCTGCACCGCTTGCAACGGACAGCCGTTGGTCGCCGCGATGATCCGCACGTCGCAGGGCAGCTTGGGCAGCGCCCGGGGGCGGTAGTATTCCCGCGTCTCCAGCACGCGCAGCAGCCGCGTCTGCATGTCGAGGGGCAATTCCGCCGGCTCGTCGAGCAGCAGCGTCCCGCCGGCGGCGCGTTCGAAGCAGCCGAACAATTCAGCCTCGACCAGGGCGGCGGGGATGGCGCCGCAGTTGAAGGCGATGAAAGGACCGTCGCGGCGCGCACTGCGCTCGTGAATCAGCTGCGCCGCCAGCTCCTTGCCGGTGCCGCTTTCGCCGGTCAACAACACGCAAGCTTCGGTGGCTGCGACGCGCTCGATGAGCCGCATCACTTCTTGCATCTTCACCGACGTGCCCAACAGCGTTCCAATCGCCGCCGCGCACTCCCATTGCTCGGAAACACTCTCGCTGACAACGTTCATTTCAAATCCTCCGGCAGGTCGCACTCCTTTTGTAACCTTTGCACCCTCGAGGCCGCCAGGGCCGGACTCCGAACCTCGGCTCAGAATTCGCGCGATTTTCTGTCAGTGTTTGTCCGACACGGCACCGCAGCGCCAGCAGCTGGTGAATTGCGGCTCGAGGACCTCGCCGCAGTGATCGCATATCCAGGCGGCACCCGTCGGCGCCGCGGCGGCGCGCGCCAGGGCGCGCAGCGCCGGCTCTTCGTCCGCATCGTCGACATAGAGTTGCGGCCAGGTTTCCAGCATCGGGAGATCGCCCAATGCGCCTGCGAGGTACTGATTGCGCAATTCGCTCTGAATCCCGGCCGTCAGCAGCACGTTGCGCGCATGCGCCACCTGTAGCAGCGATGCGGCACGGAATACTCGCTTCATGGGCCGGGAGCCTGTGTGCGCACCATGTCGTTACTAGCGCAGAGACCTCAGAAAGGCCCCTGCATCCTCGCCCCGTTCCAACACCTCGACCAGGGCGGAGCCGACCACCACGCCGTCCACGTGGCCCGCAAAACGCGCCACCTGTTCCCGGGAGCGGATGCCGAAGCCCGCGCATACCGGAACATTCGAGCAGCGCCTGACTCGATCCATGTACTCGAGCACCTCATCCGGCACTTCGGCGGTCCGCCCCTTGGGGGCACCGGTGGTCCCCGTCATGGTCACCGCGTAGAC
>DATFZF010000005.1:0-24811 GCA_035314705.1 Steroidobacteraceae bacterium | reverse complement strand
TCTCTAAAGGGCCGTCGAAGACTACGACGTTGATAGGCTGGGTGTGTACGCGCAGTAATGCGTTTAGCTAACCAGTACTAATTGCCCGTGAGGCTTGACCATATAACACCCAAGCGATTTGCCTAACGTCGAATCGTTGTGGAGTGATCGATTGAACTTGAATGCGACAACGCATCGAAACAAATTGTACGAATTAGCGGTGGGGGCTGGACATGACCAGCCCCCATTGCGACCGGTTTGCCTGGCGGCCATAGCGAGTGGGAACCACCCGATCCCTTTTCGAACTCGGAAGTGAAAACGCTCTGCGCCGATGCTAGTGTCGACTTTGTCGATGTGAAAGTAGGTCACTGCCAGGCTCTTAATTTGATGAAAATGGACCCTCACCGATGAAAGTCGGTGAGGGTTTTTTCGTTTTGGCCTTGGGTTATCCCGAATTTATGGATCTGGGTGAGCAAGCAAGTCGCGAACTTAAGGCAGCTACACTTCCAGGTCGCCGACAAGAACGTCGCGAGCGTATTGGTCGAGCTCTACAACCGCGAGATTTTCCAAGCAGGCCTCGTCGTCGTCGGAACACTGGCTTACACGGCCTGGCTCAACGAACACGGAGCAATTTCCGTGGCTGTCCGCACGCAGGATATCGACTTGGCGCGCCGTCAACGTCTGAAGCTCGGCGCCCCGGTGTCGTTCCTATCGAGCGTCCAGGCAACGCGTCTGCCATTCACGTCAATTCCGGGGATGCCGAGCCACGGCCCTTCCACGTCGGTAAAGCTGCCCGGTCGAGAGGGCTTGCGGGTCGATGTGCTCGCAGCGGGTGCGACGCTTGGCGAGACAATTCAGCCACCGGAACTCGATTGGCACGCGCAGACCGTTCCTTATTACGACTATCTGCTCGAGGATAGTCGTCAAGCGGCGATTCTGGCGGGCGGACACTGCATTCCGGTGGTTCTGCCGAGCGTCGACCGAATGATCTGGCACAAGTTGTACTCGAGCACAAAGCGGACAAATGAGCCGGAAAAGGCGGAGAAGGATCTCATCCAGGCCGCGACACTGGCAGCAATCATCGTCGAACAGGGCAGCGCTAACTTAAGCGATTCATTCCATGAGGCTCCAAAAGCGCTCCGTGCGGCGACGATGGACCGGATACCTCGTATTCACGCACTGCTGACCCAACACCCGGAGGCACGGGACGCGTTCGGCGCGCTTTCAATCGATCGGTAGCGTTTAACGCGCGCCGATCGCAGCTCGTGTGAGCGCTGCGAAAATGCAGTACGATTGAGGGCACTCAATCGGTCAACGACCGCCGGCGCAGGCGGCGACCGCCGCTCCAAAACTCGAATGATTTCGCTCGGCGCGCGGGAGTCAATCTATGAACTTAATGGATCGCGTGGCGCTGATCACCGGCGCGGGCAGCGGCATCGGTCAAGCAACGGCGTTGTCCCTGGCGCACCGCGGCTGCCACCTGGCGCTGGCCGACATCAATGAGGTTGGCCTGGCCCACACGCAAACCCGGGCGCTCACCGCAGGCGTTCATGTGAGCGGCCACCGCCTGGATGTGGCCGACCGCGCTGCCGTCGCCGCCCTGCCCGCGGCGGTGCTCAAGGCCCACGGCCGCGTGGACTTGCTGGTCAATAACGCGGGCGTGGCGTTGGCCGGCCACTTCGATCAGGTGAGCGAAGCGGACTTCGACTGGCTGATGGAAATCAACTTCCACGGCGTGGTGCGCATGACGAGGGCCTTTCTGCCCCTGCTTCAGGCCAGCGACGATGCCCGCATCGTCAACGTCTCGAGCGTGTTCGGATTGATTGCCCCGCCAGGTCAATGCGCCTACTCGGCCAGCAAATTCGCGGTGCGCGGCTTCTCCAATGCCCTGCGGCACGAACTGGCCGGCACGCGCGTGGGCGTGAGCGTGGTGCACCCGGGAGGGGTGGCCACGGCCATCGCCCGCAATGCGCGCGTTCCGCAGGGCGCGGCGGCCGACGAGATGCGCCGCCGCCTGGGGCTGGCCGAGAAGCTGCTGCGCATGCCACCGGAAAGGGCCGGCGAGATTATCGTGCGCGGCATCGAAAAGCGCCGCGCGCGCATCCTCGTCGGGTGGGATGCCACCATCATCTCGCTCATCGAGCGGCTGGCCCCCGTGAGCTACTGGCGGATACTGGCTCCCCGCCTGCACGCATGACCCCCGCGCTTCTGGCCGTTCTCGCGCTCCTGGCCCTCGCGCTTGCCCTGTGCGCCAGCCTGGTACTGCTCACCGTCCGCACGGTGCACCGGGTGGAGGCGATGCTGCCGCCGGCCGGCCGCTTCATCGAGGTGCCCGGTGCACGGCTGCACGTGGTCGAACGCGGCCAGGGCCCGGCCGTGCTGCTGGTGCACGGCCTGGCGGGCCAGCTCTGCCACTTCACCTATGGCATCGTCGATCAGCTCGCCGCCCACTACCGGGTTGTGGCCGTGGATCGGCCCGGGTCGGGCTATTCGGCGCGGATTCCGGGCGCCTCGGCCGCATTGGGCGCGCAGGCGGACGTGCTGGCCGCGCTCATCGACACGCTGCAGCTGGGTCGCACAGTCGTGGTGGGCCATTCACTGGGCGGTGCGATCGCTCTCGCGCTGGCGCAGCGCCACCCTGAGCGCGTGGCCGGCCTCGCACTGGTGGCGCCGCTCACCCATCCGGTGACCGGCGTCGCGGCGGTGTTCAAAGTCTTGCAAATCGCCAAACCCTGGCTGCGCACTCTGGTGGCCTGGACCCTGGCCGTACCGTTGGGGATGGCCAGGCGCGACGAGATGCTGGGCTTGATATTCGCCCCTGAGGCCGTCCCAAGCGACTTCGGCACCCGCGGCGGCGGCATGCTCGCGATGCGGCCTAGCCATTTCATCGCGGCCTGCACGGACCTTGCCGCGATCCCCCAGGACCTGCCTGGGATGGTGCAGCGCTACGGCACCATGCAAATGCCCGTGAGCATCCTGTACGGCCGCGGCGACGCCATCCTCGATCCGCAAGCTCAAGGCGAGGCGCTGGCCGCCGAACTGCCGGGCGCCCGGCTCACCCTGGTGGACGGCGGACACATGCTGCCCATCACGGCGCCGGATCGGGTGGCGCAATTCATTCGGGAGTCCGCAACCGCGGCGTAACTCGCCGCTTACAGCGCCTTGGTGGCCTTCGCCATGCCGCTGACGGAGCGAATCCGCTCCTGGGTTTGCGGCGTCCACCAGCCATCCACACTCGCGGAGAGGCCCGCGAGATCGAGGCCGGCCGCCGCCAGGCAGGTGTCGCGCGAACCGTGCTCGATGAAGCGGTCGGGAATGCCGAGGTGCAGAAGCGGCATCTGTACGTCGGCAGCGGCGAGCAGTTCGCCGACGCCCGCACCCGCGCCGCCGATAATGGCGTTTTCCTCGATGGTGATGATGGCCCGGTGGCGCGCCGCCACCGCCAGCACGAGTTTCTCGTCCAGCGGCTTGACGAAGCGCATGTTGACCAGCGTTGCGTCCAGGCGCTCCGCAATCTTGCGCGCCGAGTCGACCAGCACGCCGAAGGCGAGAATCGCCAATCCGCTGCGCCCTTCGCGGACCAGCACAGCGCGCCCCAGCGGAATCGCCGTCATTTCCGCGGCGATTGCCACACCCGGACCCGCGCCGCGCGGGTACCTTACCGCGGAGGGCGAGGACAGCGTGGTCGCCGTGTACAGCATCTGGCGGCATTCGTTTTCATCCGCCGGCGCCATGATCACCATGTTGGGGATGCAGCGCAGAAAGGTCAGATCGTAGCTGCCCTGGTGAGTCGCACCGTCGCTGCCGACGAGCCCGGCCCGGTCCACGGCGAAAATCACCGGCAGATTCTGCAGAGCGACGTCGTGAATCAGCTGATCGTAGGCGCGCTGCAAGAAAGTCGAATAGATCGCGACCACGGGCTTCAGCCCCTCGGCCGCAAGCCCCGCCGCGAAAGTGACCGCGTGTTGCTCGGCGATCGCGACGTCGTAATAGCGTTCCGGGAAGCGCTTGGAATATTCGACGAGGCCCGAGCCCTCGCGCATCGCCGGCGTGATGGCGACGATGCTGGGATCGCGCTCGGCCATGTCGCACAGCCACTTGCCGAATATCTGCGAGTAGGTCGGCCCCGTGCTCGCCTCTTTGAAGATCATGCCGCTCGCCGGATCGAACGGACCCGGACCGTGCCACTTGATCGGGTCGGCTTCCGCGGGCGCATAGCCCTTGCCCTTGCGCGTCACCACGTGCAGGAACTGGGGCCCGCGCAGCTGCTGCAGATTGCGCAAGGTGCTGACGAGGGCTTTGACATCGTGGCCGTCGATTGGGCCGATATAATTGAAACCCATTTCCTCGAACAGCGTTCCCGGCAGGACCATGCCTTTCAAGTGCTCTTCCGAGCGGCGCGCGAGTTCCCACACCGTGGGCATCTGGCGCAGCACCTTCTTGCCGCTCTCGCGCAGATGCGAATAGGTGCGGCCGGACAAGGCGCGGGCCAGATAGTTGGAAAGCGCACCGACGTTCTCGGAGATCGACATATCGTTGTCGTTGAGCACGATCAAAAGATCGGTCGGCAGCGAACCGGCGTGGTTGAGCGCCTCGAACGCCATGCCTGCGGTCAGCGCGCCGTCGCCGATGATGGCCACGGCCCGCCGCTCCTCCCCGCGTTGCGCCGACGCGACGGCCATGCCTAGGGCGGCGCTGATCGAGGTGCTGGAGTGTCCGACGCCGAAAGTATCGTATTCGCTCTCGCCGCGGGACGGAAACGGCGCCAGCCCCTTGTCCTGTTTGATGGTGTGCAGCTGGTCTCGCCGGCCCGTCAGCACCTTGTGCGGATAGGCCTGGTGCCCGACGTCCCAGACCAGCCGGTCGTAGGGGGTGTTGAACACATAATGCAGGGCAATGGTCAGCTCAACCGTACCCAAACCCGCGGCAAAATGGCCGCCCCGGGTGCTGACGCTGTGGATCAGGAACTGACGCAGTTCGGTCGCGAGCTCAGCCAGCTTGGTGCTCGGCAGGCGGCGCAGGTCCGCCGGCGAGCCAATGGATAGAAGCAGGGGATAGTTTTCGGGGGCAGCGCTCATCAGCGGCAGTTTATACTGCGGCGCCACCCCAGTGGCAACGCCTGTACGCTATGTTGCAGATTTGCACCACAGCAAGCCCGCTGACATGATGCTATCCTTCAGGGTTTCCGAGATACTGTCCGCATGGATTCCGTCAGCTCAGATGAAGTCTATCAAGACGATATTCTCCCCCATGTCTCGCGCACCTTTGCGCTGACGATTCCGCAATTGCCCGTGGGTTTGCGCACTGCGGTAACCTGCGCTTATCTGCTGTGCCGCATTGCCGATACCATCGAGGACGAGCCGGCCCTGTCGCCTCCCGAGACCTTGGCTTTTTTGCAACGTTTCAGCGCGGAATTGGCCGGGCACGGCGAACCCCAAGTGCTGGCCGGAGAAATTGCCCGACGGCTGTCGGACCGGACGCTGGCGACCGAGCGAGACCTCGTGAGCAACATGGGTCGCGTCATTGCGGTCATGGAGCGCCTCAACCAGCCGCAGCAGGCCGCGATCCGGCGCTGCGTCGAGCTCATGTGCTACGGCATGCCTCGCTTCCAGTTCAGCGCCAGCGTCAAGGGTCTCGCGCGATCGAGCGACCTGGACGATTATTGCTATTACGTCGCGGGCGTCGTCGGCGAGATGCTCACGGATTTGTTTTGCGATTACTCGCCGGAAATTGCCAGGCGCCGCGCCGCGCTGTCCGCCCTCGCCGCGTCCTTTGCGCAGGGGCTGCAGATGACGAATATTCTCAAGGACGTGTGGGAGGATCGCAGCCGCGGCGCATGCTGGCTGCCGCAAGAAGTGTTCACCCGCCACGGAGTCGATCTCGGCGAACTGTCGAACCAACCTTATGATCCGCGCTTTGGCGCCGGCTTGCACGAGCTCGTCGGCGTCGCGCATGCGCATCTGCGCAATGCGCTCGACTACACCTTGTCGATTCCGAGCCGGGAGACCGGCATACGCCGCTTCTGTTTGTGGGCCATCGGGCTGGCCGTGCTCACGCTGCGCAAGATCGATCACAATCCGCGCTTCACCGCGGGCGCCCAGGTGAAGGTGACGCGCAAAGCGGTCGCCATGACCCGCCTCTTGACTCAGGTCGCGGGGCGCAGCGACGGTGCGCTCAGGCTTTTGTTCGCGCAAGCCGCGCGCGGCCTGCCGCTTGCGCGCCTCGCCGAGCTCAAAGTGCCGCGTCCGGTCCCGGTCGGCCTCGAGCAAGAACCGGTGCGCCAGCCCGAATACGCTTCGCGGCGTTCCTACGGGAGCTCGGGATCGTGAGCCGCACCGCACCGGAGCCCGGCAGCCAGCCGCTGCCGCAAACGGACCTGCGTGGCGACATCGTGTCGCATACGCTGCGGCGGGTCACGGATTCGCCGTTGGATCGCGCGGTGGTGGATGCCCGCGATGCACTGTTGGCGCGGCAGCATGAACAGGGATACTGGTTATTCGAGCTCGAAGCGGACTGCACCATCCCGGCCGACTACATCATGATGATGCACTTCTTGGACGAAATCGACGCTCCGCTGGAAAGCAAAATGGGCCGCTACCTGCGCTCGACCCAAGCCGATCACGGCGGCTGGCCGCTCTATCATGGCGGCGACTTCAATATCAGCGCGTCGATCAAGGCTTATTATGCGTTGAAGCTCGTGGGCGACAATCCGGACGCACCGCATATGGTGCGCGCCCGCGGCGCGATCCTGCGGCATGGCGGCGCCGCGCGGGCCAATGTGTTCACGCGGATCGCACTCGCGCTGTTCGGGCAGCTGCCGTGGCGCGGCGTGCCGTACATTCCGGTCGAAATCATGCTGCTGCCGCGATGGTTTCCATTCCACCTCGACAAGGTCGCCTATTGGTCGCGCACCGTCATGGTTCCGTTGTTCATTTTGTGTACGCGCAAGCCGGTCGCCAAGAACCCGCGCAACGTGCACATCCGCGAGCTGTTCACGACTCCGCCCGAGAAGGAGCGGCACTATTTCCGGCGCTCAGGGATTTTGGCCAAGGCGTTTCTGGCGGCCGATCGGCTCGGGCGCATGATCGATCCCTTGATTCCGGCGCGCATGCGCGAGGCCGCGACCCGGCGCGCGGAATCCTGGATGCTCGAGCGGTTGAACGGCGAAGACGGCCTCGGCGCCATCTTTCCGGCGATGGTCAATGCCTTGGAAGCGATGGTGATCTTGGGTTATGCGCCGGACGACCCGCGGCGCGTCACCGCAAAACGAGCCCTGCAGAAGCTGACCGTGGTAGGTCCGTCGAGCGCGTACTGTCAGCCGTGTGTCTCGCCGATCTGGGACACCGCGCTCGCGGCTCTGGCGATGCAGGAGGCCGGCGACACCACCTCGTCCAACGCGTCGGTTCGAGCGCTCGACTGGCTGCAAACCCGGCAGCTCCTCGATGAGCCCGGAGACTGGCAGGTGAAGCGCCGCGGCCTGGCCGGGGGCGGTTGGGCTTTTCAATTCGCGAACAGCTACTACCCGGATCTCGACGACACGGCCGTGGTCGTGTGGGCCATGCATCAGGCGCGAGATTCGGCGCGCTATGCCGAGAGCATTCGCCGCGCGCTCGATTGGTTGGTCGGAATGCAGAGCAAGGACGGCGGCTTCGCCGCGTTCGACGCCGACAACACCTGCTACTACCTCAACAAGATCCCGTTCGCCGATCACGGCGCGCTCCTCGATCCTCCCACGAGCGATGTCACCGCGCGGGTCGTGACGGTGTTGGCGCGCATCGGCCGCCCACAAGACAAAACCGCCTTGGATCGCGCCATTGCCTACTTGCGCAGCCAGCAAGAGGCCGACGGGTCGTGGTTCGGCCGCTGGGGCACCAATTACATATACGGCACCTGGTCGGTGCTGACGGCATTCGCGCAAGCGCACATCAGCGCCGACGATCCCGCCGTGCGGCGCGCCGCGCAGTGGCTGAAACGCAGGCAGAATTCGGACGGCGGCTGGGGCGAGAGCAACGATACCTATGACAGCGCGCCCGGCGTAGGGACGCCCGGCGTAGGGACGCCCCGCGTAGCGACGCCCGGCGAATCCCCGAGATTTCCGAGCACCGCGTTTCAAAGCGCTTGGGCGCTTCTGGGGCTGTTCGCCGCCGGCGAGGCCCGATCCGACGCCGCGCGCCGCGGCGTCGAATTCCTGATGCGCTCGCAGCAAACGGATGGATTGTGGAGCAATCGTGAGTTCACGGCGCCGGGCTTTCCGCGCGTGTTCTATTTGCGGTATCACGGCTACTCCGCTTATTTCCCGTTCTGGGCCCTGGCGGCCTACCGCACCCTGGCGCGCCGCGGAATCGCTCATTGACGTGGCGTCCTCCGGCAGGCTCCTAGGGGTCGTCGCGGCGCTCGAGGCGGAGGCGCGCACTCTGGGACCTCGGGTGAGGCGGAATGACGGATTGGCTTTATTGAGTGACGGAGCCTTGTTGGCCGTCAGCGGCATGGGCCGCGCTCGCGCCGCAATTGCCGCCCGCACACTCGTCGATGCCGGAGCCTCGAGCCTGATGAGTTTCGGTCTCGCGGGCGGGCTCGATCCCGCCTTGGGCGCCGGCACCGTCGTTTTGCCGAGCGAAGTCATTTCCCGCGCCGGCGCGCGATTCTCTACGTCGATGGACTGGCGCGAGCAGTTGCGCGCCGCCATCGCCAAGCAACGGCCGGTGGCCGGCGGCGCCCTGCTCGCGAGCGAGACGGCGATCGATGCGATCGTGGATAAGGCCGCGGCTTTTCGCGACACCGGCGCCGTCGCGGTCGACATGGAGAGTTTGGGCGTGGCCGAAGTCGCGGCGGCTCATCGTCTGCCGTTCGTGGCCGTGCGGGTGATCATCGACACGGCCGCGGACGCGCTGCCGCGGGCGGTGGTGGCGGCGAGCAGCGCCGGACAGGTGAGCATGCGCCGCCTCGCCGGGGCGCTGGCATTGGCGCCCATGGAACTTGTCGCGTTGATCCGCCTGGCGAGGCGGTATCGGGCGGCGACCCGTTCGCTGGCGGCCGCCGCCGGCGCCCGCGTGGCATGAAGGCGCTGGTCACCGGCGCAACCGGTTTCGTCGGCGCCGCGATTGCAAGGGCACTCGTTGCCGCCGGATGGCAGGTCAGAGTGCTGGCGCGCGGCGGCTCGAACCGCGGCAATCTTCTCGAACTCGAGGTCCAGGTGGCCGAGGGCGATCTCGCCGATACGGCGTCGCTCGAGCGCGCGCTGCAAGGCTGCACGGGATTGTTTCATGCCGCGGCGGACTATCGCTTGGGCGCGCGCGATCCGGCACAACTCTATCGCACCAATGTCGAGGGAACCCGCAACATCTTGAACGCCGCGCGCGCGGCGGGAGTTGAGCGCATCGTCTACACGAGCAGTGTCGCGACCATCGGAATTCCCGCGGACGGCTCGCCGGGAGATGAGCGCACGCCCGCGGCGCTTCACGACATGATCGGGCATTACAAGCGCTCGAAATATCTCGCGGAAGAACTGGCTCGGGATGCGGCGCGGACGGGCCCGCCGGTGGTCATCGTCAATCCGTCGACACCGGTCGGTCCCGGCGACATCAAGCCCACGCCGACGGGGCAGCTCATCCTGGACGCTGCAGCCGGGCGGATGCCGGCCTATGTGGATACGGGACTCAATGTCGTGCACGTGGATGACGTCGCCGCCGGACATTTGTTGGCGTATGAGCGCGGCAAGCCGGGCGAGCGCTATATTTTGGGCGGCGAGGATATGACGCTGCAGACAATTCTTGCGCAGATCGCGCGGCTCGCCGGGCGCAAGCCGCCGCGCATCCGCCTGCCGTACGCCGCGGTGCTGCCGGTCGCGTACCTGGCGGAGGGCATTGCCGCAATCACGGGGCGCAGCGGCCGAGTGACCCTCGAAGGCGTACGCATGTCGCGCAAGCGCATGTTCTTCTCCAGCGCCAAGGCGGCCGGTGAATTGGGATATCGATGGCGGCCGCCGCTCGAGGCGTTCGAAGATGCGCTGCGCTGGTTTCGCGAGCGCGGCCTGCTACGCTGAGGCGCCGCCCCGCGTTCCGCGCCGATCAAATGCTGGCGGGCAGCACTCGATACGCAAACCTTGCCAGAGCCGGCACCAGCCGCGGACGCAGCAGGCGCGCGTCGTACCGCCCCATGCGCCGCTCGTTCTCGCGCAGGCACAGCTCCAGCAGCGAGTGAAGGGTGACGGATTCGCCGATCTCCTGATGCGCGCTCAGCGTGAAGTTATCGCTGGAATCTTCCGCCCCGCCCATGCTGCGCGCCGTCTTGACGCGGCTCGCCACCTGCTTGAGGATGATCCAGGCGCAGCGCAGCCGGAACGCGGGCCGCTTCCACCAGGGGAGCTGCGATCGGCGGTACTTCACCCAGTTGACGAAGAACAGGATGTGGCGCGCCTCTTCCTGCACCACGGGTTCGAAGATCGCGATCAGCTCGGGCCCGAAGTAGCCGGATTTCTGCGCCAGCGCGAACAGACCGAAGGCGAAGAAGGAATCGAAGCACTCGCCGAATCCGGCGAACAGAAAATCGCTTTCCAGAGACTTCGGTTCGAAGCGCGGCGGCAGGTTCACCGCGATCCTATAGTGCGAGGTGAGCGCGAGCAGCAAGCGCGCATGACGATTCTCCTCGAACCCCTGCATCTCGATGGCCTTGCGCAGCTCCGGATCGGTTTCCAGCTGCGCCGCGGCGGCAACGGTATTGGAAGTGATATTTTCGGTGGCCACCGCTTCTTGCCAGAACGGCAGGCCGGTGAGACGCGCGCGGCTTGAATCGGCCAGTTGCGGCCAGACGATGGTCTCGGGGACGAAATCGACGTGGGTGTCCAGGAAGAACCGCGCCAGGATCTGCCGATGCTCTGGCGAACCCACTTGAATTGCCGGCGCGGCTGCGTTCATCATCAAGTCCTCCGGGCGAGCCCGTATTCCAACCCTGGCGCCGATGCTTTGCAAGCGGCTATGATTCCAAGCATGGATGAATTTCACGACAACCGTGCGGCTGCCGCAAGTTCGAGCGCGGATGGCGATTCCCTGATCCTGGTGGATGAGGCCGATCACGGGGTCGGTCACTTGAGCAAGCTGCTGTGCCATGAGGGCCGGGGCGTCCTGCATCGGGCATTTTCATTACTGATTTTTAATGGGAGCGGGGAGCTTTTGCTGCAGCAGCGCGCGGCATCAAAACGGCTGTGGCCGCTGTATTGGTCGAATAGCTGCTGCAGCCATCCGCGCAGCGCCGAGACCCTGGAAGCGGCCATTCACCGCCGATTATTCGAAGAACTGGGCCTCCGCTGCCCGTTGCGGTATCTGTTCAAGTTCCAATATCAGGCGCAATTCGACGAGACGGGCGCCGAAAACGAGGTCTGTTCGGTGTTCATCGGACGCTGCACTCAGCCGGTCCGATCCAACGGCGACGAGATTCTCGCCTGGCGCTGGGTCAGTCCCGAAGCGCTGCAGACGGAAATCGCCGCCGGCGCGGGGAACTTTACGCCATGGTTCCTGATCGAATGGGATCGCGTTTGGCGGGACCACCGCGCGGACGTCCTCGGGCTGCAATGGTAAGATAGCGCATGGCCATTCCACTACTGCAAATGTACAAGGTCGCCCGGTATATCGCCGGCCGTAAGCTGCGCGGCGATAAGCGTTATCCGCTGGTGCTCATGCTGGAACCCCTGTTCCAATGCAATCTCGCCTGTTCCGGGTGCGGAAAAATCGATTACCCGAAGGAGATCCTGCAAAAAAGAGTCAGCGTCGAGGACGCGATGCGCGCGGTCGACGAGTGCGGCGCGCCCATCGTCTCCATTCCCGGCGGAGAACCGCTCATTCACAAGGAGATGCCGCAGATCGTCGCCGGCATCGTTGCACGCAAGAAGTTCGTCTATCTTTGCACCAACGCGATTCTGCTCTCCAGGCATATCGATGAATACCAGCCCTCGCCGTACCTCACATTCTCGATTCATCTGGACGGCAATCGGCAGCGGCACGACGAGTCGGTATGCCAGGAGGGTGTCTTCGACAAGGCGGTAGCCGCCATCGAATTGGCCAAGGCCAAGGGCTTTCGCGTGACCATCAATTGCACCCTGTTCAACGGCGAGGAACCGGCGGACGTGGCCGATTTTTTCGACACGGCGACCCGGCTCGGCGTCGAAGGCATCACGGTGTCGCCCGGATACAGCTATCACCATGCGCCGAAGCAGGACGTGTTCCTGGCGCGCAATGCGAGCAAGCAGCTGTTCCGCAGCATTTTCAGCCTCCGCCGCCGCCCCTCCGGCATCTCCTGGTCGTTCAATCATTCGGCGCTTTTCCTGGATTTTCTCGCCGGCAACCAGACCTATCAGTGCACGCCCTGGAGCAATCCGACATACAACATATTCGGATGGCAGCGGCCCTGCTACCTGCTCTCCGATGAAGGATATGCGCCAAGCTACCGCTCCCTGATCGAAGACACCGAGTGGGAAAAATACGGCGTCGGCAAGAATCCGCGCTGCGACAACTGTATGGCGCACTGTGGATTCGAGGGCACGGCGGTCAACGACGCGTTCAGCCATCCGCTCAAGGCCCTGCAGGTCTGGATGCGCGGGCCGCGAGTCACCGGGACGATGGCGCCCGACTTGCCCATCAAGTATCCCTTAGGCGAGCGGTACGCCGCCACGGTCGCCGCGATTCCGCTCAGCGAGATCAAGCGCGCGAGCCGGGAGAGCGCATGAGCCGGGAGTCCCACGACGGCGTCGGCGCGTGAGCGACCGGGCGGATCGCCGCCGGCGGGTGCAGGACGAGTCCGAGAGCAACGACGGATTCGGTGCGCAGCTCGAAGTCTGGAGGCTGCGCATGGAAGATGCGCTGGCGGCGCGTCTTCCGCAAACCGATATTTTGCCGGCTCGTCTGCACGAGGCCATGCGCTACAGCGTATTGGGCGGCGGAAAGCGCATCCGGCCCGCGCTGATGTTCGCAACTGCGCGTGCGGTGGGCCTGTCGGAAAACGAGGTCGAGGCGGCGGCATGCGCCGTCGAGCTGGTGCACGTGTATTCGCTGGTGCACGACGATTTGCCGATGATGGACGATGACGACTTGCGCCGCGGCCGGCCGACCTGCCACAAGGCCTATGACGAGGCTACCGCGCTGCTGGTGGGCGACGCCCTGCAGCCGCTGGCGTTTCAGTTGCTCGCCAGCGATCCGGCGCTCCCCGCTTCGCCGGCCATACGTCTGCGATTGATCGACATGCTGGCGCAGGCGATCGGCACCTTCGGCATGGCCGGCGGCCAGGCGATCGATCTGGCCGTTCAGGGCACGCGGCTCGATATTGGGCAGGTCGAAGACATGCATGCCCGCAAGACCGGGGCAGTGATCCGCGCCAGCGTGCTGATGGCCGCCGAATGCGCACCGCCCCTGGACCCGGAACTGTATGCAGCGCTCGCGCGGTATGCGGCGGCTGTGGGTTTGGCGTTTCAAATCCAGGACGATTTGCTCGACGTGACCGGGGATGTGTCGACGCTGGGCAAGGCAACCGGAGCGGACAGCGAACGCGCCAAGCCCACGCATCCGGCCATCATCGGCATACCGGCATCGCAGCAACGAGTCCGCCATTTGCACAGCCAGGCAATCAGCGCCCTGGTGCCATTCGGGGCTCGCGCGGACTCGCTGCGCTCCCTGGCCCATTGGTTGTTGTCGCGCCAGTATTGACCAAAGTCGCCGGCATGGACTGTCCGACGTCGCACAATGGCGACGAGGTTACCGCGTTGCCGTCTTGCCATAAGCTGGCGCCACGGCGGCGGTCGGCGACCGCGGGCCCTTGGGGAATCAAGCGTCGCAGGAGGATGTAACCGGTGCACCGTAGTGCGATCAGCCATACACGGCTCATGCGCGAATCGACGGATCGCATCGAGACGGCGCTGCGCAGCGGGAATGACCAGGAGCGTGGGATCGCCTATCGCCTGTCGGAGAGCACGAAGGCGTGGCAGTTGTGGGAAGACGAGCATGCGGGGCTCATGCGCCAGGTCGCCGACTACGGCGTTTTACGCACTCAGGCGGCGGCACTCAGACAAACGGCCCTGCGTCTGATTCATGGCAAGGCGCTTTTCGAATACCTGCGACGCAACACCGTGCGAGGCGCGCAGCGCAGCCAGATCCTCGGTTATTTCTACCCGACGCGCGGGTTTCAGTATGCGCTCATCACCGAGCACGGCGGCTTCGTGCGCAAGGCCTGCAGCTACCTGTGCACGAGCCACGTCGGCACCGGCCTGGTGCACGATCCCGCGTTTCTCGATCCGATGCAGCACTACGAGAGTCTGTACGCGGAGTACTTCGATCTGTATTGCTCCACGCTGTTCCCGGCGGACGGCATCGCGTCGGCTTCCGAGCGGTCGCTGCTGCCCTTGCTCAAGCACCAGCTCAACGAGTGGCGCTGGATCATCCTCAATCCGCGGGAGGCACGGCCGCGCCTCAATCGCGAGCGCGAAATGCGCCGGGCGACGGGCGACACGCAGCGGCTCAAGACTCTCAAGAATCGGCCCAAGGACGGCGGCTAGATCAAGTCAACGCGGCCTTGCGTTCCTTCAAGGACGGCGGCGTCCACAGATAGATCCATGTCTCCGTCAGCGGCCGCCCATTGGTGCGCAAGTACAGACGCAAATCGATGGGTTCGATGCTGTCCTCCGGCGGTCTGACGTCGAACAGCGCGCGGTAGCCGTGAAATTCCTCGACAAAGTGCGCGGTGACATGCTGGGTCTCGCCGCGCGAAGTGCTGATCACCGCTTCCACCGCGGCATCCTTGGGTAGAGCGCCGAGTTCGCCGCCCGCGAAGTCGACGGCGAAGTGCCAGGAATAGTACTGGCGCTTCTGGCCCACGGTGCCGCCGATGCCCGTGCGCGTCGCGAGGGTAGTCCCTAGCGGCGTCGCGTAGGGCATGTGCGTGCCCCAATACAGGCGATAGCTGAACAAGAGTTCCTGCCCCGGCTTGGGCTTTTCAGCCGGATTCCAGAACGCGACGATGTTGTCGAAGGTTTCATCCACCGTCGGGATCTCCACGAGCTGCACGGAGCCCTTGCCCCAGCCGCCGCCGGCTCCGGGCCTGGGCTCCACCCACAAGCTCGGGCGGCGATCGTAGTACACACCGTCGTCTTGATAGTGGTCCCAATCGCGGTCGCGCTGCAGCAGTCCGAATCCCCGCGGGTTGTCATCCAGATAGGAGCTGAAATGCAATTGCGCGGGGTTCGTGAGCGGCCGCCAGATCCACTCGCCCGCCCCGGTCCACATGGAGATGCCGTCGGAGTCATGAATCTCCGGGCGCCAGTCATTCGCCCCGCGCCGATCGTTCTTGCCGTAGAAGAACATGCTGGTGAGCGGCGCGATCCCCAGTCTCTCGATGGGCTTGCGCGGATAGAGCGCGCTGTCGATGTCCATGATCTGCGTGCCGCCGGGTGCGATCTGAAAGCGCAAGGCGCCGGCAATGCTCGGCGAATCCAACAGCGCGTAGAGAGTGAGGGTTCCGGAATCCTTCGCCGGCCGCTCGAACCAGAATGCGGTAAAGCGCGGAAACTCTTCCGGGCGGGGAAACGCCGTATCCACCGCCAGGGCGCGCGCCGAGAGGCCGTATTGCCGGGTATCGCTGCCCACCGCCCGAAAATAGCTCGCGCCCAGATAGGCGGCGACATCGTCCCTCCAGTCCGTCACGAACTGCACGCGAAAGCCGGCGAATCCCGAGTGATCGCGCATCAATTTTGGGTCGATGCCGGCCTTGTCGAATTCGAACATCGCCGGGTCGTAGAGGATCTCGCGCGACTGGCCGTCGACGATCTCGTAGAGGCGCACCGATTCGGTAAAAGTTCGGCCGACATGAAAGAACTGCAGGCGAAACGCGAGGCCTGCGTTGGCCCAGAGGGCGTGATCCGTTCGAAAGCGCAGCGATTGATACTGGTCGTAGCTGAGTTTGGCCATCGCCACGGGCAGCACATCCTGCGAGGCCTGATAGGCGCCGCCGGCAAGCGCGCGGGCCTGGCCCTTGAGCCATGCATAGTCGAAGGGGGCCGCGCCGGGCGGCGCGGCGGCGGCCGGGGCAGCAGCGGCCGGGGCAGCAGCGGCGAATTTCGAAATCGTCCAGTGTCCGGCCGCCACCGCCACGGCGGATTGGAGAATTGTGCGTCGTCGAACCATCATGCGTTGAGCATCCTTTAGATCAGGAACGAGGGATGAGCGGCGTCCGGCAGGAGCGCGAGTTGATTGAGCAATCGGGCATCGCCGGCGACTTCGACGCGCTCGACCGCGGTCAGCCACCGCAATGCCTCGTCGAGCGACCTGGCGTCCTTCAGCTTCTGTTCCGCAGTGAAGGCGTGGGGATCGGGCTGGCCGCGCGGATCCGCGGGCCGCGCCAAATTACCGTTGATGTGCGCCAGACGCGCCTCGCGATTACGCGCCAAGTGGCGCAGCCCGTCGTCCGGCAGGGCGTCGGCCTTAGCCACCAATTCGCGGCGGCGCGCAACCAGCGCCGGCGTCTCCAATTCGTCGGGTGTGCGCAGCAGCGCGAAGCGCGACAGGATGCGGCCCAGCCTTTCGCTGCCGCTGGCGCGCGACAAGGGCGCCGCCAGGAAAAGTCCCAGCAGCGCCGGCGACAGCCATGCGAGCAGCGGCGGCGAGAGAAACCACACGATCACGGCGGTTGCGCAACTCATGAACATGTGCCGCTTGTGGTAGTTCCAGGCATCGGACCAGGTGGTCCCGCCGCTGTCGCGGCGCTGCGGCTTCCAGCCCGAGTCGCGTCCCATGAACACTTCAAAGACGTGCCGGCTCTGGATCAGCATGAGTATGGGCGCGTACAGGGCCGAGAGAATGACCTCCAGCAAGAAGCTCGCGCCGACGCCGATGACGCCGCCGCTGCCCCGGCGGATGCGTTTCGACAGCAACGCTCGAATCAGGCCCAGCATTTTAGGGATCAACAGCACGACCATGCTGAACCAGAACAGGGCGATCATCAGTTCGACATCGAAACGCGGCCAAGTCGGGAACAGCTGAAAATCGTGATTGAAATATTCGGGACGAATCAAGTGCGACTGCACCGCGAGCGCGAAGCCGATGCCGAGCATCACCAGCCACAGCGGCGAGGATAAATAGCTCATGATGCCGACGCCCAGATGCATTCGGCTGGTGAAGCTCAGGCCCGCGGAGCCGATGATTTTCATGTGCTGCAGGTTGCCCTGGGCCCAGCGGCGGTCGCGGATGGCGATGTCGATCAGCGACGGCGGAGACTCTTCCCAGGACCCGCCGCAGTCGGTTGCCATGCGCACCTTCCATCCGCCGCGGCGCATCAGCGCCGCCTCGACGAAATCATGCGACAGGACGAAACCGCCGAAGGGTTTGCGGCCCTCGAGCTTGGGCAGGCCGCAGTATTGCGCGAACGCGGCCATGCGAATGATGGCGTTGTGCCCCCAATAGTTGCCGCTGTCGCCGGACCATGCGGCGAGGCCGCGCGTGATGACGGGTCCGTAGACGCAGGCCGCGAATTGCTGCAGGCGGCCAAACAGAGTCGTGGCGCCGATGAGCTGCGGAGCGGTCTGCAATATCCCCAGCTCCGGATCGGTCTGCATGCTCTGTACGAGCCGCTCGAGAGTCGGCGCATCGATGAGGCTGTCGGCATCGAGCACGATCATATGATCGTAGCGGCCGCCCCAGCGGGTCACGAAGTCCTCGAGGTTGCCGGATTTGCGCGCGATGTTCTGCCAGCGCCGCCGGTACCAAACCGGCATGATGAGCGCGAGGGCGTTGCGCAGCAGGTTCACGCTCAGGGTTTCGCGGATCCAGGCATCGGCGTTGGTCGAGTCCGAGAGAATCACGATCTCGAAGCTGCGATGCGCGTCGATGAGCGCAAGAGCTTCCGCCATGGCCTGCAGCGCCGACGTGGTGCGCAGCGGATCTTCGTTGTAGATGGGCATCACCAGCGCCGTGAGCGCCGTGCCCTTCGAATCCAAACGAGGGTCGCGCCGCTTCGAGGCGCCAGCCAAAACCGAGCCTGCCGCGAAAGCGATCCAGCCCAGGGATATTGCAAAGAAAAAAATCATCATGCCCTGCAGCACGGTCATGCTCGCGAAGCGCACGGCTTGAAGCATTTGATACACGCCGTAGGTGGTCACGCCGACGGTGACGGCCCACAAGATGAAGCGCGCGTACAGCACCGCGGCGCCGGGCCAATGCATGGCGCGACGCAAAGGCGGCGCGTAGTCCAAATCCTGCGGCGGCATGGCCAAAGGCGCCTCCGGCGGCATGCCGCCCAACGCCGCCGCGCTTTCGAGCGTCGCGGCGTTCACCCTGAGGTCCATCGGTACAGCCAAGTCTCAGTGACCGGGTGGTCGCCGCGCATGACCCGCAAACGCAGCTCGATCAACTCTGCGTCCCGCGGATCGACCTCGAAGCTCGCGCGCAGCCCGTGCAACGCGCCGTTCGACATCAGCGCCGCGCTCGAGATTCGGCCGGCCGACGCGGTCAAGTCGAGGCGCAAGCCGTCGACTTTCTCGCCCGCGCCGACGAAATCCAGCAAAAAGACGCGCCGCTTGCCGTCGAGACTGGCGCCGGAGCGGGTCGCAACGGCTTTGCCCAGGGATTTGGGCAGTGGGGGCTCCGCGCACCAGATGATGCGATAGGCGAAGTGCGCGGGACGGCCCGGCAGCAGGGATTGCGCGGGACGCCAGAAGGCCACGATATTGTCGTTGCTCTCGCGTCCGGACGGGATCTCCACCAGTTCGACGGACCCCGCTCCCCAATCACCCTGCGGTTCGACCCAGGCGCTGGGCCGCCGCTCATACTGCGCGTCGAAATCCTGAAAATCGCTTTGCTGCCTGGAGCGCTGCACCAGCCCGAAGCCGTGAGGCTGTTGCGTCGTGAATGTGGACACCTGCAGCTTGATTGGATTCGCGAGCGGCCGGAATATCTGCTCGCCGGTCGCCGCGGCGATTTGCAGTCCGTCGGAGTCGTGCACTTCGGGCCGATAGTCATCGAGGTGCCCGCGGTTGGTCTCGTCGAAGAGAAACATCGACGTGAGCGGTGCAATGCCGCCGACGCGAATTTCCGTGCGCGGGAACAGGGTGAGGTCCACATCGGTGAGCGTCTCGACGCCGGGCTGAACCGTGAACCGATACGCGCCCGTCGTCGATTCGCTTTCGAGCAGGGCGTAAATGACGATGGAGTTCGCACGCGGCGCCGGCCGCTCGATCCAATAATGGGTGAAGGCCGGAAATTCTTCGCCGGCCGGCTCGGCCGTATCGATGGCAAGACCACGCGCCGACAGCCCGTACAGGAGATCCTTGGCAACCGCACGGAAGTAGCTCGCCCCCTGGAACACCAGAAATTCGTCCCAGATTTTTTTCGAATTGATGCGGTTGCGGATGCGAAAGCCTGATAGCGGAAGCGACACTTTGCCCAATTGCGCCGGCAGGGCCGGGGCCATCTCGAACATCACGGGCGTCGGCACTACGTCGGTGGCCTCGCCTTTTTCGACGGTGGATACGGTAACGGCCGTCTGCAGATTTTGACGGGCCCGCAACAACTCGACGCGAAAGGGCAGTTGTTCGGCACGCCAGATGCCGGCCTCGGGATTGAAGCGAATGCTGCGGTACTGCTCGGGACTCAGCTTGTCGAGCACGGCCGGCAGGCTGCTGCGCTGGGGTGAATAGGGGGCCGCGGCGCGGCGCTTGGCTTCCGCCAGCAAAGTGTCGAAGGTGAAGGGATACACGGCGGGGGGCTTGTCGGCAGCCGGCACAGTGGCCCCACGCGCAACGGCCAACCCAAGCGCCAGGCCAAGTGTCAGCAGTGATTTGGTCGTTGAAACCGCCAAAGTCCCCCCCAATGTGCGCTCGAGGCGCGATGCCCTTAAGACCCCATGCTTAAGATTAGCCGGATCGGCCTTCCTGATATAGTGCGCTGCCATGCCGGCCCCCGCTTATTCTGGCCAGGAACCGCAAAGCGCCCGGGCGGTGCTCATGGTGCGGCCGGCGAGCTTTGGGTTCAATCCGCAAACCGCCGCCAGCAACGCCTTCCAGCACCCACCGCGGTCGCCGGCCGAAATCGAGGCACAAAGGCTCGTCCGGGACGAGTTCGACGGCGTAGCGCAGGCCCTCGAGCGCGCCGGCGTGGAAGTGCTGATTGCCCCCGACACGCCGCAGCCCGCGAAGCCGGACGCAATTTTCCCCAACAACTGGGTGAGCTTTCATTTCGACGGCACCGTGGCGCTGTACCCGATGCTGGCCGCCAACCGGCGCTCCGAACGGCGCGAAGACATCGTCGAGCAGGTGGTGCGCGAAGGCCGGTTCCACGTGTCGCGCATGGTCGATCTGTCGCATCGCGAGGCGGAGGGAAAGTTTCTCGAGGGCACGGGAAGCCTGGTGCTCGATCGAGCGCATCACGTGGCCTATGCGAGTCTTTCGCCGCGAACGGATCTCGACGTGCTCGGGGAATTCGCGCAGCTGCTCGACTATGAACTCGTGACTTTCGAGGGCCGCGATGCGGCCGGGCAGCCCGTCTATCACACCAATGTGGTCATGGCGATCGGCACCCGCTTCGCGGTGGTGTGCGGCGAGGCGATCACGCATCCACAGCACCGCGCAGCGGTGTTCGACATGCTGCGGTCGGCCGGCCACGACATCGTCGACATCTCGCTGCCGCAGATGCAGGAATTCGCCGGCAACCTGCTGGAACTGGCGGCGCCGGCCGGCCGCGTCATCGCCCTGTCGACGACGGCATGGAGCAGTTTCGATGCCGCACAGCGGCGAATCCTCGAGTCCCATGCGCGCTTGGTGCCGGTGAGCATTCCCACGATCGAGCGCATCGGCGGCGGCGGCGTGCGCTGCATGTTGGCGGAGTTGCACCTGCCGAAACGCCGTTAGCAGCCTGTCTCATCCGAATGTCATAATCCGCCAATGTTGGAACTGGCCGTCAAGCTGCTCATTGCGTATTTGCTCGGTACCGCGCTCGGCAGCCTGATTCTGGGGCGGCTGCGCGGCGTCGATATCCGCAGCATGGGCAGCGGAAACGCCGGCGCCACCAATGCCTTGCGCACTCAGGGCAAGCTCTTCGGACTCCTGGTGCTGCTGGTAGATGTCGCCAAGGGCCTGTTCGCGGTCTGGTGGCTGCCGACGGCGGTGTTGCCGGGTGTCGGTGTCGATCCCGATCTGCCGCGGCAGTGGTTGACCCTCGCATGCGGCTTGGCCGTCATCGTGGGCCACGTCTATCCGGTTTGGTTCGGCTTTCGCGGCGGCAAAGGGGCGGCGACGGTGCTGGGGGTGATCGCGGCCGTGGACCTGCGCTTGGTTCTGCCGATGATCTTCACATGGTTCCTCGCGCTGATCCTGACGGGATATGTCGGCCTTGCCACCATGCTCTCCGGGGCGGCCCTGGTGGCCGCCGTCTATGTTCTCGAGCCGAACAATGTGCCGCTGCTGTGCTTTTGCCTGAGCGTGTCGATATTCGTCGTTTACACCCATCGCGGCAACATCGCCCGAATGCGCGCGGGGCAGGAGAGCCGCGTACGGCGACTATGGCTGTTTCGATCGCGAGCCTAGTGGAAAGCGCGGACCGGCTCCTCGAGCAGCCCTTGCTGCTGGTGCTGTTGGCGGATGGCCGGCTGCACTCGGGCGAATGGCTGGCCCAGCAGCTCGACGTGAGCCGGACCGCAGTGCGGAAGGGTGTGCAGCAATTGCGCGGCTCGGGCGTCCCGGTGCTGTCGCTGCCGCGGCGCGGCTACCGCTTGCCGAGCCGCGTCGAATTGCTGGACGCACGGCGCATCGCTGCGGAGCTTGGGTCCTCGAGCCAGGAGCGGATTCGCAGGCTCGAGCTCAAGTTCGAAGTGGACTCGACCAACACCCGGCTTCTTGGGCTCACGCCGCCGCCCAGCGGCAGCGCGGATGTGTGCATCAGCGAATTGCAACACGCCGGCCGCGGACGTCATGGGAGGCGCTGGATTCAACCATTCGGCGCCGCGGTCGCATTGTCGGTGGGATGGACCTTCAGCGACGGGGCACGCTCGTTGCCGGGCTTGAGTTTGGGGGTTGGCGTGGCCGTGGCACGTGCAGTCAAACGTGCCGGCGCCTCGGGGGTGGGGCTCAAGTGGCCGAACGACATCTGGCTCAAGGACCGCAAGGTCGGCGGCGTGCTGATCGAGCTGCGAACCGATGGCCGCGGAACCGCCCATGTGGTGATCGGCATCGGCATCAACGTGGAATTGCCGCCGGCGGCGCGCCGCGAGATCGAGGCAGGCGGAGTTCGTGTCGCGGCGGTGGCGGACGGCTGTGTCGTGGGACCGTCCCGGAATTTGGTTGCCGGGGCCATTTTGGACGAGCTTTTGAGTATGCTGGCGCAATACGAGCGCGAGGGCTTCGCCGCGTTCCGCGATGCTTGGATGGCACTCGATGGCTTGAGAGACCGTCCGGTGCGGGTAGAAATGGGCGGAACGGCCGTTTCCGGCACGGCCCGTGGCGTGGATCGGGATGGCGCCTTATTGCTCGAGACAGGGAGGGGGATGCAGCGATTCGTATCCGGCGAGGCTAGTTTGCGTCTGATCGAGGGGGATGTTTGACGCTGTTGAAGAGCATTGTCGTGTGCTTGGTGCTGGCCAATGTGGGCTATTTTTTGTGGGCGCGCGGCATCGCCAAGAGCGGCGAGGGGCCGGTGCAGGCGCAGCCCGCGGCCACATTGATGCTTGCGTCCGAGTCTGCGGAGCCGCCGCGCACCGCCGCCATCGACGCGGGCAGCGCCCCCGCCCCCGGCAGCGATAGGACGGAGCCGCCGCACACGGACTCAGGCGCCGCGCTGCTCACCAATGTGAAGCGCTGCATCAGCGTCGGGCCGTTCCGCGACGTGTCGGAAGCCGCCCGCGCCGCAACGACGCTGCGCGGCGGCGGCTACGATCCGCGGCAGCGCGTCGCCGACGGCGATGTCTGGGCGGGTGTTTGGGTTTATTTGCCGCTGCCCGCCGCGCACGGCGCGGCCGATCAGATCCTCGCCAAGCTCAAGGCGGGCGGCATCGATGACGCCCTGGAAATGCCCGGACCGAATGATGGCTCGGTGATCTCTCTCGGTTTGTACAGTGAACCGAAACGTGCGCAGGCTCGAGTTGCTCAAGCGCAGGCGCTGGGGTTCAATCCGGGAATCGCCGACCGCAAACGCACCGGCAATGTGTATTGGATCGACATTGACTTGAAACCCACCGACGGTTTATTGAATCCCGCGGATTTGCAGGGCGAAGCGGGACGCATCGTGCGCCTCGAGGTGAAGGGGTGCCCCGCGGTTTCCGGGGCCTCGCCATGAAGGCCCGCGACACGGTGCTCAAGGCGCTCGGCGGTGTCGGCGCCGCGATCGGCTACGGGTGCCTCGCCGCGTTCCTGTATCTCGTCGGATTGCAGTCCTACCGTTGGTTCCGCGACGGGGAGTGGACGCACATCGGCGTCAACGACGGCCTCAAGATCGGGCTGGCCCATTGCTGCGTCAAGGACGGCGGCGCGGGCTGGCTCGCCGCATTCATGCGTTGGATCGACGCGCCGGTGGACTGGCTCGGCGTGCACAAGATCTTCGACGTCATCCCCGCTTCGCTGGCTTTGTTTGCGATCAGCATCGCCGGGAATTGCCTGTTCATCTATTGCCGGGATCGCCTCGATCGGCGCTGACACCATGCTGGCGCTGCTGCTGCGGTTGAAGACTCTGGTGAAGCTCATGATTCTTCCGCCCATCGGGCCCATGCTGCTGGCGATCATCGGCATATTCCTGATGCAGCGCCGCCCGCGGCTGGCGCGCGCCTGCCTGATACTCGGCGTGGGCTCGGTGTGGCTGCTGTCGACGCCCGTGATATCCGATGCGGTGAGCGGCCTGGCCGAGCACTACCCGCCGCTCGATTTGCGCAGCGCCACGACGTCGCAGGCAATCGTCATCCTGGGCGGCGGCGGACAGCGCGCCTTCGCGCCGGAATACGCCGGACCCGCGGCCGAACCGGTGCTGCTCGAGAAACTGAGCTATGGCGCCTATATCGCGCGCAAAACCGGGCTGCCCATCCTGGTCACCGGCTTTCAGGTCGAGGCCGACGCGATGCGCGCCACGCTCGAGCGCAATTTCGACATCGAGGTTCGCTGGGTCGACGATCAGGCCTATGACACCTTCGACAATGCGCGCAATTCGGTTCGCATGCTGCAGGCCGACGGCGTGCATCGCGTCGTTCTGGTGACTCAGGCCTCCCACATGTGGCGTTCGGTGCACGAGTTCACCGCCGCCGGCATCGAGGTCGTGCCGGCACCCGTGGGGATCCGCGCCGCGCGCGATTTTGGAATTTCCCGCGTCATGCCAAACCCCGACGCGCTGCGGCGGGCGTGCGCCGCCATCAATGAATTGGCGGGCGAGCCGGTGCGCGCCCTGCTATCCGCCCTGCGGCTGCGGCGGCACTGAGGGACGCTCCACGGGCGGCGGCTCGCCTTCCCAAAGGTAGGCCACGCTGCCGGGCGGAGCTTTGTACCAGCCCGGATCGCGATAGTCATCGGGCTTCAGATCGGGACGGATCTTCATGACGGTGAACATGCCGCCCATTTCGATTCCGCCATAGGGACCGGAACCCAGCATCATCGGCAGGGTATTGTTGGGCAGCGGCATGTTCATGGGCATCTCGTTCATCGAACCTCCCGCGCCCATGCTCATGTAATTCGGCACGAGAGCGGTGATCTGCTTGGCCAGGTCCGCCGTCTCCACTCCCAGGGTCGTCGGCACTTCATGGCTCATGGCATTCATGGTGTGGTGCCCCTTGTGGCAGTGAAACGACCAATCGCCGGCGGCCGCGGCGGTGAACTCGATCGCGCGCATCTGAC
>DATFZF010000004.1:0-34212 GCA_035314705.1 Steroidobacteraceae bacterium | reverse complement strand
CGGCGGTTACGGCGGCCGCGAATCCCGTGGTCGCGGCGTCAGAGGGAGGAGGCTCATTGGCCGTGGCGCTGACGACTTTGACGGTGCCTTCGCTCACCGTCACTTCCAATCCCGTCGGCCTCAGGTAGACATTGAACGCCGTGCCCACGGCACGAACCCAATAATCGCCGGCGCGCACCCAAAATGGCCGTTGCGTATCATGGGCCACCTTGAAAAAGGCCTCGCCCCGTTCCAGTCGTATGACACGCTGGCGCTGACTGTAGTCGACCCATATCCGGCTATCGGTATTGAGATCGAAGGAAGAGCCGTCAGGCAACGCCACCGCGGCCTGCTCACCGATCGCCGTCTGAAAGCGGGTCTGTTCCTTCTGCCGATAAAGATTCCACGTTACGCCGAGTACCATGGCGCCAATTCCAGCGGCTACCGCAGCCACCGCCCAGCGTCGGCGCCCGGCACGCGGCGCTGCGGCTGCATTCATCACTTGACCGAAATAGACGGCGCGGACGAGGGGGCCGGATTTCACCAGTTCCCGCCAAGTCGCGGAAAGCTCTGAATAGGCCTTCGCGTTCACGGCATTGGCGCCGAGCCAGGCTTCAAAGCCGGCGCGATCGTCCGGCGTCACATCGTCGGCGTTCATTCGAGCAAACCACGTGCTGGCCTCGCGCTCGGCATCGTCGGAGCTTGGCAGCCTAAGAACCTTACCCATGGTGCCGTCTCGTGGCGTTATACCGTCTATTCACGTAGCGGTGGGTCTCATGAAGACCGTGCGCGATATGCTTTTCAACTGTTTTGGCCGAGATTCCGAGGCGCTCCGCGATCTCCTTGTAGGAACATTCGTGAAATACCCGCAGCGTGAATGCCGCGCGGCACTGCGGAGGCAGCCGATCGATGGCCTCCTGTATGAGTCGATTCCGTTCGTCTCTGAGCAACTCCGTCTCCAACGATTCACGCTCAGTGTTGACCCGCGGATCGCCCAGATCCCCCATTGTGCCGCGCTCCGTGATCCGTCGATGACGGTATTCGTTCGCGGCAAGATTGCGCGCCGTCGAGAAAAGAAACGCCCGCAGCGTCGTCACCGAATCGCGCTGCCGATAGGTGCGCAGAAACGCTTCCTGCACGATCTCTTTCGCTGTTTCAGTCGAGCCGACGAAGCGGCGAATGTACCGCTGCAACGCGTGGCGGCTCTCGGCGAAGAGCTTGGTGAAAATCTCGCTGGGGGACTCAGAGGCTGTCGGCATCGCGGTGTTATCCGTTCTGACCTACGGTACGCCAACAAGAGGTTGCACGGCAACTCTCACAACTCGAATGGGGGATTTTCCCTTGCCAGGTGTCGTATGCGTTGCCGCCGCATCGTCGCGCGCTCCCAAGAGGCAATAGCGTCAAGATGATTCCGTTCGGGTCCGCCTTCCCAAGGGGATTGATTGCCGCAGCGCTGGTCGTGCCGTCCCTTTGGAATGTCGCCTTGAGCGGGCAGCCCTCGGCTGCAACCGTGGTCGCTTTGGACCCCGGCGTCACCGCCAAGGTCGGCGCACCGCTGGAATTTGTGGAGTACGAGGCAGAGAACGGTTCCACCAACGGTCGCATCATCGGGCCGGACCGTACCTTCGCCACACTGGCTTCCGAGGCATCCGGCCGGCGGGCGGTCTTGCTCGAAGCGCAGCAGGATTATGTCGAGTTCACGCTTTCCGCCCCGGCGAATGCCCTGACCGTGCGCTATGCCCTACCTGACGGTCCTGAGGGCAAACCCATTGAAGCGAGGCTCAGCGTATACACTCAGAGCCGCCGGATAGGGGAACTTACCCTAACCACCCGATATTGTTGCTACTACGGCCGCTATCCGTTCACCAAGCATCCGGCAGACGGCAACGGCCATCACTTCTTCGATCACGCGAGAATCTTACTTGAGAGAGTGCTGCCGGCCGGTACGGTGGTACGCATGACGAGCGGTCCTCGACCCCAGGCAGCATGGATCGCGATTGATCTGGTCGATTTTGAAATGGTTCCCGCGCCGCATCGTCGGCCCTCGCGTGCTTTGTCGGTGGTGGACTTTGGCGCCGATCCCTTCGGTGAATTGGACTCCAGAGAGGCATTTGCCAAGGCATTGGCCGCAGCATCCCGTAGCAGGCGGCCGCTATGGGTTCCGCCGGGACACTTCCGCCTGGATGGCCATGTGCAGGTCGATCGCGTGGAGATTGCCGGCGCCGGGCCGTGGTATTCGGTGCTGCGGGGCGACGGCGTCGGGCTCTATGGACGTGATGCGCCGAATCCCTCACAGGCGGTGGACATTCACGATCTGGCCATCATAGGGCAAGTCAACGAACGCGATGATCACAAGGCTTTGGCGGGAATCGGTGGCGCGCTCGGCGGCGGCAGCCGCATCCGGGACGTATTCATTCAGCACGTCAAGGTTGGACTGTGGCTCGATGGCCCGTTTGACGGATTGATTGTCAGGCATGTACGTGTTTTGGACACCACCGCGGACGGACTCAATCTGCACCGCGGGATCTCGGGTGTGATCATCGAGGAGAGCTTCTTTCGCAACAATGGCGACGACGGCATCGCTTCGTGGGCCGAGAAGCTCGCGAACCATGACATTATAATTCGGCACAACACGGTCGTCGCACCCATCCTGGCGAACGGCGTGGCAATTTACGGTGGCCATGACATCACCGTGTCCGACAATCTCGTCGCCGATATCCTCACGGAGGGAGGCGGCCTGCACTTGGGCAACCGCTTCGGTGCAGTACCGCTCTCGGGCAAAATTTCCTTGCAGGGGAATATGGTCGTGCGCGGCGGCAGCATCGATCCCCGCTGGCATTTCGGCATCGGCGCCGTTTGGTTGTTCGCATTGGATGAGCCGATCAATGCGCAGATCGATCTGCGGGCGACGACCTTGCTGGACAGCAGCCAGGAAGCGGTGCTGCTGTTCGGTAGGCGCATCGATGGATTGGTCGTGAATGGACTGCGTGTCGATCACGCCGGGGGGAGCCTGATCGAGCTGCGCGCCGATGGCAGCGCGACCTTTTCAGGGGTCCGGGCAACCGGCATCGTGGCGCCGACCGTGCGAAGGTGCAGTGCCTTCCAGCTTGAATGGAAGGGATCAAACAACGGGCTGGACACCTCGAGTTCGCAAGGCTGCCGCGTAGAACCACATATCGCTCAGACCCTGAATGTTGCAGGTAATTTGCAATTGCGCGCAGATCAAATCGTCGAAGGGACCGGCGAATGACCCGAGGACGCAGTCGCCGAGGTCAGGTCAGGAAGCGGTGCGGCATCGCTCCACATGTGATGTCACGCAAGCCGCACCTCGACGCCGCGACGTCTGAGTTCCGCGACCACCGCGGGATCAGCGCCAGAGTCCGTGATCAGCATGTGCAGCTGTTCGACGCGGGCGATGAGCGAGATGTTTCGACGCATCAGCTTGGACGAATCGGCGACCGCGATGACCTGGCGCGAGATCGCGATCATCCGGGCATTGAGCAGCGCCTCGGGCAGGTGCGGTGTCATCACGCCGCGTTCGGGATCAAGACCGTCGGCGCCGAGAAACAGTCGATCGGCTTGCAGATCAGCAAGCGCCGCTTCGGCCATGTGGCCCGAGAGTGAGTTCGATTCCGGGCGCAGTATGCCGCCCGGCATGATGAGCCGCACCGACGGCACGTCGGCGAGCAGCATGGCGACGTTCAGGGCATTGGTGATCACGTTGATCGAGCGGACTTCGAGCTTGCGAATCTGCTTGGCGATCTCGGCGGTGGTCGTGCCGGAATCGAGTATGACCGTCTCGCCCTCCTGGATCAGCGCCGCCGCCGCCTTGGCTATGCGAACTTTCTCTGCATGGTGCAGCGTGCGCTTGACTGTGAGCGGCTGATCATCGTCATCCTGGCGCAGCAGCGCGCCGCCGTGCGTGCGTTCGAGCGCGCGCTCGGCCTCGAGCGCCGCGAGGTCCGTGCGGATGGTGACGGCCGAGGTCGCGAAGCGCGCCGCGAGCGCCTCTACGGTGACTTTGCCGTGCTCGCGCAGCAGCTCCACGATGCGGTGACGGCGTTCCGCGACCAGGAGTCCGGGCTCGGTGTCGGCGCCGGCCGTCTCCTCTGTGCGCGGCGGAGTGTCTTGCAAATTTGAGGGCAGCATCGAATTCATGCCGGGATGGCTTCGAGCAGGAGGAAGCGTTCGAACGTCACCGTCAGCCGCGCCGACGCGCCGGATACCGTGGCGAGCTCGCGATCATTGAAATAGTCGCGGATTTGATACGCTCCCGTGTGCAGCCCGCGAAGCGCTACCGGGCCTCTCCAGCGGTCGGCGAAGAACGCGTAGTACAGCCGGCCATCCTTTTCGATGGCGTGCGTCTCCGGTCGGTCGAAACCGATGTCGTAGAGCTCGCCGCGGTAGGTTCCAAGCGGCAGCATCTTGTCCTTGTAGAGCGCGATCCAGCGGCGCCATACGCCTTCCTTCTCCGGCGTGAGCAGAAACGAATCCTTGGGTTTCGGATCGATCGGCCAGGTGAATTTCGTCGACACGACGGCGCCCACCCCTACCGTGGAAGCGAAATCATCGTGACGGTCGCTGAGCTCGACGTGATCGCCGGCATACGGTGCGCTCGGGCCCATCAAGGCTTTCAGCGTCTTGCCCTTGTGGCGCACCTGCCAGGAAGACTCGGGGTCGGAGGCGGGTGCTTGATTCATGTACGGGAAATTGAATGCCGAGTAGGCGGTGCCGCAGGGGCACAATTCCATCACTGCATCGGGATCGATTGCCGTCGCGGTCTGGTAAATCGCGCGGAAGAACCACTGCAAGCCCTCCACGGATTCCTCCGGGCGCTCGTGATGATGAGCGGGATTGAAGCAGGGCGCGACGTTGTTCAAGTGCTGACCGTCGATTTTGAGCCCGGCAAATCCCCACTCGCCGATGAACTTCTTGATCAACGCTTGAGTGTACTGCACAGTCGGCTGGTACGCGGGGCAGAGGTAGAAGCTGTTCCACCAGGTAATGTTCTGGACGGCACCGTCCTTGTCGAGCAGCAGCATGTCAGCGTGATCGTGCAGAAAGTCGGAGCCCGGCGCCGCCGAGAGCGGGGAATACCAGAGGCGCGGCTTCAATCCGCCGGCGCGAATGTTTGAGACCAGACGGCGCAGGTCTGCCTCGCCATTCGGGTACTTGGCGCGATGCGGATTCCAATCGCCGATCATCGCCTGCCAGCCATCGTCGATGACAGCCCACTCCAATCCCAGCTCCTTTACCTTGGGCAACGTTGCCTCGATCAACGCCGTGGTGCAGTCGCGCTCATAGCCCCAGGCACACCAGACCGGTTCGTAGGACGCCGCCGGCGGGACCGCCGGCGTCATGCCGCGTTCGGACATGAGGACCCGGTACCTGCTCAAAACGGAAAAATAGTCGCCGTCGTGCACCGACACGAAGGTCTCGGGCGTTTCGAACGTTTCGCCGGGCTTGAGGTTTCGCTTCTCGCGGCCGCACACCGCCACGCGTACGGTGCGGCGTTCTCCTTGCACGGGCAGCGAAACGCGTTTCGGCGTGATCTCCACGTGACCCACCGCGAGTCCGCCGTCGCGGCGCCAAACATCGACAATGGGCGTGCCGCCGCCGTAATCGGAAGCCTCCATGCCGAGAAAGTTGTCCTGCGCGAATCCCGGCTCGACCGGTTGCACCCAGTCGCGGCGATCCTCGTACGATGCCCCGGAATAGCACCAGAATTCGGAGGCCCGCGTACCGGAGGCGAGCAGTCGGGAGTCGCCATTGGACCAGCTGCGAATGCTCAAGATGCCGGCGGCGGCGTTGCGATAGGAGACGCGCATCAGCGCGATGCCGGGATGACGCTGGTACAGCGTCGCCTGCACGGTCTTCTCGACGCCGTCGGCGGAGGTTCCCGACAAGGTGAGCCGCGTGCCCGGACCGTTGGCATCGGCGATGTTGATCCGCGCCTGATGACCGAACGCGAAGTCGGCGATGTGCCTGCCGTTTACGTCCAACAAATACTCGCTCGGTCCCCAGGAGGTCATTGCAACCCGCTGTCGGCCGGCGGTACGGGATATCCTCGCGTGAAGCTTCGCATCCCACTCGATGCACAGCACCGAATCCTCGAGGGCGGCCACCCCGCGAGGCTCAGGCGGGGCCGCGTCGATCGCAGATTGCGCCGGCACCAGCCCATGGCGCAGCGCAAGGGCGAGCCCGCCGGCCAATCGCACAAACTGGCGACGCGAAGTCTTCCCGTGAGTCAGAAGGCCTTTGTTCATGGGCGGTTACGTCACGACTATTGACTTGTTCGTAAATAACAATAACATCAAACGCAAGAAGACGAAAGCCAATGCGGTGGGATGAGTTTCATTTACTTTCGCTTTACAAATCGATCGACGTATCAAAAACCATCTCGTCAATGGTACAGGGAGACGAAGCGTGCAGAGCCTCAAGCCTACTTTGATTGCGATTTGGCTGCCATTTGCGGCGGCGACCGGCGCCTTCGCCGCGGTCGTCGATGGCACCGCCGCCGCGGACACGAAAGTGACAGCGGCCGCACCGGCGGCAAGCACCGCCGGCGCGAAAGACGCCCAAGGGCCGGAGCTCGGGGAGATCGTCGTTACCGGGCTTCGGGCCAGTCTCGAGAAGTCGCTCGACGTCAAGAAGAATGCCTCCGTGGTGCTGGATTCGATCAACGCCGAGGAGCTGGGCCGGTTTCCCGACGCCGACGTCGCTGACTCGCTGAACCATCTGCCAGGCATCACCATCAGCCGCACCACGGGCGGCGAGGGGCAGAAGGTCTCCGTGCGCGGTTTCGGCCCGCAATACAATATAGTCACGCTGAACAACCGCATCCTGGCCACCGACGACGATGCGCGCGATCTGGCATTCGACGTGCTGCCGTCGGAAGTGATTTCGGGAGCCGACGTGCTCAAATCCTCGGAGGCCTCCGCGCTCGAGGGCAGCATCGGCGGCACCGTGAACCTGCGCACCGCCAGCCCCTTCGACAATGCGGGTCTGCACGGCGGCGTGCATGCCGAGGGCAATTACAACGACATGTCCACCCTGTATGGCCATAAATTCTCGGCGTTTGCCTCGGACACGATGCTCGATCACACGTTGGGGTTCCTCATCGGGGGGGTGGTTTCCGACAACAAAACCCGTACCGACTCCTTGAACGCCTACAACCAGAGCACCGATAATGGTTCCGGTACGTACCCATTCGATGGCAGTATTCCATCGCTCGTGGCCACTCCCTGCTGCATCACCATGGGATCGATCTTCGACGAGAAGAAGCGCGAGGCGCTATCCGGGAGCCTCGAATGGCGTCCGAGCGATACCTTCAAGCTGGTCGCAGACGGGTTGTGGACGAAGCTCGAAGACCCGCAGATCGGCTACAACCAATCGTATTATTTCCCGTACGGCACGGATCAGAATGGCAATCCGACCTGGTCCAACCCCGTGGTCCAGAACGGCGTCATCACGGCAGTGACGTCGAACAACTTCACGCCCGAGATCGTGAACAACACTCTCGACCGCAACGTCGTCACCTCGCTGTACGGCTTGAAGGGCTCCTGGCAGCCCACAGACAAGTTCAAGCTCGACTTCGACGCCTACCGTTCGACCGCGAGCCGGCCCGAAGGGGGCAACGATACATTCTTGACGGCGGGCCTGGTGTCGGCCACGCCGTACTCACCCGACATCATCACGATCACGGACGTGGCGCACAGCCTGCCCAACCTCAATGTGGCGATTCCACCGAGCCAGTTGGGACTCACGGCGTGCCCGAACGGCACCGCGAGCACCTCCAACACGGGCTACTGTTCCTATACCTCGCTCATGAACTCGGGCTTCCTCAACAACAACAAGTATTGGTCCACGCACTACGACGGACTGAGCGGCTACTCGGTGCACGACCAGGTCACGGGATTCACCCTGGACGGCGCGTATCACGCAGATCTGGGGTTCTTCGACAAGCTGCTGTTTGGTGCCGGCTACAACCACCGCGAGAAGAGCCGCGCCGACGTCAGCAACGATTGGAACAACGGCTCCGCCCAGTACGGCACTCTGTACACCACCGCCGGCTGTCCGTTGCAGTGCAATCCCTACACCTTTGCCTCGCAGGGCTTCAACGTCATTTCGTTCACCAGCCCGCCCAACTTCCTGAAAGGCGCGGGCGGATCGTATCCTTCGATTCTGCCGAAGTTGAACAGCGCTCAGCTGCTGGCGTTTCTCGCGAGTTTGAACGGCCAGCCGAATCCGTCCTACTGTACGGGGTTGCCGTGCAGCACGCCGTTCGATCTGGCGGGCACGCTGCCGCAGGCCAACCCGTTCAACTCCTATGACGTGACCGAGAAGACCTTCTCCTTCTATACGGAGGCGACCTTCGCGGGTACCAATTGGTCGGGCAATCTGGGAGTGCGCGTGCTGCGCACGACGACCATGGCCACGACGGCCGAAAACGTCCCTGTGGACCTGTGGACCTTGAATGGCGCCAACTCGGTCCAAAGCTTCAACGTGGATTACAGCAGCGCAACGCAATTCGCCGAGCAGGCGACTTATACGCTCGCGCTGCCCTCGCTCAACCTGAACTATTGGGTGGTGCCGGACAAACTGCAGGCGCGCGCGGCGGTGAGTGAGACCATGTCCCGTCCGGACCTCAACCAGCTGGCCCCGAATGCCACCAACCAAGCCATCAACGGCACGCCGATACTTATCTACACGGGCGCGGCGGGCCTGAAGCCCATCAAGGCCTGGTCGGCGGATCTCTCGCTCGAGTGGTACTACCGGCCCCACTCGGCGCTCAATGGGGCGCTGTTTGGCAAGAAGGTCATGAACGACATCTACTCCGGCGTCACGCCCAACGTCGACCTCGGCACCAAGGAGTACGTGGGCGGCCAGCCGGGCACGGTACCCGGGACTCCGTTCCTGTGGAGCATCTCCGCTCCGGCCAACGGCGCCAAGGAAACCTTCACCGGCGTCGAACTCAGCTGGCAGCATTTTCTCGACAACGGCCTGGGCACGCACATGCAGTTCACGCACACCTGGAGCAAGGGCTACGATCAGTTCGGCAATCCGACCGGCGCGGTCAACGCGGCGCCGCCCACCACGTTCTCGATGAGCCTTATTTATGACAAGGGGCCGTTCAACGTCGATGTGAATTGGGACTACACCTCGCGCTACACCTACGTCTGTTCGCAATGCACAGAGGTTCCCTTTTGGCCGGCCATCGCCGATCCTTTCTCCTGGGTCACGGCGAGTGCGCATTACCGTTTCTTCAAGGGCTTCGAGGTGTACGTCGAGGGCAAGAATCTCACCAATGCCATTGCGCGCTCCTATCTCAACGGCAATCCGTTGCTGCCGTGGGCGAACGGGTTCCTGGTGGGCCAAAGCGCCAGCGGCGTCGGCGGCGGCTACAGTGCGTACGGCCGCAGCTTCGTGTTCGGTGCGTCGTACCGCTTTTGATGAAGAAATCCTGGCTCACCTACGCATTGATCACCACCGGCTTCTGGGGGGTGTGGGGCGCGTTCGCCGAATTTCCGACGCGGCATGGTTTTCCCGAGACGCTGGTGTACGTGGTGTGGGCGCTGACGATGATCCCGCCGGCGCTGTACGCCATGCGTCGCGCCGGCTGGCGGGTGCGGCGCGATCCGAAGTCGATTCTGTTGGGTTCGTTGATTGGATTGACCGGGGCGGGCGGGCAGATGCTGCTGTTTCATGCCGTCCACACCGGGCCCACGTATCTGATCTTCCCCATCATTGCGTTGTCGCCCGTGATCACCATCGCCATGTCGATGCTGTTCCTCAAGGAACGGGTCACGAAGGTCGGTGCGCTCGGCGTGGCGCTGGCGCTGATCGCGCTGCCGCTGTTCAATTACTCGCCGGGTGCGGACGCGGGCACGTCCGGGCTGCAGGGCGTCACGTGGTTCATCTATGCACTGATCATTCTGCTCGCCTGGGGAGTGCAGGCCTATTTCATGAAGCTCGCCAACGCGAGCATGGATGCTGAGAACATTTTTCTGTACATGACGCTCACGGGATTGCTGTTGATTCCGGTGGCGCTGTGGATGACCGACTTCAAGGAACCGATCAATTATGGGTGGCAGGGGCCTGGCCTCGCCGCCATCACACAAATCTTGAACGCCGTGGGTGCATTGACCCTGGTATACGCCTTCCGCTACGGCCGCGCCCTGGTGGTCGCGCCGCTCGCCAACGCGGGCGCGCCGATGATCACCGCGATCGTCTCGATGATCGTGCTGGGCGTCATGCCGAACGCCGTCACTGTCGCCGCCATCGCGCTGGCCGTCCTCGCCGCGGCGCTGCTCGCCATCGAACCGGAAGAGAAGCTCATCGAGCAACCCGTATGAGGGCGATGTTGGAACTCGTCCGCCGGCACAAGTCCGGCACCCCGGTGGGCGTCTACTCCGTGTGCTCCGCGCACCCCATGGTCCTCGAGGCCGCGCTGCGGCTCGCACGCCGCACGGGCGGCGTTGCGCTGATCGAGGCGACCTCGAACCAAGTCAATCAGGATGGCGGCTACACCGGCATGCGGCCCGCGACGTTTCGCGAGCGGGTGCATGCACTGGCGAATGACGTCGGCCTCCCGCACGACCAAGTGGTGCTGGGCGGCGATCATCTGGGCCCCAATTGCTGGCAAGGCTTGCCGTCGGCAACAGCCCTTAACAAGGCCGGTGTGATGGTGGCGGAGTATGTGGCGGCGGGCTTTCGCAAGATCCATTTGGATTGTTCCATGTCCTGCGCCGATGATCCGCGAACCTTGGGGGATGAGTTGATCGCGGAACGCACGGCCGCGCTTTGCGAGATCACCGAGGCCACGTGGCGCAGCACCGGGGGCGAACCTCCCGTGTACATCATTGGCTCCGAAGTGCCGGTGCCGGGCGGGGCTCACGAGACCCTGCAAGAACTCGCGGTCACCACCCCTGAAGCGGCGCGGGCAACCATCGAGGCCCATCGCAGATCGTTCGCGCGCCATGGGGTCGAGGCGGCGTGGGGCCGGGTGGTGGGCCTCGTGGTGCAGCCCGGGGTCGAGTTCGACCATCACCGGGTGATCGACTATGTTCGCTCCAAGGCTGTGACCTTGAGCCGCAGCATCGAGCCGGTGGCCGGCATGGTTTTTGAGGCGCATTCCACCGATTATCAAACCCCCGCCGCCCTCGAGGCATTGGTGCAGGATCACTTCGCCATCCTCAAGGTGGGACCGGGGGTGACCTTCGCGTTGCGCGAAGCGCTTTGGGCCCTGTCGGATATTGCGTTGGAGATGGACCTGATGCCGGACGCGACACTCAAGGATGCGATGATCGAGGAAATGAGGCGGGAGCCCCGTTACTGGAGCGCTTATTACCTGGACTGCGAGCGGCAGGACTTCGATATTCAGTTCAGCTTGAGCGACCGGATTCGGTATTACTGGAACGCGCCCGCGGTCGAGCGCGTCTGCGCGCGACTCCTCGAATGTCTCTCGGCCGAGGGACTGCCGCTGACGCTGATCAGCCAGTACCTGCCGTTGCAATACGCTGCGATCCGCGAGGGCCGGCTGAAGAATGATCCACGCGAACTCGTTCTCGACGGCATAGAGCAGGTGCTGCGCCACTACGACCGCGCCTGCCGACCCGCAGGTCCGGCCGGCAACACCGTCATCGATCGAGGACGCGCATGAACCATCTTGGACGCCCGCAGACCGAACTCGAAACGACGGGCGGGTATTGGACCGCGCGCGAGATCGCACAGCAGCCGGCCGTTTGGACAGAGATCGAGCGCATGATGACGCGCGAGGCCGATGCGTTGCGGGCGTTTCTCGATCCACTGCTCGAGCGGCGCGACCTGCGGGTGGTGTTGACCGGCGCGGGCACCTCAGCCTTCGTCGGCGAGTGTCTGGCGCCGGCGCTGAAGCGCCGCACGCAGCTTCGCGTGGACGCCGTGGCGACCACTGACCTGGTCGGATCGCCCGACGACTGGTTGGAGCCAACCGTACCGACGCTGCTGGTCTCGTTCGCGCGCTCGGGCAACAGCCCGGAAAGTGTTGCGGCGCTGGTGCTCGCCGAGAAAGGCGTGCCGGACTGTCATCATCTAATCGTCACCTGCAATGCCGAGGGAGATCTGTACCGGCAAGCACAACGGCAGCGCAATGCGCACGTCGTGCTGCTGCCGGAGGAAGTCAACGATCGCGGCTTCGCGATGACGTCGAGCTTCACGGGCATGATGCTTGCCGCTTCGCTGGCGTTCGACCTGTCGCCGCACGATCGCCCGGCCGCACTCGCAGGCTGGGCGACCCACGTGCTCGAGGCGGGACTGCCGCTGGCCGCGCACCTCGCGCGTTCCGGCTTCGAGCGCGTGGTGTACCTGGGCAGCCGGGAATTCAAGGGCCTGGCGCGTGAGGCGGCGCTCAAGATGCTCGAACTCAGCGACGGCAACATCGTCGCAATGGCCGAAACCCCCATGGGTTTTCGCCACGGACCGAAGACCATCGTTAATGGCAAAACGTTGCTCGTGATGTTCCTCTGCAATGATCCGTACACGCGCCGTTACGAGATGGACCTGCTGCGCGAACTGCGCGCCGACGGCGTCGCCGCACGCGTAGTGACGCTCCATGCCGGGGATGCGGGTACAACGTTGGCGGGCCCCGCACAGGCGGGCGCCGTGCCGGCGGAAGGCATTGCGGTGCCGGGCGCGACGGGCGCGACGGACCTCGGCCTGTGCTTTCCGTATGCGATGTTTGCGCAGACATTCGCGTTCCTGCAATCGCTCAACCTGGGACTGCGGCCGGATACGCCCAATGCCCGGGGCGTCGTCAATCGCGTGGTGCAGGGCGTGTCGATCTATCCCTGGAACCCGCGCCGGTGAGGGCGTTTCTCGGAATCGACGGCGGTGGAACCAAGACGGACTTCCTGTTGATCGACGAGTCGGGGCGGGTGCTGGCGTCGCACCAGGCGGGATCGGCCTATTATCTTGAAACCGGCATCGATGCGCTGCAGCACATGCTGGTCACGGGCATCCAGGCGACATTGCAACAGGCCGCATTGCCGGCCGCCGATGTGAGCTTTACTTTCATCGGTCTGCCCGCCCATGGCGAGGACAGCGCACTGCTGCCGCGCCTTGACGGCATTACCGCGGAGGTGCTGCCGCGCGAGCGCCATCGCTGCGGCAACGACATGGTGTGCGGTTGGGCAGGCGCGCTCGCGGGCCGCGACGGCATCAACATCGTCGCAGGCACGGGTTCCATCGCCTATGGAGAATTCGACGGTCGTTGCGCGCGCGCCGGCGGCTGGGGAGAACTCTTCAGCGACGAGGGTTCCGCCTATTGGATCGCCCGAGAGGCATTGACGCTGTTCTCCCGGATGAGCGATGGGCGAGCGCCAAAGTCCGCTCTCTACGATCTGATCCGCGAGCGCTTTCAATTGCAGGCGGATCTCGACGTGTGCGCCGCAGTCTACGGACCCCCGCCCTTCTCCCGCAGTGAAATCGCCGCGCTCGCGCCGCTGGCGGCCCGGGCGGCCCGGGCGGGTGACGCCGCGGCGCATCGGCTGTTCGAACGGGCGGCCGAAGAACTCGCGGCGGTCGTGCATGCCGTGCTCGATCAGCTCGACGTTCCGCCGCAGACGCCGCTGCCGGTGTCCTATTCGGGCGGTATGTTTCGATTGGACGGCGTGTTGACGCCGCTGTTCGAAACCGCGCTCAAGTCAGGCGATCGGCGCTACGAATTCGTGGCGCCGCGCCTGCCGCCCTCGGCGGGCGCCGCCCTGTACGCTGCGAAGCTCGCCGGCGCTGCGCTCAACCCCAAGTTCGTCGCCGGCCTCGCGCGTGCTTTCGACGGTCGCGAGCGGGATTCCGACGCATGATCCCGCGCAGCCTGTACGCCATCCTCGTGGGCGTATCGTGCGCGGCGGCAGGCGCGGTGACGGGCGGGGTCGCAGTGGAGCCCTCGTACACGGCTGCGGACTTCGCGCAGGTACGCAAGTTCGACGCGCACGTGCACGCGAACACCGACGATCACCGCTTCCTCGACGTAGCGGAGAAGGACGGGTTCGAAATCTTGTCGCTCAATGTCGACTATCCCGACTTTCCCTCGTTGCAGCGACAGGCGCATGCGGTCCACACGCTGAGCGGCGCGAACCCGCAGCGCTTTCATTTCTGCACCACCTTTTCGATGCAGGGGTTCGGCGGGGCGGGATGGACGGAGAATACGGTCCGGCGCATCGATGCCGAGATGGCGCGCGGTGCACTCTGCGTGAAGGTGTGGAAGAACATCGGTATGGTGGAACGAGACGCGCAGGGTCGGCTCATCATGCTCGACGATCGGCGCTTTGACGGCGTCATGGGCCATCTCGAAGCGAAGGGCATCCCGCTGGTCGCGCACCAGGCAGAACCCAAGAACTGCTGGCTGCCGCTCGAGGCCATGACCACGGAAAACGACCGCAGCTATTTTCGCGATCATCCCGAATACCACATGTACCTGCATCCCGCGCTGCCGAGCTACGAAAGCCTCATTGCCGCGCGGGACCGATTCGTGGCGCGGCATCCGCATCTGCACTTCGTCGGGGCGCACCTCGCGAGTTTAGAGTGGAGCGTCGATGAACTGGCCCTGTTCCTCGACGCCTATCCGAATGCCACGGCGGACCTGGCAGCGCGCATGACCCAGGTTCAAAATCAATCCAAGGCGGACCCCGCCAAGGTGCGGCGATTCTTCGTCAAATACCAGGACCGTCTCTTATATGGATCCGATCTCACTGAGAATCCGCCGGACCCGCACGCTCGCGCTCAAAACCCGCCGATGGATATCGCGCAATTTGCCGCCGAGGCCGACACCTTCTGGCGGTCGGATTGGGTGTACCTTGCGACCCCGGGGGTACAATACATCGACGACATCAAGGCTGACGTCAAAGGGTTGGCCCTGCCGAAGCCGGTGATCGACAAGATCTACTTTGCCAACGCCCGGCGGGTGTTCGGGCCTCCGCCGCGCTAGCGAATGATTGGCCGGCGGATGGGAAACATGAACGGCCGGCACTTTCGCACAAGCCGCCACGGATGATGACGACGTAGCGGCCTCCGCTCATTGCGGCAGCGGCTTGCCGCTCTGCTCCCGGACGAGATATTCCGCGTACCAAGTGGGCCAGTCCTCGTCGCGCCGTCCGATTCGCTTCTCGTGCTCGCCGTGCGCAGTCGCCGCGCGACGCAATGCATCCGCCAGCGCACTCGATGAGGTGAACGTCGTACCGTCGGAGTCGATGCGACCGGGCAATCGTACGGTTATCTCCTGGAGCACCCAACCATTCCCGTCCGGATCGCTGAACGAGGCACGCGTGGCGTAACTGCGGCGCTGTGGATCCGGGCCGCTGAAGGGGCCTTCTGTACCGACGCGGTGGAACAGGTCGCTCACGGCGACACCCTGCGCGACGAGTTCGGCGCGCGCGGCCACGATGTCGGACACGACGAGATAGATTCCCTGCGCCGAGCCCGGGGCGGCGGAGGTAATTCCGGTGCCGAATTGGATGGAACACGGCGAGCCGGGTGGCGTGAACTGGACGATCCGAAATTCGCTGCCCCTGACGAAGTCGGCGTCGAGCCTCCAGCCCAAGTTGCCGTAAAAGCGCTTGGCGCGATCAACATCTGAAACAGGGATGACGACGACTTCGAGTTTCATGTCGACCTTCCGCGCCGTTACGTTCACACTACTCATCTCGGGCTCCTTGGGGATTAAGTCGCTACCAGCACCGTTTATCAGAGGAGCGCAGTCGAATCCATGGCACCATGGTATCGGCGCGCAGGCGGCGCATACGCGGCAGCCTTAAATCCTTCACAGGTGCTATCAAAGACCGAGGATATCAAACAAAATTGGCGAATCGCCCTGAAACATGATCGGAGCACGGGAATGGAAGGCTCGGACAGACCAGACTTTAGACTCGGCGTATCCGTTCAAGGACTCGCGGACGGCGCGATCGTCAGGGGCCGGGTGGCTGACGAAGAGGCCCTTCTGGTGCGACGCGGCGAGGACTACTTTGCGGTCGGGGCCATGTGCACGCATTATCACGCCCCGCTGGCCGATGGCCTCATCGTGGACGACACGATCCGTTGCCCCCGGCATCACGCCTGTTTCAGCCTGCGCACCGGCGAGGCTTTGCGAGCACCGGCGCTCGATGCCATCGATTCGTGGCGAGTTGAGCGTGTGCTCGACAGGGTCTATGCCCGCGAGAAGCTCAATCTTCCGGCGGCCCCCAACGAGACAGCCGCTTCGGCATTGCCCGTGAGCCCAACCTCCGTCGTCATCGTCGGGGGAGGTGCGGCCGGTCTTGCCGCCGCGGACATGCTGAGGCGCGAGGGCTATCGCGGCCCGGTCACATTGATTAGTGCCGACGACTCGCCGCCGTACGATCGCCCGAATTTGTCCAAGGATTTCCTCGCGGGAACCGCACCCGAGGAATGGATGCCTCTTCGAGATGCGCAATACTATGCGGACAGGAGTATTGACCTGTTGCTGAACGAGCGCGTCACGTCGATGGATACAGCGCGTCGGGTTGTCACTTTGAATGGCAGCCGCGAGATCCCCTATGGTGCGTTGTTGCTGGCAACGGGTGCCGAACCCATTCGGCTGGATATTCCTGCGGGCTCGGGAGCGCGCATCTTTTATCTGCGCTCGTTCGCCGATGGCCGCGCTCTTCGTGCGGCCGCGGAATCAGCCCGGACCGCGGTCATCGTAGGCGCAAGTTTCATCGGACTTGAAGTGGCCGCCGCGCTGCGCGCACGCGGCATCGACGTACACGTGGTGGGACTCGAGAGAGTTCCTCTGGAGCGCGTGCTGGGCATGGACGTGGGTTCATTTGTAAAGGCGCTTCACGAGTCGCACGGGGTTGCCTTCCATCTGGGCCAGTCTGTCGCGCGAGTCGACGGCCGGCGCGTAACACTGACCGACGGGATCATCCTGCAGGCGGACTTCGTCGTGCTCGGTGTGGGGGTGAGACCGGAGATTGCACTCGCGGAGCGGGCCGGTTTGAAGATAGAGCGTGGGATTGCGGTCGATCAATACCTCGAAACGAGCTCGCCCGGCGTATTTGCGGCCGGCGACAACGCGCGGTGGCCCGATGCCCACACCGGCGACCGGATTCGAGTCGAACATTGGGTGGTGGCGCAGCGTCAGGGTCAAGCGGCGGCGAAAAACATTCTTGGATTCCGTGAACCATTCACCGCGATCCCCTTCTTCTGGAGCCAGCATTACGATGTGGTAATCAATTACGTCGGTCATGCCGAAAAGTACGATGCAACGGCCATTGAAGGGACGCTGGAATCTCGCGACTGCGCAGTGACCTATCGTCTGGGCCGACGAACTGTGGCTGTGGCCACGATTTCCCGGGACTTCGAGAGCCTTCAAGCAGAACGCATGTTGGAAACCACCTCCCAATAAGGCCGATTGCCCATGCCTCGATCGCGGACGCTGATGCCACTCAAAACGCTTTGGACCGGCAAGCAAGGTAATGCGTTGCCGCTCCCAGCGACACTGACACGCCTCTACGGCCGCTTGCACGTGCCACGGGCCAGCTCGCCGCCGTACATCTTCAGCAATTTTGTGACGACGCTGGATGGCGTGGTGTCATTGCGCGTGCGAGGACATGCGAATGGCGGCGACATCAGCGGCTTCAACGCCCAGGATCGTATGGTGATGGGGCTGTTGCGTGCCATAGCCGACGTCGTCATCGTCGGTTCGGGCTCACTGGCTGCCGACAGTCAACACATCTGGACGCCGCAGGCCATTTGCCCGGAGCTCGCACCGGAATATGCTCAACTGAGGAAGGCCCTCGGCAAATCGGGACCGCCTCTCAATGTCATCGTCAGCGGCAGTGGGTCGCTCGACCTGCGGCTGCCGGTGTTTTCATCCGGAGCGGTGTCGGTGATGATCGTTACCACGGCTTCGGGTGCGAAACGGCTGGCAAAGCAGCGAATTCCCGAAGCGGTTGAGATTCGTGCGGTCCGTCGCGCGGCAGGAGAGATTGCGGCCGGCAGGATTTGCCGCGAGGTTTGCGCCGTCCGCGGCATCAAACGAGTGCTGGTGGAAGGAGGCCCGCGATTACTGGCCGATTTCTTCAAGCAGCGGCTGGTGTCGGAGCAGTTCCTGACGCTGGCCCCGCAGATTGCGGGTCGGGTGGAGGGCGATGGCAGGCTGGGAATGGCCATGGGCAAGGAATTTGCGCCGCGAAATCCGTTGTGGGGGAAGCTGATTGACGTGCGGCAGGGCGCGAGTCATCTGTTCTTACGCTATTCCTTTGCATGACCCGCGTGGTTGGTATGCCAGGCCTATACTCTGTTGAGGGCGCGTTCGTGCACCGAGGCACCGTATTCCTAAAATTGTCGGGGAGCTATTTATGACGACAAGCCGTCGCGACCTTCTAACCAGTGCGTTGACGGCGGCGGCCGGGGTGGCGGTGACGCCGACGCTCTCCCGCGGAGAGGGGGCTGATCATGACCATGATCATCAGGTTGTGCCGTCGGATCCGGCGCTGCGGGTCAAGGCGCTGGAATCACTTTTGGTGGCCAAGGGCGTCGTCGATCCGGCCGCGCTCGATGCGTTGGTGGACACTTACGAGCACAAGGTCGGGCCGCGCAATGGTGCGCGGGTGGTGGCGCGTGCATGGGTGGATCGCGAATATAAACAGCGACTCTTGAGCGACGCGGGTGCGGCGATCACGGAGCTCGGATACTCGGGGCTGGAGGGAGAGCACATGGTGGTGGTGGAGAACACTGCGAAAGTGCACAACATCGTGGTGTGCACGCTGTGTTCCTGCTATCCGTGGCCGGTGCTGGGGCTACCGCCGGTTTGGTACAAATCGGCGGCGTATCGGTCGCGATCGGTCATCGATCCTAGGGGCGTATTGCATGAGTTCGGTCTGCGGCTCGATGAGGATGTGGAGGTGAGGGTTTGGGACAGCACCGCGGAGTTGCGCTACTTGGTGCTTCCGGAACGACCACCTGGCACGGAGGGCATGAGCGAAGCGGATCTCGCGGCGTTGGTGACACGGGATTCGATGGTGGGGGTCAACCGAGTGCCGGCGCCACGCGGAGGAAGTCACTCGTGAACGGCATTCATGACATGGGCGGGATGCAGGACATGGGTCCGATACAACCGGCAAAAGACGAGCCGGTGTTTCACGCGCCGTGGGAGGGACGCGCCTTTGCAATGTGGATAGCGGTCCCCGCGGATTGGGGCTACGGTGCCGAGCGTTATCAGAAAGAACTCATACCGCCGGCCGACTATCTACGCATGAACTATTACGACAAAATTACGACCGGCCTCGTCGAGCTGCTGGTAAAGACCAAGGTAGTGACGCAGGACGAAATCAATAGCGGGAAGCCGGGCGCCCCGGCTGGGAAGGTACCTAAGATGCTCAAGGCCGCCGAGGTGGCGCCCATGATTGCTGCGGGATTTCCTTCGAGTCGACATGTTGCGGCCACTGCACGGTTTCATGCAGGACAGCGTGTGCGGGGACGCAATATCAACCCCGTGGGTCATACTCGCCTGCCGCGCTACGCCCGGGGAAAGGTGGGGACTATTGAGCGTGACTGCGGCGTGTATGTTTTTCCGGACAGCGATGCCCTAGGTCTCGGTGAAAAGCCGCAGCATGTGTACTCGGTGCGCTTTGGCGCGCGCGAGCTGTGGGGCGATGAGGCCAATCGGCGCGATTCCGTTTACGTGGCGATGTGGGACGATTATCTTGAACCGGCCTAGCGCGGATCCGCAGGCGGGCGCCTTGGCCGTGTTGCCGGGTCTGCCGCAGGATGAGAGCGGGCCGGTCTTTGCCGAGCCTTGGGCTGCGACCGCGTTCGCGCTCGCTGTTAGGTTGTCTCAACAAGGGCATTTCACGTGGAAGGAATGGGCGGCGACGCTGGCGGAGGAATTGAAGGCGGCGGCTGCGCGCGGCGAGCCGGACGACGGCTCACGTTATTACAATCATTGGCTCGCCGCGCTGGAGCGGCTGGTAGTGGCCAAGGGTTTGTCTGATCCGGCCGCTTTGGCAGCGCGCAAGGAGGCTTGGGCCGATGCCTATCGACGCACGCCGCATGGAAAGCCGGTGGAGCTGGAGAGCGAATCCCGCAATTAGTATCGGTCGATGATGCAGGACCCAAGAATAGAACCCCGAATTTCTCTGCTCTAGGAGACGTGTCACGATGAGAACATCACATTTTCTTGCTTTGACATCGTGCCTCATGGTTGTGGCGGCCGTCGCTGCTGCGAGCGGTGTTGCACAGGACCATGCGGAGTTCATCCGGATCACGGCTGCCGACATTCATTGGCAGGATGTGCCGAATGGGCATGGGGTGCAGCAGGCGGTGCTGCTGGGCGATCCCGCGAAACCCGGCATGTATGTGGTTCGTGTGCGGTTCCCGCCCTACGTCATGGACATTCCGCATTGGCATCCCAATGCTCGATACATCACGGTGCTCGAGGGGACCTGGTACGCAGGCACAGGGGACAGTTTCGATTTTTCTAAGGCCGTTCCCTTGAAACCGGGTAGCGTCATGCTGCATCCGGCGAAGGCCGCTCACTGGGACGGATCCGGCAGCGCCGAGGCTGTCATCGTGCAAATCATCGGTGAGGGGCCGGCGACGACCACGCAAGTGGATCCGAGCAAGGCTTTCTGGGTCGAAGTGCCGCATTAAAGAGCCTTGAGCCGGGGGGCGGGATTGGATGACCCATCTATTGTGAGATGCTGGGATGCTTGGGCGGGGGATGGTGGAAATTCCGGCGCGTGGGTAGGCGCCCTACTCTGCCCGTTGTAGTGACTCAAGGCTTCAGCACCTAAGGAGTTCGAGACTGTGAGCGTACTTGCGACTGCGCACGCGCAGGCCTTGCATGTGGCGGGGGTGGAGTGCTCGGAGACCGGGAATGAAGATCAAGCCATCGAGAACTACACGATGGCGCTCGCGCTCGATCCTGCGCGGGGCGATACGCTGTATAACCTGGGTTTGATTTACAAGTACCGCGGCGATTGGGCGCAGTCGCTTGACTTCAATCGGCGCGCGCGTGCGTTGCAGCCGGACGATGAGGCGACGTTGTGGAATCTCGCCATCGCGGCGACGGCGATGCGCGATTGGGGCACTGCGCGGGCTGCTTGGAGCAGCCTTGAGATTATCACGGAGCCAGGAGAAGGACCCATCGAAGAGAACCGGGGTAAGACGCCGGTGCGGCTCAACGCGGACGAGCGCAGCGTCGGTACCGTGGAAGTGGTGTGGTCCCGGGCACTGTGTCCGGTGCGGTCACGAGTCATCAATATTCCAACGGGTGAGACTCATTATCGCCATGGCGATGTGGTGCTGCATGACGGCGCGGCCGTGGGATACCGAGTCAATTCCGCGGGGCAAGAGTGCCCGGTGTTCAATGTCCTGGAGATTTTCGAACCGTCGAAATTCAGCACCTACGAGGCGAGGACGGAGGTGGAATCTCTGCAGGAGATCGAGGCCTTGGAACGGCTGTGCGAGGATGCGGGCATTGCGTTTGAGGATTGGACGGCGTCGATTCGAAGTTTATGCAAGGCGTGCAGTGAGGGGCGGCCGCACGAGGGCCATGATCACGAGCCCAAGGAGTCGGGCCATTGGGAGTCAATGCGGCGGATCGCGTTCGCGACCATTGATGCGGATCGGCTCAATAGCGTCATTGATGGCTGGAGCCTAAGGATGGGACGGCGGGTGGTGGATTTGCGGTGCACGCTGGAGGCGAAGTCATAGACGCACGGGTTGTCTCACGGAGCGGCCTGGAGGGACACGTATTTCGCGGGCCGGCGTAAACCCATCCGTAGGGGTGACTTGGACGGGAAATTCCTGTATATTATCGTCAGGAGTAATCGGGAGGCCCTATGAGTCTGGAAGCGAAGAAGGTCGTTCGGGCGGGGGCGGCGGAAAGCGACGTGCCGATGCAGTTGTATGAGGAGGCGCGCCGGCGGTTGCTGTTGAACGAGCCGATGCTGGGTGGCTTAGGAACGGGAGGTTCGGCGGCGGCGGCGCTGACGTTGGGGGAAGTGCAGGCTTTGGAATCGGTGGGGCTGTCGACGGAGAAGTGGGCGGGTGAGGCTTCGCGGGATCCGCTGACGCGGTCGATTGCGGACTACATGGCGTTGCTGGAAACGAGTTTGTCGACGGCGGAGGCGGCGCGGTACCTGAAGGTGGACGTGAGTCGGATCCGGCAGCGGCTGCGGGAGCGGTCGTTGTTCGGCCTTGAGTATGACGGGGAGCGGCGGTTGCCGCGCTTTCAGTTCGAGCGCAAGCAGGTGGTGCCGGGGCTTCGGGAGGTATTGAGTGCGTTGCCGGAGGCGCTGAATCCTCTCGATGTGGCGGAGTGGTTTTTGTCACCGAATCCGGATTTGGAGTTGGAAGGGCGCGATGCTGTTTTAAGTCCGCGGGAGTGGCTGCTGAAAGGGGAAAGCGTCGCGGCGGTGGTGAGACTCGCTCGCGGGTTTGAGTAGATATCCCTGTTCGGGTTCCGCGCCGGCATAGACCCATCCATACCCGAACAGGGATATCTACTGCCGAGACCACGACCAGCGCTTCACTCCCGTTTGTCCGCGAATGACAGGCTCTCATCAATGATGCGCGTCTTAAGGAAGCATGAGCACCGTCGCTAAGTTTCCGAACTCTCCGGGGGTGGCGGCGCTGGCTGGCTTTGCGCCTGCGACCCTGGAGATTCCGAAGGGGACGTGCCTGGCGCGGGTGTACACCACGGGCGGGCGTCATCCGATGAGGTGGAATGCGTTTCGCTATGTGGGTCCGGTGAATGCGCGGTGGGACCATCACTTGGCGAATGCGGACGGGGAGCCTTGCGCGCAGGAGCGGGGCATTTACTACGCGGCGCGCGACGCGAAGACCTGTCTCGCGGAATCCTTTCAGCACACGCGGCGCATCGATCGGGCGTTTCAATCGCCGTGGTTGGTGGTGTTCGAAACGGTCTCCGCGCTTCGGGTGCTGGATCTGACCGGGGACTTCGCGACGCGCATGGGGGCGTCGATGGCCATCCATTCGGGGAGTCGCGAGCGGGCTCGAGGTTGGGCGCGGGATTTGTACGCGGCGTTTCCGGAAGTTCAGGGGATTCAATATGCGTCGTCGATGAACGGCGGCGCTCATGCGTTGGCGCTCAACGAGCGGGCGTTGCAGGTGGCGCTGTTTCCCTCGCATCCGCTGTTTAATCGGGCGCTCGCGGACGATGTGATGCTCGATCCATTGAAGCAGGCGGGGAGCGAATTGGGATATGCGCTACGTTAGCGGCATGGGGTCACGGCACGCGAACACATTTTTCGGGCCGCTGTAAATCCGTATATTGGGATTTGCCCGGGGCCAGGGTCAGTCAGACGCGGCTGCGCGGCTCGGCGCCAGGGGCGCCAAGACAGTTCGGCGAGGGGGCGTGTATGCCGTACCCCAGGTCGGAATCGCAGGAATGCATATTGTTGCCGACGCCCGTGTTCGCCCTCCCCTACTCTCCGCGCTGTTGGTCTAAGACTAGTCGGCGCTTCGCGATGACGCGCATTTCGACGAGCGTTCCTTCCGTGATCAGCTCATGGATTCCCACTGCGGTCCAGGCGGGATAGGGCTCGACGATGTACTCGTCTTTGACTTTGATGAACGCGTTGAGGTGTTTGCGCAAGTCGACGTGGTAAGTCGTCATTTCGACGATATGGTCGTACGTGAGGCCGGCGATTTGCAGATTGGCGCGTAGGAATTCAAAGGTATCGCGAAATTGCGTGGTTGGATCCGAGGCGACCGATGAATTGGGATGTACGCCAGTGATTCCGGAGAAGAACACGAAGTCTCCCGTGTCGAGGACGGGGGAGATATGCCAATCAGTGGGATAGTGCGCAAATTCGAGGGTGGTCATGGGGCGCTTCATTGGGGTCTCCGGACAGGTTGCAAATGAGGTTCACTTTACCTTCGGGCTCCCCGCTCGTGGGGCGAGTGGGCGACGACGGAAGCACCAACCGGAGTCGGGGTAGCTGCGGGGAAACCTCGCGTACGATACGTTTCGCATTGCTGATTTCGGCATGCGCAAATCATAGGCCGTCTGCAGGTTCAACCGGGAACGGGCTTTCGCGAGCGCATTAGCGCTCATGCCGAGGGGCTTCAGAAAATCCTCCAGAAGGACTTCGCCCGGATGTACAGGTCGCATACAGTGGTACCGGGCCAGTATTTGGTGCGGTTACGGTGGAGGCGGCCAGGGAGCGGTACGGCGGTCCGCTCGAATAAGTAGTTCAGCGGTTCACCCGAATCTGTCGATGATCTACGCCGGCCGCGGAGATCGGTTCGATACGGTTTTTACACTGTTGGGGCCAATTTGCAGCAGCAAATTTACGGTTGGTGGATTTACCGTAGGAGTCATGAATGCCCAAGTAGTTCGCGCTCGATATATGAGTCTGGCGCTGCTCGTCGCCGCTGTGATCGACCACGGCAAGTCTGATAATTCCCGCGCTGCACCTGTCTCGTCGGGGTTGATGCGGTTAGGCCGTGAGTTAATGCGGCGGGCGGCTGGGGTGCAGCGTAAACCGATCTAAGGCATAGTTGGCTCGAGCCTCACGGGGCCGAGTCGGACCGGCGTCTAGCCGGTGAGGTCGATGATCTGATTCAGTGTTTCGCAGGCGCGGGTGTAGGAGTCCTCGGGCACTCTCTTTAATGCGTGCGGTTTGGCTTGCCGCGCGCGCCAGTCGAAGGATTTGGGCTGGTGGGCGAGGATGTAGCTCGGCGCACCCTTCTGGCCGGCGACCTTCACGGCAAAGGGATTGGTTTCGTTGTAGGTGGCGGTAGTCATCGGCAATCCAATGACGATGCCGGTGCGTTCGTTGAATTCGCGCGAGGAGAGCACGAGGAGCGGGTGGATGTCTCTCATTTCGCGGCCCGCTTGTGGATTGCAGTTGATCCAGATCATGTCGCGACGATCAGGACACCAGGACTTGGATGGACGCGCGGCCATTTGACCCTAAGCCACTTCGCTGCCAATGGGCTTAGTCGCCATCGCTTCACCGCCGTGTCGGGCGGGATCGAAGGCGGCGAGCTTCTGAGCAAGGGTCAGCTTGGGGTCGCCCACGGGCTTGACCAGGACGTGAGTGTCTTGCGCAGACACCTCGACCGGCTGGCCGACTTTGAAGCGCGCCGATTTGGCGACGGCCGCCGGGATGCGCACGGCCAGGCTGTTGCCCCAGCGCTGAACGGTGAGAGTTGCGGGTTTGGCCATGTAGACTCCGGATGTATCAACAAGTATATACATTTAGGCTAGGGAGTCAAACGGATGTCGACGTCGTATGTGAACTCAAGCGCAGTACTTAATGAGGCATCTCTGTCACGCTTTGGAGCTCGCTGGTTCAAGGAGCGACTATGGGGCGACGCAAAAGCGGATTGACAGATCTACTCGAGGTGGCTTCGCGGTTGCCATGGAAGGTGACCGTTGGTTCAACTCATCGCTGCGTGGCGCGGAGTGCCACTGCGCTCTGCCCTGCCCTTCTCTTTCTCTGCGCGGCCCGGCACGATCTTCGCGCGCAGCCGGTGATGTGCGGCAAACACCCCGTGATAGCGGGTCAGATTGGCCTGCGGGCCGGGGATCAGCGCGGCGAGGCGCGCGATGAAATCCAAGGGTTCGAATATCACGTGCGTCGTGCCGTCCCGGTAGGGGGTCTTCAGCGCATAGCGCACGCTGCCCTGAGAACTCAGCGACAGCCGCTCGATCGCCAGCGCCGACCGAGATCATGCGGCTGCGCTTGCTCGAGCAGCGCTGTGGACCGTAGTTCGAATGCACCACCGCTTCCAAACCACGAATCCCAAGGTGTCGCCGGCGGCGATATGGTGCGCGGCTCGGATCTCGTGGTGGCCGAGGTGTTCGAGCGGGGCGAGGCGGCGCAGGGCATATTGCGGCATCTGGGATTGCAGTCGAGTGCGGTATAGTGGTTCAGCGCTAAAACAGGGATGGAGGAGTCACGGATGAAAAAATGGACAGGGATTGCCGCGTGCTTGATATGCCTGCCTTTCGCTCCGGCCGCGTTCGGTGCCTGTAAAATTGGAAAGATCGCCGAGCTTCCGGTCACCGTCAGAGAAAATCGGCCTCTTTTGCAGGGTGAAATCAACGGTCAGCCGATCGAGATTCTGGTCGACACCGGCGCCAGCGCCAGCTTCATGTGGGAAGGAGCAGCAACGAGGCTTGGTCTCAAGATCGGCGGCGTCAGGGGGTTGCGGATATTCGGGGTGGGCGGCGAGGCGACCGTTCACGAAACCGTGATCAACCTGCAGATCGGAGTGTTTACCGCCAAGAATCTGCAAATCGCGGTCATCCGGCCGAAGACAGGCGCACGTGCCGATGATGGGCCCGCCCTGGTTCTCGGTGAGGATTTTTTTTCCGGTTTCGCCGCCGAGTTCGACCTGGCGCACGGCGTCCTGCGGCTGCTCAAGCCCGAAGGCTGTCCACTGGACCAATTGCCGTACTGGGCCGACAGTTATTCAATGGCGGAGCTGGAGCAAGCCAACCCCTCGAATCCACAGATCCTGATTCGGGTGATGCTCAATGGCAAACCGGTTGACGCGATTCTTGACACCGGCGCAGGCACCTCGGTGGTCGCGCGGCCGATCGCCGCGAATGCCGGCGTGACCCCCTGGCTCGACGGCAAGCAGACGGCATTCAAGACGTCCGGTGTGTCCGGTACGCTGATAGACAGCTGGGCCGGAATGTTCGCAACCTTTGCGATTGGCGATGAGTCTGTCCGCAATGTGAAGCTCGAGATTTCCGACTTGTTCAACAACAACCGGGTGACGGTAACCGGCACGCACATTTCACAGATTGCCGGAGGCTTGCCGAACATGCTGATCGGCTGCGATTTCTTTCTGGCTCACCGCATCCTGGTGCTGTTCAATGCGCGCAAGGTGCTGTTCACGTACAACGGCGGCCCAATTTTCCAAGTCGTCCAATCGGTCGAGTCACAGAAAGGCGCCCCCGCGGAATCGGCTCCCGCTCATTAGTTTGAACTGCCGAGCGAGCGACTGGCGCACGGCGGCGAGAATGCCTCCCGGCCGGTGCGGCAAAACGCGGCGCCTGATCGCGTGGTCGACGACAACGTGAGCCCGAGGAGCCCGAAAGAATAGAAGTTGACGAACAGCGACCAAAACCGCAGCGAAGTGTGGAAAAACAAAAAGAGAATCGTCGCCGCGAGTAACTCCTGGACCAATGTCCACACGAGTCGCCCGGCTGCGAGGGCTGGTGCAGCCCCAGCCCGCGTTGAACGATCCCCCCCCCCACGGGGCGGCCCAAAGGGTGAGGCACACAGCATCTAGTAACACGCAACCGTGATTATTCTAAATGAACGCTAGAGCAATCAAGGTTGATGTCATGCGTAATTCTTCATGATGTTCAGTGGCGCATGAAGCTCAGATACCCAAGAACAATCAATATCGCAACGACCAGCACGTGAAAGGCAACGTGTAATGTATCGGGCCTTATCCCGTTTCGTTCAGGCAAGAACCCGTGCGTACCCGCAAAGCGAACGCCATAGCGCTTTGCGCGGTCCGGATCGGGACTGCCGAGATAGGGAATCCACCACGCTCGAAGAATGCCATACGCGCACACTAGGTACGTACCCCATAACCACCACAGCAGCCAGTTCGGGTACTCGACCGCTCCAAAAAGGAAGCTCACGAGAAGTACCGCAGCGAACGGCATTGTGCTAATCACCGTGGTCAACAACAATCTGTTGGTTGTGTCTACGGCACGTAGGCCGCCCACATTGTTCAGCCTCCCCAGAGGCACCCAGTCGTGGAACGCCAGAAAGACCACTACCATAACTTGGCCGGTGACTAGCGCGTACTGCATTCGTTTCTCTAACTCGGTTTAACCGTCGGACCCATGATCATCAGGATTATCAGCATCAAAAAAAAGAGCGAATCATGTCACTTTTCCCTTTATGGCTCTCGGGCACGCGATCGATTATGGATGGACGGCAATCGCCGAAATCTCGATTTTCATATCGCGCGGCAGATGAGCCACCTCAGCAATGCCGACTATGAAAAAGGACCGTCAGACCAACATCGAGAAGACGCGGGCCTGGATCCGCCCAACTGACCAACGTCCTCTATACATCGCGGCCTTCGGGAGCTCTATGCTGGACCCGTTGTTCCCAACAAGCGCCACTGCGGTCGTGTCCTCGCACGCGACGCACCACCAAATCAATTATCTCAGTGCTGACTTGCCATCAATTCGGCTTCTTAAAGCGAAACAGAAACTGGTCGGTGTGACCGCGGACAGAAGGATCGAACACATTCTTGGTGTGATCGTCGCCCTTGTTTGCGAGAATTGTGCTTTCGGCATCGAGCTTAAAGCCGGCTGCCAGCACATCCGCCTTCACTCTTGCTGGATCGATACGGTGCAATGTTTCGGTTGCACTGACGCCCGAGCCCGCTGTCGCTGCGTGATCCAGGACGACATAGACACCGCCTGGCTTCAGGGCGGCAAAGACTGCCCTGTTGAATGCCGGTACATCCGCCGGCCCCATAAACTTGTCGTAGAGATCGTGATAATTCTGTCGAATGAACACGGCATCGAGTCCCGACGGCAATGCCGTTGCGACCGGGTCCTCACTGACGATGATATTGGGCGACTGACTCGCGAGCTCTTTCATGTGAGCCAATGCTTCGGGATGGCGCTTGACGACTTCGGCCGTTTCAACGGCGTACACTTTTCCGGACGGTCCGACGGCCTGCGCAAGTGATGCGGTAAGGCGCCCCGCCACAATATCAGCGACCTTGTCGCCCTTTTTGAGCCCGATAAATTCGACAACTTCCGCCGCCTTCCAAGCGGGATCGACCGTTGGTGCAACGGATTGTGAAAATGCGCTCACTGCAGCGCCAATTGTGATAGCAAGCGTTACGGATAATCCGAGCTTTCGCATGTGCCAATCCTTTTAGTGAGTATCACAGTAAGCAGTACATTGCTCTCTATGCCCTTTCGGCATTCTATTACTCTCCATCGCCGAGCATGCAAGATTGTCCGCAAACTGAATCACCGCCGTTGGACGATGGCCGCGCTGACCCTCATCAAGGCCAGCGCGCCATGTTCCAAGGGGCCTACACTCGGCTGCGTATAAGCTGCCGGCTCTGCATCAGCGCCGCGCTGTGCAGCATGAGGAATAACGGCACCAGGAATGCCGGGATCAGCAGCAGCGGCAGCGTCGCCATCGGCCCGACGCCGATCTCTCCGGGTGCGCCGGTCGCGAAGACCGCACTCAAGGAAGCGATGCTGACCGCGATGACGAGGTCCAATATCCCGAGGACGTTCCAACGGATGAAGGTGGCGCCGGCGGCGAAGCCAGGCTGACGCACCAGGGCAAGTATTATCCACGGGGCCGTGACCCCGATGGCCATGTCTCCGAGACCTGCCGGCAGGGCGAACACAGCAGGGAGCACCTTGTACGCATAGAGGTTGAGGAACCCCAGACCGGCCCATCGCCAAGCCTGAATTCCCACAACGAGTCGAAGATCCAGCGAGAGCACGAACTCGCGGAAGGATCGCGACAACCGCAGCGACGCGAAAAAGAGTACCAGGGGTGCGGCAACTCCAATCGCAATGGGCAGGGGTGGTGTCCCGGGAGGGACGACAAAAGCGCCGGCCAACCCGAGTGACACGACCAGCAAGAGCCAGACGGTCAATGTGATCGCGACGGCGAGGCGGATACCGCCTCGCCCGCTGGGCTGAGACTCGCCAGGCCGGGGCAGGACGATCGCAGACATGACGCTCTCCTCTAAGTGACTTGCATTTTGCAAGTATCGGTCAACCGTAGCACAATGACTTGCACTCTGCAAGTAACTAGTTTTCAAGGAATGGCGCCGCCCATGAATACTGCAAAACCCTTCGCCCGTTCCGCCTGTGCGGTCGCCAACTCGCTCGACATCGTGGGTGACAAGTGGTCGCTGCTCGTGGTGCGCGACTTGCTGCACGGCAAGCACACCTACGGCGAGCTCGCGCTGTCGCCGGAGCGCATTCCAACCAACATTCTTGCCGATCGCCTCAAGCGCCTGGAAAGTGCCGGCATCGTCACCAGCACTCCCTACCAGGAGCGTCCGGTTCGGTACGCCTACACGCTGACCCCGAAGGGCAGCGCGCTGGGCGATGTGTTGCTCGCGTTTGTGCGTTGGGGCAAACAGCACATACCGGGTACGGTCACATTGAATCAACGTCCAGCGGGCGGTGCGGTTGGGCCGGCTTCGAAATCACACCGCCGGCGCACAAAGCGCGCGGGATGAGTCGACTCGAGATCGCGGCGGTAGCCCAAGAATGGCTTGCCATTCTTTTAAACCTCCTGGGGCGGTTGCGTCCCACGGGTGGAGCTGCCCGAGTCGAATATCACTCGGGCCGGCACTTCTTTTTGGCACTTCCGTTTGTTTAGCGATGGGAGTGCCGTTGCGGCCATTATTTGCTTAGGGCGCTGTCGAATCGAATAGAAGGGTGCAGTTTGTCGGGCCGCAGGTAAATGTGACCGGGCCGCTCGTCAGGTTGTTCTTCTCGCCGGTGTAAGGAGAGAACGTCGGTGTTGCGGATAGGTCGAAGAACCGTTCGATGGGGAGTATCGGAGCGGGGCAAGGCTCCGGCATGTACCCGGTGGCAGACGAGAAAGTGACGCAGGAGAAGGCTCTGACCGCTTGTTCGATGGTGACTTTGGGGGTTTTACTGGAAGTACTTGAGAATACTGCGGTCGAATTCCCGCCGGAACCCAGGATCGAACCGTTGACGTTGATCCAATTGCCGTTCAAGCCGAGCACATCCTTTTTGGTAATGCTCCACCAATTTCTACCCGCCCAAGGCAGATAGGCGACGAGCTGCAGCAAACATCCCGTATGGGGACAGGTGATGTAGCCGATGACTTCAGCACCGCCGACCGCGGGGTTTTCGTCGCTCCGCGCTACAACAGCTCCTCGCCCGGTTAGCGGGGCAGTGACCGGAAGATGGGCGACGCAATCCTTGTGGAAGCCGGCTTCATTGGCGTTAGCAAAACCACCGTTGGCGCCGGAAAGATAGGCGCCGTTCGTATGAACATTGATTGTAATATCGATTTGGAATATGCAGAGCTGTGCAGTTGAATTGCCAAAATTCTGATAGGTGAATTGCACCCAGCCGACATCTCCGGGTTGACTGGCGGATTGGCTGATCCCGGGTATGGCGGCGAAGGGATATCCGCTGCTGCAAGTCGCGCAGTGGAAATAATTGGTGTTGGTCTGAAGGCTGAACGCATTACTGTTGCCGTCTGTTTCCGCCGCGTCCCTGGGGTCAGACAAGAAAACAATGCTGACCGACCCCCAGATAATCGGAGTGGTATAGCTGCTCGATGAATGGTTATCCAGGATGAATACAGAGTGTGGGTTCGACTGGATGGCATTGTCCATGGAAGGCACCGGCAGGCGCTGTCGCCGCAGTTCCTCGTCTGTGGCGCAGGGAACTTCCAGCCATTTGCCTTCTTTCAGGTAACGGCAACCCTCTTGTGGGGGCGGAAACGGCGGACGCAGGATTGCGGAAGGGATGAGTGGGCCGGTGCGTAGCGATTGCGGTGTCGGTTCTTGGGCTAACGCAGGGAAGATTTCTCCGGTCGTGAGGAGTATTGCAAAGAGCAACCATCCACGCGGTCTAATGCCCGCGACGGATGACGGAGCTTCAGATCGGTTGATGGACATGGCTCGTTCCTTCCATTGGCCGTACCTGCCCGGATGTGGGGAGCAGAATAGACCAGATTGTCAATGAGCGCATCTTGCGACGCGGGCGATGTTGGAAGATTGGAGCGGGAAATCACGAGCTTCCGGGCCAACTGAGGACGGTCAATACCCGGGCTGAACATCGGCGAAGCCGCTGTTTATGGGTTGAGGTAGGCTAAGCCGAGCGAGAGACGGTCCCGCAGGGCCTTCGGCGGATAATCCTCATTATCGCTGCGGTCGCGGTATTCACCGGACTCGGGCTGATCATCTACCTAGATTATGGGGCTGGGCTGCCGACAATTTCTGATGCCTCAACCGGTCGAATATTTGCAATCAACGTTCATGGCTCTATTTTATATGCGACAAAGTGGGAATATTGGGTTCCCAGGATTCTCTTGTACGGCGGAGTTATCGTCGGGTTCCTTGCGAAGCTCCCGGATATGAAGTCAACGCCAGAGGGGTACCAGCGTGGGCAAGCGGATCGTGCTCTCTACAATGGGATCGCTGGGAGATCTTCACCCGTTCATAGCGATTGCGTTGCGGCTCATGGAGCACGGTTACGATGTTGTAATTGCGACCAGTCGGGATTTTCGAGAGGACGTTCTGGCCGAAGGAATTTCCTTCCACCCAATCAGACCGTCTCGTGATGACGTTTTTCGGGATTTGCGAATGGACGCTCGCGAGCTGGGTCGGCGGATCATCAAGGACACGATGTTTGTCTTAGAGGGGGCGGTGTTTCCGTATCTGAAAGTCACATATGACGATTTGTTGCCGGTGCTCCAGGGGGCGTCTTTGGTGCTGGCCGGTTCGTTGATGTATTCCACCCGGCTTGCCGCGGACAAGCTCGGTATTCCGCTCCTTACGATCGCTCTACAGCCGATGGTTTTCTTGTCTGAATACGACCCACCCAGTCTCAGCCAGGCGCCCTGGGTCGCGCCGCTGCTCTCGAAGCTGGGTCCGGTGGCAACGCGCGCGGTGTATGGCACGGCAAAGAAACTCGTGACTCGACGAGCTCGCCCGCTTTACTCGTTTCGGCGAGAGCTCGGATTGCCGGATACGAATGTCAATCCGCTATTTGAAGGGCAATTCTCTCCGCTCGGCACGCTCGCGACGTACTCGAATCTCCTAGGCGCTGTCCAATCAGATTATCCCCCGAATACGACTATTACGGGCTTTACTTTCTATGACCGAGCGACACGTCAGCGATCCGCGCTCGCATCTGAGCTGCAGGAGTTTCTGGCCGCCGGCGCCGCGCCATTGGTATTCACACTCGGAAGCTTTGCGGTGGAGTTTCCAGGAGACTTCTATCGGGTAAGTCTCCATGTCGCCCGTCAACTTCACAAGCGTGCCGTTCTCCTGGTGGGCGCCGATGGCTTGGAGTCGCTTCGCAACGAACGATCGGCCGATGTCTTTGTAGGTGATTACGCGCCATTCTCTCTGCTGTTTCCCCACGCCCTGGCAGTCATTCACCACGGCGGTATCGGCACGGTCGGGCAAGCCTTGCGCGCGGGAACGCCGCAGCTCGTTATTCCGTATCTGGGCGACCAGTTCGATAACGCTGCGCGCATCGTGCGACTCGGTGTCGCTCGATCGGTGGCGCGTAAGCAGTATGCGAGCCGCGTGGCTGCTGAGTTGTCGTCGCTTCTCGGCCAGCAGAGTTATGGTTCTCGCGCGGCCGCTCTTGGCCTAGAGGTTGCGCGCGAAGATGGTACCGAAGTCACCGCTCGTGTGGTCGACGCTCTGTTGAACGGTGGCGGGCACGGTGTTTGAGATCACTGTTACAAATCTCGCCGCCGCGGATCGATATGAAGTCTCGGAGTACACGCAGGTGCGGGTGCCGCTAAAGTAGGGGGTGCGGGCGTGGGCTTATGTGAGGGCTTGAGTCAGTAGCCCCATTCTGGATGGGTGGTCGGTGTTTCGGTGTCGGGTACGGTGGTAGGTCTCCCCTGCCCTGCTTACCGAGGACGCTGTAATCTATTGCGTGGGAGTGGGCAGAATTGCAGAGGGACGCCGCTTCGCGGCTCGGCAGCGTTGCTGCCAGGAATGGGTTTTGCGGGGGGCGGGGCAATTGAGCCGCATGCGTGCTCGGACAGAGTCGCAACCGGCAACAGGCGGCCAAACCGGGACGTTCAGATTGCGGAGATGATCGAGAACACAATTCTTGCGCACAAGGCCAACGATCACACAAAGAATGTGTTCGATCCTTCTGTCCGCGGTCACACCGACCAGTTTCTGTTTCGCCTTAAGAAGCCGAATTGATGGCAAGTCAGAACCGGGATAATTGACTTGGTGCTGCGTCGCGTGCGAGGACACTTAAGGTGCAAAGCCGGACGACCACAGTTGCGATTGCTGTGAAGGACGAGTCGCGTAAAACAAACCCGAAGGCCCTGATGTGTAGAGGCCGTTCGTCAACGCTGACGGATCCAGAGTCTCTTTTGAATTCAAGATTTGCCTGCCGTAATTGGCTTCAGAAAGCTGGGACGCGTAGTCGGTAGCGCACGCTGATAGCACGAGACAGATAATCAAAGACGAGATGAGTTTCATGCTACTGCCCCA
>DATFZF010000003.1:0-72215 GCA_035314705.1 Steroidobacteraceae bacterium | reverse complement strand
ATTGCGGCGCCGCCGCCCCATAAGCCGCACCGCCGGCCCCCAGAAGCAAGCCGGCGAGCAATGAACCCGTGCGCCGCCGGCGCGCGCCGCGATGGTCTTGAGCAGTCATAAGCCACGTCCTATTTGCGCAGATTGAGCGCCCGGTGCACGCAAGCCCCGGATTCTATCAAGGTGTTGCTTTGACGCTTTGGAGTCCACCGTCAAAACGTCAAAACACCCTGGGGCAAAAAAAGGACCACAGTGGGGGAAGCAGCCGAACTCGCGGTGCGCGGCTCGGTCTTTTGCCATAATGGCCGCCGGTAGCGGCTCGTACGGGCAATCCATGGCAAGTCTGCAAGTGATCGGTGGGCGCGAACGTGATTTGGGCGGATTCAGCGTGCGGCGCGTGCTGCCGTTCGAGACCCGGCAAATGGTGGGACCGTTCATTTTTTTCGATCATCTTGGCCCGACGCAACTGGCGCCGGGGACCGGGATCGATGTGAGACCGCATCCGCATATTGCGCTCGCCACGGTGACGTATCTGTTCTCCGGCTCGCTGGAGCACCGCGACAGCCTCGGTACGGTGCGGGAGATCCGCCCCGGGGATGTGAATTGGATGTCGGCAGGACACGGTATTGCGCATTCGGAGAGAACGCCGCACGCGGCCCGCGCATCCGGCGAGCATGTGCACGGCATTCAGAGTTGGGTGGCGTTGCCCGACGGACACGAGGATGGAGAGCCAACTTTTGCGCATTACCCGGCGGCGTCTCTGCCGGCGCGCACGGGCGACGGAATCGAGTTGACCGTCATCGCGGGGGCGGCCTTCGGACTGCGTTCTCCCGTCGCGACGCTGTGGCCGACTCTCTACGTTCATGCGCAAATCACGGACGGAGCGGCGCTTGAAATGTCCGCCGAACACGCCGAGCGCGCGATCTACGTGGCGGACGGTGCGCTCGACATTGACGGGATCTTGGTGACGGCGGGTTATCTGGCGGTGCTCGAGCCGGGAGCGAAAGCCGTGCTGCGCGCGATTGGCGACACTCGCGCCATGCTGCTCGGCGGCGATCGTTTCCCGACGCGACGCTATATCTGGTGGAATTTCGTCGCCTCGTCTCAGGAGCGGATCGAACGCGCGAAGGAGCGTTGGCAGCGGCGGCAATTCCCCGACGTGCCGGGGGAAACCGAGTTCATACCATTGCCGCGCATTTGATGTCTGCTACTCGCCCGCGGGCCGGCGAAAGGCGAACATGAGCGCGGCAACCCAGACCGCCGTCGCGGCGAGAAATGCGATGAGACCGGCCGCAAACGTCTGATTCGACAGATGCGGCGGCTGTTGACGGTTCGCGGCCAACTCGAGCCAATGGACGTAGCAGCCGAGGGCCACGAGCAGCGATCCGAACCAGACTCCGTGCGCAATCAGGAACGCACGGGTCCGATCGATCCGCTGCGGGGCAAGCCAGTAGTCCCGGTTGGGCAGTTTCAGGTCGGCAGCGCGCGAATAGACCGCCGACAGTACGATCACCACCAGCAGCGGCAGCCCCATGGCCACGCAGAACACGAAGCGGATGTAGCCGCTGCGCGACATGAAGCCGTTCGGCACCCCGGCGGCATCGAAATGCGCAGCGACGGTCGGCGGCAGTTGCGCCGCGGTGCCGGCCAGGAAGAGCATGGCGAACAGCAGCAGCGCGATGAAGACCGCCCAGGTCACCTTGTGCGGGTATCGCGCAGGCGATGAGGGTTTCATTCTGCCCGCCATAGCACAGGGAACAGCGGGTGATCCATGGGCGCCCCGGCGGGCAGTTCGTCGGTCAAGCCGGGAAATTCAGGCGATGTCCGCCAACGGCGCGGCGCGTGCGTGATGTCATCGCCGATGAAGCGCACGGAAAAGACGCGGCGCCGATGCGGACCCGTCGCGCCCCGGGCCGCGTGCAGCATCAGCATGTGAAAACAGACAGCATCGCCTGGCTGCAGCTCCCAGCCGAGAATCGGAAAGGCGCTGCGCGCGGCCTCGATGTTCGGCAGATCGGCGAGCGTGCCCTCGGGAAACCACTTGGCTTGGTGCTCCATGAACGAGCGCGGCATCAGCCAGGGCCCAAGATGGGACCCGGCCACGAACTCCAACGTGGATTCGCGGTTCACGGGGTCAACCGGAATCCAGAAGCTGACGTTTTGCCTTCCTTCGATATTGTAATAGGGCTGATCCTGATGCCACGGCGTCGGCTGCCGCGTGCCGGGTTCCTTCGTGAGCATGTGATCGTGGTAGAGCCGGGCGGCGGCGCTGCGCATGAGCAGGCCCGCGGTTTCAGGCAATGCCGAATCGAAGATGAAGCGCCGGTAGCGCGCGTTGTCCTGCCAATTGCAGAAATCCTCGACAAAACGTCCGGGATCATCCGCGCCGCTCGCCAATTTGGCGCGCGGACTCAAGTGGGCGAGATTCTCATCGATGCCGGCGCGAAGGATCGCCATTTCCTCCGGCCGAAACAACTGCCGGATGCACACGGCGCCGTCGCGCTGAAACCGCTCGATCGTCTCGGCGTCAATCATGTGCAGAGCGCATTGAGAATTTCGTCAAGGAGCACGGGTCCCCGGTACGCGAACCCCGTATAGATCTGTATGAGGTTTGCACCCGCACGCAGAGTAGCCAGGGCATGGTCCGCGCTTACGATACCCCCAACGCCGATGATGGGAAAGTCCGCGCCCAACTCCGCGCGCAGTTGCGAGATCACCCTAACCGACAAGAGGTGCAGGGGCGCGCCACTCAAGCCGCCTGCCTGTCGCGCGGCCGGCGCATTGCCGAGGACACTGTGGTCGGTCGAGGTATTGGTGGCGATCACGCCGTCGATCTCGAGAGAGCGCAAATCCAGCGCCAACGCGGCAATCTGTTCCGGCGTCAGATCCGGAGCGACTTTGACCAGCAACGGCACCCGCTTCCCGTAGCGCTCCTGCAGCACGCCGCGTTCCTGGAGCAGAGCGCCGAAAATTCTATCCAGATTGTCGCGGGCTTGCAGCTCGCGCAGCCGCGCCGTGTTGGGTGAGGAGACGTTCACGGCGATGTAATCCGCGACCGTATAAACCTTGCGCAGGCACGCGAGGTAGTCGTCCTGTGCGTTTTCGATCGGCGTGTCGAAATTCTTTCCGATACTGATGCCGCGAATCCCCGCATAGCGGCTGCGGGAGACCTGCGCGACCAGATGATCGACGCCCTTGTTGTTGAATCCCATCCGGTTGATCAGGGCTCCTGCCGCGCGAATCCTGAACATGCGCGGCTTGGGATTGCCGGACTGCGCGCGCGGCGTCACCGTGCCCAGCTCAACGTGGCTGAATCCCAATGCACCCAGCGCGTCCAGATAATCGCCGTTCTTGTCGAAGCCCGCGGCGAGACCGACTGGATGCGTGAACTTGAGCCCGCAGCAACGCACCAACAGCCCCGCGGGAACCTGCGGCGCGGGCCACAGGGGCTGCAGCCACCGTAGTCCGGCCAACCCGAGCCCGTGCGCGAACTCTGGATCCAGGCGCGTGAGCATGGGCAGCGCGGCGCGCGCGATGAGCGGTATCGCGCCGGGCTTCATGCGGCCGCGGGCGGCAATACGCCTGGCAGCGCGGCGACGAAACGCGCTACAGCCTTCCCCAAGGATTGGTGCTGTTCGGGGTCGAGATGAACGCCGTCGACCAAGCTCGCACTGGTTACGCTGCCGGAATCGAAGAAATGGCATGCGAATTCGGATGCGACCGCGCGATAGGCGTCGGCAAGCCCCGCCGACTTGGCGCCAGCGCCGGCGAACTTGGCAGCAATCGGGCCTTTGGGATCGAGGACCGGCGGCGGCGCGATCACCAGGATCGGCGGTATGGACATACCCGGTTCGATGGGTGCCTGGCGGATGGCAGCCACGAGCGCCGCGATGCCCCGGGCGGCATGTGCGGCCGTATGCGGATGCATGGATTGAAAATCGTTGGTGCCGAGCATCAGCACAACCAAGCTCAAGGGCGAATTGATTTCGATACGCTGCGCGAGACCCTCGAGGCCGTTGCGTCCCGCATTGAACGGATCCTCCCAAGCCGTGCGGCGGCCGTTCAGGCAATCCTCGATGACCCGCACCGAACGGCGCTGTCCGGTCAGCTCGATCTCCATCACTCCCGGCCAGCGGGCGTCAAATGGCGCCCGCTTACGTGTGTTGGGGATGATGCCCCAGGAGAGCGAATCGGAATAGACGAGTACCTGCTGCATTGCTGGAGTGCTGCGGCGTCATTTATGGGTTGCCGCGGGCGCGTCGGAATAATGCACATGGGCGATTTTCCAGGTACCCGCCTGCTTGAACCATACGTCGGTCTCCTGAAAAATCTCGTCGGTTATTTTCTGGTCGGCTTTCTTCGTCTTCAAATGCAAGAGATAGCTGGCAATGGCGGCGTCGGATTGCGGGCTGAATCGGATATGCAGGTCGGAGAAGGAGGCGGCCTGGATCTGCCCACCCGACCTGATGAACTCGCTCCATTCCTTCTTGTAGCGCGGCAAATCCGTGCGCCCGTCCTGAAACCACAGGACGGCATCGTCCGAGTAATAGCTGAAATACTTTTCGAGATCATTGGCGGCATAGGCCGCGTTGACATCCGTTTCCAGCTGGCGAATGTCGGCCGTGGGTCCGGCATGGGCAAGCGCCGACAATCCGAGGAAAACGAGGGCGCATGCAGAGACGGCGAATATCTTCATGAGTGGCTCTTTATGAGTGGCTCTTTGTGGATCGGTTGTGTCCGGCGGACATTATAGACGACAACCGCGGCGGCGCCTCCGCGGGCTTGGGCAAGCAGCGTCAAATGTATGCCCAGCTCGCGAGCGCTCCCAAGTAAAAACTGACTTCGGCCCGCTGCCGGATCATGTCGAGTTCTGCTGCAGTGACGGATGGCCGGCTTCGCCTGATCCAGGCAATGCAAGCGATGCGCGCGACAATGGCCGCGGCCAAACCGACGAGACCCGGCACGCCGATCAGCACCGCCGGTGCAAAACCTACGCCCAACGCGATGATCAGGTCGCCGGAGGCCGCCGGTTTTGATGCAGGATGCGCCGCGGAAGCGAGGACCGAGACGACGAGAGCGCGGCTGGAGGCGTGACCGGCGATCATGATCACGCCCAGCGCAAGGTTCGCGGGCAAGGGATAAGGCAGCTTGGCGGCGGACAGCGCCATCAGCGCGCTGTACTTCAGCAGGACTGCAAAGACGAAGCCCGCCAACTCGGAGTTCGAGGCGCGCTCGGACGAGGCGCGCTCGGACGAGGCGTGCACATCCGACACCGAGCCTTCATCGGTGCGGGCGGTGAGTAGGGCGGTTGCGAGCATCGATAGCACGACGGCGACGCTGGTCGGCCAGATCTGCGCCCCTGCCCAGTAGACGCCGCCGCCCACCGCCCCAACGCCGAAGCCGAGCAGGGGCAGAAAACGCGGCGCCCCGGCAATGCGGCGCCGCCACGCCATCATGCGCGTTTACGCTCGGCGGGTTGCGCCAACGCGCCGCGCAAGTAATGTCCCGTGTACGACGCCTTGTTCGCCGCGACTTGTTCGGGCGTTCCGACGGCGATGACGCGCCCGCCGCCATCGCCGCCCTCGGGCCCCATGTCCACCACCCAGTCCGCCGTCTTGATCACGTCGAGATTGTGCTCGATCACGATGACCGTATTGCCCTCGTTGCGCAGACGCTGCAGCACCACCAGCAACTGTGCGATATCCGCGAAATGCAGCCCGGTGGTCGGTTCATCGAGAATGTAGAGCGTGCGTCCGGTGGCCCGTTTCGACAGCTCCTTGGCGAGCTTGACCCGCTGCGCCTCGCCCCCCGAGAGCGTGGTCGCGCTCTGCCCCAGCCGGACGTAAGACAGGCCGACGTCGAGCAGGGTCTGCAGTTTCGGGTGCACGGTCGGTACCGCGGAAAAAAACGGTGCGGCGTCCTCGACCGTGAGGTCGAGTATCTCCTGTATATTTTTGCCCTTGTAACGGATCTCCAAAGTTTCGCGGTTGTAGCGCTTGCCTTTGCAGACATCGCAGGGCACGTAGACATCGGCGAGAAAATGCATTTCCACCTTGATCACGCCGTCGCCCTGGCAGGCCTCGCAACGTCCACCCTTGACATTGAAGCTGAATCGTCCCGCTTCGTATCCGCGCGCCCGGGATTCGGGCACGGCGGCGAAGATCTCGCGAATCGGGGCGAACAGACCGGTGTAGGTCGCTGGGTTGGAACGGGGCGTGCGGCCGATAGGCGTTTGATCGATCTCGATGACCCGGTCGATGTAGTCGAGACCCTCGATGCGGTCGAAGTGAGCGGTGCCCGCCGAAGCGTGGTTGAGCTGCGTCGCCACCGCGCGAAACAGCGTGTCGTTGATGAGGGTCGATTTGCCGGAACCGGACACGCCCGTGACGCAAGTCATCAGTCCCAACGGAAACTCCGCCGTTATCTTCTTCAGATTGTTGGCCGTCGCGCCGATCACGCGCAGCATGCGCTTCGGGTCCGGCGCATGCCGCTTCGCCGGAATTTCTATGCGCCGCCGGCCGCTCAGATATTGCCCGGTGATCGAATCGGGGTGCGCGGCGACTTCGGCGGCCGTGCCCTGCGCCACGATCCGGCCGCCATGCACTCCCGCGCCGGGGCCCAAGTCGACGACGTGATCGGCCTGGCGTATGGCGTCCTCATCGTGTTCGACCACGATGACCGTGTTGCCGAGATCGCGCAGCCTGACCAGCGTGTCGAGCAGGCGCTGGTTGTCGCGCTGATGAAGACCGATCGACGGCTCGTCGAGAATGTACATGACCCCGACCAGCCCCGAGCCGATCTGACTCGCGAGGCGAATGCGCTGAGCCTCGCCGCCCGACAGAGTGTCGGCGCTGCGGTTCAAGGTGAGGTAGCCAAGGCCGACATTGCCGAGAAATCCGAGACGGTCGCTGATTTCCTTGACGATCTTGACCGCAATTTCGCCGCGCCAGCCGGGTAGTTTGAGCCCGCCGAAGAACTGCAGCGCATTGTCCACCGAAAGCGAAGACACTTCCGGGATGCTCTTGCCGTCGACGAAGACATTCCTCGCGGCCCGATTCAGACGGGTCCCCCGGCACTCGGGGCAGGGGCGCGAGGAGCGATACTTGGCCAATTCCTCGCGAACCGTCGCCGATTCCGTTTCCCTGTAGCGCCGCTCGAGATTACGCACGATGCCCTCGAAGGTGTGCTTTCGCTTGACCGTGCCGCCTTTGCCGTCGAGGTACTTGAACTCGATTTCAACATCATCGCTGCCGAACAGCACCAAATCCTTGATGTTCTGCGGCAGGCTCTCGAAAGGCGCCTCGATGTCGAATTTGGTATGCCGCGCCAGGGATTGAATCAGCTGAAAATAGTACGCGTTGCGCCGGTCCCAGCCGCGCACCGCGCCGCCGGCGAGCGATAGATGCGGGTTCGCGACGATTTTCGCGGGATCAAAAAAATCCTGGGTGCCGAGTCCATCGCACGCCGGACAGGCGCCGATCGGACTGTTGAACGAGAACAGCCGCGGCTCCAGTTCGCTCAGCGAGTAGTTGCAAATTGGGCAGGCGAATTTGTCGGAGAACACCAGTTCCGCGCGCTCCGGCTCATTCATGTAGGCAATGCGTGCCACACCCTGGCCCAACCGCAACGCGGTTTCAAAGGACTCCGCCAGGCGCTGACTCAAATCGGGCCGCACTTTGAAGCGATCGACGATCGCCTCGACGGTGTGCTTGCGGCGCACATCGAGTTTGGGCGCTTGATCCAACTCCACGACGTTGCCGTCAATGCGCGCGCGTACGAAGCCATTCGCCTGCAATTCTTCGATGAGCTCGGCGTGTTCGCCCTTGCGCTCGGCAATGGCGGGCGCGAGCAGCATCAGGGCGGTGCCCTCCGGATGCTGAAGGACGGCGTCGACCATTTGACTCACGGTCTGCGCGGCCAGATCGATATGGTGGTCCGGGCAGCGCGGCGTGCCGGTGCGGGCATACAAGAGCCGCAGGTAGTCATAGATCTCGGTGACCGTGCCCACGGTGGAGCGCGGATTGTGCGACGTCGATTTCTGTTCGATCGAGATCGCCGGCGACAGGCCCTCGATGGTGTCGATGTCCGGCTTTTCCATCATGGAGAGGAATTGCCGTGCATAAGTCGAGAGAGATTCGACATAGCGCCGCTGACCTTCCGCATAGATGGTGTCGAAGGCGAGCGAGGACTTGCCGGAGCCCGAAAGGCCGGTCAACACGATCAATCGATCGCGCGGCAGGTCGAGATCGATATTCTTCAGGTTATGGGTCCGGGCACCCCGGATTCGGATATTTTGCATGTAACCAACTACTATACCCGTCGCGTCAAGTGCGGGTAAAACGCCGCCCACGGCCTCGAGAATCGCACCGGACGACCGGGGCGCGAATATCTCTGCGAGCACACCGCACAGGCGGCGTATTGGGGCGGTTCGCGGCGTGTACAATGCTTGGCATCCAATTGATTTTCAGGGGTAGACAATGGCGCGCGGCGTAAACAAGGTCATTTTGGTCGGCAATCTCGGCGCTGACCCGGAAACCCGTTCCATGCCGAGTGGTATGACGGTCACGAACATCCGGATCGCCACCAGCGAGTCGTGGAAAGACAAGGCTTCCGGGGCGCAGCAGGAACGCACCGAATGGCACAGCATTGCCCTGTTCGGCCGTTTGGGCGAAATCGCCGCGGAATACCTGCGTAAGGGTTCACAGGTGTTCGTCGAGGGTAAATTACGCACCCGGAAATGGCAGGATAAGCAGGGAAATGACCGGTTTACCACCGAAATCATCGCCGACAACATGCAAATGCTGGGCGGCCGCGCGGGCGCCGCCGGCGGAATGGGCGGCAGCGCCGACCGCAGCGCGGCGGGTAGCGCGCCGCCTCGGGATGACTATGATCAGTCCGCGCCACCGGCACCGGCGCCGGCGGGCGGCAAAGAGGACTTCGACGACGACATCCCGTTCTAGTGGAGTACCAGACATGCGAACACAGTCCTCCACTGAGTCCGGATCCGTGCCGGCCAAGGATTGTCAGAGCGTCAGAACCACCTTGGGAACCTGGGTCAAGGCCATTTGCCGCGCCTTGGAGGCGGCGGGATGCGACAGCGCGGCGCTGCTGACCGAGGCCGGTTTCGATCCCAAGTCGCTCGATGGTCCTACAGCCCGCTGTCCGCTGACCCATACGGAGCGCTTGTGGAGAATTGCCGTGGCGGCAACCGGCGACCCGGCGCTCGGGATCAAGGTTGCGAGCCACATCAAGCAGACCACGTTCCACGCGCTTGGCTACGGCCTCTCCGCCAGCTCGACGCTCAAGGAAGCCTTTGAACGGGTGCAGCGCTACTGCCATGTGGCGAGCGACGCCATCGAGTATGAATTTTCGCGGATCGGCTCGGAGTATCACTTCGTCATCGAACCGGCTGACAAGGTCGCGGATGAATCGGTCGACGCCCTGGTTGCGGCCTACCTGCGGATGTGCCGATCATTGATGGGCCACGATTATTCGCCGTTGCGCATCGAGTTCCGCCGCGCACGTCCGTCGAGCATCGAGGATTTCCAGAGACTGTTGCGTGCACCATTGCAGTTCGGAGCCGCGCGCACTCGATTGGTGTTCGACCGCGAAGCCATCGAGCGCCCCTTGGATGGAGGCAACCCGGAGCTGGCGCGGCAGCATGACGCGATTGCGCTGCAATACCTGTCGCAGATCGAGCGCGACAACATTCAATGGCGGGTGCGCGAAGTGTTGACTCAACGGCTGGCGCACGGCGAGCCCTCGCAGGAGGACGTCGCGGAACTTCTCAACATGAGCGCGCGCACCCTGCAGCGAAAGCTGGGCGAGATCGGCATCACGTACAAGGAGATCCTGGACCAGACCCGCCGGGTACTGGCCTTGGCTTACTTGAGCGCGCCGCGGCACACCGTCAGCGACGTGACCTATTTGCTGGGATTCTCCGCCGGCAGTTCCTTTACGCGGGCGTTTCGCCGCTGGACCGGTCAATCGCCGTCCGATTGGCGCGCGGGCGCGGGCCGGCAGTATTCAGCCAGCGGTGCCTAGGGACGTTTCCAGCTCGTGGATCAGCGCGATGAGCCGCGGCCGGACCTGCTCCAGAAGAAACTCCTTGGACACCATGTACGCCGGCGCTCCGCAATTGATCGCCATCGGCGGCAATCCGCCGCCCGGCCTCACGGGGACGGCTATGGCGTTGACATCCTTCTGCCATTCACCGAACGAACAGCAAACGCCCAGCTCGCGAATGTCGCGCAAGGCTTTGGCTACGCCGCGTTGCAGGTCGGGCCAGCGGCCGGCGTCGGCCAGCTCGCGCACCCGCTCCATGATGTCATTCCGCTCGCCTTCCGACACTGCCGTCAGATAAGCGCGGCCCATCGCCGAAGTCGCGATCTGAATCCGCGCGCCGCTGTCCAAACTCAATGTGACGGCCGCCGAACCGCGAACCGCATCGACGTAGACCATCGAAAGCCGATCGCGGCTGCCGAGGCTCACCGTGCATTGGCCGAACTCGGCCAGCTGCTGCATCAGCGGATGCGCGAGCTTGCGGATGTCCAACCGCGACAGCATGGCGCTGCCCAGGCTCAAGGTGGCGGTGCCGAGACTATACTTGGCGCTGTCCTCCACGTAGATGAGGTATCCGAGCTCGGTCAGCGTATGCGTGAGCCTCGACACCGTCGATTTCGCGAGACCGCAGCGTCTGCTCAGTTCCTGGTTGCCGAGCATGCGATCGCCGTGGCGAAAGCAAGCCAGCACTTCGAGTCCGCGCGCCAGCGCCGTCACGAAATGGCGATCGGTCTTGGCGAATCGCGCTTTATTGGGTTTGTGCATTGACAAGCTCCGACGGCGTTACGCATAATTTTGCACTATTTCAGAATTAAATTCCGTTCTGCAGAACACGAGGCATCTTGAGCCCATGATCCCCGGCGACGCCGATGCGCCTTGAATTTACCGAGGAAGAACAGTCCTTCCGGGAAGAAGTGCGCAGCTTCCTGCGCGCACAGCTTTCGCCCGAGATCAGCGGCAAGGTGCTGAACGGCTACGAACTCGGCCGCGAGGACCACGTGCTGTGGCAGCGGCGGCTGCACGAACGCGGCTGGGGCGGGATGGGCTGGCCCAAGGAGTTCGGCGGCCCGGGTTGGAACTCGGTACAGCAATACATATTTGAAGAAGAGTCGGCCCTGGCCGGCGGTCCGCGCCTGATTCCCTTCGGCACCAAGATGGTCGCGCCCGTCATCATGGCATTCGGCAGCCCCGCCCAGCAGCAGCGATATCTGCCGAAGATCAGCTCGGGAGAAGACTGGTGGTGCCAGGGGTATTCGGAACCCGGCGCCGGCTCGGATTTGGCGTCATTGAAGACCCGCGCCACGCGCGACGGGGACAGCTACATCGTCAACGGCCAGAAGACCTGGAATACGCTGGGTCAGTACGCCGATTGGATCTTTTGCCTGACGCGCACCGATGCCAGCGCCAAGCAGCAGTCCGGCATCACCTTCCTGCTGATCGACATGAAAAGTCCGGGGATCACCGTCAGGCCCATCACGCTGTTGGACGGCGGCCATGAGGTCAACGAGATCTGGTTCGAGAACGTGCGCGTGCCGGTCGAAAACCGCATCGGCGAGGAGAACCACGGCTGGACCTACGCCAAGTTCCTTCTCGGCCACGAACGCACCAATATCGCCGGCATCGGGATCGCGAAGCGCGAGCTCGCGCGGCTCAAGCGCATTGCGGCGAGCGAGCGCCAGCGCGGCCGGCCGCTCATCGACGATCCTGTGTTTGCTGCGCAAATCGCGCAGGTCGAAGTCGACCTGTGGGCCTTGGAGATCACCAATCTGCGCGTGCTGTCGGCGGAACGGCGCTCCGCGGCGGCGGGTCCGGAGGCATCGATTCTAAAAATCAAGGGGACCGAGATCCACCAAAGCATTTCCGAACTCCTGATGCGCGCCGTCGGGCCGTATGCGCTGCCGTTCCGGCGCGAAGCCATGGAAGCCGGCTGGCAGTTCGATCCCAGCCGCGAGCCGCCGGGACCGCGCTACGCATCGACGCTGGCCGCGTCGTATTTCAATCAGCGCAAGCTGTCGATCTTCGGCGGCACCAATGAGATTCAGAAAAACATCATCTCCAAGATGATCGTCGGTCTCTAGGAGACAAAGCCCTTGAACTTCGAATTCAGCGACGAACAGCGGCAGCTGCACGAGGTCGTCGAACGCTACTTGAACGAGCAATACGGCTTCGAGCGCTATCAGTCGATCAAGCGTTCGTCCGCGGGATGGGATCCTGCGGTGTGGCGCGCCCTGGCGGACCTGGGCGTGCTCGCCATCACCGTGCCGGTGGCCCAGGGAGGGCTCGGGTTCGGACCCCTGGAGACCCTCTCCATGATGGGCGACTGCGGCCGCAGTCTGCTGCTCGAGCCCGTGCTGAGCAGCGCCGTGATCGCCACGGCCGCGCTGCGCGCCTTCGTGGGCGAGGCACCGACAGGCAAGGCGGCGGCCGGCGAGGCGGCCGCCGGCGAGCTGCTGACCGCCATGGCCGCGGGTGAGAAAATCGCGGTACTCGCGCATTTCGAAAGCGACGCCCGTTTCGAAAGCCAGTGGGTGACCACTCGCGCGCGGCGCGCCGGCGAGAGCTACCGGCTCGACGGACACAAGGGAGTGGTGATGCATGCCGGCGCGGCCGACACGCTGCTGGTCTCGGCGCGGACGGCCGGAGAGGCGGGCGATGCCGACGGCGTGTCCTTGTTTCTCGTGCCGCGCGCGGCTCCGGGCGTGGTGCTGGACACCTATCCCACCGTCGATGGCCAGAGGGCCGCGGATGTTTACCTACAAGCTGTCGAGGTACCGGCAAGCAGCCGGCTCGGACCCGAGGGCAAATCGCTGGCGGCGGTCGAGGCTGCCCTCGACATCGGGCTTGCGGCCCTGTGCGCCGACGCTGTCGGCGTCATGCAGGCGCTGGTGGATGCCACCGTCGACTATGTGCGCGTACGCCAGCAATTCGGCCAGCCCATCGGTCGTTTCCAGGCGCTGCAGCATCGCATCGCCGACATGCTGATTCATCTCGAAGCGGCCCGCTCGATGAGTTATCTCGCCGCGCTGCGTTGTACGGCAGAAGACGTCGGCGAACGCCGGCGGGCATTGTCGGCGGCCAAAGCGGTGATTGGCCAGTCCGGCCGTTTCGTCGGCCAGCAGGCAGTGCAGTTGCACGGCGGCATGGGCATGACCGACGAACTGCGCGTCAGCCATTGGTTCAAGCGGCTCACCGCCGCGCAATTGATGTTCGGCGACAGCGACACTCACCTGCAGCGCGTTGCGGCGCTCACCCGCGGCGAGAAGTCTTTTGGGAGATAGCATGAGTCAGCGAGCCCGCGCGGTGGTAGCGCGCAAATTGGGCATGCCGGTCGCGGTCGAGGAGATCGACGTCGAGGCGCCGCGTCACGGCGAGGTCACCGTCCGGATGGCCGCCTGCGGCGTGTGCCACAGCGATCTGTCCGCCACCAATGGAACGATTCCTTATCCACTGCCCCTGGTGCTGGGGCACGAAGGGGCCGGGATCGTGGTGGCCGTGGGCAGCGGCGTCAGCCGCTTCGCCGTGGGCGATCACGTGGTCAGTTCGTTCGTCAGCATGTGCGGCCGCTGCCACTACTGCCAGACGGGCCGCCCACAGCTGTGCGTGCAGTCGCTGCAGGCCTTGTACACCTTGCCGGACGGCAGCGTGCGTACCCACGACTCCGCTGGAGCGCCCTTGAACGTGTTCTGCGGCTGCGGCGTCATGGCCGAATTCGCCACCCTGCACACCGATAACGTGGTCAAGATCGACAAAGAGATGCCGCTGGATCGAGCGGCTCTGATCGCCTGCGGGGTGATGACCGGCGTGGGCGCGGCGGTCAACACCGCGCGTGTCGAGGCGGGCTCGGTGGCCGTGGTCTTCGGCTGCGGCGGTGTCGGACTCAACGCCATTCAGGGCTGCGCCATTGCCGGAGCCGGGATGATCGTTGCAGTCGACACCAGTGATGTGAAGCTTGAACTGGCGAAGACCTTCGGCGCAACCCATGTGTTCAACGTCAGCGGCCAAGAGAACGTGGGCAAGTCGCTGTACAAGTTGACGGGCGGCGGCGCGGACTATGCCTTCGATTGCGTGGGCTTGGGCAAAATTTCCGAACAGGCCTGGGGTGTCCTACGCCGCGGCGGGACCGCCGTGATCGTCGGCATCGCGGGTCCGAAAGATCAGATCACGCTGAACGCGCAGCAGGTTGCGGTCAGCGAGAAGACGTTGACCGGCAGTTATTATGGATCTGCGCGCCCAACTCAGGACTTTCCGCGTTTGATCGGCCTGTACCGCAGCGGGCGCCTGAAGCTCGATGAGCTCATCACACGCACCTATTCGATCGATGAGGCGCCGCAGGCGTTTGCGGATCTCGCCGCAGGCCGCGAAGGCCGCGGCGTCATCATCTTCGCTGCGGGCTGACGGTTTCGATGCGGCGCGGCGCTCACGCGGTGCCGGCCGCGGAGAACGGCAGCACGTAGTGGCGTTTGCCGGTCGCGGCGAATATGGCATTGGCCACGGCCGGTCCCACGGGCGCCACGCCCGGCTCTCCCACGCCGGTCGGCGCCTCGGCCGACGCGACGATGTGCACCTCCACCTTCGGCATTTCGTTGAATCGCAGCACCCGATAACTGTTGAAGTTGTCCTGCTCGATCCGGCCGTCCTTCATCGTGATCGCCCCGTAGAGAATCGCGCCGAGGCCGAAGCCGATGCCGCCTTCCATCTGGGCCTTGATGATGTCGGGATTGATCGGCGTGCCGCAATCGACCGCACACACCACCCGATCGACTTTGACCTGCCCGTCCGCGCCGACGCTGACTTCGGCGACCTGAGCGACGTAGGTATTGAACGCTTCGGCCACCGCGATGCCGCGTCCCTTGCCTTTCGGCAGGGGCTTGGCGCTCCAGCCGGATTTCTCCGCCGCCAATTCGAGCACCGCCTTCATGCGCGGATGAGCTCCCAGCAGTTTGCGCCGGAAGGCGTAAGGGTCCTGGCCCGCGGCGTGCGCCACCTCGTCGATGAATGTTTCCACGGCAAAAGCCGTGTGCGAGGTGCCGACCACGCGCCACCACAGCACCGGCACTCCGGTCTTGGTCGTGGACAGTTCGACATCGACGTTGGGTATGTCATACGCGATGGTCGAGGCGCCTTCGACCGACGTTGGATCGATGCCGTCCTTGATCATTCCGGCGAACGCGCCCCCGGCCATGATCGACTGGCCGACGATGACGTGCCGCCAGCCGGCGAGCTCGCCATTTGCGGTCAGGCCCGCTTCGAGCTTGTGGAAGTACATGGGGCGGTACAAACCGCCGTGGATGTCGTCCTCGCGTGTCCATTGCAGCTTGATGGGCGTGCCGTCGGCGCCGTACGCCTTGGCGATGGACACGGCTTCGACGATGTAATCGGAGCCGACGTTGGCGCGCCGGCCGAAGCTGCCGCCGGCATACAGGGTGTGAATGCTCACTTGCTGCGGATCCAATCCCGCCGTGCGCGCGGCGTTCGCCTGGTCGAGGGTCTGAAATTGGTCTCCCGCCCAGATCTCACAGCTGTTGGCGGTGAGCTTGACCACGGCATCGAGCGGCTCCATCGGCGCGTGCGCGAGGTAGGGAAACTCGTAGCTGGCCGACACCCGATGCGCCGCATTCTTGATCGCCTGCGCCGCGTCGCCATCCTTGCGCGCGGCAAGCCCGGGCTGCTCGGCGAGATGCCGGTACTCGGCCATGATGGCCGCCGAGCTGCGCTTTTCGGCATTGGCGTCGTCCCACTCGACTTTGAGCGCTTTGCGGCCTTGACTTGCCGCCCAGAAGCCCTTGGCCACCACGGCGACTCCGCCCGGCACCTGGACCACTTTGACCACGCCGGGCACGGCGAGGGCCGCGGCGGCATCGAAGGATTTGACCGTGGCGCCGAACAGAGGCGGCCGCTGCAGCAGCGCCACCAGCATGCCCGGCAACTCCACATCGAGCGTGAACTGTGCGGTGCCGTCCGACTTTGCCGCTGCATCGACCCGCGGGGCATGGTGGCCGATCAACTTGAAGTTTTTGGGATCCTTGAGCGTCACCGTTTCGGGGACGGGCATTGTTGCCGCGAGCGGTGCCAGCGAGCCGAAGCTCGCTTGGCGTTTGCCGGCCGCGTAGTACACGATGCCTTTCTCCGCCGTCAGATCCGCGACGGGCACTTTCCATTCCTGCGCGGCCGCGGCGAGCAGCATGGCGCGCGCCTTGGCGCCGGCCTCGCGCAGCTGCGTCCAGGAATTGGCCATGGCGGAGCTGCCGCCGGTTCCCTGGATGGTGCCGAAGGCGAGATTGGCGTAGCGCTTGGCGTCGGCGGGCGCGCTTTCGACCCGGACCAGGGTCCAGTCGGCGTCGAGTTCTTCGGCCAGAACGGTGGCGATGCCGGTGTAGGCACCCTGACCCATTTCCACGTGCTTGGCGATCACCGTGATGCTGCCGTCGGTGCCGATGCGCACAAAGGCGTTGGGCGCGAAGCCGGCGCCGGGCAATGGCGCGGCCGGCCCGGCGAAGGCGCGGCGCGGCGGACCGGCCCATTCAAAGCCGATGGTCAGCGCCACCGCAGTGACGGTGCCGGCACCCTTGAGAAAACTGCGCCGTGTCGATCGTGCAGCGGGGGCGTTGGTGTTCATGGTTCAAACCTTGATGGTGGCGGCCGCTGCGTGGATGGCGGCGCGAATGCGAGTGTAAGTGGCACAGCGGCAGATGTTGCCGCTCATGGCGCTGTCGATGTCGGCGTCGGTCGGTGCGGCATTCGCTTCGAGCAGCGCCGTGGCGGACATGATCTGTCCCGACTGACAGTAGCCGCATTGGGGCACCTGCAGCTCGACCCAGGCGGCCTGCACCGCCTTGGCCGGTTTACTGGCCAGCCCCTCGATGGTCGTGACCTGCCGGCCGGCGACGGCCGACAGCGGCGTCACGCACGAACGGATGGGCTTGCCGTCCAAATGCACGGTGCACGCGCCGCAGAGCGCCATCCCGCAGCCGAATTTGGTTCCGTGCAGCCCGGCGACTTCGCGGATGGCCCACAGCAGGGGCATGTTGGGGTCGGCATCCAGCGTGGCAGGCTTACCGTTGAGAGTGAATGTGGTCGACATGAATGACTCCGACTTGGACCAAAGGCTACTAGCCAACCTCAGGGACTGGCTCAAAATTTAAAATGCAAACCGCGAATCACCGCGGGCCTTGAGGGGGCTTATCAACATGCGTCGAATGACCACCCGGTGGCTTGCGGCACTGACCGTCGGCGGCACAGTTGCGGGCTGCGTGCACACCAACGTACGCACGGACTACGATACTTCCGCCGACTTCACCAAGTATCACACGTATTATTGGGTCGGCGGAAGGGATGTCAGCGGCGGGGGCAGTCTGGAGAATTCCCTGGTCGACAAACGCATCAAGGACATCATCGTCGCACAACTGTCGGCCAAGGGCTTGAGCGAGACGGCGGACACTTCCAAACCCGACCTGGCTGTCCTGTACTGGATCGGTACCAAGGACAAGACGTCCATCCAGACCGCGCCCTCATCGTCCCTGTCAACCAGGGCGGTTTATGGCCGATACGACCCCTATTGGAACGGCCGCTGGGGGCGCACCTATGACGAGGTGGTGGTGCGCAACTACACCGAAGGGACGCTGATCGTCGACCTCATCGATGCGAACACCAAGGGGCTCGTGTGGCGGGCCTATCTCGTGCAAACGGTCGATAAGGACCCGCAGAAGACGGCCGAGCGCGCCCAGGCGAACGCGACGGCTGCATTCGCGCAATATCCGCCGGCCAAGTCGCCCTGAGACGGGAGCGACGTTCGCTTACTTGGCGCGCGCAGCAGCCAACTCGCGCTTCATGTGTTCGGCCTAGGCGGAGAGCATCCGGTTGGCCGCGAGTCTCCCGGCCCATCGTCAATACTTGACGGTGTATTTCTTCGCTTCCAGGCAGACCGAGAAGGCCTTCTTGAAATCGTTCATTTGCGCGGCGGAAGTCTTCGCCGCCGCCTGCGACTGCTGCGCGGCCTGCTGGCTCGCCGCGTTCGCCTGGCTTTGCGCCCGTGCGCGATTGCCGATGGCGCCCACGCCGGCGCCGATCGCTGCGCCCTTGCCCGCGTCGCCGGCGATGGCGCCGATGATGGCTCCGCCGGCAGCACCGCCCACCGCACCCTTCACGGCGGACCCGGACGTGGACTGCTTTGCCGCCTGCTGTTGCTGCGCCGCCTGCTGCTGCTGTTCCGCGGCCTGGTTGGCGATGTGGAAGGGATCGTTGCCCGTCTCCTTCACCCCCCAGTTGTAGCACTCCGTTTCGTCTTGCGACTGCTGCGCGGGAGTCTGGCCGGCGCCCGGAAAGGCATAGACCTTGAGGGTCGCCGCCAGCGTCTTCGTTCCCGTGGGCGCGCTGATAAGCGGCGGGTTCTGAGCCTGCGCTACGGAGAGGGCGCCCGCCGCTGCAATGACAATGCCTAGGTTCGAGATTTGCATGGCGAAGATATAAGCTAGGGCGGAACCAGCGTCCATGGGACCTAGGGCCTATCGCGCAGGCTCGTCGCTTTGATAATACATTGATTTTTACTGAACATTTGGGGGACCGCACCATGACGACCCGACGCACCTTTCTGCTGACCGGCGCCGCCATGCTTGCCGCGCCCGCGTACGCCGATGATCAACTGTGCGCGGTGTACACCAAAGACCGGCAGACGGCGCTCGATCCGAGCGGCGCGCTGCAGAGGCTCAAGGACGGCAATGCCCGTTTCGTCGGCGGCCGCAGCCTTCATTGCGATCTCATGGCCCAGGTTCGAGCCACCGCGAAAGCCCAAGCGCCGTTCGCGGCGGTGGTCGGGTGCATCGACAGCCGAGTGCCGCCGGAACTGGTCTTCGACCAACAAATCGGCGACATCTTCTGCGCCCGCATCGCCGGGAGTTTCGTCAACACCGACATCATCGGCAGCCTCGAGTTTGCAACGAAGCTGGCGGGTGCCAAGGCCATCCTCGTGCTGGGTCATTCGGAATGCGGCGCGATCAAGGGGGCCATCGATGACGTAAAGCTCGGCAACCTCACCGCCATGCTCGCCAATATTCGCCCCGCGGTTGTCAAGGTCACAGCGCTGAAGGGACCGCATACCTCCAAGGATGCGGCGTTTGTGCAAGCCGTCGGCGAACAGAACACGAGGGACGCCGCCGCGCTGCTGCTGTCGCGAAGCAGCGTGCTGCAGGAGTTGGTTGCCTCGGGCAATCTGGCCGTAGCGGCCGCCATGCACGACCTCGCCACCGGCGTCGTCACCTGGCTTGCCTGAGCCCGTCTTCGGGCCGGCTCCTAAGGCAGTCAGTCGTCAGTCAGTCGTCAGTCAGATCCTCGCCGGGAAACAAGGCGTCGTTGAAGCCGAACTGGGTGAGGTCGCGAATGCGGCGCGGATACAGGATGCCGTCGAGGTGATCCACTTCGTGCTGTACCACACGAGCGTGAAAGCCGCTGACCGTGCGATCAATGGGCGCTCCCGCGGCATCAAAACCCGTATAGCGCAAATCCCGATAGCGGGGCACGAGTCCGCGCATACCGGGGACAGATAGGCATCCCTCCCAGCCCTCTTCCTGCGCCTCGCCTAGGGGCGTCAGCAGCGGGTTGATCAGCACCGTAAAGGGCACGGCTTCCGATTCGGGGTGGCGTGGGCTCTGATCAAAGCCGAAAATCACGACACGCAGCCCCGCCCCGATTTGCGGTGCAGCGAGGCCCGCCCCATTGAGATTGCGCATGGTGTCCCGCATGTCGGCCAGCAGAGCATCGAGCTCGGGAGTGCCGAATTCGCGGACCGGTTCCGCCACCGCCAGCAGGCGCGGATCGCCCATTTTGAGAACTTCGCGTATTGCCATGGTTCCTAGTATCTTAGCGGCCTTTTCCACGTGAGCCTATGGCAGGCTGCGAGCGTATGTCCGGTCGTTTATACATAAAAACCTTCGGCTGTCAGATGAATGAGTACGATTCCGGCAAGATGCGGGACGTGCTCGAGGCCGCCCACGGAATGACGCCCACCGACAATCCGGCGGAGGCGGACGTATTGCTGGTCAATACCTGCTCGGTGCGCGAAAAGGCGCAGGAGAAGGTGTTCTCCTTGCTGGGCGAATGGCGGCTTCTGAAGCTTGAACGTCCGCATGTGGTGATCGGCGTCGGGGGCTGCGTCGCGAGCCAGGAGGGCGAGGGCATCACCGCCCGGGCGCCCTGCGTCGACCTGGTGTTCGGTCCGCAAACCCTGCACCGCCTGCCGGCGATGCTCGAGGGCTTGAAGGAATCCGGCCGGCCGCAAATCGACATCAGCTTTCCGGAAATCGAGAAGTTCGACCGGTTGCCGCAGGCGCGCGCCTCGGGCGCAACGGCCTTCGTCTCCATCATGGAAGGCTGCAGCAAGTACTGCAGCTTCTGTGTCGTGCCCTATACGCGGGGCGAAGAGATCAGCCGCCCATTCGAGCAGGTGCTCGAGGAAGTGGCGCGTTTGGCCGCCCAGGGCGTGCGCGAAATAACGCTGCTCGGCCAAAATGTGAACGCCTATGCCGGGCCGATGCAGGACGGCACCATCGCGGATTTGGCGACGCTGATTCATTTCGTGGCCGCAATCGACGGTGTGGAGCGCATTCGCTTCACGACCTCGCATCCGCTCGACTTCAACGACAGCCTGATCGAGGCGTATGCCAATGTGCCCAAGCTCAACAATTTCCTGCATCTGCCGGTGCAGAGCGGCTCGGATCGCATTCTCGCCGCAATGAAGCGCGGCCATACTGTGATGGAGTACAAGCAGAAGATCCGCAAATTGCGCCGCGTGCGGCCGGACATCTGTATTTCAACCGATCTCATCATCGGATTTCCCGGCGAGACGGACCGGGACTTCGAGGCGACCATGAATCTGGTGGCGGAGGTGGGTTTCGATCAGTCGTTCAGCTTCCTCTACAGCCGGCGGCCCGGCACGCCGGCTGCCGCGCTGCCGGACGAGGTGCCGCATGAAGTCAAGCAGCAGCGGCTCGAGCTGCTGCAGCAGCGATTGAACGGCCAGGCGCGCGCCATTTCCGCAACCATGGTGGGCAGCCGGCAGCGCGTGCTCATCGAGCGGCCAGCCAAGCGCGATCCCCGGCAGCTCGCCGGCCGCACCGACAACAATCGCTGGGTCAATTTCGACGGCCCGGCGGACGACCCCATGGCGCTCATCAACCGTTTTGCGGATGTGATCATCACCGAAGCCATGCCCAATTCGCTGCGCGGCCGTCTCATCGCCGTGGCCGCATTGTGAGTTCCGTTCCGGTGACGCGCGATGTGCTGCTCGCTCCGGCGGACAACATTCGATTGGTGGAACTGTGCGGACCGCTGGACGAGCACCTGCATCAAATCGAGGAGCGGCTCGGGGTGGAGGTGCGAAGGCGCGGCAATCGATTTCAACTCATCGGCTCGGGCCCGGCCATCGAGCGCGCCGAAGCGGTGCTGCTCGGCTTGTACGCGCGGGCGCAGCGCGAGCCCGTGGATTCCGAGCGCGTGCACATTGCGCTGCAAGAACTGGATATGGACAGCAACAATACCGACGCCAACACCGAATCCGATGAGCTCAAGGTCCGCACCTCGCGCGGTGCGGTGCGCGCCCGCGGCGCCAATCAAACCGAATACCTCAACAATGTCCGCACCCATGATCTGACTTTCGGCATCGGTCCCGCGGGCACCGGCAAGACGTACCTCGCCGTCGCCTGCGCAGTCGAGGCGCTGCAATCGGAGAAGGTCAGGCGCATCGTGCTGGTCCGCCCGGCGGTGGAGGCGGGCGAGCGCCTGGGGTTTCTTCCCGGGGATTTGTCGCAGAAGGTCGATCCCTACCTGCGTCCCATGTACGACGCGCTCTACGAGATGATGGGCTTCGAGCGGGTGGCCAAACTCATCGAGCGCAACGTGATCGAAGTGGCGCCCCTGGCCTTCATGCGCGGCCGGTCGCTGAACGATTCGTTCGTGATTTTGGACGAGGCGCAAAACACGACCAATGAACAGATGAAAATGTTCCTGACCCGCATCGGCTTCGGTTCGAAGGCCGTCGTCACGGGCGACATCACGCAAGTCGATCTGCCGAATTCGAAGCAGTCCGGGTTGCGCACCGTGATCGATATTTTGCGCGGGGTGCGCGGCATCGCCTTCACCATGTTCAGCTCGCGCGACGTCGTCCGGCATCCGCTGGTGCAGAGAATCGTCCAGGCCTACGAGGCGAGCGCCCCCGACGGCGGCACGAAGGAGACAGGCTCCTAGCGGTGGCACGGCGGCTCGAACTCGATGTGAGTTACGCGGCGCGGCGGCCATGGGTTCCGAGCTCGCGGCAACTCGCGGCGTGGGCGACGGCCGCGCTCGCACCCCGGCGGCGCTCCGTGGTGCTTTCCGTGCGTGTCGTGGGTCCGGCGCGCAGCCGCAGCCTCAATGCGCATTACCGGCACAAGGACAGTGCGACCAATGTACTGTCGTTCGACGGCGCCGGAGTCGTGCCCGACGGCCGCCATTTCCTCGGTGAACTCGTGATCTGCGCCGCCGTGGTCGCGAAAGAGGCGCAGGCCCAAGGTAAAACCCTGGAGTCGCATTGGGCGCACATGACGGTTCATGGCGTGCTGCATCTGCGGGGGTTCGACCACGAGCGCCGCGGCGAGGCGCTGAAAATGGCGGCGAAGGAGATTCAAATCCTTGATCGGCTTGGCTTTTCGGACCCGTATCGCTGATCGAGTATCCTTAAGCCCCCATGTCAGAACAACCCCAAGGCGGCACCACAGGCCGCTGGTTAAAGCGCATTACCCAGTCGATGTCCGGGGAACCGCGCGATCTTGCCGAGCTGATCGAGGATCTGCGCGAAGCCAGCGAGCGCGGACTCTTCGACGGCGACGCGCTGGTCATGCTGGAGGGAGTGCTGGCGGTGGCCGACATGCAGGTGCGCGACATCATGGTGCCGCGCTCGCAGATGGTGTTCGTCGAGCGCGACGAGCCTCCTGAAAAGCTGGTCGAGCTGGTGGTCGAATCCGGACATTCGCGCTTTCCCGTGATCGGCGAAGACCGCGATCAGATTCTCGGCATCTTGCTGGCGAAGGACTTGCTGCGCCTGCAGGCCGCGGGCGACGAGAGTTTCGAAATCCGCGAGTACATGCGTCCGGTGGTGTTCGTTCCCGAAAGCAAGCGGCTGAACGTCCTGCTCAAGGAATTCCGCCGCAGCCACAACCACATCGCCATGGTCGTGGATGAATATGGGGGCGTGTGCGGATTGGTCACCATCGAAGACGTCATCGAGCAAATCGTCGGCGAGATCGACGATGAGCACGACGTCGAGGACGATCAGACCATCAGGAAAGAAGGGGCGCGCGAATTCACGGTGCGGGCGCTCACGCCGATCGCGGATTTCAATCACTATTTCGGGACCGCGTTTTCCGATGAGGAATACGACACGATCGGCGGCTTGTTGATGCAGGAGTTCGGCCGGCTGCCGCGCCGCGGAGAGACCATTCGCGTGGGCGAGATGGAATTTCGCGTACTCAGGGCCGATCGGCGCCGCATCGATCTTCTGCGCGTGATCACCCCAACCGATATCGAGCCGCCCGCCGCCGACGAGTCGGCTCCTTGAGCGTCGCTAGCGGCCCTGCGGCCGCGATGCAGATGCAGGCCTGGCGGCTGACGGCCGCGTTTGCCGCCGGCGCAGCGCTCAATTGTGCGTTCGCGCCGTTCGGCTGGTGGCCCATCGCCGTGCTGGCGCCGGCGGCGCTGTTCGCGCTCATCCGGGGCCTGCCGCCGCGCCGCGCCGGTTGGACGGGCGCCGCATTCGGCGCGGGGCTGTTCACCTTCGGCACGTATTGGCTGTACACCTGCATTCACATATTCGGTCTGGCGCCCATCTGGTTGACGGTGATACTGCAGACCTCGCTGGTCGCATTGATGTCCGCATACTCCGCGGCACTGTGCTATCTGGCGAATCGCTTCTGGCTCAAACCTGGCGCGACGCGGGCCTGGGTCGTGCTGCCCGTTCTTTGGGTGCTGCTCGAATGGCTGCGCGGCTGGGCGTTGAGCGGCTTCCCGTGGCTGTCCTTGGGCTATGCGATGATCGATTCTCCGCTCAAGGGGTGGGCGCCGCTGGCCGGGATTTACGGCGTGACCTGGGCGACGGCGACGATCGCGGCCGCCATTGTCGTGTTATCGACGCCGGCTGTGACGGCGTCGCGGCGGCTCTTCGCACTCGGCGCGATCGCGATCTTAGTCTTGATTCCGGCGCTGCTCGCGCACCGCGGCTGGACGCACGCCGCCGGACCTCCCCTGTCGGTTGCCGCCGTGCAGGGCGCCGTATCGCAAGACCAGAAGTGGCTGGCGAAAAACCGCGACGAAACCATGCTTCGATACTCGGGGCTCACCGCCGATGCGTGGGGTGCCCGGCTCATCGTCTGGCCGGAAGCGGCGCTGCCCGTTCTCGCCAGCGACATACCCGACTATCTGCGGCGGCTGAAGGAGCTGGGACGCGCCCACGGCTCTGATCTTGCCGTCGGGCTCTTGAACTATGAGCCCTCGACAATGCGGTACTACAACGGGCTGTTGGTCCTCAGTGATTCAGGCGGCGGCTGGTACTACAAGCGCCACTTGGTCCCGTTCGGCGAGTATTTCCCGGTGCCCGCGTTCGTGCGCACCTGGCTGCGATTGATGAGCTTGCCGTATGCCGACATCTCGGCGGGGAGCGAGAGCCAGCCCACATTGAGCGCCGCGGGCCAAAAGCTCGGCCTGACGATCTGCTATGAAGATGCCTTCGGCAGCCGCCAGCTCGAAGTGCTGCGCGACGCGACTCTGCTGATCAATGTCACCAACAATGCCTGGTACGGCGATTCCACGGCGCCCCACCAGCATTTGCAGATCGCCCGCATGCGCGCACTCGAGGCGGGGCGCTACCTGGTGCGCGCCGCGAACGACGGCATCACGGCCGTGATTGGGCCGCAGGGCGAGATCGTGGCGCGTCTGCCGCAATTTCAAGAGGCCGTGCTGCGCGCCGAGGTGCGGCCGATGACCGGGCTGACTCCCTATGCCCGCTTCGGCAATTATCCCGTGGTGGCCGGCGCGGGGATCCTGCTGGGGATGGCGGTTTGGCGCCGGCGGCGGGGCTAGGACTAGTTCTTGGCGCCCAGCGCGCCGAATCGCCTTTGCCGGCCGCCATAGTCATCGAGCGCACGGCGAAATCGCCCCTCATCGAAGTCCGGCCACAGGCATTCGCTGAAGTGCAGCTCCGCAAACGCGCACTCCCAGAGCAAAAAATCACTCAGGCGCCTTTCGTTTCCGGTGCGGATCAGCAGGTCCACCTCGCCGGCGGGATGTGCGCAATGGTCGACTTCGTGCAGCAGGCGATGAAAATCCGCTGCGGTCAGGCCGGCGGCGTCAGCACCCGCCCGCCGCGCCGCCTGCACGATGCTGTGCTGCGACGAGTAGTCGACCGCTATGCGCAGCAGCATCCCCATCCCCGCCGCGCTCGAGCGTTCGCTTTGCTCGATGGACTGCAGCAGGTTGTCCCCGAGCCGATCGCGCCGGCCGATCACATTGATCCGGATCGATTGCTCCACGCAGCGGCGGGTCTCGGTGAACAGATACTGGCCGAAAAGGCGCATCAGGGCCGCGATCTCCGACGGAGGCCGCGCCCAATTGGCGGACGAAAAGGCGTACAGCGTGAGCGTCTTGACGTCCGCGCGCGCGGCCGCTTCAACGGTGGCGCGCACCGCCTTGGCACCCTCGAAGTGTCCCGCGGTTCGCGGCAGCCCGCGCTGGGTGGCCCAGCGGCCGTTGCCGTCCATGATGATCGCGACGTGCATGGAATTCAGCCGCGCCGCGTGGCCTTGATCACGGCTTCGATGTGCTCGAGATAGCGCAGCAAGGCCCTCTTCCCCACCTGCGTGATGCGGTAGACGGACTTCGGCCGGCGGCCCTCGAAGGATTTCGTGCACACCACATAGCCCGCTTCTTCCAGCTTGCGCGCGTGCGCGCTCAAATTGCCGTCGCTCACGTCGAACAACGACTTGAGCTCGTTGAAGGTGAGCTGCTCGTTCATGGCGAGCGCACTCATGATGCCGAGTCGTACCCGCTCGTAAATCAGCCGGTCGAATCCCGCGCCCTCATGCGCATGCCCGGTACGAAGCACCGCCGCCGGCTTCGCCCGCGCCTTGCCGGAGGCCATCGCATTGGGTTCGCTGCGCTTGGTGACGCCGGACTTAAGGGGCATGAGTCAGCCGCCCGATCAGGATGCCGAACACGATATGCAGGACGCCGAATCCCAGGCCGAGCATGGCCGATTGCGCCGGCGCGGGCAGCGCGAACGTCATCGATCCCAGGGCCACGAACAGCGCTCCCATGAGGCAGATGGGCCGGGTGATTCCGGCGTTCATCACGGTGCTCGCCGACAGCACCGCGCAGCCGTAGAGAAGCAGCCACATGCCCGGAATCGCGCTCTTGGCGCCGGCGCTCCACAACACCAATGTCAGCACGGCGCCCGCCAGCAGCGCGGGACACAGACAGAGCAGAAATTTTCTGGCCGGTCCCAAGTAGCGCGTATGCCCGCGGTGGGCAATCTGGCGCGCCACCAAGGCGCCGCCCAGCACCAGGGCGAGCACGGCCGCGGCCGGCCAAATCTGCAGCCAATGAGGCGCGAAGCGCGGCAGCGCGACCACGATCGCGGTGAGGACGCCGATGATGCCCATGACGATGCCGGCCATGCCGGGCACGTCCATCGAGCTCGACGATTCGATGGACGCGCGGATGTAGGCGAGGGTTCCGAGGGCACGGCTCTCGATACCCACGGGAGGCGTGGATTGGGCGGGAAATATTGCGTTCGGCCGGTGCATGAACCGAGCTTAAGTGAGCAAACTGTGCCGCGTCAAGTACTCTAAGACGCAGAGCAACTTGCGCTAAGGGCCGGGCGCGCGCGCGGGCTGCGGCAGGACACTGCGTACCGCGCCGGCGATCCCGCTCCAATCGCGCGATTTGCGCAACCGGTCGCTCAGCTCGAGCTGCACACCCGCGCCGGACCGGCCGCGATTGCAGACATTGCGAGGGTCGCGGCCCGGAAAGCGGTGACCCTCGGTCGCGAAGGAGAGTCCGATCGCCGCCAGTGCCTGCGCCACCTGCGTCTTGAGCCGCTCGTTCAGGCCCCCCAGCAGCACATCGGGGCCGGGCGCAACGTAGCCGTGCACCGAGATGACGGTGTCGCAGCTCGAGATGAGATCGAGGCCGCGCGGCTCGTCGAAGCAGTGGCTGGCGAGGTGCAGGCAGTCGAAATTATCACCGCTGGTCCGCAGCCCTTCAAAAAGGTAGAGCGCGTGCTCCTCGCCCGCGATCAGACGCGCAATCTCGGACGTGCCGCCTTCAATGCGCCCGCCGTGAGGCGCGAGCACGGCGACCCGGGATTGCCCGCGGGGAATGACGTGCACGGCGTAGTCGACGCCCTCCGAGTAGCGCCGGGCGAGGTCCCGGTAACAGCGGAACTCGTCTGAGGGAACCGGTCTGCGCATCTTAGACAGTCTACCCGTCGCCGCCGAAGTCGTATTCCTGCCTGTAATAGCGATACCACTCCTGGGTTTGCTGGTCGGCCGGCAAATGCTCCGCCAGGTACTTCAGCTCGGCCAGCATCCTGTCCACCAGCGAGGCATTCAGATAAAGATCCACGAGCCGCCAGCGGTAGGCCAATTCGCGCGGCGCCAAGCTCGACGCTCTCTCGTACGACGCGATCGCCTGCGAGAGCCAGTCCGCCTCGAACAGGTACAGGTCGCCGAGCGCGGCATGGTTCGCGGCCTCGCCCGGCGCTTCGCGGATCTTGTTCTCCAGTGTCCGGATGGCCGCGGCTAGCGAATAGGGGTACGCCGGCATAGCGGGTGTCCCCACATGATCGCCGTAAATGGCGGCATCCAAATTGGGCAGCTTGAGCGCGCGCAATTTGCCGAGGAATGGGTTGTCGGAGTATTTCACGAAGAAATTCGCGCTGTCCTCGAAGCGGTGAAAGTATGTCCAGGACTTCGCCTCGTCCACGTACCATAGATTGTCAGTCCCTCGGCGCAGCACGAACGGCAGATTCGAGTGATCGGGCTGGGGCACCGCGAGTGCAAGATCGCCGGCGTAAATCAATCGATGCGGGGCGGCGGCCCGGAAGAATTCGGCGATCCTTTGTTGCTGTGCCTGGTCGCGGGGGACCACCGCACGGAACAGCCGGCTGCCCTCCGTGAGGAGCGGCAGCCGCGGATCGCCGATGCCGGCAGCCAGCGACGATAGATAGCGCTGCAGCGACACGCCGGCATCCGGCGCAGCCAGGTACTCGTTCAATTCCACCTCCGGCAGACGGCGGATGGCGCTCTCGTACTCGGCCAGCGTCCTGCCATATCCGTGCACGAGCGCTCCGCCTCCGCCCGACAAGAACTCGCCGCCGAGCCACTGGGGCGGCGAGCGCCCGCCGGCGTCGGCCGCGCCGCGGTTCGCGCCATCGCCGGCGCCGCGCAAATTGGTGGTGATGATGAGCTCGGAAATGAAGTCCTGGGGTACCTCCGAGAGCATGTAGGTTCTTGCCTCTTCCTCGAGGCGCCGGCAGTAGATGTCCGGAATAACGCCTTCCAGCGCGTACGACACCTCGATCTTCAGCAGATTTTCCCTGGCGCTGTACAAATAAAGGATTCCCCGCCCATTGCGCCGCGCCCCGATCTTGAGTTGCGTGAACAGCTCGGCCGCCGTTTGCTCGATGCTCTTGGACGGCGGGAGCGAGGCCAGCAATACCAGCGCGTTTTCGATGCCGGATTTTTTTTCGGCGAGCTTGAGGCTCATCTTGAACGCCAGATCATAGTCGTGCCGCCCGGTCTCGTTGATCAGCACGTAGCGGGGACGAGCGGGGTGCGCATGACGCTGCCAGAGAAAACCGGCGCCGGCGATTCCCAGCAAGACGATAGCCGCGAGAATCAGTGTGGGTCGCGCGCTAGTAGCTGCCGAAGACATCGCTCTTGGTTCCGTCGCCCGCGTAGTTCGCCAGAAAAGGATCCAGCGAGGCCGGGTTGAGCCCGTAGACGGACCGGTCGCGGCCCAGGGATTTCAGCACCACCACGGGCGTGTCGTGCGCGCCGAACAGCCGAAATATGCCGGCCGCGCGCTGCTCCGCATCGTTCAGAACGACGGATGGCGCCTCGCCTTCGGCTCGCGAATAGAGTCCCAGCACCATGCGGTTTCTTCCCGCGGAATCGTAGAAGAACAGCGCGGGACCGCCGTCGCCGGACGCGGCGAGTTCCGCGCGCACCTTGCCATCCGCATCCACGAGCTGGATCCTCCGCGCCGCGAGCACCGCCTGCGGGCGCACCGCGGCGGCAAATGCCGCCGGCGGCCCGGCGCGGCTGCGGTCAAGATGGATGAGAAGATAGGCTCCAACGATCCCGCCGATCAATCCCGCCAAGACGCCCGCGAAGAATGTCTTCGTCATCATGGGACTCCCCTGCGATCGCCTAACTCGTCAACTCTTCGATGAGCGCACGGTAGTCGGCGAGGCCGGGCGTTTTCATTCCGGCCACCTTTCCCAGATCGTCCCATTGCCGAACCCGAACCGCCTCTTTATAAAAGCGCTCGGTCTCGAAGTTCGCCACTTCGTGCGCCGCCATGGGTCCGCCCTGCAGCTTCAACGTGACCACCGAGGCCGGGCTCAACTTGGCGAAGTACCCGGCATCGGTGGCCAGGAGATATCGCTTGGCGGGAACGTGCAGGCGCACGGGTTCCGCCACCTCGGGGGGGAATCGCTGCGCCAGCCAGCGGCTGCCGACCCGCTCATGGTGCGCGTCCGCGGTCCAGTCGGCGATGTCGTCCGGAACGTCCTCGAGGAGGTGTCCGATGTCGTGCAGGAGAGCGGCAACGATGAGGTTCGGCGGCGCGGCAGCCGCCTGAGCAAAGTAGGCGGCCTGCAACCCATGTTCGGTCATGGAGACGTTTTCGCCGAAATAGGCGCCTGCGCCGCGTCGTGCAAAGATGCTGAGAATTTCATCGCTGATGCTCACGATCGTGTCTCCGGATGGGTCTCGCGCCGCAGCAGCGCGGCTTCACTGAATACGCTGTCGCGGCTCAGGTAGCAGCCGCGCAAGTGGCGCGGATGTCTGGCCGACGAAAATGCCGTGCGCCCATGCAAGGTGCGCTGATTGTCGAATATCACGGTATCGCCGTCGCGCAGCCTGAATCGCAGGTGAAAGCGCGAATCGCGCAGCAGCCCGGCGAAGCGCCGATAAGCGGCGTAGAACGGGCCCGCGTCGCGGGCGCCAAGCCGCAGCGGCGCAATCGAACGGCTGTTGTAATGCACGGCGCTCACCTCGCCGGCACAGGTCAACTGTATCAAGGGTCTCTCTGCGTACAGCTCGGCATCCTTGGAGCGGTAGAGAAAGGGTACCGGCGTCTGCGTCAAGACTGCGAACGCTTGCGGATGAGCCGCTCGCAAGTGCTCGGCGATGGCGAAGCCGTCGCCGAACAGACTCTCGCCGCCGTCGGGAGATGCCGTCAATACATGCAGCGCCTGAAACCCCGGCACGGGCTCGCGGTAGGGATTGTCGGTGTGCAATCCCAACCCTAGGTCGGAATACGCCAGATTTTCCGGCTGCGGCACGGAGCGAACGTCGAACACCTGTCCGTAGTTGGTTTCCAAGATTCGTCCCGCCAGTGCCGCGGCCTCGAGGATCCCCGCTTCGCCGGCCGGCACATCACTCAAGAACGCGATGCCGTCCTGCAACAGGCGAAGCAGCCATCGGGCGCGCAGCGACCGATCGCTCCGCGCCGCGGCGAATGCCGCCCAGGCGAAATCGTGCGCGGCATCGAGACGCGCTCCCTCGAGCCAGCGCCTGGAGGTGAACTCCGGTCGAGGATGGCTGCGGTTCGCTGCGTGCGCGAGCAGCCACTCAACATCAAACCGCGCGGTGCGCGACTCGGCCTCCCATTCGACCCTTACCGCGCCGTCGCCGGCCTGCGCCGACCGAATCCTGGGATCCTCGGGCAAATCCGCGATATCGATGAGCCGCTGTCCGCTGTGGGGATCGCGGTCCTCGCGCACATTGTCGCGCAGCCAAAGGCTCGCGAATTCGCTCGACGAGCCGTCGGCCCATTCGATGCCGAGCATATCGGGCAGAGTCCATAGGCGCTTCACCTCGGCCGCGCTGCTCACGGCAGATGTCTTCCGCTCGCGGCTGCTTTCGCGCCCAAGAAGTAGAGGCAGCCGGCGCCGAGCGCCGCCAGCGCGCTGACGGCCGCCAGAGCCACGAAGACGCCCTGCCAGCCGAAGGCCACCGAGACGCGGGCGACGATGTAGCCTGCGGCGGCGCCACCCAGATATCCGACGCCGTCAATGATGCCCGATGAGGCCGCGCCCGCCTGCTTGCCGCCGAAATCGAGCGCGAAGGCGCCGCCGAGATAAGAATAGGGTCCGAGCAGGCAGAATGCGATGGCGCCGATGGCGAAGATCGGCAGCAATGAGCCGGTTGCGCTGGATCGCATGCTCATCAGCACCAGCAAGGCGGCGGCGGCGCCGCTCAAGCCCACGAACATGATGAGCGAGCGCCCGTTGACACCGAGGCGATCGCTGAGCCAGCCGGTTACGAGCACGGACACGGCGCCGACACCCGGGAAAATCGAGCTCATACGGGCTGCATCCGACTTGCTGTAACCGACATAGTCGCTCAAGTACTGCGGCGTCCATGCGTTGAAGGTCTCGCGAATTATGGTGCAGCCCAGGGACAGGAGGCAAACCAGCAGAAACGCGCGGCTGCGGAACAATGGCAGCAGCAGCTCAGCCACGCTGCGGGGTCGAGACTCCGACTCCGCAAACAGATTGAGCGGATTCGGTTTTGCTTCCGTGTAGCCCGAGTCGACACGCGACTCCCGTAGAAAAAGAAAATTGCAGACCAGGAAAATGCAGGCGACCGCGGCGGCGAAGTAAAACAGGGTGCGCCAGCCGTAGCCATGCTCGATCAACATTCCCATCCATTGCCGTGCCGCCGCGTCCCCGACGAGGTAGCTGATGCTCAAGATGCCGATGACCATTCCATACGACGAATAGTCGAACCATTTCGAGGAGACCTTCACCAGACCCGCCCAGGCGAGCGATTGCGTCAGGCGATTGCCTATCCAAGCAACGGTGAACAACGGCAGGCTCAATCCGGAGGCGAACAGCAGCGTGAACACGGTCGCGCCGCCCAGGCCGATGAGAAAATTGTTCTTGCCGCCCCAGAAGTCGCCCAGCCCGGTCAAAAAAAGCTTGCCGATCGCATAGGCCAACACGCCGAAAGACGTGATCGAACCCATGCGAATAATTGCATCGGCATGGCTGACGCCATGCCGTCCCAGTTCCTCGACCAACAATGGCGTGGCGACCGACAGGTCGGCGCGGCAGAAATAGAGCGAACCATAGCCGCCAAACAGCACCGCGATCACGAGCGTTTGTCTTAGTCGCAGCGCGCGTGAGAGCGCAGCGGCCGCGGCTGCTTCTGAACCTATCGCAAGTTCGGATCCGGTCGCCATACGAAATCCCAAGGAAGAGAAGATGGTGTGCTCGCGCGCGCCATCATCTCATTTGAACGGCACGCGAGCCACCCGCGTGCCGGCAAGCCGGGGAAGGCTTTGCTAAGCGGTCGTGTTGACGCTGGAACCCAGGGGACTCAGCGAGTTCGCGCCGTTGTTCTGCAGATCCTGCACGAAATTCGTCAGGAAGGACTGCAATGCCGCGGTCGACTGAGCCGAGCCTGAGGCGGATCCACTGGACGTGCCACCATTTGCGCTGCCGGCCGCGTTTGCACTGCTGGCCGCGTTTGCGGTGCTGGCCACGTTCGTGCGGCCGCCGTTCAAATCGCCGATCAATTTCTCGAAAGCTGAATTGAGGTTCGACAACACATTGGACGAGAGACTCGTGGAGCTGCCCGTGTCGCCGATCACCTGACTGTTGCCGAGATCCTTGACCAGTGCCAGGAGCGAAGCAATGATTCCACGCTGCCCGTAAGCGGCGACGCCCGTGTTGGCGGAGGCCGTGGTTGCGGCAGCGGTCGTGGTCGCGCCGGGGGTCGATGTCGTCGCGGTGCTGGTGCTGCTGCCGGTATTCACCGGCGTCGTGGGCACGGGTGGCTTGGCATCGTCGTCGTCATGGCGGTGCGTGTGACCTGTCTGGCGCAGTGCATGGATCAGGTCATGCAGGAAGGCTTGAAGGTCCTGCACCAGGGTGGAAGCGGAAGGCGCGCTGCTCGTGCTGGTACTCGCCGCGGAGCCGGTGCCCGTCGTTGGCGGCGAACTCGCCGTCGCGGTTGTCGCGGTTGTCGCGGTTGTCACAGTCGTCGCGGCGGCGCTCGCCCCCGGGGTCGTGGCCGCTGCCGGTTGAGTGCCCGCCGCCTGGATCAGCGCCTGCAGCAAGCTCGCCAACACCGTGACGCCTTGATCCTGTCTTTCGCCGAAGGACGCTCCGTTACCGCGATCACCCTGCCGCGGTGATTCCTTGGCGGCGCCGAACAGTGCGGCGAGGGAGGTTTGATTGGAAGCAGAGATGGCATTAGTTGACATAATATCGTCCGTTTAACATGTTCCGGTGGGCATCTATCGGCGCCCGCAGCCGAAACTTGAGAACGATCGCGCGCCTTTGGCACGAAGCGTGCTTCGTCTTTGGCGAGGGCGGTGGAATTCATCGCCACCACGCATCCGATCAACACGGCAGGGGCGGGCAATGCGGAATTTGCGCAATCCAAAAGGGCAGAACGGCGTCGGCCGCGCCGTGCAGGCGGCAATGCAGAGGCAGTCCCGCGCCGGCAGGCGGCAAGTCATTGCCGCTTGGGCCCTCGGCCGCCGCTTCAGGCTTGAACAGCACATCGCAATTTTTTAGATCAAGGAAACTCCATGTCGTCACTCGCAATTTCCAACTCGGCATCAACGACGCTCCCGGCGATCAATTTCCACGGGCATGGCCACGGCCATAAGGGCCTGCAGCAGGATGCGCTGAGCCCAACCGGCGGCAACACTGCCTCGCAAATTCCCGTCGGCACCCTCCAGGGTCTATTCAGCAATCTGCTGAAGACGCTGGAGCAGGTCGTCGGAGTGCAATCGACGTCGGCAACCGCCGCGGTATCCGCGGCAAGCGCTTCGGCAGCAACGGGCAACGGAACAGCCGCGACAGCGGCCGCCGCAACGGCGTCTGCGACGCCCGCCGCGAATCCGACCGTGGCGCACGATCTGAACGGCTTTTTGCATTCCTTGTTCCAGGTTCTAAAGCAGGACGGATTGGGCGGCAGCACCGGCGCCGGAACGCCCGCCGCGGCGCAATCCACAGCTGCCGGACAGTATCAAGGAAGCCTCGCCTCTTCGCTGCAGACGCTGATACAGCAAGTCGGCTCCAATGGAACCACGACCCCCAATATCGCGAATCTGAACAGCTCCTTCAATTCTCTGGTGCAGGACTTGGGTCTAAACGGGGCTTCGACATCCGCAGCGTCCGCCGCCAGCCCGACGGCGCCGCCCTCGAGCGCCTCGCTGCAAAATTTTCTGAACAATCTGTTGCAGAACCTGCAGGCGAATGGTTTGCAGGGGCCGAAATTGACGGGATCCAACGTCAACGCCAACGTGTAATATTTGCGGCGCCCAGGGTGGCCGCAGCGGCGCTCGATTGACGTTCACAAATCGCCCGGATAGGCTCGGGGCCACCGCAAGACATCAGTGTGAACGCCATCAAACGACTACCGACGCTGTTCATTCCCCACGGCGGGGGCCCATGTTTTTTCATGGATCCGCCGCCGGCTTATCCACACATGTGGGATGGGCTGGCCGCCTATCTGCGAGGCATCGACGCCTCATTGGGAGTGAGGCCCAAAGCCGTGCTGGTGATTTCGGGACATTGGGAAAACATGCTCCCGACGTTCAACATCGCAGTCAAGCCCGGCTTGCTGTTCGACTACTACGGCTTTCCTGAGCACACCTATCGGCTGAAGTATCCGGCGGCCGGCGCGCCGGAACTTGCCGAACGCGTGCGCGCGCTGCTGGACGCCGAGGGCTTCAAGAGCGACGTGGAATCCCGGCGGGGTTTGGACCACGGGGTGTTCGTCCCCTTTTTGCTCATCTATCCGCAGGCGGACGTGCCCATCCTGCAGCTCTCATTGCAGGCCAGCCTCGATCCGGCGCTGCATCTCGCATTGGGGCGCGCGCTCGCGCCGTTGCGCGATCAAGGCGTGTTGATCGTGGGCAGCGGCATGAGCTACCACAATCTGGCCGACATGTTTTCCGGCCGCGGCGCCGCGGCCGCCGCAGCCTTCGATGCCTGGTTGGGCGATGCCGTGCAAGATCCCGCGACCCGCAATCAACTGCTGGCCAAGTGGCGCGACGCGCCGGGAGGCGCCGCATCGCACCCCCGCGAGGAACATCTGATTCCTCTGATGGTCGCCGCCGGCGCCGCCCTGGACGACCGCGGCGTGCGCAGCTTCGGCGAGTCGATCGGCGGCAAACAGATCTCAGGCTTTCAGTTCGGCTGAGCGGCGGCGCCGCGGCGTTGCGGTCCCGCCGCGTCAGTCCGTGCGGCTGCGTCAGTCTTGAGCGCGAAGCGCCGCTATGTTCGCCGCCGTGACCGCGGACGGTTGTGCGCCGAATCGCGCGGTGACGTAATTGGCGAGGCTTGCGATCTCCGTGTCCGAATAGGCGCCGCCGAAGGCCGGCATCGCAGTTCCCGCGTTCGTGTGCCCATGCGCGCCGGTCAGAATGACTTGCACCACATTGATCGCGCTGGGATCGTTGACCGACCGGACGCCGGTGAGCGTCGCATTGGGGACCACCGGGCTGACCCCGGTCCAATCGTGGCAACCCGCACACGCGCCGGCGTACACGGCCTTGCCGCGCGCATCGACATTCGCGGCGACGCCTTCCGCATGCGACGCTGGCGCGGCTCCCGCCTTGGGCGCGGGCAGGTCGGAAGTCGCGATTGCCGACACCGAGCGCAGGTAGGTCACCATGGCCGCAATATCGCCCTGCGACAGATAGCGCAGGCTGTCGTCGACGGCCTCGCCCATGGGTCCGGCGGCCGTGCCCCGTCCGTCGGCATGGCCCATGGCGAGATATTGCGCGAGGTCGGCTTCGCTCCACGCGCCTATGCCGCTGTTGGCATCCGCGGTGATATTGTAGGCGCGCCAGCCGGCCTGCACGGTGCCCGCGAATTTTTCTCGGTGGTTCAGCGCCTGCATCAGATTGCGCGGGGTGTGGCACTCGCCGCAATGCGCCACGGCCTCCACCAAGTAGGCCCCCCGATTCCACTGCGCGTCGCGCGCGCTGCGCGGCTCAAAGCGCTTGTCGGCATTGAACAGCAGCGCCCACACACCCATCAGCGAGCGCTGATTGAACGGGAAGCTCAGCGAGTTTTCCCGATCCGGCGCATGCACAGGTTTGAGGCTGAAGAGGTAGGCCTTGATGGCCAGCGCATCGGCATCGGTCATGTAGGTGTAGCTGGCGAAGGGCATCGCCGGATAGAGTTTCTCATTGCCGGGCGCGATACCCTTGTGAATCGCGTCCAGAAAATTCGCGTCGCTGTAAGCGCCGATTCCTGTTTCCTTGTCGGGAGTGATATTGGTGGAGTACAGGGTGCCGAACGGCAGTACGAAGGCGTGTCCGCCTGCGAAAGGCTCTCCGCCTTCGGTGGTGTGGCAGGCCGCGCAATCCGCCGCGCGCGCGAGATATTGGCCGCGCTCGATGAGGCTCGCGCCCTTCAGTTCGGCGGGCACGCCGGTCGGATCGTCGCCATGATACTCGGCGAGCGCCACATGCGGTCCGCCGGCGAAGTCCATGGGATGAGGCGCGAGCACCGCCATCCACAAGAAGCCGACGAGTACCACGGCGAAAATCGCCGCAATGACGATCAGGACGAAGCGCCCGGCGCCGCCGGTCTTTGGAGAGTCGTTCATGATGGTTTCTTCCCGGACAAAACATCTCGGTCTATGGGCAGGCGGCGCAGGCGAATACCGGTGGCGGCGAACACGGCGTTGCCGAGGGCCGGCGGTGCGGCGGTCGCGCCGGTTTCGCCGATGCCGCCCGGAGCTTCGCCGCTCTTGATCAAGTGCACCTCGATCTGCGGAGTCTCGTTGATGCGCAGCATCCGATAGTCGTTGAAATTGCTTTGCTGCACGCGGCCCTTGGCGATGGTGATATTGCCGTACAGGGCGGCGGTCAGTCCGAATATCAGGCCGCCCTGCAATTGTGCGATCACCGAGTCGGGGTTGACGACGATGCCGGTGTCGACGGCGCAGACCATGCGATGCACGTGCACGTCGCCGTTGGCATCGACTTCGGCTTCCGCGACGGTCGCGATGAAGCTGCCGAACGAAATCTGCGCGGCGACGCCGCGTCCGGTGCGCGCGGGCAGCGGACTTCCCCACCCGGCTTTGGACGCGGCAAGCTCGAGCGCCGCCTTCAAGCGCGGCGATTTGCCGAGGAGGTCGCTGCGAAAGGCGACGGGATCCTTGTTCGACTTCTTCGCCAACTCGTCCATGAAGCTTTCGATGGCGAACACATTGTTGTTGGGTCCCACGCCGCGCCAGAACCCCGTGGGCACCGCCGGAGGTTCATCACGCGTGTACTCCACGCGCAGATTGGGGATGTCGTAGGGGATGTCGGCGGCGCTGTCGATGGCGTCGATGTCGATGCCTTTTTGAAACGCCGGGGGCAGCCAGCGCGCGATGATCGAGGAGCCCGTGATGCGGTGCTTCCATCCAACGATGCGTCCGTTCGCGACGCTGGCGGAGAGGGTATCCCGATACACGGGCCGGTAGACATCGTGCTGCATGTCCTCTTCCCGCGTCCACACCACCTTGACCGGGCCATCGACTTGCTTGGCGATTTGCACGGCCGAGTCGACCATGTCGACTTCCAGCCGGCGGCCGAAGCCGCCGCCGATGAGGTGGTTGTGCACCGTCACCTTATCCAGCGGCAGCCCGGTCACCTTGGCCGCGATGGCCTGGACCCTGGAACAAACCTGGTTGCCGACCCAAACCTCGCAGGTAGTGGGCGTGACATGCACGGTGCAGTTCATGGGTTCCATGGTGGCATGCGCGAGGAAGGGCATTTCATACGCCGCTTCCATCAAGTCGCCTTGGGCCAGGCCCTTGGCGACGTCTCCGACCGAGTTGGCGACCGCACCTTCCGTTTTGCTGGCGGCACGCAGCTGCTTCCAGACGTCTTCGGAGGAGATGGCGGCATGAGGCCCCTCGTCCCAGGCGATGTCGAGCGCGTGCAAGCCCTGCTTCGCGGCCCACATGTGATCGCCGACGACGGCGACAAAGTCCTTGAGTACGATGATTTGACGCACGCCGGGGAGTTTCTTGGCCTTGGCATCATCGACATGCCCGACGCTGCCGCCGAACACCGGGCAGGCGGCCAACGTGGCGAACTTCACGCCGGGCGGCATGGCATCGATCCCGTACACGGCCTTGCCGGTGACCTTGTCGGGAGTGTCCAGGCGCTTCAGAGGCTTGCCGATGAGTTTGAAGTCTTTGGGATCCTTGAGCGGTGGGTCCTTCGGCGGCGTGAGGCCCTGGGCACGGTCGAGCAGCGCCGCGTAGCCGAGGCGCCGCCCGCTGGCGTCGTGAACGGCTGCACCATTCTCGGTGCGAACGCCCGAGGGCTCCACCTTCCACAATTCCGATGCGGCCTGAACCAGGATGGCGCGTACGCCGGCGGCGGCTTTGCGCCAGGGCAGCCAAAACGCCCGGACCGAATTTGAGTTGCCGGTGACCTGGATGCCAAACACCGGGTTGGCATAGAGCTTGTCGCTCGGCGGCGCGGCTTCCACCGCCACGTGCTCGAAGGCCGCGTCGAGTTCTTCCGCCAGGATCATGGCGCATGCGGTGTAAATACCCTGACCCATCTCCACCTGCGGCATGATGAGAGTGACCTTGCCGTCACGATCGATGCGGATGAACGCATTCGGCGCAAAGGGAGCTTTTGCCGGCGCGGCATCGGCCAGCGGCAGGTGGAAGCCGACCACCAGAGCGCCTCCCACCGCGAGTCCGGCGTGCAGAAACCCGCGCCGCGTCAGCGAGGCGTCGGCCTCGGCTTCGATTTCGGCTGGCTTAATTTTGTGCAGCATGTTTGATCGCCTCGCGTATGCGCACGTAGGTGCCGCAGCGGCAGATATTTCCCGCCATGGCCGCATCGATATCGGAATCTTCCGGGTGCGGGGTGCCGTTGAGCAGGGCGGTTGCCGACATGATCTGTCCGGATTGGCAGTAGCCGCATTGGACGACCTCCAAGTCCAGCCACGCCTTCTGTATTTTGGCACCGGCCGGGGTGGCGCCTATGCCTTCGATGGTGGTGATTGCGCGCTGTCCGATCGACCCCACGCTCAGCAGACAGGAGCGCACCGGTGCGCCGTCCACATGCACGGTGCAGGCGCCGCACAGCGCCATGCCGCATCCGAACTTGGTGCCGGTAAGTCCCAGAATATCGCGCAATACCCACAGCAAAGGCATGTCGGGCGGCGCATCGACATCTTTCGATTCGCCGTTGATCCGCAGACTAATCATTGGACACCTCGTCAGTAAGGGCATATTCGCCGGCGACTGGTGAATGTAAGACTATTTCGCATCCTCGTCCAGAAACGGCTGCACCGCGGTATGCGGTTCTTTTTGTGGCATCCTTGGGCAAGGGAATTAGCGATAGGGATATATTGCCGATGAAAAGACGAGACCTGCTGCGTACGGTCGCAGCGCTGCCGCTTCTGCCCGGTGTTTTCGCCGCGCCCGCTGATTCCGCACCGGCCGCGAACAGCCGGCCCACGCGCCGCACGATGCGGCGCGTGCGGCCGACCGATCCGGAATGGCCGAGCCCGGCGCAATGGGACAAGTTGAAGCAGGATGTCGGCGGCAATCTCATCAAGGTGCAGCCGCTCTTCGCCGCGTGCGCGGCCGAGCCGCAAGGGCCCTCATGCCTCGAAGTGCTGAAGAACGTGCGCAACCCCTTTTATCTCGGCGACCAGCCGGCAGGTACGCAGGTGTCGGGCTGGCTGGATGCATGGAGGCCCGCCGCCAGTGTCTACGCGGTCGCCGCGCGAAGCGCCGCCGACGTGGCGGCGGCGGTCAATTTTGCGCGCGAGAACCAATTGCGGCTGGTCGTCAAAGGCGGCGGTCACAGTTACCAAGGCACTTCCAACGCACCCGACTCGCTGCTGGTGTGGACGCGCGCAATGAACGCGGTCGCCGTGCATGACGGATTCGTCGGCAAGGGCTGCCGCGGCAAGCAGCGGCCCACGCCGGCCGTGACGGTCGAAGCCGGCGCCATGTGGATCGACGCCTACGATGCCGTCACGACCCGAGCCGGCCGCTACGTCCAGGGCGGCGGTTGCACGACCGTGGGCGTCGCCGGGCTCGTGCAAAGCGGCGGATTCGGTTCCATGTCGAAGGGCTTCGGCACCGCGGCGGCAGGACTGCTGGAAGCCGAGATCGTCACCGCCGACGGCGTGGTGCGCACGGTCAACGAGTGCATCGACCCGGATCTGTATTGGGCGCTCAAGGGCGGCGGCGGCGGCAGCTGGGGAGTCGTCACCAAGCTCACGCTGCGCACCCACGAATTGCCGGAATTCTTCGGCTCCGCCGCAGGCACGATCAAGGCGAATTCAGACGCGGGCTTCGAGCAATTGATCGCCCGCTTCATCGGCTTCTATCGCGACACGCTGTTCAATCCGCACTGGGGCGAGAGCGTCAAGATCAAGCCCGACAACACCCTCGAGCTGTCGATGGTATGCCAGGGGCTCGACAACCAGCAGTGCGCGAACGTTTGGAAACCCTTCTTCGACTGGGCGAAGAGCTCGAGCGATTTCAGCGCATCCGATCTCGAAGCCGGCAGCGGGCGTGCCCGGGCCTGGTGGGACGCCGAGGCCCGCAAGCGGCGCGGGAGCGACGCGATGATCACCGATGAGCGCTCCGGCGCACCCGCATTCCACGCATGGTGGTCCGGCGACAAGGATCAAGTGAGCGCGTTCCTCCATGGCTATGAGTCCTTGTGGCTGCCCGCCGCACTGCTGCGGAAATCCGCGGAGGCGAATCTGGCCGGCGCGCTCGTGGCCGCCAGCCGGCACTGGGAAGTTGAGCTGCATTTCAACAAGGGGCTTGCCGGCGCGCCGGCCGAGGCGATTGCCGCGGCACGGTCCACGGCCACGAACCCGGCGGTGTTGGACGCTTTCGCGCTCGCCATCATGGCCAACGGCGGAGCGCCGCCCAGGCCGGGACAAGACTTCGACGCCGCGGCCGCGCACCAGCATGCCCGCGCAGTCGTGGAGGCCGCCGCGGAGCTGCGCAAGATCGTTCCTGATCCCGGTTCCTACGTTTCCGAAAGCAACTACTTCAACGATGACTGGCAGAGTTCGTTTTGGGGGAGCAATTACCGACAACTGCGCGGCGTGAAGGCGAAGTACGATCCCGATGGGCTGTTCTTCGTGCATCACGGAGTGGGCAGCGAGGAGTGGAGCGCCGACGGATTCAGCCGTCTCGCTTGAGCGCGCCCAGACGCGATGCCTTGCGCGCGAATCGCCTGGTGTATAGTTTTTAATTTACCTCGAGGGTGTTTGCATGCTTCGCATTGGATACCTGAGCGCGGGATTGCGCGTGATGACCGGCCTGATCCTGTGCACCTCCGCGTGGAGCGCGACGCCCCTGCTGCTGCGCAATCCCACCCTCAGCCAGGACAGGATCGCGTTCTTGTACGCCAACGACATATGGACGGTCGCGCGCCAGGGCGGCGAGGCGCGACGGCTGACTTCGGTCGGCACGGTGTGGGCGGGTCCGTATTATTCTCCCGATCACACGCAGATCGCGTATTCGAACCGCGCCCACGGCTTGACGGATGTGTACGTCATGAACGCCGAGGGCGGAGTGCCGCGGCGCCTGACATGGGAGCCCACCGGCAGCCGCGTCGCCGGCTGGACGGCGGATGGCAAGGAGGTGTTGTTCACCTCGATGCATGCGAGCTATTCGGATTTCCCGCGGCTGTTTCGGGTGCGCGCCGATGGCGTCGGGCCCGCGCAGCTTCTGCCGCTGCCGAGCGCGGCGCAGGGCAGCTTCTCGGAAGACGGCCGCACGCTGGCGTACGTACCCTTCGAACAATGGCAAAACGCCTGGAAGCGCTATCGCGGCGGCCAGACGACCCCGATCTGGCTGTTGAACGTCAAGACTCTCGACATCGAGAAAATTCCCCGTGACAACTCCAACGATTCGAACCCGGTCTGGAACGGCGGCACGGTGTATTTTCTCTCCGACCGCCATGGCCCGGTCTCGCTCTTCAGTTATGACACGGGCACGAAGCAGGTGCAGGAGGTCATCGAAAACAGGGGCTTCGATCTGAAGACGGTCGGCGCCGGACCTAAGGCGCTGGTCTACGAACAGTTCGGCTCGCTGCATCTCTACGATCTTTCGACCCATCAGGAACACCTCGTGCCCGTTACGATTCGCGGCGACCTGCCGCGTCTCGCGCCGCACCTGGCCACGGTGGCCGTGAGGGAAGTGCAGAATGTTGCGATCTCGCCCACGGGCGCGCGCCTGGTCGCCGAAGCGCATGGCGATATCTTTACCGTGCCCGCCGAGAAAGGCGACACCCGCAATTTGACCCGAACCCCCGGCGCCGCCGAGCGCGATCCGGCGTGGTCGCCCGACGGAAAATCCATCGCCTACTTCAGCGATGCGTCGGGAGAGTATCAGCTGTACGTGCGCGACCAGGACGGCTTGCTGCCGCCGAAGGTCATCGATTTGGGCCCGGGTGCGTCGTTCTACTATGCGCCGCACTGGTCGCCCGACTCCAAACGCATCGCCTTCACCGATAAGCACCTGCATCTTTGGTACGTGGACGCCGCGGGCGGCAAGCCGGTCAAAGTCGACACCGGCCTGAGGGGCGGTTTTGGGTCGGCGACGGAGCTTTCTTGGTCGCCCGACTCGCAATGGATTGCCTATTCACGCGACCTCGAGAGTCAAATGCACGCCATCTTCGTGTATTCGCTGGCGACGCATGCTGCCAAGCAAATCACGGACGGCATGAGCAATGCGGCGCACCCGGTTTTCGATCCGAGCGGCGATACCCTGTACTTCACGGCGTCGACGAACAACGGACCCTCGGATGCGGGCATAGACCTGTCCTCGCTCGACCGCGCCACCGATGGCAGCGTCTATGTCGTCGTGCTGTCGCAAAAGGGCGCTTCGCCGGTGCCGCCGGAAAGCGACGATGAAAACAAAAAGAAGGACGATGATTCCAAGAAGGATTCCGACAAGGATCAGTCCGCGGCCAAGGAAAGCGACAATGACAGCGGCAATAAGGACGCCGGCAAGAAGGACAAGAAGGACAAGGACAAGAAAAAAGCCGCCGAGAAACCCAAACCCACCGTGATCGATCTGGACGGAATCGGCAATCGGATCCTTTCGCTGCCGATTCCCCCCCGCAACTACGTGGATTTATCGGTCGGCAAGACGGGCGTGCTGTTTCTCGCCGAAGGTCCGGCGGTGGGGCGCCCATCCGGAGACGAGGGGCCGCCGGCGCTGACGCTGTGGCGGTTCACGACGGAGAAGCGCCTCACCGAAGAGTTGTTGAGCGGTTTGACGGCGTACAAGGTTTCCCACGACGGCGAGAAGCTGTTCTATTCGCGCAAGGAGAGCTGGTTCCTCGTTCCCGTTGCCGAATTGAAGCCCGGTTCGCCGGATGCCAACCCGGGCAAGCCCGTGAATAACGGCGGGATGTCCGCCGTGGTCGATCCGCGGGCCGAGTGGCAGCAGATGTACCGCGAAAGCTGGCGCCTGCAGCGTGATTTTCTCTACGACCCCCACGCTCACGGGCTCGATTTGGCCAAGATCCAGGCAAAGTACCAGCCATTTCTCGATGGGCTCGCCTCGCGCAACGAGTTCACGTTTTTGTGCGACGAGATGCTGGGGGAAGTTCAAGTGGGCCACATGTTCGTGCGCGGCCCGCGCGACGCGGATATGGCGCCCAAGCCCGGTCTGCTCGGAGCCGACTACACGATCGACCATGATCGCTACAGGTTCGCGAAGATCTTCAACGGACAGAACTGGACGCCGTCGCTGACCGCTCCCTTGACGCTGCCCGGCATCAACATCGTGGAGGGCGATTATCTGTTGGCCGTCAACGCCCGCGAACTGCATGCGACCGACAATATCGACGCCTTCCTCGACGGCACCGCGGGCAAGCAGACGGTGTTGCGCATCGCCAAGAGCGCGGACGGCGCCGCCGCGCGCGATGTCACGGTGGTGCCGGCGGACTCCGAGCATGGGCTGCGCAATCTCGATTGGATCGATGCGAATCGGCGCAAGGTCGATGCCTTGTCCGGGGGCAGAATCGCCTACATCTACATGCCGAACACCGCCGGGGCCGGCTACACCAATTTCAATCGCTACTTTTATGCGCAGTTGGACAAACAGGGGGTGGTGCTCGACGAGCGCTACAACGAGGGCGGCTTCATCGCCGACTACGTCGTCAACGTGCTGGGGCAAAAATTGCTGAGCGGCGCGATCGAACGCGACGGCAAGCCGGTTCACGATCCGGAAGGCGCGATCTTCGGACCCAAGGCGATGGTCATCAACCAATCCGCGGGCTCCGGCGGCGACGCCATGCCCTGGTATTTCCGCAAGGCGAATCTCGGGACTCTGGTCGGAGTGCGCACCTGGGGCGGATTGGTCGGCATCGGCGGCTATCCGACGCTGATCGATGGCGGCCGGGTCACCGCGCCTCGGTATGCCATTTACGGCCTGCAGGGCGAGTGGGAAGTCGAAGGCCACGGCATCGCGCCCGATGTCGAAGTGGAGGAATTGCCGAAGGATGTGGCTGCAGGACGTGATGCGCAGCTCGAGCGCGCCGTGTCGATCGTTCTGGAACAGTTGCAGCTGCATCCGGTGGTCGAACCGGCGCTACCGCGGTATCCGAACTACCACGAGCACGACGATCTCGGGGGCGCTGAGCGGCCCTAAGGCAGGAGCATCAGGACGCCAATCCTAGGATCGGGAAAGTGGGTGGGATGGGGCCCGGCTTGGCGATGGAACTCGCCATGGGGCGCCGGGTTTCTTTTGTTCGTGCTGTACGTCGCCGTCTCGGTCGGCACGGTGTTGTTCGTGCGGCATTGGGTGGATCCCTCCTTGCGCATCGCGTCGGTCGCGACGCCGTGGCTCGCGGTCGGGGTCGGCGTGGCCGGCGTGCTGTTGGGCGGGGCGCGGCTCTGGCCCGCGCTGTTCATCGGATCCTGGCTGGTCTGGGGCGTCGTCGTCGGCGATTCGCTGATCTCGGTCACGGTCGATGCGGCGGCCGAAGCCGGCAGCATCGTGCTAATCGTGCATCTCCTGCGGCTCTGGGGCTTTCACCGCCGCTTTGACCGCCTCCGCGATCCCTTGGTACTGCTGGCGGCAGCGGCGGTGGGACGGATTCTCGCCGTGACTCTGGACTGGGGGGGTGCCTTCGCCGCCGCGTGGCTGACGCCGGCGACCTTTACGCCCATGTATCGCGCCATATTGACCGATGCGACCGGCGCCTTTCCCGTTCTGACCCCGGAGGTGTTCCTGGCCAGTATCCGCTGGTCCATGAATTCCATCGCCGGCATCATGCTGGTGGTACCGCTGGCGGGCGCCACGCTGGATGGCATCCAGAAGACGTATCGACGCCGCTCCCTGTCTTTCGCCGCATTGTGGCTGGCGCTGGCCGCCTGGAGCGTCGCCGCGCTCAATCTTCCGGCGGCGTGGGATGTGCCGTTGCTGGTGACGGCGCTGATGCTCGTGGCCTGCGCGTCCGTCCGCTTCGGTCCGCCGGCGGCGGCATTCGCCACGCTGGCGATGTCGCTCGTGGTCACGGCCGGCGTGGCCATGCGACTGGGGCCGCTCCCGACCAACAACCCGCTCGAGAGCATCGCGCTGCAGTGGGGGTTCATTGCGCTGCTCACCCTCACGGGTCTGTCGCTCACCGCGCTGCTGGCGGAACGGCGCCGTGACCTGCGGCAATTGAATGCCGATGCCGGACGCTACCAGCGGCTGTTCAAATCCAACCCGTCGCCCCTCTGGGTCGCGGAGCCGGGCGATGGCCGCATCCTGATGGTCAACGATGAGGCGCTGCGCCGTTACGGCTACAGCGAGACTGAATTTCTCGCCATGTCGGTCGCGCAGCTGGCCGCGGATCCCGTCATGGGCCGCGCGGCCGCGCCGGACGCCGCCGCGGGGCACGCGGGGGCGCGCTCGCTGCGCCATCGCACCCGCGCCGGGGCGATCATCGACGTCGAGCTCCGGTCGACGCCCTTCGATCTTGACGGCCGGCCCGCCGAGCTGTGCTACGCCGTGGACCTCACGGACCGCGTCGAACTTCGCTCACGGATTATCGCGGCGGTCGATCTCGAACGCCTGCGCCTCGCGCAGGAGCTGCACGATGGGCTCGGCCAGGTGCTCTCGGGACTGAGCTTCGGTGCTCAGGCAGCCTCCGTGCGGGTCGGGCGCGGAGCCGTCATCGACAGCGCGTTCATCGAGTTCCTCGTTGGCACCTGCAACCAAGTGGTGAAGCTATGCCGGCAACTGACTCGCGGCGTATCGCCGCTGCAGGATGCAAACGGCGATCTGCTCGAGGCACTGCGCCGCCTCCCCAATTCCCTGCCGCCCGGCTCCGAGCCGCGCCTCGAGGTCGAAGTCGAGTCCCAGGCGCCGCTGCGCCTGTCGCTCGAGCGCAGCGAGCACTTGTACCGCGTCGTGCAGGAGGCCGTGACCAACGCGCTGAAGCATGCGCAGGCCGCGCACATTCGCGTGCGCCTCGACGTGACGCGGGAGCTGGTCCAGGTCAGTATCGAGGACGACGGAATCGGCATCCCGGATGACGCCGGCAGCGGCTTGGGGCTGCGGTCCATCGGATTGCGTGCGGCGGCTGTCGGCGCGAGCCTCGAGGTGCTTCGCGCACCGGGCGGCGGCACACTCATCCGCTGCGAGTGCCCGCAGCAGGAGCGGTTGGAGAATCGCCCCGAGCCTCCGGAAGCGACTGACCCGGCGGCGGAGCCGGCTGCCGCGAGCGCAGTGGGAAGCACGCCGTCGGCGGCGATGGGCCCCAGGTTATTCGCCTATCTCGGACGGTGCCTGCTGCTCGCCGCCGGTTGCTTCGCGGGTCTTGCGGTCAGCATCACACTCGCCGGGATCATCGATCCAAAGGTCGGTGTGAGCGGTTCACGGATGGCGGTACCGTCGCTGCTGCTCGGTGCGAGTGTTGCAGGCCTGCTGCTCGGCGGAGGGCGGGTGTGGCCGGGCGTCAGCCTCGGAGCGCTGGCCGGTGCGATCTTGTTGATGCATCAACCGTGGCGATTGGCCATCTACTACGCCGCGGAAATAACGCTGGTGGCGCTGTTCGTCCGGGAATTGCTGTCGCGATGGCGATTCCGCGGCGCCTTCGATCGTTGGCAGGATCCGCTGCTGCTGTTTGGGGCGGCGATATTCGGGGGCGGCGCGGCCGCGATGTTCGATTTTGTCGGGCTGATGACCTACCAATGGCTGCGGCCCGGCGAAGTGAGCCCGGCATTGATCGCCATGATGACAAACGCCGCGGGTGCAACCCCCGTCGTGACCCGGAGCTTTCTGTTCGCCATTGCGCGATCGTGCGCAGACGTCGCCGCCGGGGTGGTGCTGTTCGTGCCGCTGCTGGTCGCGACGCCGCCGATCAGGCGCACGCTGAGCGGCCACCACGTCGAGGCCGGCTTCTGGGTTTCGGCGCTGCTCGGTTGGGTGACCGGCATGTTCGTGTTGAGCGAGATCGCGGCGCGTCTGCCGCTGGTGGCGCTCGCGCTGGTGCTGCTCGTCTGGGCAGCCGTGCGCTTCGGTGTTGCCATGGCGGCGCTGGCAATGTCCGTCTGCGCCATGGCCGCCACCTCAAGCTTCGCATTGCAGCAGGGCGCCCTGTCTTCGATCAACATCAACGAAGGCATCGCCACGCTGTGGGGGTTTTTGGCGCTGCTCACCGTCACCGGCATGTTCCTGACCGCGCTGCTTGCCGAGCGCAATCGTACTTTGCAGGCGCTTGCCGCCACCACGCAGCGCTACCGTCGCCTGTTTGCGCTCGGCCCGCACCCCCTGTGGGTTCAGGACAGCACGACCGGCCAGATCCTCATGGTCAACGAGCAGGCGATTCGACACTACGGCTACTCCGAGGGCGAGTGGTTGACGATGACGGCGGACGACTTGGCCGCGAGGCCCACGGCCGCCGCGCCCCTGAATCGAACCCGCGAGCACGGCGCGATCGAGGCACGGCATCGATTGAAGAATCGCAGCGTGATCGACGTCGAGCTGGCGTATGCCCCCATCGACATGGACGGACGGCCGACGCTGTTGTGTTTCGCCATCGATGTGACCGAACGCAACACTCTGCGGCGCGAGTTCCTCGAAGCGACGGATCTGGAGCGCCGGCGGCTCGCCGACGAATTGCGCTTCGGCCTCGGCCGCACGCTCGCGGAACTCGAGTCTGCGGCCCTGCGTTTGAAGCAGGCGGCAGACTCCGCCCGGGTGGACCCGGCCGCCATGGAGCTCATCGCGCGCACCAGCCAACGAGCCGTGGAGGTGTGCCGGCGGATCGCCCACAGCGCCACGAGCACCGGGAACCGTTCTTGAGCGACCCGACGCAAAATCGCTTGCCCGCCGCGTTGCCGGCTACGCCGCGGTCAAGACGGAGACCGATCGGCTGGCGCTTTGACGGCAGCCTGGGTTCGCGCCGCGATCGCTCCCAGAATCAGCGTGGCTGCGATGCATAGATAGGCGAACAGATTGCCCACGGCCACATACACGGTGTGCGCACCCGGCATGACGGGCGCCGTCACCAGGATGCCGTCCGCGGCGCGCGGATTTCGATAGGGATCGTTGGCGTAGGTTTTCTCGAGCAGGCGGCCATTCGGATCGATGAGCGCGGATACGCCGGAGTTGACGGCGCGCACCATGCCGACGCGCAGCTCGACGCCGGCAAACACCGCGAGCGCCAGGTGTTCCCACGGTTCCGACTCGGCGCCGAACCACGAATCGCTGGTCAGATTGACCAGCAGGTTGGGGTGCAGCTGTCCAACGCCGCGCAAAAATCCTTGCAAGATGTCTTCGTAGCAAATGACCGGCCCGAGTTTCCAATCTTGACTTCCGGGCCGGTGCAGAGTCAGCACGCCCGGCCCCTGGCCCGCGGTGAACTGGCCCGTGTTGGCCGGCAGAAACTTCCGCAGCCAGGGAAAGTAATCGATGGCGGGAATGTATTCGCCGAACGCCAGCAGCCGCACCTTGTCGTAGTGCCCGGCCGCTCGTCCCTCGCCGTCGAGCAGAATGGCCGAGTTGAAGGCAGCGTCGTGCGCCTCATCGTACATGTCGGCGCCGATGATCACCGGCACGTCGAAGCCGCGGCGAACCGCCCCTGCGGACCCGGGCGGGAAGTCGGCGCTGAAATTCCGCGGCAGCGTCACGGGATAACTGCCCTCGCTCCACACGATGAGCTGCGCACCGGCATCTTGCAGACGGCTGGATTCGTCCTGCAGGGCGGTCAATTGGCGAATGGCCTCCTCACGAGAGATTCCAGCATCCACCGTATACGGAAAATTCGGCTGTACCAGTCCAATCTTCAAGCGCGGCGCGTGCGCCACGATGGCATCCACTTGGCGCATGCGCACCGCGCCGAAGACGAGGGCGGCCGCCAACAGCGCCGCCGCCGACAGGGCGGGCAGCAGCGCGGCACGGCGGTCCGCCGCCAAATCATGGAGCGCGCCATTGACCAGCATCAGCAGGGCGGTGACTCCGAGCGGGCCGGTGAGTTCGGAGATTTGGATGACGAGCGGGTGCCAGGCTTGAGAGATCCATTGGCCGCAGGGAAACAGCTGCGGCACCACGAGTTCGCAGCCGACCATGACGATGGGAGCGAGTATGGTCATGGGGACGCGGCGTCTCGATCGAATGCCGCAGACGATGCCGGTGAACAGCAAAAAGATGAGGGCGCGCGCCGCGCAGAACAGCAGGAACACGAGCGCCGCGGCAACCCAGGGAAAATCCGCGAAGCGCTGCATCACGTCGATCAGCCAGTAAAAGCCGCCCGCCGTCTCGACGACTCCCGCCCACCAGCCGAGCAGCAGCGCCTGCCGCCACGTGGGCGCCCGATCCACCGCGAACAGCATGGGCACGGCCGCGATCCAGGCGAGGGCGGACAGATCGAAGGGCGTCACCGCGAGAAACCACAGACAGCCGCTTAACGTAACGAGGCCGAATGAGCCTAAAAAGCTAAGATTTCGCATCCCCATCCAGTGTCATTGCAGTTCACGCACCCGCATCATCTCGGGTATTCTGGGCCCCAATCATGCAAGAAAGATACGAGCCCGCCGCCGTCGAAGCGGAAGCACAGCAATTCTGGAACCGCGAGCGCAGCTTCGAGGCCAAGGAGGACCCTGGCCGCCAGAAGTATTATTGCCTGTCCATGTTCCCTTATCCAAGCGGCCGCCTGCACATGGGGCATGTGCGCAACTACACCATCGGCGATGTGCTGTCGCGATTCATGCGCATGAACGGCAGGAATGTGCTGCAGCCCATGGGTTGGGATGCCTTCGGGCTTCCGGCCGAGAATGCGGCCATGGCCAACGGCGTGCCGCCGGCGAAGTGGACCTTCGGCAACATCGCCACCATGAAGACTCAGCTCAAGTCTTTGGGATTCGCCTTGGATTGGAGCCGCGAGATCACCACCTGCCGGCCCGAATACTATCGGTGGAATCAGTGGCTGTTCCTGCGCATGCTGGAAAAGGGCGTCGCCTATCAGAAGACGGGAGTCGTGAATTGGGACCCGGTCGATAAGACCGTGCTCGCCAACGAACAGGTGATCGACGGCCGCGGCTGGCGCACCGGCGCGCTGGTCGAGAAACGCGAAATCCCGATGTACTACCTCAAGATCACGGACTACGCCGAGGAGTTGCTGGACGCCTTGGACGGGATGCAAGGATGGCCGGAACGCGTGCGCGCCATGCAGGCCAATTGGATCGGCAAGAGCGTGGGCGTGCGGCTCGGGTTCCCGTACGACATCGAGGGGCTGGGCGCCGGGGTGCTGCACGCCTTCACCACGAGGGCGGATACGCTCATGGGCGTGACCTTCTGCGCGGTGGCCGCCGAGCACGCCCTCGCGGCCTGGGCGGCGCGCAATAATGCGCCATTGGCGGCGTTCATCGAGGAATGCAAGCGCGGCCCCGCGATCGAATCGGAACTCGCGACCCAGGAGAAGAAAGGTCTGCCGACCGGCTTGAGCGTGCGCCATCCCATCAGCGGCGAGGAGCTGCCGGTGTGGGTGGGCAACTATGTGCTCATGAGCTATGGCGACGGCGCGGTCATGGGCGTTCCCGCGCACGATGAGCGGGATTTCGAATTCGCAAAAAAATATCACCTGCCGATCAAGCCGGTCATCGATGTGGCCGGCCGCGAATACTCCCTGCACCAATGGGCGCCGTGGTATGCCGAGCACGGCCGCTGCGTGAACTCGGGGAAGTACGACGGTCTGGAATATCAAGCCGCAGTCGACGCCATCGCCGCGGATTTGAGCCGCCTGGGCTTGGGTGAAAAACGCATCACCTGGCGCCTGCGCGACTGGGGGATCTCGCGCCAGCGTTACTGGGGGTGCCCGATCCCGGTGATTCATTGCGGCGCGTGCGGCACCGTGCCGGTGCCGGACGATGAGTTGCCGGTGGTGTTGCCCGTGGATCTCGTGCCCGATGGCAGCGGCAACCCGCTGCTCAAGGACGAAGCCTTTCTCGCGGTGTCCTGTCCGCGCTGCGGCGCCAAGGCGCGGCGCGAGACCGACACCATGGACACCTTCGTGGACTCCTCCTGGTACTTCCTGCGTTTCGCCTGTTCGGACAATGGCAAGGCCATGCTGGATTCGCGGGTTCAGTATTGGGCGCCGGTGGACCAGTACATCGGCGGAATCGAGCATGCGATATTGCATCTGCTGTACTCGCGCTTCTGGACCCGGTTCATGCGGGAACTGGGAATGGTTGCGTTCAAAGAGCCGTTTGCCAACCTGTTTACGCAAGGGATGGTGCTGAACGAGGTGTTCTTCCGCAAACCGGATGCCGGCCGCGTGGAATACTTCAATCCCGCCGATGTCGAGGTGACGCTCGATTCCACGGCGCAGCGGCGCATTGCGGTGCTGCGCTCCGACGGCCTGGAAGTCGAATCGGGCGGCGTCGTCACCATGTCGAAGTCGAAGAACAACGGCGTCGATCCGCAGGCGCTGGTGGATGAGTTCGGGGCGGACACCGCGCGTCTGTTCACCATGTTCGCGGCGCCGCCGGAGCAGACTCTGGAGTGGTCGGACGAGGGCGTGCAGGGCGCCTATCGGTTCATCAAGCGCTTGTGGAAGGCCGTGCATGAGCACGTGTCGCAGGGCTTACCCAGGCCGCTCGACGGCGCCGCGCTGAACGATGCGCAGCGGGCGATTCGGCGTCAGGCGCACCAGACCCTGGCGAAGATCACCGACGACATCGGCCGCCGCCGCACCTTCAACACGGCGATTGCCGCCGCCATGGAGCTCATGAACGCGCTGGCGAAGCACGGCCAAAGCTCCCCGCAGGACCGCAGCGTGATGCAGGAGGCCTTGGAAATCACGGTGCTCGGGCTCTCGCCCATCATTCCGCACGCGACGCATGCGATGTGGCGCGCATTGGGGCACGAGAGGGCGCTGATCGACGAGCCTTGGATGCAGGTCGATACCGAAGCCCTGCAAACCTCGTCGATCAACCTGGTCGTGCAGGTCAACGGCAAGCTGCGCGGGCATATCACGGTGGCGGCCGGCGCCGATGAGGCCGCGGTGCGCGGCGCGGCGCTCGCCGACCCCCATGTGCAAAAATTCATAGGCGCAGGCCAGGTGCGCAAGGTGATCATCGTGCCGGGTAAGCTCGTCAACGTCGTGGTGTAATCACGCCATGGCCATCGTGAACAGCCGCGGAATTCCCTGCCTGGTTGCGGCGCTGGCGCTGTCGGGGTGCGGATTCCGGCTGGCGGGCGGCGAGTCTCTGCCGCCCGTCCTGGCCCGCCCCTACCTGTCGCTCAAGGATCCTTACACCGATTTCTCGCGCGAGCTCGAACATCGGCTGAAGAGTGCGGGCGCCCTGCCGCCGGTGTTGCGCGAGAACTCCACCGCGACCATCGATGTGACCAAGGACCTGGTCGAGCAGCGCACCCTGTCGGTGTCGGCAACCAATATTCCGACCGAATATGAGCTCACGTACACGGTCACTTTCGCCGTGCACGGCGTCGACAAGGAGCTGCTCGCCCCGCAGACCATCAGCCTGGCGCAGGATTACAGCTTCGAGGAGAACGTGCTGCTGGCCAAGGAGCATGAAGCCGACATTTTGCGCCGGCAAATGGCGCGCGATCTGGCATCGATTGCGATGCGACGGCTCACGAGTTTGAAGTGATGCGCGGATTTGAGGGGAGGCGGTGGCGGTGCTGCTGGTCAACTCCATCGATCGACTGAGTCTCGAAGTGCTCTTGGATCGCTACGGCCTGGAATTGCGCTTGGTGGCTCCCGAAGAAGTCATTCCCGGGTCCTACTGGGGCGAGCGCGAGGCGGGGCTGATCGGCGCGAGAATTTTTGCGCGGCTCGATACGCCGCTGCACTCGGTGCTGCATGAGAGCGCGCATTTCATCTGCATGACGCCGGAACGCCGCGCCGGGCTGGACACGGACGCCGGCGGCGACGATGCGGAGGAGGGCGCGGTGTGCTACCTGCAATTGGTGCTCGCCGAATCACTGCGGGCCGTCGGCCGGGACCGTATGTGCCGCGACATGGATGAATGGGGCTACAGCTTCAGGCTTGGGAGCGCCGCAGCCTGGTTTGCCGAGGATGCCGAGGACGCGCGTGACTGGTTGATTCGCCACGGTCTTCTCGATATTCAGGGCCGGGCCACTCATGCGCTCCGATAAGCAGGGAGGAGTCTCGCGCCGCACGTTGCTCGCGGGATTGATCGCGACCCTGGCGGCCGGCTGCGGGCGGGCGGCTTTCATGGCTGCCAATTTGCCCGCGGCCTTTGGACCGTACCGGCGCCGCCGCAACGTCGTCTACGGCGATGATCCGCAGCATCGCCTCGACGTGTATGTGCCGGACAAGGTTTCCACGGAGCCGCGGCCGCTGGTGGTTTTCTGGCATGGCGGCCGTTGGAGGTACGGCGACAAGGCGGATTATCGATTCGTCGGCGCGGCCCTGGCTGAGTTGGGCTATGTCGCGGTGCTGCCGAACTACCGGCATTACCCTGACGTCAAAATGGCGGGTTTCATGGACGATGCCGCGCGCGCGGGCCAATGGGCGGCTGCCCACGCCGGCGATTTTGGCGCGGATGCGAATCGGCTGTACTTGATGGGCCACTCCGCCGGCGCTCACTTGGCCGCCCTCGTGACTCTCGACCGGCGATACTTTGCACGAGTCGAACATCCTGCGCCGTCCATTGCCGGCGTGATCGGCCTGTCGGGACCGTATGACTTCCTGCCGCTGCTCGAGACCGACGTCCAGGACATGTTCGGACCGCCGCCGAACTATCCCGCCTCTCAGCCCATCAATTTTGTGCGTCCTGGCGCGCCGCCCATGCTGCTGGTGCATGGTTTGAAGGACGACACCGTGCGCCCGAAGAACTCGCGCAATCTGGCGGCCGCGCTCGAGGCGGTCGGCGTGCCGGTGACGCTGAGACTGTATCCGAACCTGGCCCACGCCGACACGGCGGCCGCGCTGAGCCTGCCGGCGCGCGGCCGCGCGCCCATACTCGTCGACATCGCGGCGTTCGTTGACGCCGTGGGCCGCGATCAGGCGGCGTTGGCTGCGGGCGCAGCTGCGGGCGCCGCCGGTTCCGCCAGGGCGTAGCATCGGCCGAAGCGATTCGCCAGGAACGCCTGCAGCTTGATGTCTTCCTGACGGATGAGGCCGGACTGCGGCAGCTTGCCTGAGCTCAGCATGTCGAGCACGGCGCATATGCCGCCCGCGGTGGTGATCTGAATGGCGCTGCGGATGCGGCCGCCCAAGGGCGCCGCATAGATCTTATTGGCATAGGTCTCTTGCATGAGCTGACCGCCGCGCAAGCCGCTCACCGTCACGAACACGATCACCACATCCTGCAAGGTGATGGGCACGGCGTTCTCCAGAATGTCCTTCAGGAGCTCGCGGCGATCGCGCAGACGCAGGTCGTTGAGCAGCGCCTTCATGATGGCTGCGTGGCCGGGATAGCGGATGGTGCGGTAGTTGAGATTGCGCACCGCGCCGGCGAGGGTTTCGCACAGAGTGCCGAGGCCGCCCGAGGTGTTGAAAGCCTCGTATAACACGCCGTCGAGCGAAAATTCCTCGAGTTCTTCCAGAGGCTGCGTCTCACGCAGCTGGCCGTTGACGATGGCTTCGCACGGTTCGCAATATTCGTTGATGACGCCGTCCGTGCTCCAGGTCAAATTGTAGTTGAGCGCGTTGGAGGGGAACTTCGGCAGCGCGCCGACGCGCATGCGCACGTCCTGCAGCTTGTCGAAGCGCGACGCCAAGTCGCTGGCCACAATGGTGATGAACCCCGGGGCCAGCCCGCATTGCGGAATGAACGCGGTGCGGGCGCCTTGCGCCAATTGCTTCACCGCGCGAGTGCTGGCGACATCCTCGGTCAGATCCAAGTAATGGGCGCCGGCAGCCTTGGCGGTCTCGGCGATGAGCCGGGTCGCGTGATAGGGCGCGGCACTCAACACGGCGAACTTGCCGTTCAGTAGATTGCGCAAGGCCCCGCCTTGCGTGATGTCGGCGGCGACCTTGGTGACGGCGGCACCGGTCTCGAGGCGATCCAACTGGTCCTGTGAACGGTCGACGACCGTGACCGAATAGTCGCCGGAGCCCGCGAGCAATTCCGCGATCATGGATCCGATTTTCCCCGCGCCTACGATAACGATGTCTTGCATGCCCGCCTCCGCAATGTTGACCCCCGATTCTAGCCGGTCCCCCTGCGAATGGTAGGGTGATTTTAGCGGTTTTGAAGGTATAATGACGGCATTTAATAGGGTAAAACCGGCGAATTGCCATGGATGCCATCGACGAAAAGCTGCTGTTGGCCTTGCGAGAGAACGGCCGGGCGTCGACCGCGCAACTGGCGCGGCTGGTCGGGCGGTCGCGCACCAGCGTACAGAGCCGCATCGAACGGCTGGAAAAGCAGGGCGTCATCATCGGCTACGCTGTGTTGCTGGCGCCGGAGCATTCCCTCGGCGCCGTGCGGGCGCACGTCATGATCAAGGTGGGCCCAAAGGAAACCCGTGCGGTCGCCGCGGCGCTGCGCGCCATCGCGCAGGTACGCGTGCTGCATTCGGTGAGCGGCGATGTGGATCTGATCGCCGTCGCAGCCACGGCCTCCGTCGCCGAGATGGATCAAGTCATCGACCGCATCGGCGCACTGGACGGCGTGGAGCGCACCACGTCGTCGATCATCTTGTCGACGAAATTTGAGCGGTGAGCCCAGGCGATTGGGGGATTAGGGGCTGGGGCACGCGTCAGGCATACTGGCCGACGCACTGCGGCATCACAGGACGCGCTCATGGCCAGAACCGCCTTTGTCACGGGAGGGACCGGATTCGTCGGTCTGAATCTCGTTCAGCAGCTGATCGAGGGCGGCTGGGACGTGACCGCGCTGCACCGGCCAACGTCGGACCTGACTTATCTGAAGAGATTTGGCCCGCGGCTGGCGGCCGGCTCGATAACCGATTGGGCCGCGCTCAAAAGCGCGATGCCCGCCGGGACCGACACGGTATTTCACGTTGCCGGCAACACCAACATGTGGAGCCGGCACAATGCCGAACAAACGCGCGACAACGTCGAGGGAACGCGCAACGTGATGGAGGTCGCGCTTGCCAAGCGGGTGCGCCGGCTCGTGGTCACCTCGTCGATATCGGCCTACGGACCGGTGTCGGGAGATGTGACGGAGCTGACTCCCAGTCAGGCGGCGCACGCGACCGTGAATTATCAGCTAACCAAATGGAAGGCCCAGGAGATCGCACGGGCCGGCGTGCGCCGCGGACTCGAAGTGGTGATCATGCAGCCGGGCGCCATCATCGGCCCATATGATATGGGCACCTGGTCGCGATTGTTCGTCCTGGTCCGCGACGGCAAGCTCCCGGGCGTGCCGCGGGCAGGGCTCACTTTTGCGCACGTGCGGGAGGTCGCCGCCGCCCACATTGCCGCTGCCGACAAGGGCGAGAACGGCGGCCAATATCTTCTCGGCGGCGAGAACAAGAGCATGCTCGAACTGGTGCGAGAAATCGCGATTCTGCTCGGTAAGCCGCCGCCGAGCAGGGAAATCAACGCCGGCCTGTTGCGCCTGATCGCGGCTTTGGGCGATTTTGCCGGAAGAATCACCGGCAAGGCGCCGTCCATCACACCGGAAATGGCGCGGGGCTTTGCGCGCATAGTCACTGTATCGGCATCGAAAGCGCAGCGCGAACTCGGCTTCCGGGTCGTGCCGCTGAATGCCATGCTCAAGGACTGTCACGACTGGATGCGGGCCGAAGGCCGCATTTGAAATAAAAAACGGCGTGGGCCGTATGAGGTACCCACGCCGCCGGGATGTCGCACCAGCGGGGGAGTTGGCTGGCTTGCCGGCGCGAGATTCTCCTAAACCTTATCCGCTTCGGTGCGCATCAAGCGCCTCGAAGCTGCGGTCAATCCTGCCAAAGATTGGGCGACTTGCGGCGTACCCTTTATATTGGACAGTGAAAGTTTTTTCGCTTGACACATGTAATTAGGCCTGCATTTCGAAAATAACCGTAACCGAATGTTCGGCGATCGACTCTTTACATAAGTAGCGATGCTAGAACGCAGCGATGCCGGATCACTAGGTAACGTCCCATCAGCCCATGCCCGATCCAAAACGGACCTTGATCGAAAGGCTGTTCGCGCAACATCAAGCTGCGCTGTACGCGTTTTTCTATCGCCGCATCAGGACCAAACACGACGCGGTGGATCTGGTGCAGGAGGTGTATGTCCGTATGTTGCGCGTCAAGGACAGCGACGCCATCCGCAACCCGGAGGGGTATTTGTACACCGTCGCAAACAATCTTGTGTACGAGCACGCCGTTCTCGACAAACGTCAGGCAGCCGTCGCGGATTCCGATGAGCTGTCCATCCAAGGGGAATTGGCCAGACCGGCCGGGTTCGAGGAGATGTTCGATACGCACATTCACGTGAAGCGATTGCGCGAAGTGCTGAATCAGTTGCCGCCCAAGTGCCGAGCGAGCGTCTATATGAAATATCATCTCGGCTTGAGCTATGAGCAAATTGCCCTGCACCTGGACGTGTCCCCGCATATGGTGCAGAAATATCTGGTCTTGGCTCTGGCTCACTGCCGTCGGCGCATGACGGGAGGGAGGTGAGGACATGACGAAAATGGACCGACAGATCCGCGCGTCCATCGGCCAGCAGGCCGCCGAGTGGTTCGTGACGCACCGCGCGGGACCCCTGAGCGACAGCGAACGCGCGGCTTTTTTTGCCTGGCTCAAAGCCTCGCCGATCCACGTCGAGGAATATCTCGGCGTCGCCGCGCTCGAGCGCGGCCTGGCCGCCGCAACCGATGACCCGGCGATGTCGCTGGATGCACTGCTTAAGCTCGCCCGCCAAGATCAATCGGACCGCGTCGTCGATCTGACAACCGCAACGGAGGTTGAACCGCGGCGCGGGCGGAGTTCGAACCGCCGCGTCGCCTGGAGCGTCGCGGCGCTCATCGTCTTGATCGTGGGTGCGCTGTGGATGCCGTCGAGAATGCGCGATGGGCAATGGTGGGGACTCCCCAAGACCTACCATACCGCTCACGGAGCACAGGCGGTTTGGCACCTTCCGGATGGTTCGGTCCTGCATCTCAATACGGACACCGCGGTGACCGTGCGGTATTCATCGACAGAACGATTAGTCGCCCTCGACCGCGGCGAAGCCATGTTCGAAGTCGCGCACGATAGCCGCCGAGCGTTTCGCGTGCTCGCGGGCCCGACCAACGCGGTCGCACTCGGTACGCAATTCGACGCCTACCGCCGTTCCGATTCCACGCAGATCACCGTCATCGTCGGTCAGATCGCGGTGTTTGACGGCAGCGTTGCACCGGCAAACGCGGCCACCGCCGCGTCTCCCGGTGTGCTGCGCGTCGGCGCCGGTCAGCAGGTTCGAGTCGCCGCCGGTGTGTTGCCCGCGGCGCCGACAAGCATCAACCTGGGCGAGGTCATGGCTTGGCTGCAGCGGAAAATCATCTTCGAGCAGCGTCCGCTGGGCGAGGTGGCCGATGACTTCAATCGCTACAACAAGATCCCGTTCAGCATCGATGATGCGGCGCTGCGCGAATTGCGGATCAGCGGTGTATTCGATGCGGAGGATACGGCCTCGTTCGCGCTCTACCTGGAGTCCTTGGAGGGTGTGCGTGTGGCAAGGCTGGCGACACGCATTCAAGTGTCACGCTCGCGCGCCGGAGCACACGGATCGGGCGGCTAGCGGGGATGCTCGCGGGGGTCTAAAAGGTCCAGGTGCCCAGCAGCCCCACCGTGCGCGGGCGCAGGGTGTAGGCGTACACCAACGCGGACCCTGGAGCGTCCGAATAGCGCTGGAGCATGGGCCGCGAATTCGTGAGGTTATTCGCAAAGAGACGGATGTTGAGTCCGGAACGGGTTGCGCCCACCTGCAGATTGAGCAGGTTGTACGCGGGGTCCGCGCTGAGCCCTGGATTGTAGGAGAGACTGTTCGGATCTTGCTCGGTAAACGGCCCCGGATTGTGGCTGTGGGCGATTTCCTCGGCGCGCAGGTAAGCGCTCGCCTTGCCGATGAGAGGCCATTCGTAGCGAACGCTGACCGTGCCGCTCCAGGGTGCCGGCACGGATGGAATGCCGCCCACCACGGTGCCCCGATCGACGATGATCTGTCCGCCCGCGGTTTGCAGCGTCCGGGTGTAGCGAACATCGAGATAGCCGACGGCAACCGCCAGTTGAAATCCGTCGGCGAGCAGGGCATCGGCGCCGAGATCGAAGCCCTTGCTCCTTACCACGCCGGCGTTCGTGGTGAAGCTATTGCCGCAGGAGTCCTGAAGACGCTCCTGAATCCCGGACCAGCGAATGTCGAAGAGGCTGGCATCGAGGTGCAGACGGCGGTCGAACAGTTCGTTCTTGGCGCCGAGCTCGAAGCTCCACACCGAGTCGGGCCCGAAAGAGGACGGGTCCACGCTGCCGGCGCATCGTGCCGGCGTCCCCCCGCCGCCTCCGGCCCGAAATCCCTTGGCGATGGCGGTATAGAATAAATTTCGGCTGTCGGGCTGGTAGGACAAGTCGAACCGTGGGGTGGGCGGAAGCGATTCCCGAGCGCTGCTCTGCGCGAACGGCGCAGATCCCGCATTGGCGAATCCCGCGGCGTGCGACGTACTGTGGTCTTCCAGCCAACCCACGCGCATTCCGCTCCCCGCGCTCCAATATGAGTTCAGCGACCATCGGGCCTGACCGAACGCGGAACTTTCGGTAAAGGTGTCGTAGCCGTCGGTCAATATTCCGGGGTCGGCCGGCGCTGAGATCAGGTAGGTGTCCTGCGTCAAGTCCTGGCGCAACCTTGAAAAAAAGAAACCGCCGAGCCACTTGACGGGTGCCGCGGAATCCGTCGACGCCAGCCGCACCTCCTCGGAGAGTTGAATTTGATGGAGCGTCAACAGAGTCGGAACGGCGTCCGCGTAGGACGTTGGAAATGCCGGGCCCAGAGGGTTGCCGAAGCCGCCGAAATACACGACGCCGGCGACATTCGTCGTGTCGACCGTCGCACTCGCCGTCCGATCGACATAGGAGGTGATGGCCGTCAGATTCGCGGCGCCCAGTCGATCCAGCAGAGTGAGCGACCCGATCGTCAAGTCGTCCGAGGAAGGCTGGCGCAATAGCTTGCCGTTCTCCAGATTCTTCGGCGTCGGCGGGTCGGCGTAGAACGCGGGCGTATCGTGCAGGTCGATGGACTGATAACTGAACGAAGGCGTGATTCGCAGCGAATCGCCCGGTTCGAACGCCAGGCTGATGCGCGCAGCCCGGCTCACGGAGCGATTGGCGTCGGCGTCGACGACGGCTCCGGTGAACGGGTCGACGCGATTCACGTAGCCGCCATCGCTCCGGTACCAAACGCTGACTCGGGCGCCCACCGAGTCGGCGACCAGCGGACCACCCACGGCGGCGCCCATCTCGACGCTGGTGCCGCCCCGGTCCGTCGTCGAGATTTCGGAGCGATATAGCCGGCTCACCGTGCTGGTACTCGGTTCGTTGGTGATGAAGCGGATTGCCCCACCCTCCGCGCCCCGGCCGAAAAGCACTCCCTGCGGGCCGCGCAGCACCTCGACCTGCGCCAGGTCGAAGGTCACCGGATACGCATTGCCGAAAGTGGTGTGCGGAGTCTGAATCGGCGTATCGTCGACGTAGATGCCGGTCGTCGCATCCCCTTTGTCCGCACTGATCCCCCGGATGGCGATATTGGTCAGGATTCCCGGCCCATATTGCGGACTGAAGTCGTATTCGACCCCCGTGCTCACGGCGGCGATGCCGGCGATGCCCTGGATTCCGGACGCCTCCAGGTCCTCCGGCGACAGCACGGTGATGCTCATGGGCACCGTGCTCAGGAATTCGTCGCGCTTCGTCGCCGAAACCACGACCTCCTCGAGCGAATCAATGGCGGATGAGTGAATGTTCGTCAACCGCGGGCCCGGGTCCGTCGCGGGAACACGCTCACTCGGGCGCTCGAACAGCTTGACGGTGCGGTCGTTGAGGAACTGGAATCCGAGGCCGGTGCCTTCCAGCAGTTGCGCAAGAGCCGTCGTCGCAGGCAGACCCGCAGCCACGGCCTGAGAATTCCTGCCGAGCGCCAACTGTGACGCATACACGAGTTGAAGATGTGTCGACGAAGTAAATGCGGCCAGAGCCTGCGTCAGCGGCTGTGCCGGGATGGCCGTCGGCACAGCGCGCCGGGTCTGCGCGTCGTTGGCCGCCAGCGCGTTGCGCTGGCCAACCAACAACAAAGATAGCGCCCACAACGCGCACAGCCCGGTTGGCTGGCCTGACCGGACCATGCCTTCTCCCTGTCGAAAAAATGATGAACGTTCCCCGACAGCCAGACTCTAAACCGAAGGGCCGGGTCTTCGCCAGAGGCTGCCGCTTCATTCTGATTGGTGATGCCTTGACACCGACGTACTTTGCGATACAAAGTACAAGCACATCCGACCCAGCGCCTGGTGATTCCGGTCAGCCGGCACCCCTCCCGGCAACACCGATCAAGCGCAAAGTCTAATCGCCGAAAGGAACGGAATTGCGATGCGAGCCTTGTTAGCGTGCGCATGTCTTCTGTCGATCGCCGCGGCCCGCGCCGCCGCGCCGCTCGATCTTGATGCATTCCGCGGCCGGGTGGTGTACGTGGATTTTTGGGCATCCTGGTGCGCGCCCTGCGGACAGTCGTTTCCCTGGATGCAGAACATGAGGGATGCCTACGAGACGCAGGGTCTGACGATAATCGCGATCAATCTGGACCTGGACCGCAAGGATGCGGAGCGATTCCTGGCGAAGTATCGGCCGAACTTCGACGTGAGGTTCGATCCGCAGGGAAAAATGGCCGAGCAATTCAAAATTCAAGGCATGCCGACCAGCGTGATCATCGATCGGCATGGCGCGCTGCGCTTCACGCACATCGGCTTCCGCCCGGTGGATGGCCCGGTGTACGAAGATCAACTGCGCGAGTTACTGAAGGAAAAATAGCCTATGACATCCAGACAGATGAGGTTTCTTTTCATATTGGGCGGCGCGGCGATTGCGAGCGGATGCGCGTCATTGGGTGTGAAACCCTGGCAGCGTGATGTGCTGGCGCGCCAGGAGATGCAGCTCAATGGCGACCCTCTCGATGCGGCGATCGACGATCACTTGTACTTCAGCAAGGAGGCATCATCGGGCGGAAGAACGTTTGCGGGCGGAGGTTGCGGATGCAATTGAAGCCGAAGGCGACGCAGCCGAAGTCCGAGAATGCGCGGCGGCGGCTGATCGCCGCGAGCTGTGCCCTGCTCGGCGCGACCGCCGCGCGCAGCCAGCAAACCAATGCAGCGCCCGCCGACAGCGGGTTGCTGGAAGATTGGTCCGTGGACACCGCCCTGGCCTACTACCACGAGGACGGCCGCATCATGGCAATCGAGCCGCTGGTCAGCCTCGCCAAGGTGTTCGCGGACGGACAGGCGGTCAATCTGAACGCGACTTTCGACAGCCTATCGGGCAGCAGTCCGAATGGAGCATTGACGAGCCACGTTGCGCAGACCTTTGCATCGCCGTCCGGAAAGGCCAAACACGCGTACACGACCGCACCCGGGGAATTGCCCGTCGATCCGCATTACCAAGACACGCGCATCGCGGTCGGCGGAAATTGGACCGTGCCGCTCACCCGGCTGGATGAAGTGAGCGTCGGTGCCAAATTGTCGGATGAGCACGATTTTTTCTCCGCCACGGTGAATGCCTCGATCGCCCATGATTTCAACGAAAAGAACACGACCGTATCGTTCGGCATCAACAATGAATACGACTCCCTGAGCCCCATCGGGGGTGCGCCCGTGCCCGGGAGCGATTACGCGTTATTCGAGAAAACCGGCGGTAAGACCAAGAATGGGGTGGGAGCATTGATCGGCGTCACGCAGGTGATGACCCGAAATTGGCTGTCCGAATTCAACATCTCGGTCGATCGGTTCAAGGGATATCTGAACGATCCCTATAAAATAACCTCGATCATCGACGGCGCCGGCAATACCACCGGTTATGAGTACGAGAGCCGCCCGGATCAACGCACGCGCAGGAGCGCGTACTGGGAAAATCGGGTCGCCTGGAACCGGCAGGCGTCGACCGCCCTGTCGCTGCGCTACATGAGCGATGACTGGGGGGTGCGCTCGGAAACGGCGCAACTGCACGTACGCTGGTCATTCTCCCATCGCGATCGGTATATCGAGCCGACTCTTCGCTGGTACCGCCAGACGGCGGCCGACTTCTACACGCCATTCATCCTGAACACCGTCAATCCGGGCGGCGGCTATGAGTCCGCAGATGCCCGCCTGGGTCCCTTTCACGCACTGACTTACGGCGTCAAATACGCGCAGAAGCTGCCCGGCCTCGGAGGCCGGGCCGATTCCGAATTCAGTGTGCGCGTGGAGTACTATCAGCAGACGTTCGATGAGCGGATGGCCGCGCCCGCCGCTCTTGCGGGGCTCGATCTATATCCGGGTCTCAAGGCATTCCTGGTTCAAGTGGGGTGGCGATTTTAGATCAACCGACGGGACGCCAGGGTGACAGCCAACAGTGAGCCGGACGGCGCGGTGGTGGTCCATCCGCGCGGCGAGACTCTCCTCGCCGTCAGCTTCACGGCCATGGCAGGTCCGTGTGAAGTGCTGTTGCCTCCGATGGATCCTCACGCGGCGCTGAATATTGGCACAATCGCGGCGGACGAGGCATGGCGCATCGAGAAGAAATACAGCCGCTATCGAGACGACAGCGTCACCGCCTGGATCCATCGACATCGGGATACGGCAATCGACGTCGACCAGGAAACGGCGTCGCTCATCGATTTTGCCAGCCAGTGCTTCGATCTCAGCGGGGGTCTATTCGACATCACGTCCGGCGTGCTGCGCCGCGCGTGGACATTCGACGGCTCGGATCGCATTCCCGATCCTGCCGCGATCGATCGACTGCTGCCGCTGGTGGGATTCAACAAACTGCAATGGCGCTCGCCGCGTCTGCTGCTGCCTGCCGGAATGGAGCTGGATTTCGGCGGCATCGGCAAGGAGTATGCGGTCGACCGGGCTTACGAATTGCTCGCGGCCCGCGACCCGGCTCCCTTCCTCGTCAATTTCGGCGGCGATCTACGCGCCAACCGTGCGCCGCCGCACGGTCCGTGGCAGGTGGGTATCGAGCGGCCGGATACGGACCGCGAAGCGACGATGCTGCTGGATCTGAAGCATGGCGCGCTCGCGACCAGCGGCGACTCGCGCCGCTACGTGCTGAAGGATGGCGTCCGATATGGGCACATCTTGAATCCGCGTACGGGATGGCCGGTGCCCGGTTCGCCGCGCTCGGTCACGGTGGCGGCCAGCAGCTGCACGGAGGCAGGATTGCTGTCGACCGTGGCGTTGTTGCATGGCGCAGGAGCAGGCGAATTCCTGGAGGCACAGGGCGTTCGGTACTGGCTGCTTCAGTGACCGATGGGATGTCGCCCTAGAACCGCTTGGAAAAGCCGACCGTTAGACCGCCGGGCAATATTTGAACCGAAATGGGCACGGCGCGGGTGGTGCTCCAGTATCCCACCCCGGTGCCGAGCGCCCACCCGGCGATGACGTCCGTCTGCCAATGCGCCTGACTCTTCATGCGGGCCACCGCGTCGTATACCGGCAGCAGCTCGAGAGTCCAAATCCAGGGGTTCTGTTTCGCATAGTTTGCGATGAACGGGGTGACGAAGCTGGCCTGCAGGGTGACTTCACCGCTCGGAAAGCTCTCGTGGCCGCCCCCCTGAAACCACCGATTGGGGTCGTTCCCTTGGTCGGGGCGCGCGCGGCTGAAGCCGAATTTGAGCACCTGTGCACCGACCCCGGAGATCACCGAGGAGTCGACCGTCTGCCAGAACGTGTGGCCCAGTTCGTTGTCGTTGCCAAACCATAGGCTTCCCGCAACCTCGAGGGCGATGACACCGGTTTCGAGTCCGGTCTGGTAGCTGCGCGCCCAAATGCCGCTTTGATCGAGCGGCAGCTCGTGATCGAACCCCGCATGCGCGTAGCGGGAGGCGAGGATGAGCAACAGCGCCAACATCCACGGCCGGGATGCGCGCACCCGCGCTCCATACTTATCATGATTCGTCAATGTCACGTCGCATCTCTTATCACTTTGCATTGCAGAGTAGATACTTTGTACGGCAAAGTCACGCGCGAATCAAGCGGCCGCGATGCCCCCGCGGCACACCGCTCATCGGTCCGGGCGAATCAACGAGAGGCTACGTGGCGGCGGAGGGCGCCACGCGCGGCTGCCGCAGGCGCTGCACGATGAGATAGGCGATCACCGCCACCACCAGAGTGATGCAGCTGACGTAGAAATCCCTTTGCAGCGCCGGCGTAAACGCCATGGCGATCAGCACGGCGCCCATGCCGGCGATCGCGGCATAGCTCAAGTAGGGGAACAGCCACATGTTGACCGGCGGCTTCGGCAAGCCCTCGCGTTCGCGGCGCTGGCGCAGCTTGATTTGCGCGACACAGATGATCATGTAGACGAATACGATGACCGCGCCGGAGGAACTCACCAGAAAATCGAACACCACCTGAGGCGCCTGAGTGGCGGCAATGATCCCCAGAAATCCCGCGACTGCGCCCATCAGCACCGAGACCACGGGCACGCGCCGCGCGTTCAACTTCACCAGCGACTGCGGCGCGTCGCCGCGATCCGCGAGAATGAACATCACGCGCGAGCTCACATAGAAGGCCGAATTCAAGCAGGACAGCACGGCAGTCAGAATGATCACGCTCATGATCTTGGGCGCCCAGGGCACGTGCATGGTGTTCAACGCCAGCGTGAACGGCGATTCACCCGAGCGCACCGTGTTCCACGGCGTCACCGAGACGATCAGGAACAGCGAGACCACATAGAAAATCAGGATGCGCAAGATTACCTGGGTGCTCATTTTGGCCACCGCGCGGCCGGGCTGGGCCGATTCCGCCGCCGCAATGGTGGTGATTTCAGCGCCCGTCATGGCGAAAAACACCGTGGGGACGGCCGCCAGCACGGCAATCCAGCCATTCGGGGTGAAGCCGCCGTACTGGACGAGATTGCCGAAGGTGGCGCCATGCGGCGAGGTCCAGCCAAAGGCGTAGGAGGCCGCAATCGCGATGAACACGAGAATGGCGGCGACTTTGATGGAGGCAAACCAGAACTCGAATTCGGCATAGGAGCGGGCCGACATGAGATTGACGCAGGTCATGACGGACATCAGGCCGATGCCGATCTGCAGCGGCGACCACGGAATCCAGGACTGCAAGATCTTGGCGCCCGCGATGGCTTCCACCGGCACGACCAAGACCCAGAAGTACCAGTAGAGCCACCCCACGACAAAGCCCGCTCCCTCGCCCAAGCCGGCCCGCGCGAACTCGGTAAAGGAGCGGACATTCGGCAGCGCAGTGGTCATTTCTCCCAACATGCGCATCACCAGCAGGATCAGCAAGCCGCAGATCGTGTAGCTGATGAAGCTGGCCGGCCCACCGGCGATGATGGAGGTGCTGCTGCTCACGAACAGTCCCGCACCGATGATTCCGCCGATGGAAATCATCGTCAGGTGGCGGCCTTTCAGGGAACGGCTGAGTTCATGCTTAGGGTTGGATTGAGCGGACGCTATCGGCTGGGTCATTGTTCATCCCTAGGGTTGTCTAACCGCATATTAACCTGCTTCCACGTTGACCCGCGGATCGCCGAGTTTCGGCACCGTCGGCCCGCCCCAGAGCTGGCGCTCCCGGATCCAGGGCAGCGGATAGGCCGGATGCGGGCTGTCGAATTCGCGCGCCAGCCGATGCGCGTCCCACAGCGCTTGATTGAGTTGCGCGGGCGCCTTGCAATCCCCCGTTCGAAAGACGTCTTGAATGTCATTCGACGCCCACTCGGCCTTGCGCGCCTTCAATTCGCGCCATAACCCATCTTCCGAGCGGCGCGAGGTCACGAGAATGACGGCATCCACCTCTAAATCGAATTCCCCGCCATTGTCCTTGCGCGGCACCGTGCCGGACTTCGGTCCCGCGAGGTCGGGCCCGTACTTGTAGAGGTAGCTCAGGGAAACCTTGCCGGGTTCGATTTTCTCGACCCAATGACTGGTGTAGACCTTGACGCCTTTCTCGAACAGCAGGCGCTTGTTGTTGAAGGACTCCATGGTAAAGACGCCGTATTCGGCGACATCGGCGGCGTCGCAAACGTAGGTGACGTCTTTGCCTTGGTTGGCCATGTGCTCGGCGAGCGTAATGCCGAGGAAATGGCCGTCGCCGTCGAGGATCAATACCCGCTTTCCGGGCACGGACTTGCCCGCGGTGACTTGGAAGGGCGTCAGCACATGCGGCAGGGAATCGTCGGCGCCGGGAATCGGTCCGAAATTCGCCCCACGGCCATCGCCGCACCAATGCGAACCGGTGGCGATCACGACGCGATCGGCACCATAGCGCAGGACTTGCTCGGCCGTCATCTTGCCGACGCCGAGATGGACTTGGACGCCCTTCTTGAGCTTGGCGAGCTGGATCTGCCGGTAGCTGATCACCCGGCCCCATTCGCTCAATCGCGGCAGCGTCGCCAGCGCCTTCCAATGGCCGCCGAGCTCCTTCTCTGCCTCACGCAGATGAACCACGTAGCCGCGTTCGCCCAAGATGCGGGCGCATTCCATGCCCGCGGGGCCGCCACCCACCACCAGCACGGAGCAGGGTTGGGTGGTCGGGGTGAACTTCTCCGGGTGCCAGCCGCGCCGGTACTCCTCGCCGATGGTGACGTTTTGCGTGCACATGATCTGGCCGCCCTGCTGGAACTTCGAGACGCAGATATTGCAGCCGATGCACTCGCGAATGTCCTCGATGCGGCCCTCCGAGATCTTGGTGGGCAGGAAGGGATCCGCGATGGAGGGACGAGCCGCGCCGATGATGTCGAGCACCCCGGCGCGCATCAGAGCGACCATGTCGTCGGGGCTGGTGAGCCGGCCGTTGCCGACCACGGGAATGCCGGGCCCCAATATGGACTTGCCCTGTTTGATGAAGGGCGTCATCCAGCCGGACTTGCGAAAGCGCGACACGCCGGCGTCCTCGCCCCATTCCGCATAGTCGCCGATCTTCAATGCCACCGCGTCGACCACGCCCTCCGCGCGCAATAGCTCGAGCATGCGTACGCCGTCTTCCTGAGCCTCGACGCCCTCGGGTCCGTGCAGCGTGTCGATCTCGAAGCGCGTCGTGATGCCGCATCCAGCCCCGAGCGCGCGCTTGAGCGCGTGCAGCAGTTCGAGAAAAAATCGCGCGCGGTTGGCGAAGCTGCCGCCATAGGCATCGGTGCGCCGATTGAAGCGCGGCTCCAGAAATTGCATGGGGAGGGTGTCATCGCCGGCGGACACTTCCAGCAGATCGAAGCCCGCTTGCTCGGCACGCTTCCCGGCTTCCACGTACATGTTGATCACGGTGCGGATATCCGACTCGTCCATTTCGCAGCCATAGACCGAACGCGTGGCAAATATCGGCGAGAGCCACTGGCTGGGGGCGCGGCCGAACTCGCGCGACTCGAGCGAAGGCGCGTTGCCGCCGCTGTACCACAGTTGAATGCCGGCCAGACTTCCATGCTGGTGCGCCACCTCGCACATGTAACCCAAGTTGATCACGTCGCCCTGATCCCAGATGCGCGCCGAGGTGTAGGGATACTCGTCGGACTCGGGATGAATGGAGCAAAACTCGGTGAAGACCGCGCCCCAGCCGCCCTCGGCCTTCATGCCGCGCAGGTGCGCCTGAGCGCCCGGCCTCTCGGCGCCGGGTCCGGCGCAATGCGAGGTTTGCCAGAATCGATTGCGGAGCTTCTTGGGACCGATTTGGATCGGCTCGAACAACACGTCGTGCTTGGGATCTCGGGACATTTTTTGTTCTCGTTGCGCCGTGACAGCGCGGCCGTCACGACCAGAATACATCACAATCAGACTAAGAATTCACGGCTGGCCTGTATATAATTCCAGTGAATTGTCCATGTGCGGGAACGGGAGGCGTTGATCGTCATGAGCTTCGCGGGGAAGTGTGTTTTGGTCACGGGCTCGACCACCGGGATCGGTGAGGCCTGCGCGCATGCCTTCGCGCAGTGCGGCGCCAGGGTCTTAGTGTCGGGCCGCCGCGAGCAGCAGGGCGGCGCCGTGGTCGAGGCCATCCGCGCGGCGGGCGGCCGTGCGGAATTCGCCGCCGCGGATTTACGCGACGCGGGCGCTTGCGAGCGATTGATGGGCGAGACCATCGCACGCTTGGGAGGACTGGACGTCCTGGTCAACAACGCCGGCATTCTCTACACGGCCAACGCGCTCGAGACCAGCGACGAGCAATGGCTCGACACCATGGCGGTGAACGTCAATGCGCTGTTTTATCTGAGCCGAGCCGCGGTCAAGCACATGCAGGCGGCAGGCGGCGGAGCGATCGTCAACATTGCGTCGGAATGGGGACTCAACGGCGAAGCGAATCATGTGGCCTACTGCGCCAGCAAAGGCGCGGTGATTCAGATCACGCGCTGCATGGCCTTGGATCACGCACGCGACAATATCCGGGTCAACGCGGTCTGCCCCGGCGAGATTCACACGCGCATGGTGGACGACATTCTCGCCAAGCGGGGCGGCGATCCGGCGCAGAACCTGCGGGAACTGGCGGCCGGAATACCGATGCGCCGCCTGGCTGCCCCAAGTGAAGTCGCGCGCTGCGTGCAATTTCTCGCATCCGACGCCGCGAGCTACGTCACGGGCACCACGCTCTGCGTCGACGGCGGCAACGATGCCACCGCAGGACCCTATCCCTAGGCCGCGAGCGGCCCCGATCGCTCGACCGCGCGCATTCAGCCGGTGATTTCGGCGGCGGGCTGCGCCCCGGCGGATCCCAGGGCGTGCGCGTCGCCCGCCGGCGCATGGCCCTGCTCATAGGGTTTGGCGATCGTCATGTAAAGGCCGCCGAGCACCAAGACGCCGACGGTGGTCACCAGCATGGCGTAATTGACGTACCACGGATCGTTGGGACTGCGCGGCCATAAGATGTTGACGATGGCGCTGACCCCATAGGCGAGGGCCAAGGCATTCACGAGCCAGCCGCGGGCACCCAGAGTAAACGGTCCCGCCGGCCGCCAGCCCTTGGCGCGTGCGATCAGCGCAGCCAGCACGATCATTTGAAAGGAGATATAAATTCCGATGGCCGCAAAGCTGATGATGGTGGCGATGGCGTCCTGCAGCCAGAGCGCGGAGAGCGCGATCAGCGCCGGTATTGCGCCCATGACGATGAGGGCATTGGCCGGAACATGGTGGCCCGGCGACATCTTGCTCAAGAACTTGCTGCCGAAGATCATCTGGTCCCGCGCATAGGCGAAGATCAACCGGCTGGCCGCGGCCTGCAGGCTGAGCCCGCAAGAAATGAAGGACACCAAGACTACGACGATGACGGCCCGAAAGCCGATTTCGCCCATCGAGGCCCGCAGCAGCGTGACGATGGGATCGGTGTCTTTTCCGGAAATCACGGCGCCGATGTCCGAGATCGACAGCACGAAGGCAAGGCAGACCCAGGAAGCGGCCGCGCCGCCGATATAAATCGTCATGCGCATGGCCTTCGGGATCATGCGGCTGGCGTCCGGCGTCTCCTCGGCCACGTCGCCGCAGGCTTCGAAGCCGTAGTAGCAAAACATGGCGGCGAGCGAGGAGGCGAGAAATGCCGGCAGGTAGCTGCCATTGCTGTGCACGAACGAGGTGTCCACCAGCACCGTGAGCGGCTGATGCCGCGCAAACAGGAACAAATAACCGCCGACCACGATGGCGCCGACCAGCTCGCAGATGAACGCGAACATGGCGACGCGGGCGAGAAGGCGCGTGCCGCTCAAGTTCAGTGCCGTCGTAAAGGCGATGAGCACGAGCGCGATCACGGTGGTGGCAATGGGCGTGCTTTCGACGCCGAACAGCTGCGCGAGAAACGGCGCCACCCCGGTCGCCACGCCGGCCATGGTGCAGCACAGGGCCCAGGCGTAGACCCAGCCCGCCATCCAGGCCCAGCGCTTGCCGACGAGCCGCCGCGCCCACGGATACAGGCCGCCGGAAATGGGAAACTGCGACACGATCTCGCCGAACACGAGACACACCATCAATTGTCCCAAGCCGACGAGAATATACGTCCACCACATGGGTGGCCCGCCCGCGGCGAATGAAGTCGCAAACAGCGTATATACGCCGACCACCGGCGACAGATAGGTGAATCCCAGGGAGAAGTTTTCCCACTTCGACATGGTGCGGTCGAAATGGGACACATAACCCAAGGCCTTCAATTGCTCGGCGTCGTGATCGACGGATTGGCCGGATGTGTCGGTCGCCTTCGCGGAAGTGTCGCTCACCTATCTCTCCCTCAAAACGCAGGCGCGGGTCATGTTACGCAATTCGGGGGGCACGTCGGGTTCGGGGGGCAGACGCCCCCCGAC
>DATFZF010000002.1:0-133802 GCA_035314705.1 Steroidobacteraceae bacterium | reverse complement strand
AGGCCTTGAATTCCCCGCCAAACTTCTCCGCCATCACCTTGGTCAACGCCGCCGTCAAGGTCGTCTTGCCATGGTCCACATGTCCAATCGTCCCCACGTTCACGTGCGGCTTCGTTCGCTCAAACTTCCCCTTCGACACGGCAAGTACCTCTCAAATAATTAAAAACTGGAGCCCACGAGCGGGATTGAACCGCTGACCTCGTCCTTACCAAGGACGTGCTCTACCAACTGAGCTACGTGGGCCGCATCCATTTGGAGCGGGTGATGGGAATCGAACCCACGTGATCAGCTTGGAAGGCTGACGTTCTACCATTGAACTACACCCGCACTCCGCTAAAGCCTTAGCCAATGGCACCGAACCCCACATCCGCAGCTGGTGGAGGGGGTAGGATTCGAACCTACGAAGGCATAAGCCAGCAGATTTACAGTCTGCCCCCGTTGGCCGCTTGGGTACCCCTCCTCAAAATGAGCCGCGTATTTTGCGGTGCGAGTCACGCAGTGTCAATGTCTAGAAGCAACGCTTTGGCTCGTGCTTGACACTATCGTACGATATAAGTATCGTACGATAGGTTTTACGACTGGCAGGTCATCATGCATCACCTTCGTTATTTTCTTGGACGGCAGCCTGGCGGCCGCGGACTCGGCCACTTCGGCAAGGGATTCACGGGCGGCGGCGACTGGGGCGGGCGGCCTTTCGGCATGGGTCGAAAATTGGCTTCGGTCGATCTACAGCTCCTTATATTGGGGCTGCTGGCTGAAAAACCCCGCCATGGTTATGAAATCATCAAGGCCTTGGACGAGCGGTCCAAGGGTTTTTACGTACCGAGCCCCGGGATGGTGTATCCCGCGCTCACGTATCTGGAAGAAATCGGCCATGCCACGCTCGAGGCCGTGGGCACTCGCAAGCTCTACCGCATCACCGCGGCGGGCACGGAGCACCTGGACAACCATCGCAGCACGCTCGACGCGCTATTCGCGCAATTCCGCAGAGTCGGCGAACGCATGGACCAAGTACGCCGCGCCATGCACGCCGAGGAAGCCGCGGGCGGCTTCGCAGAGGAGCGCCGGGGTTCAAAGGAGCTGCAGCGGGCCCGGTGCGATCTTTCGGCGGCGCTCGCCGGCAAACGGGGCTCTTCGCTCGAGGAACAGCAACGCATCGCCGAGATATTGAAGCTCGCCGCCGCGCAGATACTGCGGCAGACCGACCCCGGCCCCGGCGCCACGGGTGGCGAGTGACTCACTGAAAACCGATGTATTCGAACGGCATCGCTTCGCCGGCGCGAACCAGACCGGCCACGGCTCCCCTGGTCTGCAGCGAGGCGATGGTGTCGGATCGGTTCGATATGAAGCGCCATTCGCTCATGGCCGAGGGGTCGCGTTCATCGACCGCATGCCTCAGCGCCGCCAAGAGGGCGGCACACTCCGGCGAGTGCACCACGAAGCCGTCGTCGACCAAGGCGGCGCAATTCACCTGCAATGCCGCGCATAGCCGTCGCTTGACCTCTACATCGAGCGCATCGCTGTCGCGCGACTGTTGGATATCCCGGCGCATGCGCTCATCGACCACCCGTCCATCACGCTGTATCAAACGCTGATCGGCCGTCCACGCTTCCGGCGGACAGGCCTTGTTGGCCGGATCCAAGGCAATGAACGGATTGATCTCGACCGGGTAGATGCGGCAGACCAGCGGGCGCCGCTCGTAAATCCCGCAGCGCTGATCAGCCATGAGATTTGGGCAGGCGCCGACGAGATTCGCTGCAAGGATGACGGACACGCGCGTCGGCAACGTGCCGCTGAACGCGGCGAAGGAACGGCGGCGCCGATGCGCCGCCTTTTGGTCGTCGGGCGCGGGTTCCACCGGCCATGGCACGGCCTCGCAAATGAGCTGCACCTGGGATCCTCGCGCGAGCCACGCAATGGCCTCTGCGACCGTCAAGGGCAGTTTGAGGTCGCGGCAGCATTTGCCGCATTGAGTGCAACCGAAGTGCAGGTCCACGTGCGGCCTTCTCCCTTCACATTGCCGTTACTTTGCGCTGCAAAGTCAGCTACTTCAAGTGCGCCTCGAACAGCCGAAAAATCCTCTTGTACTCATCCAGCCACGAGTCGGCGTTGGAGAAGGCGTGACGATCCAGCGGATACGGTGAAATCGTGAAGTCGTCCTTGTGCAACTCGATCAATCGCTGGTACAGACGCATGGAATCTTCGAACAGGACGTTGTCGTCGATGACGCCGTGGCAGATCAGCAGCGGATCGCGCAGGCCTCCGGCAAATTCGATGGGGGAGGAGCGGACGTAGGCGATGGGATCGATTTGGGGATCATTCAAGATGGCGGACGTGTAGTTGTGATCGTACTGCATCCAGTCCGTGACCGGCCGCAGCGCCGCCCCTGCGGCGAACTCCCCCGGCGCCCGAAACAGCGCCATCAAAGTCATGAATCCGCCGTACGAACCGCCATAAACCCCGATCCGCTTTGGATCGGCCGATGCCTGTTCCGCCAGCCACTTCTTGCCGTCGAGCAAGTCCTCCAGTTCCGGATGCCCCATCTGCCGATAGATGGCCGCCCGCCAGTCGCGGCCATAACCCGCCGACGCGCGATAGTCCATGTCGAGCACGACATAGCCGTGTTGCACCAGAAAATTGTGGAACATCTGTTCGCGAAAATAATACGGATGCCTCAAATGCACGTTCTGCGTGTATCCGGCGCCGTGAACGAACAGCACGGCCGGACGCCGCGCGGCCGTCGGCGCCGCGCGGCCGTAGACCTTCGCGTAGATCATGCCGTCGGCGTGCGTCGAGGGGATCTTGACGATTTCCGGCTCGATCCACGCCATCGATTTGTACTGCGCGCTGCGCGTATCGGTGAGCTCGCGCGCGGCCTCGGAGCCGTCGGCCTCGAGCACCGCTATCTGCGCACGGACATACGGCGACGAGTGGGTCACGAGAAGCTGCCGGCCGCGCTGGTCCAGCGCGAACTTTTCAACCCCCTGCAGCCGCGTAACCTGCTGCAGCTTTCCACCGCCGCTCGGGACACGGTAGACATCGTACGAATAGGGCGCCGCAAGATTGCTCAAGACGTAGAACCACCGGCCGTCCGCGGACAGCACCGGGTCCGAAACCTCGAATCGGCCCTGCGTAAGGGCGTGCGCCTCGCTGTTCGGCGCCTTCGTGTACAAATGCGCGAAGCCCGATTCCTCGGACTCGTACCAGAGGGTGCGGCTGTCGGCGAGCCAGCCGAACTCGTTGAAGCTCCAGCCGACCCATGCCGCGTCGGTCAATCGATGCTGCGGAACCAGCGCGTATTTGACGAAGTCCACGCTGGCGATCCAGCGGTCCTTGTTGTCCAGCGACAAAACTTGAATGGCGAGAGCCTTTCCGTCGGGACTCCAGACGATCCCGCCGGCTCCCGGGTCGGGCTCGTCGCCCACCATCAGCACGCCGCGCGGCTTCGGCTTGGAATCCTTGCCGCCGGATGCATCCTCCGGCCCGGCCTTCGTGCCGTTCTCCTCCCGGATGGCTTTCAAGGGATCATCGAAGATGCCGGGAAGATTGTCGATTTGCAGCGCATGCGCCGTGTGATCGACGAGATTGAGCAGCACCAACGACTGCGGCGCCGGCGCATTGCGCCCGACGCGCACCCGCTCGGTCTCGAATTCTTCGTATCCCGACTCCGTGACGTAGCGCGTGAGCTTGCCTTCAAAACCCTTGACCGCGGTCTTCGGCACCGTGACGACGATCAGCCAATGCGCGTCGGGCGACAGTTCGGCATCCCGAACGCTCACGTCCTCGCCGAGATAGAAAGGCGCCGGCGCCCGCGTCGCGTCCGCTTTTTGCAGGTCCGCCGCGTATCGTTTGCTCATTTCCGCATCGTCGTGCAGCCGCTTCAAAGTGGAGAAGGTGCGCAGCTGCATGTCGCGCAAATCGTCGGGCTTGGGCGGCGCGTCCGGGTCCTTTTCCGTCTTGACGATGGCCGCCGGCGCCGTAATGCCGGTCGCGAACTCATGAACGAACCAATCGTTGTTCACGCGAAAGCTCAACATTCCGCCGTCCGCGGAGAACTGCGGCGCTGCTTCTTTCTGCGGCGTCCGAGTGATCTGCGTCAGGCGGCCGCTGGCGACCTCGCGCACGAAGATGTCGCCGTTTCGGACGAATGCCGCGCGCTTGCCGGCTTGATCGAACACCGCCGCGGCATCGGCGCCCGCCATCGCCTTCGCGTCGACGACCTGGTCTTTTCGATCGGCGAGATCGATGCGATGCAGGTCCGCGAGCGGCGATCCGCCGCGCTTGAGCGAGTAGTAAACCGCACGGCCAGCGGCGGACCAATACGCGTCCTTCACCGCCGGCCCGATCCAATCGGGGTCCGACATGATTTTCTCGAGCGTGATGCCTTGCTGGGCGGGTCGCGCCGCGTCCGCGGCGGATGCGACGGCAGCAGCGGTAGCGGCGAGCGCGCAGACCGCCGCAGCCCATGGCCATGAGAGGCGCTTCATGAGCGTGGCACAGTGGATTCCGCCGTTCCCAGTTCCAACTCCATATACGAAACTCCAGGCATGGGATTGTAGTAATAAGGCTGGGTTTCGCGAAATCCCAGCGAACGATACAAGCTCCGGGCGGCGATCATATCCTCGAGAGTGTCCAAAACCATCCGCCGGTAGCCGAGCGAACGCGCCTTGGCGACCAGCCTTTCCGTCAAATGACGCCCGAGATTCGCGCCGCGCTCGCTCGGCTTGATGTACAGCCGCTTCATCTCGCACACCTCGTCGGAGAATCGGCGCAGCGCGCCGCATCCAACCCACTCGGCGTTGCGGCCCGCGAGCAATAGACATCCCGACGGCGCACCGTACATCTGCGCCAGCTGGTTCAGCTCGGCTGCCAAGTTCTGGAAACCCAGATCGACTCCCATGGCAGCGCCGAGTTGCGCCGCATATTCCTCGATCAGAGAGCGTGCGGCTGCAAATTGCACCGCGGTCTGCGCCTCGATCAACCGGTATGTCGGGAGCATGCCTGAACCGCCGGGACGTCCTTCAGATATGACTGATGCCCGCCTTGGTCGTTTGGGCAATTGCCTCATCCATCCTTGAACCCCTCGCGTGCGCGGCTGTTGTCGAGCACGATGGGCCGGCCGGTGACCGGATGCGGGTAGTGGAACGGCACCGTATCGGTCGCGGGCCACAACCGTGGCGGCGGATTGATGAGGTCATCCGGACCGAGAGGGTCCTGCGGGTAGCGCGTCTTGGCCATGGGGATGAAATCGATCGGAGTTTTCTGCCAACCTTCCGCGAAGCTGCCGTGCCAGAAGGGGAAATAACGCAGCGCCTTAATCTTCCATATGCCGTTCTCGCGCACGTAGTCGTTCTCGTAGATGCCGCCCTCCCACCAGGCGCGCGGATTGCCCTCGGCCGTGTGATGCAGGCCTGCCTGCATCATCGAACGGCCGCGTGCCTGGGCCGTGCGGCGGTCCGGTGCAACGTCGATGACCATCTGCAGCTGCGGGTGATCGAGCAGCCAGCCGTAGCGCGGACCGTTGTGCCCCTGCGTGAACTGCGTCTGAAAGCGCTCGATGTACAGGCGGCGCACGCCCGCCTTGCCCCGGTAGATTCCGCCGAGAAACCACACCTCGCCGCTCTCGGCAAACAGGTCGACCACCTCGTTGTACTGCGACTTGTCGATAAAGTAGCCGTAGGTGTACTGAACCCGGCGGATCTGGTTGGTATCCTGCTCGATCGCAAGTTGCTGCTCGAGCTTCTCGATTCGGGATGTCAGTGCGGCAATGTCGTTCATATTGAAGTCTCTCCCCAGTCGGACCATATTTGTACGCGTTGGCTGTAAAAGGCAATAGGACTCTAACCTTCAATTCTGCAAAGGAGACCCGCATGCGCCCACTGCTCCTGCTGTTAACTGCCGCGACTCTGACCTTTGCGGCTGCGCTTGCCCACTCGGAGGAGTGCCGCCTGACACCCAAGGAAGTGGTCACGCGATTCATGACCCAGTTCTACGTCGAGAAGCAGGTGCGCGAGGCGTTCGAGAGCTGGGTGGAGCCCAGCTACATTCAGCACAATCCGCTGGCGGCGACGGGTCGCGACGCCGCGATCGCCTTCCTCGAGCCCTTCTTCCAGGGACATCCGGACATCGTCTATTCGATCAAGCGCATCATCGCGGACGGCAATCTCGTCGCCGTCCACTCGCATGCCAAGTTCGCCGCGGGCGATCGCGGGCTCGCGGTGATCGACATTCTGCGCGTCGAGCGCTGCAAGATTGCAGAACACTGGGATGTGGCTCAGCCGGTGCCGGAAAAGTCAGCCAATTCCAACGGCATGTTCTAACACCGCCGCTCCGGCTGAGCCCCCTCGCGTCGGGTCACGCGAGGGGGTCGCAAGGCATTCTCGAACTGCGCTCACTCAAGCTGGCGCAATCAGGGTGCACCGCCTTCGATGTGCAAGGTCACACGACGGTTCGTCAGCTGTCCGTCCTTGGTGGTGTTGTCCGCAAGGGGGTCTTCTTTGCCGAAGCCCTTTGCGGTCATTCGGTTGGTTACGCCGTGCTGCTGCAAATAATGCATCACGGACTCGGCGCGGCGCTGTGACAAGTTCAAGTTGTAGGCCGCCGATCCGCGGCTATCGGTGTAGCCGCGCACCTCGATAACGAGGTTCGGATACGACTTGAGCTCGGCGGCTTGTCTATCCAGCGCGCCGGTGGATTCCGGTATCAAATCCGCCGAGTTCGTCGCGAAATTCACGCCTCGCAGGACGATGTCGCCTCTCGGTGCGGGCGGCAGTACGGGGGCCGGTGCGGGCACCTGAACCTCTCTCACGACCTCTCGCACGACCTCTTTCACCACTTCCTTGACGATGGGCGGCGGAGCCGGAGGCGGCGGGCCGAACTTCATCTTGAACTCGGCCCAGACTGCGCGCGGCGCCGCAGGTATGCCGTAATCGGCACCGGATTGCCCGGACAGATCGAAGATCTGCGTATACCAGAGCTTGCCGGTCAGGTTCGAACCCACCACCGAGGCCTCCCACTTATTCGATGCCGGTCGGAAGGTGATGCGCCCATTGAGCACGTGATAGCCCGGGAGATAGCTGTACGGGTCGGGGACGGCAACGGTCTGGTAACCGCTTGCGTAGCTCCAATCCAGCCGCGGGGTGACTGAGCCGCCGTTCGGCACATGGGCTTCATACTGCGCACCGAGGCTCCACTTCTTTGGCTGGAAGCCCGGCTCCGTGGAATCGGGCGGGATGCCGGATGCCGGAACGACGTAGGTGTACTCGAATTTCTGCCAGCTGCCGCTGGCCTGGATGGACAGCCCGCCATAGCGAAACTCACTCTCCATCTCGACACCGTAGATATTGGCATCGCCGCCATTGACCGGCGCCGCACAGGGCTCGAGTGCGTTGCCACCCGAGAACTGCGGGCAGCTCAGCAGAACGACCTGAATATCCTTGTACTTGCTGTAGAAACCGGCCACGTTGAGCCGCAAACTGTGATTGAACCAGTCGCTCTTGGCGCCGATCTCGTAGTTGGTCAGCGATTCAGGGCCAAACGGCACGATCTGCGTGGCGACGAACGGACGCGGGTTCGTACCACCGCCTTTGAAACCCGTCGATACGCTGACGTAGGTCATGAGTTCGGGGCTCCAGCGATAGTCCAGATCCACACGATAGTCGGTCTTGTCGCCGGAGTATTTACCCTGGGTTCCTGAGAAACCCGGCGGGAAAAAAATGCTGCCCCCACCGCCGATGGTCGGAGGATTGTAGCGATTATAAGTGTAGTCCTTCTCCTGGTGCGTGTAACGCAGGCCGGCGTTGAGATCCAGTGCCTCGGCGATGTGCCAGTCGGCGTTCGCAAAGCCCGCATAGTCGGTCTCCTGGATCGGGTCGTTGCCCAGGAACTCGAAATTGAGGTGCGGAATCACGTAGTCCAACACTTGATGCGTGGGATAAGTCGTGACTTGATCCAGGTAGAAGCCGCCCACGGTGTAGTCGAGCACACTGCCGACTTTGCCGTTGAGGCGCAGTTCCTGCGTGAACGTGTGGTTGAGCAGGTGTTCTGCGCCCAAGGATCCGTACAGCGGCGAGACATCATTGTCCTCGGTCCACTGAGTGTCGAACTCGCGGTAACCGGTGATCGACTTGAACGCAAGATCCGCAGCGAGCTTCCAGTCGAGGGTCAGGTTCGTACCCCACTGTTTGTTGTACGTATCCGGGGAGAAACAGTAGGTATTGCCGGCCAGCCCCGCAGCACAGAACGACGCATAGCTGATGTACGGGTTGGTCGGAACGAAACGGCTGTCATAGGCCACGCCTGCGGCGTTGCCCGGCGGAAAACCCGAATTGATGTTTGTAGCAAAAGCGCCGCCCGACGCCGGATTGACCGCCAGCAAAGTGACGGCTGCCGTCTGCGACTTGTCGATCGTGACGTCACCCGTCAGATTCGCTTCAAAATTATCGCTCGCCAACCAACGAAGTGCGATGCGGCCCCCGGTGTAGTCCTTGCCGCCCTCCTTGCCCGACACGCAGTCCTGTTGCAGGCCGCCCACCGCTGGAATGCCCGAGGTGGGAAACGCGCAGCCGTAGTCGATGCGGGTCACGTAGCCGTCTTGCTGGTGTGTGATTCCGGAAATGCGCATGAACAGAGAATCGCCGATCAGCGGCACATCGGCCATTCCCTGCACGTCGATCAGATTGCGCTGGCCATAGCTCACCTTGACCGAGCCGGTGTCATTGCCCTGCGGCTTGACCGAGTAGATCTTGATGGAACCGCCCTCGGAGTTCGCCCCCGACAGCGTCCCCTGCGGGCCACGCAGTATCTCGACGCGGTCCAGGTCCAGCAGAGCGAAGTTCGAACCCGTGAGGCTCGTGTAGTAGACGTCGTCGATATAGACGCCGACGCCCGGCGCGAAGGCCGGGTCGAAGTCGGCTTGCCCTATGCCGCGGATCGAGGCGGTCATGCCGGGACCAAACGCGCCGCCGGTTTCCACCAGCTGTACATTGGGCGCTTGCTGGCCGAGATCATGCAGCGAAATTTGGCCACGCTGTTCCATCATCTCCGCATTGACCGCGGTAATGGCCAAGGGTGTGTCCTGCAGGTTCTGCTGCCGGAACTGCGCCGTGACGACGATTTCCTCGAGGGTGTCCGTTTTCGTCGACGCCGGATCGGCCACCGCCTGTCCAGCGACCGCCGCCGCCGCCAAGGTCGACAATACCCAGGGCCGCAATATCCGACGTACAGAAGCTTGAACTGTCGATTTCATGAGAATCGCCCCCCCAGTGGCCCAGCTGCTTATTCTTCGTACACCGTCGGTGCCAGAACGATGCGTTGCTACAACATCGACCGGCGATTCCGCGGCGTTTCCCGGCCATCCAAGCCTAGTCGCGCTTCTGGCCGTCAAACTCTTCCAATCGTGAACAAAAAGTCGAGCCACGGCGACAAGCTTGGGCGCGCGGGCTTTAGGACGCCCCGGTCGGAGCAAAGCGTGAGGCTTAAGCGAGCCCCAGCACGGCGACCGCATTCTCTTTCAGGATCAACTCATGGACCTCGGGCTTGAAGCCCGCCTCGCGAAAGTCCTTGATCCACCGGTCGGGCGCGATCAAGGGATAGTCCGACCCGAACAGCATCTTGCGCTTCAACTGCGTGTTCGCGTACTGCACCAGCTGCGGCGGGAAGTACTTCGGCGACCAGCCGGACAGATCGATGTACACGTTGGGTTTATGCAAACACACCGACAACGCCTCGTCCTGCCAGGGCCAGGACGGGTGCGCGATGATGATCTTCATGTCGGGAAAATCAGCCGCCACGTCATCGACGTGAATGGGATTCGAGTATTTGAGGCGCATGCCCCCGCCGCCCGGCATGCCGGTGCCGATCCCCGAGTGGCCGCTATGGAATATGGCGGGCAGCCTGTGTTCCGCGATCACCTCGTACAGGCCGTAGGCCATGCGGTCGTTGGGAAAGAATCCCTGCACTGTGGGATGAAACTTGAAGCCGCTGATGCCTCCCTCCTTGAGCAGGCGCCGCGCCTCACGCACTCCCATCTTGCCCTTGTGCGGATCGATGCTGGCAAACGCGAGCATCATGTCGCTGTTTTCGCGGGCGGCGTCGCGCACCTCTTCGTTCGGAATGCGCTTCGAACCGAGCTCATGTTCCGAGTCGACCGTGAACATCACCAGTCCGATTTTGCGCTCGCGGTAATAGGCGACGGTTTCGGCGATCGTCGGCCGCTTGCCCGCCTTGAAGTATTTCGACGCCGCGTCTTCGTATTCCTTCCAAACTTCGTCCACCGGCTGCCGGCAGGACACCTCGGCGTGCGTGTGCACATCGATCGCCACGAGATCTTCGACGTTCATCGGATTCCCCCTTGGGCATTACGTTCCGCGTCCCAATCGCCAAGAGTACGCCCCTCGCTCGCCAGGCGCGCGAGCAGCGGTGCGGGCTGCCAGTGCATGGGGCCGAACAAGTCGCGGTACTTGAGCATGCCGTCATGCACCGTTTTCAGGCCGATGCTATCGGCGTAGAACATCGGACCGCCGCGATAGCGTGGAAATCCGTAGCCGGCGCACCACACCACATCGACGTCGCCGGCGCGCAGCGCGACGCCCTCCTCCAGAATGCGGATGCCTTCGTTGATCAGCGGGTACAAGCAGCGCTCCAGGATCTCATCGGTGCCATGAGTGCGCTGCGCAATGTCGAGCCGGCGCGCGGTGTTGCCAAGGATCTCGATCGCCTGCGGATCGTCATGGCGCGCCCGGTCGCCGGGCAGGTACTTGTAATAGCCGCGGCCGTTCTTCTGGCCGAGACGTCCGGCCGCATGCAGCGCAAAGTCGGCCTGATAGTAGGACGGGTCGGGCGGATAGCGGCTGGCATTCGCCGTGTGCACGTTGACCCCCACGTCGATTCCCGCCATGTCGAATACCGCGAGGATGCCCATGGCCATACCGAAGGTCTCGAGCGCCCCGTCGACCTGGGCCGGCGTCGCGCCCTCGAGGACCATGCGCTGCGCCTCGCGCGCGTATCCCTCCATCATGCGATTGCCGATGAAGCCATAGCATACGCGCGCCAGCACCGGCGTCTTCTTCAGGCGTTTCGCCAGATCCAGCGCCGTACCAACCACCCGCGCCGCGGTCGTGTCGGTGCGCACGACCTCGAGCAGCGGCATGACATTGGCCGGCGAGAAAAAATGCAGCCCGATGACGTCGCCCGGACGACGGGTAGCCGCGGCGATCTCGGCAATGTCGAGGGTCGAGGTGTTGGTCGCCAGCACGGCACCGGGTTTGGCCACCTCGTCGAGCGCCTTGAAGATTTTCCGCTTGAGCTCGAGGCTCTCGAATACCGCTTCGATCACCACGTCGGCGTCCTTCAAGTCGGCGTAATTCAGCGTGCCGCGAATCAGCGTGAGGCGCGCCTCCTTCTCCGCGGCCGTCAGCCTGCCGCGCTTGACCATCGAGTCATAGGTATTGGCGATGACTCCGAAGCCGCGATCCAACGCCTCCTGGCTGCTATCGAGCAGGGTCACCGGCAATCCCGCATTGGCGAAGCAGATCGCGATGCCGCCGCCCATGGTGCCGGCGCCGATCACGCCGCCGCTCGCGACATTGCGGATTGCGGCGTCGGCGGCCAGTCCCGGCACCTTGCGGGTATTGCGTTCGGCGAAGAACACATGCACCAGCGCCTTGGATTCGATGGTCGCCTTCGCGCCGTTGACGAGTTCGGTCTCATACAGCAGCCCTTCTTCGAACGGCATTCGCGCGGCCGCGCTCACGGCCTCGATCGCCGTCAAGGCCGCCTGCCGATTGGGATACTGGCTTCTCGCCTGGGCGGTGAGCCGCAGGATGATGGCCGGCGCCGCGGTCGCCGGATCGACGCCGCGTTCGGATGTGCGGCGCGCTCGGGCGCGGTCGCGGACCAACCCTTGAGCGAAGGCGACGGTGGCCTCGCGCACGTCACCGCGAATCTCGGCGTCGATGAAGCCAAGCCTGATGCCCGTCGCCACGTCGACAGGCCGCGCCGTCAGTATGAGGTCCAGCGTCTTCTCCACGCCGATGAGCCGGGGCATGCGCTGCGTACCGCCGGCGCCGGGAATGATCCCCAGAGTGACTTCGGGGAATCCAAAACGCGTTTCCGGCACCGCGACCCGGTAATGACAGGCAAGCGCGATCTCGAGGCCGCCGCCCATGATGACCCCATGCATTCCCGCGACGACGGGCATGGGAAGCTGCTCCAGCTGCCGGAACAGGTCGCGGTATTCGGCCTCCTTGGGAGGACCGGCGAATTCGCCGATGTCGGCGCCCGAAAAAAAGGTGCTGCCCTCGCAAACCAGCGCGACTGCGGCCAGCCCTTGGCGCCCGCGGATGTCGGCGATCGCGGCGAACAGGCCGTCGCGCACGGCCGCCGTGATGGTGTTGACCGGAGGACTGTTGACGCTGATGACCGCCACGTCCGCGGCCACGGTTACGCTGACTGGGTTCTGACTCATACGGCGCACCATTCGGCTGGATTCGAGGTCATCGATGACGGCTACAAGGTTGGCGCGTTTGACCCCGATACAACATTATATCAGGGTGGTGGACTCTCAAGGTTCCCCGGGCGTCGCGTTACATTTCCTGGAGCGTCGAGTCGAGAGACTCCGCAGCGTGCAGCCTCGCGTAAATGGCAGTCACCCTGTATCACTGGGAACCCAACGCCAATTCCGGCAAGCCCATGCTCACTCTGGCTGAGAAGGGTGTGGCGTACGAAAGCCGGTATCTGGATCTGTTGCAGTTCGACCAGCACAAGCCGGACTATCTCGCCGTCAATCCCGACGGCACCATTCCCGCCATGGTGCATGGCTCGCGCGTGCTCACCGAATCGACTCCGATGATGGAGTACATCGATGACGAGTTCGCGGGCCCGCCGCTCAAGCCCCGGGACCCGGCGGCGCGCTGGCGCATGCGTTGGTGGATGCGCTACTTCGACGCCTACTTCGCGCCTTCGCTCAGCATGATCGGCTGGAGCATTTTCATTGGGCCCGCGGCGCGGCATCGCCCGCCGGAAGAGCTTCGCGCCGCCATCGAGCGGATACCGCTCGAGTCGCGGCGCGTCGCGTGGCGCAAAGCGCTGTTCAACGAATTCTCGGCGGAGGAACTCGCCGAATCGAAGCGCCGCGTGCTCATCGCCACGCTCGCGCTCGAGCAGCATCTCGGCCGCTACGAATGGATCGCCGGAGACAGCTATTCGCTCGGCGATATCAACGGCTTCAACCTCGGCTACGCGCTGCCCTTGTCGCAGCCCGATCACTGCAACGACACGAAGACGCCGCACATCATGGAGTGGCTGCGCCGCATCTATGAGCGCCCCGCCGCGCGCGCGACCTGGTCCAAGGGGCGCACGCAAATGTCGGAGCGAATCAAGAATCTGGAGCGCCAGCCGAAGGCTCCCAATGCTTGAACTCTACACCTCCGAACCGAACACGTTTTTCCTGAAGCCGCTCATCGCGCTCGCCGAGAAGCAAGCGGCGTTCACGACCCGATACTTCGACGCGGCGAACCTGGACCAATTCGCCGCCGGCTTCCCCACCGATCTGGAGGCCGGCCTGCAGCTGGAGCGCGAAGGCCCCCTGTTGCTGCATGACGGCACCCTGATCTCGAGTTCCTTCTTCATGCTCGAATACATCTCAGAGGGCTTGCCGGGGCGGTCGTTGATGCCGGCCGAGCCTTTCGACGCCTATCGCGCGCGGGCCTGGGGCCAGTTTCTGGGCGCGAATTTGGGATCGGGCGTCACCGTGCTCGGTGCGGCGAAATATCTGCGGCCTCACCTCGCCACGCTCGATCCCGACTGGGTGGAGCGGCGAATAGCGGCGATCGAGCCGATTGAACGCCGCGCGGGCTGGCTGGCGCTGCGCAACGGCACGTACACCGAGGCCTATCTGCAAACGGTCCGTGATCGCCTCGCGGCGCCGATCATGCGGGTCGAGAAAGCGCTCAAGCAGGGGCCGTGGCTGGCGGGCTCGGAGTTCTCGGTCGCCGACATCGATGCCTACCCGATGCTGTGCGTGCTGCCGGATTTGGCATCGGCGCTGGTCAATCCCGCCGCCAGCCCGCGCATCATGGAGTACCTCGGACGCATCGCGGCCCGCGATTCGGTGCGCGCGGCGCGCAGTACCGCGCGGACCAAGAATCCAGAACAGCAATTCGTCCCCGGCGTCGAAGCTTCGCGCTGGGGCTGAGGCGGGGCGCGCAGGCTAGACTGCGCCGGCGGCCTCCCGCTTGAACGGCAGCAGTCCCAGCGCGATCGCGGCCACCAGCGACCCCGCACCCATGGCGATGGCGACGAACTCGAGGCCGTATCCGGCGCGGAATAAATAACCCGCCACGATGGGTGCGATGACCGCCCCGGCGCGTCCGAATCCCACCGCGAATCCGGTGCCGGTGGCCCGCACATGCGTCGGGAACACCTGTGCGAATATGCCGTACAGGCCGACGACACCGGCGTTGGTGAAAAAACCGGTGATGGCACACACCAGCGACAGCTGTGCAAGGCTTGCCTGCCCCCGGCCGAACACGGCGACCATGATGGTCGACATCACCAGCACGAATACCGTCAGCGTCTTCAGGCCGAAGCGCAGGGACAGCAGCCCCAGCACCGCGCCGCCCGTGGCGCCGCCGATGTTCGCCCAGACCAGAACTCCGGCCGCGGACGACGGCGTAAATCCCATGTCGACCACGATCTTCGGCACCCACTTCAGAATGAAATAAAACGTCGTGATGTGCAGAAAATACGCCAGCGTCACCAGAACGGTGGCGCGCGCCAGCCGTGGCCCGAAGATGTCGCCCACCGAGCGCCTGCGTACTTCCGCGGCGATCACGGGCAGCTCCGCAACCTGCGGGCGGCCCATACGGCTCAAGCTGCGATTGACGCCGGCGAGCGCGCCCGCCGGCTGCCGCTGGCAGAGCCAGGAAACCGACTCCGGTACCAGCCAGAACACCAAGGGAATGAATACCGCCGTCGCCGCGGCGCCGAATTCGAATACCACGCGCCAGTCGCCTTGTTTGAGCAGCAGTGCCGCGATCGACCCGCCGACCACCGCACCGATCGGATAGCCGATCGCCATCAGGGACACGTTGAGGCTGCGGCGCCGCGCGTTGGAGAATTCCGCGGCGACGGCATTGATGGCCGCCAACATGCCGCCTATCCCCAAACCCGTGAATACCCGCCACACCGACAGGTCGTAGACGCCCTGGGCGCGCGTCGCCATGATCATCCCCAGGGTCATCACGGTGAGGCAGCCGAGGACCGTGCGGCGGCGTCCGATCTTGTCGGCGACGCCGCCGAGAAATATCGATCCCAGGCCCATGCCGATCAGCTCCATGGAGAGCACGAACCCAAGGGCGGCGCGGTCGATGCCCCAGGCGCGGGCAATCCCCGGCGAGGCAAAACTGATGGCGAGCACATCGAAGCCATCGAGCGCGTTGAGGCCGATGGTGATCGCGACCACCGCGATCTGGATTGTGCTCATCGGATTTTTTGCGATGGTTTCGCGCGGATCCAACGTCATTTGGACTGCCAGGCAGAAGGCAGCGCCGACAACCGTTCCAGCAGGCCGAGCAACTGCAGGCGTCCCTCATCGCCGATTTGCGCCACGACGCGGGCCTCGTGCAGCGACTGCAATTCGACGGCGCGCTGCAGCGTGGATCGGCCGCGCGAGGTGAGACCCAGGGAGTAGGTGCGCCCGTCGGATTGGGACTTGCGGCGGCGCACCAGTCCGCGCTTCTCGAGATCGGCGATGGTCGCGACGAAATTCGCCTTTTGAATGCCCAGTGCCGCCGATACGCTTGACTGGCTGGTGCCCGGGTTCTGGTCGATCATCAGCAGCACCGCGAACTGACCGGGGCGCAGCCCGAGTTCCGTCAGCGCATGGTTGAAATCGGCAAAAATGATCCCTTGCGCGCGGCGCAATGCATAGCCTACGTAGCCGCTGAGTGGCGTCATTTTCAAGGGCTCGTTTAAGCGTCGCGCGCGTCTCTTGATTGCCCTTCGGGCGGGACGCGTTGCGGGCCTCACCTTAAGTGACATCGGCATCGCGCCGACCCCTCGCGGAATGTTGCCGCGCCGCGCCGCGAAAAACTCGACGCAGAGTGACATCAGATTGGCCGCATTGAGCAGCGGCTTGAATATTGCGTCGCAGCAATTTCGCTACGGCGTTGATTTACCAGACAATTGCGCCCGGCCGGCAGGGGCGACTCCACTTTGGCATATAGCACGTATAAGCCGAAATAATTGGTTTGGGGAATTGATTGTTAAGTATAACTAACTACACAACAAGTGTCGGCTCGACCGCACAAAAAGTAAGTTCCGGCTGTAATCGGGGAGTAGTCATGGCACACATTGAGTCGTTCTCTACGATTGGCTTGGATCCGCGCCGCAAGCTCGCATTCTGGAATGACCGGGCCAGCGAAAGCTTTTCACCGCTGGTCTCGGAACCGGTGGACATCCGCGTCTTCAACGGTTCCATCGTGCGCGGTTCGATCGGCGATATGACCCTGGCGGAAGTGTATTCCGACGCGCAAATCGTCCGCCATTCACGCTCGCACGTGGCGCGCACCAAGGATTCGATGTTCTTCCTGCATCTGCAGCTGGAGGGCGAAAGCGTCAGCCGCCAGGACGGGCGCGAGTCTCTGCTGCGCGCCGGCGACTTCACGCTCTGCGACAGCACCCGCCGCTACGAAATGATATTCACCGGCGCCAACCGCATGCTGGTCCTCGGCATACCGAACACGACGTTGCGGCGGCAGATCGGTTGTCCCGAGTGCCTTGCGGCCATTCACATGTCGGGCGGCCGCGGAGCCAGCGGTCTGTTATCCCAACTGCTGCGCAACTACTGGAGCGAGTACCACAAGGGTCTCGACGAGCAGACGGGCGGCCGCGTCGCGGTGGCCATCCTCGATTTGATCGGGGCGGCCTACGCGGATCTGCCGCAGGCGCTGGCCGACCGGTCCTCGCTCGGCACGGCGCACCGAATCCGCATCATCAACTTCATCGAGGCGCATCTGAATGATCCGGATCTGACGCCGTCGCGCATCGCAGAGGCCTGCAAGATGACGCCCCGCTATCTGCATCACCTGTTCTCGGATCAGGACGAGACCGTCGCGCGCTACATTTTGCGCCGCCGGCTCGAGGCGTGTTCGCGCGCGCTGCAGTCCGGAGCGCAGCGGGGGCGCACGGTGACGGCGATTGCCTTCGATTATGGATTCAACAGTCCGACCCACTTTGGGCGTGTGTTCCGCGCCAAATTCAACGTGACGCCGCGCGAATATCGTCGCGAGAAGACCGGTCACGCCTGAGGCTGAAAGCCGAATGGCAAGTGAATACGACACCGACCTGAAACTCCACATCGACGGCGAGTGGCTCGGCGCCTCCGGCCGCGCGGTGCACCGCGTGGTCAATCCGGCAACCGGGGAGACCTTGAGCGAGCTGCCGCTCGCCACGGCCGAGGATTTGGACCGCGCCCTGGACACGGCCGCGCGCGGCTACCGGCTGTGGCGCGGACGCGGTGCGGCCGAGCGCAGCCGCGTGCTCGGCGGAGCGGCACAGTTGTTGCGGCAGCGCATCGATCGGATCGCGGCGATCGCCACCCTGGAGGAAGGCAAGCCGCTCGTCGAAGCGAAGGCCGAAGTGATGATGGCCGCCAACCTGTTTGATTTCTACGCCGGCGAGGTGCATCGCCTGTACGGACGAGTGCTGGTGCGGCCGCCGGGCACTCTGTCGCGGGTCATGAAGGAGCCCGTGGGTCCGGTGGCCGCCTTCTGTCCGTGGAATTTTCCGATCGGCAACCCGGCGCGAAAATTGGGCGCCGCGATCGGCGCGGGCTGCTCCATCATCATCAAACCCGCTGAGGAAGCGCCGGGTTCGGCTCTTGAAGTGCTGAATTGCCTGCTCGATGCCGGCTTGCCGAAAGAGGTCGCGAGCTGCGTATTCGGCGTACCCGATCAGGTATCACGTCACCTGCTCGGCTCGCCGATCGTGCGAAAAGTGAGTTTTACCGGCTCCGTCGCGGTCGGCAAACACCTCATGAGGCTCGCGGCCGACGGCGCCAAGCGCACCACCATGGAACTGGGCGGGCACGGTCCGGTGCTGGTGTTCGATGATGCCGATGTCAATCGCGCCCTCGATCTCTTGGTGGCGCACAAATTTCGCAACGCCGGTCAGGTGTGCATCTCCCCGACGCGATTCCATGTTCAAGAAGGTATTTACGAGCGCTTCGTCAAAGAGTTCGCCGCGCGGGCCGCCAGAGTCGTCGTCGGCAATGGCCTCGATGCGGTCAATCAGATGGGGCCGATGGCCAATCCCCGGCGCCCCGAGGCGATCGCGGGTTTCGTCGACAATGCGCTGAAAGTCGGGGCGCGTATTGCCACGGGTGGAGAACGGGGCGGCGGCTCCAGCGACGATGGCTTTTTCTTCAGGCCCACGGTGCTTGCGGATGTACCGCTCGAGGCGCGCGTCATGAATGAGGAGCCGTTCGGACCGATTGCGCTGATGCGTTCGTTCAAGACCTTTGACGAAGCGGTGGAACAGGCCAATCGGCTGCCCTTTGGCCTCGCGGCCTATTGCTTCACGGAGAATGGACGGCGTGCCCTGCTATTGGGAGATGCGATCGAGAGCGGCATGATCGGCATCAATACCACCATGGTCGGAGGCGCGGATTCGCCGTTCGGCGGCGTGAAGGACTCCGGACATGGCTCGGAGGACGGCCCCGAGGGCTTGGAGGCATGTCTGGTGACCAAGGCCATACACCAGGCTTGAATGCCCGCTGCGACATAGGTGAACGATGACCGAACTTAAGACCGGCGGCGCTCAGGGGTACCTGCGCATCGCCACCGAAGAGGCCTTCATCACCCGCGAAGTACTCACGGCCTACAAGCGTTTGTTGTCAGCCGGCTTCGACGATCCGGGCTTCGTGAGCTTATGGGGATTTTATTCCGGCTCTGCGTCCGCTCGCGCCACATCGGTCATCGAGCGATTGCAGGACCTGGGAGAGCGCCGCCTCGCCGACATGGACGCGGCCGGCATCGACAAGGCCGTCATCGCGCTCACGGCTCCCGGCACGCACGTGTTTGCCGTCGATGCGGCCAAGGGCCTGACCATCGACGCCAACGATCAACTGAGCTTGGCCTGCCGCCGCCACGCCGAACGTTTCATCGGCATGACCGCCATCGCGCCGCAGGATCCGGCATGGTCGGCGAAGGAAATGCAGCGCGGGTCTGCGCTCGGATTCAAGGCCGTGATCCTGAACGGCCACGTCAACGGCGAATACACCGACGATGAAAAATACTGGCCCATATTCGAGGCGGCGCAAGCGCTCGACACTCCCATCTATCTTCACCCGCAAGGACCCTCCAAGGGCCTCATCGCGCCGCTGCTCGAACGCGGCTTGGACGGCGCGGTGTTCGGCTTCGGCGTGGACACCGGACTGCACTTGCTGCGCCTCATCGTCATGGGCGTGTTCGACCGGTTCCCAAAGTTGAAATTCATCGTCGGTCACGGCGGCGAGGCCCTGCCCTATTGGGCCTATCGCCTGGACTATATGCATGCCGCCGGCCTGCGTTCCGGCCGCTACGAATTCCTGAAGCCGCTCGAACTGCCGATCTCCGGCTACTTCAAACGCAACATCTACGTCACCTTTTCGGGTGTGGCGTGGGAACCGGCGATCCAGTTCTGCAAGGCGACTCTGGGCGCCGACCGGATCATGTATGCAATGGACTATCCGTATCAGTACCAGCCCGAGGAAGTGGCGGTGCAAGACGCCATGAACATGAGCGCCGAGGACAAACGGGCGTTCTTCCAGACCAATGCCGAGAGAGTGTTCGGCCTGTCAACCTAAGGACCGGTTCGTCCGTTGTTGATCGGGGCGTCAACGCGCGGCGGCTGGCGAGGCGCCTGCTAGCGCCCCTCCGCCTTCTTGTCTTCATTGGCCCGGTGAATTACGTAGGCCCGGATCCTCTCCAGATCCTGCGGCGAGATTTCGTCCTTGAAGGCGACCATGCCCTTGTCGGCGCGCGTTCCCTGGCGCACGGTCATGTCGAAGGCCGCGGGATCTTTGATCAAGCCGGAGTAGCGCAAGTCCGGCAGCACGCCCGAACCCGTCGCGGCATCGCCGTGACAGCTGGAGCAGTACGTGTGATACAGCGCCTTGCCCGCCGCCACGTCGGCGGCGCCCGCCGTATCGGACGGCGGATCGAGAACCGCGGGCGCTGCCGCGGGCAGCGCGGGCAGCGCAGCGCTGCCCCCCAACTTGTAGACCAACACCCGCGGCAGGTTCGACGCAATGTGCGAGTCGCGCGCGAGCTCGCCGGCCGCAAGACCAAAGGCGCCGCCCCAACCCACCTCGACGGCGACGTACTGTTCGCCGTCCACGGTGTAGGAGATGGGCGCCGCCAGAACGCCGGCCTGAGTCAGGGCGGACCATAGCCGCTCGCCGGTATCCGCGCGGTAGGCCGCGAATTCCCCCATGCCCGTCCCCTGGAACACCAAGTTGCCCGCGGTCGACACCACGCCGCCATTCCACGGGTGCCCGAGTTCCACGCGCCACACCTCTTTCCGTGCGACGGGATCCCAGGCCGCCAGGTGCCCTTTGAGGCCGCTCTTGATCTGCGCTTTGATTTTCGGATCCTGGGGCAGACTTCCGGAATTGAACTCATCCCCGGTATTCCACGCCAGCTCATGATGCTTCGCGCTCTTGTCGGGGAAGAATGGAAACGCCGCCTCGGTTACCGGAATGTAAACCCAATTCGTCGCCGGACTGAATGACATGGGCTGCCAGCTGTGGGCGCCGCCGGGCCCCGGCATGGCGACGAAGGGCTTGCCCGATTCGCTGTACCGCGCGAGTTTTTCGATCACCGGCCGCCCGGTCTTAAGATCGACACTCTTGGCCCAGTTGGTGATGGCTATGGCATCGGCGGAGAGCAGTTCACCGGTCGCGCGGTCCAAAACATAGAAGAAGCCGTTCTTGGGCGCCTGCAGTATGACGCCGCGCTTCGCGCCGCCGATTTGCAGGTCGGCCAGGATCAGCGGCGAGCACGAATCGTAATCCCACTCGTCCCCGGGGGTCGTCTGGTAATGCCAGACGTACTCGCCGCTATCCGCCTTCAGCGCCACGATGGAGGACAGATACAGCGCGTCGCCGCGGACCTTGTCGCGGTTCCACGGAGTGCCGTTGCCGACCCCGATGTAGATCAAGTCGAGCGCCGGGTCGTACGCCATCGAGTCCCATACCGGACCGCCCCCGCCCAATTTCCACCACTCTCCGCTCCAAGTCTTGGCCGCCTTCTCCAGCGCCTTGCTTTCGAACGGCTTCGATGGGTCGCCGGGCACGGTGTAGAAGCGCCAAATCTGTTTGCCGGTGTCGGCATCGTAGGCCGTGACATAGCCGCGCATGCCCATTTCGGCGCCGCCGTTGCCGATCAGCACCATGCCCTTCACCACGCGCGGTGCGCCGGTGATGGTGTAGCGGCCGCCCGCCGGAACCGTCGCCGCTTCCCACACCGGCTTGCCCGTCGCCGCATCCAAAGCGATCAAGCGGCCATCGAGCGTGCCCAGGTACACACGCCCCTTCCATGCCGCCAGTCCGCGGTTCACCACGTCGCAGCAGGCGTTGACCGCGGCCTGGCCGGGCACTTTCGGATCGAAGCTCCAGCGCGGCGCACCGGTTTTCGCGTCGAGCGCAAATACCTTGCTCCAGGCACTGGTGACGTACATGACTCCGTCGATCACCAACGGCGTTGATTCCTGCCCGCGATGCGCGGTATCCAGATCGTAAAACCAGGCGAGTCCCAGCTGCTTCACATTGGCGGCGTCGATTTGCTGCAAAGGGCTGAAATGCTGCTCGCCGTAGGTTCGGCCCGGCGCCATCCAGTTGCCGGGCTCCGTGTCGGCCGCGAGCAGCCGTGCCGCATCGACGGCAGCGGCCGGTTTCGCCGGCGGCGATGCCGCCGGAGTCGGCGGCGGGGGTGATGACGGTCCGCAGCCCCCGATCGCGAGGCCAAGGGCTGCGAGAACCATGCTCCGGCTATTCATGCGCAGTCGATTCTCCACGGGCAGTAATACGGGATTCTCGAGCGTATGAAGCGCCTCTGCGGAAGGTCCGGGCTCGACCGATAACGAGCTTTCATTCGATCAGGAGGGAACCTCTGGTCATGCCGCGGGCGAGTTGTTAGCCTGCTGCGGGATGAGTCCGACCACCGCCATTTTCTCCATGACCGCATCGGCGTGCCTGACCATGGCCTTGATCTATGGCTTCATCTGGTGGCGGCGGCGGGGGGCCTGGGCCTATTTGGTGTTCGCGCTGGCCGCCATCGGCACGGCCGCTCTTGCCTGGTGTGATCTGACACTGATGCACTCGGAGTCGCCGGCGCAATTTACCTCGGCGATACGCTGGGCGCAGCTCTCCTTTTGCGTGACCATACTGGCATTGGCCGTTTTTGTGCGGCTTTACCTTGGCGCCGGCCGAACCTGGCTGCTTTGGGCGGTATTCGTGTTGCGGGCGCCCTCGTTGTTTCTCAATTTTCTGACGGGGCAAAATCACAACCTTCGCGAAGTCACCAGCTTCCGCCCCAGTACCTTCCTTGGCGAAACCATTTCCATTCCGGCGAGTATTGTGCCGAATCCCTCGATGATCGTCGGCCAGCTCAGCTTATGGGTGCTGGTGATTTTCGTCCTGGACGCGGCCGCTGCAGTTTGGCGGCGAGGCGACCGTCGCCTGGCGGTAACCGTGGGCGGTACCATCGCTCTTTTCGTGTTGGCGGCAGCCGCGCAGCTGGCGTTGGTGTACTGGGGGAAGGCCGTGCCGCCGGCCACGCCGAGCTTGTTCTACCTCGGCATCATCGCGGCAATGGCGTACGAGTTGGGCGGCGAGACATTGCGTGCCGGGCAACTTGCCCGCGAGCTGCACGCCAGCGAACAAAGAATGACCTTGGCCGCCGATGCGGCCAACCTGGGCTTTTGGTCCCGGGAATTCGCGCGCAATGAAATCTGGGTGTCGGACCAATGGCGCTCGATGTTCGGGTTCACGAAATCCGAGCCGCTGCAACTCGACAATTTCCTACAGCGGGTGCACCCCGATGATCGGGAGGTCATGCGCCAGACGGTGGTCAAGTCGACCCAGGGCGATGGTCGCTACCTGGTGGAATACCGCGTGCTGCTGCCGGATGGACGGATGCGTTGGGCGGCCTCCCAAGGGTATCTCGAATTGGACGGTCGCGGTCAGCCGGTTCGCTTGCAGGGCGTCACGATGGACATCACGCATCGCAAAACGGCGGAGCTGGAAGCCCAGGCGCGCCGCAACGAAGTCACCCATCTGCTACGGGCAGCGAGCCTCGGCGAGCTCTCCTCGGCACTCGCGCATGAGTTGAATCAACCGCTGACGGCCATCTTGAGCAACGCCCAGGCGGCGCAGCTCATCCTCGCCCACGACAACCCGGACTTGCAGGAAATTCAAGACATCCTGCGCGACATCGTCGCGGACGACAAGCGTGCCGGCGAGGTCATCCGCCGGCTGCGCTCGCTGCTGCAGAAGGGCGAATTCCAACCGCAGCCTCTGGAAGCGAACGAATTGATCCAGGACGTGCTCGGATTATTGAATCATGATTTGGTGGCTCACTCGGTGCGCGTGGTCACGGAGCTCGACAGCGAGCTGCCGTCGATCCGCGGCGACCGCGTGCAGCTGCAGCAGGTCCTGATCAATTTGATTCTCAACGCCGTCGACGCCATGATGGAGCGGGCGCGGAACGCCCGCACGCTCACGCTGAGGTCGAGCCGCATCGAGGGCGGTCAGGTGCGGATTTCCGTGGCCGACTCCGGCAGCGGCATTGCCCCCGGCAGTGAAGAGATGATCTTCGAGCCGTATCACACCACCAAGCCGCTGGGGTTGGGATTGGGCTTGTCGTTGAGCCGCTCCATCGTGCTCGCGCACGGCGGACGCTTGTGGGCCGAGAATCAGACTGCGGGCGGAGCGGCGTTCCACTTCACTCTTTCCGAATGCAAACGCGAGCGCCCTCCGCCGGGCGGCCCGGCTAATCCAGCCGATAGTCGCGCTGCAATCGAACGTATTCAATGAAATAGTCGAGCGACTCCACATTGGCCATGGCCGCGCGATTCGCGGCCTTCTCCACCGGCACCCCCGTCAGGATGCGGCGCACGGGCACTTCCATTTTCTTGCCTGTGAGCGTGTACGGAATTGCGCCCACCTGATAAATCTTGTCGGGAACATGCCGCGCTGAATAGGCCTTGCGCATGCGCGCGCGTACCTTCTCCTGCAGCGCCTCATCGAGGTTCAACCCCGGCTTGAGCCTGACGAACAGCGGCATGAAGAAGGCGCCGCCCGGCAGATCGAGATTCACGATCAGCGAATCTTCGATTTCGGAAACCTCGATCAGCGCGCGATACACTTCCGCGGTGCCGATGCGCACGCCGTGGCGGTTAAGGGTCGCGTCGGAGCGGCCCAACACGAAGCATCCGCCGCGGGCGTTCACCTTGAAGAAATCTCCGTGCCGCCAGATTCCGGGGTATAGATCGAAATAGGCTTCCCGGTAGCGGCTGCCGTCGACGTCGTTCCAGAAGCCGACGGGCATGGACGGCATCGGCCGCGTGATGACCAACTCACCCACCTCATCGACCACCGGCTGTCCCCGTTCATTGAATGCGCAGGCCGCGACGCCGAGTTGCCGCGCCTGAATCTCGCCGGCGTACAACGGCAGGCTCACGACGCCGCCCACGATGCCCGTGCACAAATCCGTGCCGCCGCTGCCCGAATACGCCCAAGCCTCCGTGCTCACGTTGCGGTAGAACCACGCCATGCATTCCGCCGTCACCGGCGAGCCGGCCAGCATCACCGACTCGAGCCGCGACAGATCGAAGCGATCCTTGGGGGAGATGCCGGCCTTCTCGAGAATGCTCACGTACGTCGGGCTCGCGCCGAAGAAGCTGGCGCCCGAGCGTTCGACCATGCTCCACAGCACGTCGGGCGCGGGGTACGCCGGATTGCCGTCGTACAGCACCGGCACCACATCCACCAAGAGCGCGCTCACCAGGAAATTCCACATCATCCAGCCCGTGGTGGTGAAGAAGAACATGCGCTCGCCGGGATGCACGTCCATGTGAAGCTTGAGGGCCTTGCACTGTTCCAGAACCATGCCGCCGTGGCAATGGACGATGGGTTTGGGCAGCCCAGTGGTGCCCGAAGAGAACAAAATCCACAGCGGATGCGCGAACGGCACCTGTTCGAATTCGAACGTCGCGGCCGCGACCTCCGGGCCCGCCAGAGCGTCCTCCCAAAACATCGTGTTCGCGGTCAACGGTGTATCGTTCCCGGGTTCGAGCTGGCGCAAATAAATCACCCGCTGAAGCGAGGGCAGCGAGCTCAATATCGTGCCGAGCTCCGGCCGGCGATCGAACGGCTTGCCGCCGTAGTAATAGCCGTCCACGCAGAAAGCGATCTTCGGCGTCAATTGCGAAAATCGGTCGACCACGCCGCGCGGCCCAAAATCCGGGCCGCAGCTCGCCCAAATCGCGCCGACGCTCGCCGTGGCGAGCATCGCGATGACGGCCTCCGGAGAATTCGGCAGATAGGCGACCACTCGGTCGCCCGGAGCGAGTCCCATCTTGCGCAGTTGCGTTGCGAGCTTGCGCACCTGCCTGCCAAGGTCGGTCCACGACAGCGCGCTCAAAGCCCGCCGCTCGCTCAAGAACAGCAGCGCATCCGCGCCCTCGCGCTCGTGGCGCAGCGCATGCTCCGCGTAGTTCAAGCGCGCCCCGGGAAACCACTCCGCACCCGGCATCGAGCTTTGCCCCAGCACGCGTTCGTAGGACCGCGAGGCGCGAATGTCGAAGTACTCCCACAGAGAACCCCAAAATCCGTCCAGATCGTCGATGGACCACTGCCATAACGCCGCATAGGAATCGAAGCGGCGCCCGCGCGCGGCCAGCCAATCCATGTAATGCGTCAGGTACGCCCGCGAAACCCGCTCGGCGCCGGGGGTCCAGAGCAAGTCGCCCTCTTTAACCGGGTGCATTCGATCGTTCCGCGGCCGTCCCGCCGTGCGCGATGTCTCCAGGCCGCCGCATGAAAAACAACACGACGGCGCCGGCAAAGCACCACGACGCGAGAAAGTAAAAGTTGACGCCGTAGCCCACGCCCCGATCGAACAGGCGCCCGGCCACCTTCGGCGCGATCGCCGACAATGTGGTGTTGATCGCGATGGCAAGCCCGGCCAAGGAGGCGAAGGCGCGGGTGCCGTAGTAGTTGCTCAATACCGCCATCAAGCACACCACTCCGCCGCCGAAGCCGATGCCGAGGCAGGTCGCGAACAAGAAGACCTGCCATACCGCATGCGCATTGACGATGACCACCAGCCCGACGCCGAACACGGCCATGAAAAGCGCGAAAATATACCGTGGATCGATATGGTCGCCAAACGCCGCAAGAATCAGCTTGCCGATGAGGCCGGTGACCGTTGCGACGCTGACCGCCCAGGCCCCGATGCCCGCTGAGTGTCCCAGATCCTGCAGATGTACCACCCCGTGTGCCAGGAACAGCGTGTAGCCGCCGCTGCCGCCGACCAGCGCCCCGAGCAGCAGCCAGTAGCTGGGGTGTCGAGCTGCCTCCTGGAATGTCCATTCCCGGCGCGACACGAACTTCGGCCGCGTATCCAGCGGCAGCTGGCCGCCCGCCGGCGGGGACCCAAATCCATCCGCCACTTGACCCACGTCTTCCGGCCGCTCGCGCACGAAGATCAAGGCAATGGCGGCGGCCATGGAGGAGAGCGCCGCGAGCAGCCACCAGCCCGCCCGCCAGCTGCCCGTCGCCTGGATCAGACGGTTGAGCAGCGGCGCCGCCACGAAGCCGCCGATGGCCCCCGCGGAATACATGACCGACAGCGCCAGTGAGCGGCGCCTCACGAACCACCGCGCCAATCCAGCCTGCGACGCCATGGCCCCGCCGGTCGCCACGCCCGCGCCCACCAACAGGCCATAACACAGCATGGCGCCGATTCCGCTCGTCACCACGGTTGCCATCAGCAATGCGCCGGCGATGGTGAACGCGCTTCCGAGCACCAGGGTTCGGCGCACGCCGACGCGGTTGACGCTCAGCGCGACCAGCGGTCCCGGCAGCCCCGACATGATCATGTACACCGAAAATACGCTGCCCAGCGTCTCGCGAGGCAGCCCGAGTGCCTTGGCCATGGCGGGGTTGAGGACCGCCGGTCCGTAGGCTGGAAACCCGAGGTTCAGGAACATGACGCTCCACAGCGCCGCCAGCATGGTCCAACCGTAGAAGCGCTGCTTCTCCATCAGTTCTCCGAGCCCCAAACCTCGTGCGCCACACGCACGACCAATTCCAGCTTACGCCATTGTTCGGACTCCGAGACGGCGTTGCCGTGATGCGTGCTCGAAAAACCGCATTGCGGCGACAGGCACAGACTGTCCACCGGCACATACGCGCCGGCCGCCTCGATCCGCCGCTTGATCTCATCCGCGCTCTCAATCGCCCCCTGCTTGGTCGTCACCAGTCCGAGCACCGCCCGCTTGCCCGCCGGCAGCAGGCGTAGAGGTTCGAATGATCCGGCGCGGGCTGAATCGAACTCCATGAAGAATCCGTCGACGTCGATTGAGAACATGGCCTCGGCGACGTTCTCGTAGCCGCCCTCGGCGACCCAGGAGCTGCGGAAATTCCCGCGGCAAGTATGCATGGTGATGGTCATCCCCTCGGGCCGCCCACGCAGCGAGGCATTGACGGCGTCGGCAAAGATCCGCGGCAGGGCGCCGGGATCGTCGCCGTTGAGACGGCAGCCCTCGCGGAATTTCGGATCGCAGAGATAGGCGAATGACACGTCGTCCAGCTGCAGGTATGTGCAGCCGCGTTCGGCGAAATATCGAATGGCGTTCCGATAGGCGATTGCGACGTCGCGCCAGAATTCCGCGAGATCCGGATAGACGGCGCCGGATACGGCCTTGCGGCCGCCGCGCATGTACAGCATCGAGGGCGACGGAATCGTGACCTTCGCAGTGCCCCGGGAAGTACCGCCGATGACGTTTTGCAAATACTCGAACGCATCCACCATGATGGGCTTTGAACAGCCCACCTTGCCCGTCACGGTGGCCACCGGCGGCTGCTCGTCGCTGCCGCCGAAGAGGTTCTGGCCCGCCATGGCGGCAATCGTGACGCCGTCGAGCTGCCGCAAGAAATCGATGTGCCAGTAATCGCGGCGCAGCTCGCCGTCCGTGATGGAGCGCAGCCCGACCGACTGCTGCCGTTCCACGACCCCGCGAATGCAGTCGTCTTCGACGCGGCGCAGCGCAGCGGCGGACAGCGCGCCTTGCTTGAACTGCCCGCGGGCGGCCGCCAGAGCCGCGGGACGCAGCAGACTGCCGACCTGATCGGCGCGAAACGGCGGCTTCATCACAGTGGCCATCGTCAGCCGCCGAAGGTGCGCAGAACCTCGGGCACCTTGTTGGGCATATTCAGCGCGGCCTGCACGGCCGGGCGCGCATTCATCGTCTCGAGCCAGGCCCACGCCCGGGGCGCCGTCGCCCTATTCATGATCTCGGGAAACATGCGCGGCACTCCCGCTACCATCGAATAGCTGTTCACGTCGGCCAGCGAGTAGCAGGATCCGGCCAACCACTTGGATTTTGCCAGGATCTTCTCCATGCGCTCGATCGACACGGCCAGCTTGCGCCTGGATTCCTCGAGTTGCGCCTCGCTGAAGGACTCGCCGGCGATGGTCGCCCACTTGTCGCGCTGCTCTTTCAGCGGGATGCGCTCGAGCACCTTCTCGAGCTCGTTCTTGCTCAAGCTTTGCGCCACTCGCCGCACCATCAAATGCCAGCCCCACATGCTGAGTGCGGGACAGAAATAGTCGTCCACGAACTTGCTCCAAATGCGCATTTGCGCGCGCTCGACGATATTATTCGGGCGCAGCGGCACCTCGGGAAATGCGTCGTCGAGATACTCGTTGATCACCGTGGACTCGGTGATTACGGCGCCGTCGTGCACCAGGACGGGAACCTGGCCGTTGGGATTGAGTTCCACGAACTTAGGTAAGTGCTGCTCGAATCGCAGCAAGTCGACATAACGGCTGGTGAACTGCAAGCCCTTTTCCTTCAGGCAGAGCAGTGACTTCATCGAATTCGCCACAGGCTCGGCATGATACAGATCGAGCATGATTCAGTCCGTCCGGGGGCCGAGAGTTGGCATATGCGCCATCAGGCAACCAACACCGAATTTGCGCTCGACCCTCGGGGAATACCCGCTCCACCGAAAGCGCAACGGCGTATCGGCGCCCGGCTCATGGCCGGATATGCCCCTGGAGGCAATCTGGTAAAATGCCGGCCCGTACCAGCCAGTGCCGAGCATGCAGTTCCACCGTTTCGATCTCAATCTGTTGATCGCGCTCGACACTCTGCTGCGTGAAAAGAACATCACTCGGGCGGCCGAGAAGGTCTTCGTCTCGCAGCCGGCGATGAGTGCGGCGCTGCACCGGCTGCGGGACTATTTCAACGATCCTTTGCTGGTGCGGGTGGGCCGCGACATGGAACTGTCGCCCCGGGGCCAGTCGCTGGTGGAACCGGTCCGCGAGGCGCTGCTGCTGATCCAGGCGACGCTCGGCACACAGCCGACGTTCACCGCCGCCACGACGCAACGCGAGTTCACGCTGATCCTGTCCGAGGAAGCGGTGCCGGACCTGCTGCCGGCCTTTCTGGAGCGCGTCTCCACCGAGGCGCCCGGAATACGCATCAACATCGAACTGGTGTCGCATTCGGCATTGAGCCGTCTCGAATACGGCGATGTCGATTTGTGTCTGTGCCTGGACAGTTTGCGGCTGTTCGACGTGAAGGCGTATCCCGACACTTTGCGCAGCGTGCGTCTGCGCCCTGTGCGTTGGATTTGCGCCGTCGATCGCGACCATCCCACCGTCCACGACGGCATTTCGGCCGAGCAATATTTTGCACTGCCCCATGTGTTTGGCCGCCCCAATGGCTACACCGCGACGGCCGAGGAACTGGTCCGCCGGCTCTTGGACATCGATCTTCCGGTGCACATCACCGTACCCAGCCTGCTGCATTTGCCGCTGGTTCTGCAAGGTACCCGTTTGGTCGCCACCATGCCCGAGCGGGTGGCGCAAATGTCGGCTTCTACCCTGCCGATCAAGACCTTCCCGCTGCCCTTCGAGGTGCCCGTGCTGAATGAGATCCTCCTTTGGCACAAGCGCAATGACTCGGATCCCGCGCATACCTGGCTTCGCGAACTGGTGGTGCGGCTCACTCAGGAAATCTAGCCCGGCGGACGGCCGATGGCCGCCGCACGGCAACGGCAATGAGTTCTCTGTGCGGCGAAAAGCTGCTCCCGCGGGGTACAGACGGCCTCGCACGCGCGAGCATGATGCGAAACATGGCTCACTACCCCAACACACCGGGATTCACCGGTACCCTGCGCCCGCTGCGCCTCGAGGGCGACATTCACGATGTCGAGATCGAGGGGGAAATTCCGCCGCAATTGCACGGCACGTATCATCGGGTGCATCCGGACGCGCAATTCGCGCCGATGTTCGACGGCGACCAGTTCTTCAACGGCGACGGCATGATCGGCTTGTTCCACCTTCGCGGCGGCAGGCTCGACTTCCGCCAGCGCTATGCGCAGACCGACAAATGGAAACTCGAACGCAGTGCGGAACGCGCTCTGTTCGGCGCCTATCGCAACCCGCTCACCGACGACGCGTCGGTGCAGGGAAAGATCCGCGGCACTGCCAACACCAATGTTCTGGTGCACGCGGGCAAGCTGTTCGCGCTCAAAGAGGACAGCCCCGCGCTGCTGATGGACCCGCTGACTCTCGCGACTTTCGGCTACACCGACTTCGGCGGCAAGATGCAGGGCAAGACCTTCTGCGCCCATCCGAAAATCGATCCCGAGAACGGCAACATGTGCGCTTTCGGGTACGCGGCCAAGGGATTGCTGACCCGTGACTGCCACTATATGGAAATCAGCCCGTCAGGGGAGCTGCTCCAGGAGACGTGGTTCGAGGCGCCTTATTACTGCATGATGCATGATTTCGGCGTCACCCGGGACTATGCGGTATTTCACGTGGTGCCGATCGTGAGCTCCTGGGAGCGCCTCAAGGCGGGTCTGCCCCACTTCGGCTTCGACACTTCGCTGCCCGTGTATCTCGGCGTGCTGCCGCGGCACGGCGATGCAGGCGCCATGCGCTGGTTCAAGTCGCCGACGCTGTTCGCCAGCCACGTCATGAATGCGTTCAATGACGGCACCCGCGTCTATTTCGATACTCCGGTGGCGAAGAACAATATGTTCCCGTTCTTTCCCGACGTGCGCGGCACCCCGTTCAACCCCCTGGAGTCGATGAGTTTCCTTACCCGCTGGACCGTCGACATGGCATCCCCGGGCGACGCCTTCGAGAAGTCCGAACGCCTCACGGACCTGTTCGGAGAGTTCCCGCGCATCGACGATCGCTACGCCACGCAGGCGCAGCGCCATGGCTGGCTGCTGGTGTCCGATCGAGAGAAGCCTTTCGACGGCGCCGGCGGCCGCGCCTCCGGGCTCATCATGAACTCGATCGCACATTTGGACTTCACCTCCGGCAAACAGACGCTCTGGTGGGCCGGACCGCAGACCATCGTTCAAGAACCCTGCTTCATTCCGCGATCCGCGGCCGCGGCGGAAGGCGACGGTTACCTCGTGGCCGTGCTCGACAACGTCGTCACGAACTATTCGGACCTCGCGTTTTTCGAAGCCAGTCGCATTGCCGAGGGGCCGTTTGCCCGCGCCAAGCTTCCGTTCCGGCTACGGCCGGCGATTCACGGCAATTGGACGGACGCAAGCCGGCTTCCCGCATGATACAAGCCGGCTTCCTGCAGCAAATTTGGAGGGTAATACCGTGAAGCCATCGCCGCGCCGTTGCATCACCGTGCTGTATCCGAACACTCCCGGCGTGACCTTCGATTTCGATTACTACCTCGAGCACCACGCCACCCTCATTCATCGTCTGTATGGCGACAGCATCGCCAAGCTCGAGCTGCGCCGCGGCGCCGCCACGCCGGTCGGCTCGCCGGCGCCGTACGTCGCCATCATCAATATTTGGATCGCCGATCAAGAGGCATTCGACAGCGCCGGCGTGAAGCACGGCGCCACTCTGATCGCCGACGTGCCGAACTTCACCAACACCATGCCGACGATCCAGATCGACGAAATCGTCGAGTAGCTCGCGGGCGCTGCGGCGCGCGGCGCGTTCGTTTGTCATATTGCAAATCACATGGCTGTCGCACGCGCATGGAAGCTGGCAAACTCGACGATGCACAATTTTTATCGACAGGGAGAGGCAAAATTAAAAAATTATCGTTGTATTGGGCCGCCGCGTTGCTCGGATTTGCGGCGCTGCCTGCGAGCGCCGACGATAATCAACATTGCTCACTCGAGACGCTGCACGGAACGATGGCCTATGCCACCATTACGTACCGTCAGGGAGTGCAAATCTCATCGAGCGGCCAGGAGTCCTACGACGGCAAGGGCCACATGACGTACTACGAGTTCCAGAGCGATGGCGGCGTACCGCAGACCTATAGCGGCACGGGGACGTACACCATCACCGCGAACTGCGTCGCAACCGTCACTTATGATGCCGGGGCTCCCTGGGTGTATTTCGTCTCGGCCGACGGCGAACACTATTATTGGAACAACAACCAGGATAACGGTGCCATCAGTGCGGGACGCGCCGATCGTGTGTCGAAGGCGCTCCTGGTTCCGTAACGCCCGGAAAAATAGTCAGGTGTGGACGTGCCGCTGACGCAACTCGAGCATTACCTGGTGCTGACCGACGATTTGGACGGCACGCGGGATTTCTACGATCGTGCGCTCGGCCTTCGCGTGGGCCCGCGGCCGCCGCTCGGGTTTCCGGGTTACTGGCTGTATGTCGGAGATGTGCCCTGCATCCACATCGCCGAGTGGGCGAGCTATCGCGCACATTCGGCCAAAGCCGGCATCAGCGTTTCCACGCGTGCGCCCGGCACGGGCCCGCTCGATCATATCGCCTTCAACGCCGTCGACTGCGAGGGCGTGAAGGCGAAACTGACCGCCTGTGGCGTGGCGTTCGCCGTGAACGATGTCCCGGGCGCCCGCCTGACGCAGCTGTTCCTCCACGATCCGAACGGCCTCAAGGTCGAGATCAACGTGCGAACTGCGCCGGCTCCTTGAGGTGAGCGCCGGCTCCTTGAGGTCAGCCTCGACCGCTCCCGGTCAGGCGTTCTCGCTGTAGATTGCATTCGACAAGATGAAGCGCACGGATTCCGCCCGCACTGCGTCGATCGGCTCGCTGGAAATCGATGCCTCGATTTTCGCATGGCGCGCCCGCAAGACATCGCGGAACTCCGGATGGCTGATGATGAACAGCTGATTGTCCTTGATGCCCCGCAAGACATGACCCGCGGCCACCACGGGATCCATCGCCACATCCATGAACGAGGCCTCGCCCTGCAGGGGCGGCGGCGGCCGCCCATAGCCTGAGTCCTTGAAATCTTCGTGACGCAGCGCGTCGCCCTCGCCGATGTTGGATTTGACCGTTCCGGGGCAGTAGACCGACACGCCGATGTTGCGTCCGATCATATCCGTGCGCAGCGATTCGGAAAGTCCGACCACGGCGAACTTCGTCGTGGCGTACAGCCCCGCCGCGCCCAGTGCCGCAATGCCGCCCATGGATGAGACATTGACGATATGCGCCTCCTGCCCGCCCGCGATCATTCCCGGCAGGAATGTGACCACCGTATTGATCACGCCGCCCACATTCACGCGCATGATCCAGTCCCAGTCGCTGAAGGTCGCCTGCGCCATCGGACCGAGGATGCCGATCCCTGCGTTGTTGATCAGCACTTGAACCGGGCCATAGAGGCGTTCTATTTCAAGTTTCGCGGCGGCCAACCCCACGCGGTCGGTGACATCGACTTTGATGGGATGCACCGATTGCTGCGGTTTATCGCGAAAATACGCCATCGCCTGATCCAGATGATCTTGCCGGCGATAGCTGAACGCGACCTTCATGCCTTCCCCGGCCAGCACCTTGACCAACCCCAAACCGATGCCGCTGCTGCCGCCCGTGACGAACGCCGTTTTGCCCTTCAGTTGCTTCATTGCGTGCCGCCCCGCCGTGTTACCGGCCGTCGAAAAATCGATTGCGAATTCAAACCTGGGCGCGCGGCAGGCTGCGCCCGCGGATCAAGTCCGCGCCCTTTTCGGCAATCATGATTGCCGGGGCGTTGGTATTGCCGCCCGGCACGTCCGGCATGACCGACGCGTCGATCACCCGAAGCGCATCGACGCCGCGTACCTTCAACGCGGCATCCACCACCGCCAGAGGATCGCCGTCGATACCCATCTTGCATGTTCCCACGGCGTGCTGCGTGATCGCGCCGGTGTCGCGCACGAATTGTTCGAGATCGGCATCCGAGGCCAGCTTCGCGCCGGGCAGAATCTCATCGGCGACCAAACTGCGCAACGGTTCGCTCTGGTAGATGCGGCGAATCGCCTTGAGCCCGCGGATCGCCCGGTCCATATCCGATTTTTCCTTGAACAGGTTGAACAAGATGTGCGGCGCATCCCGCGCGTTCGCCGAGCGCAGCCGCACCTCTCCGCGGCTGTCCTGCTTGATCATGGACACGCCGACGCCCAGCGTGTGCGGCGGCTTCTTGCCGATCAGCGGAAACCACAGCTCGCGGGCGCCGACCTCGCCCGCCATGCAGGTGAACTGCATGTCGGGCCGATCCAGTCTCGGGTCCGTTCGAATGAATAAATTGCCGGCGGCCCCGTTGGTGGCGAACAGGCCCTTGCCGAACAGGGCCCACTTGAGCACCCACAGGGTCGCCCGGTCCACGCGCAACTCGCTGCGAAAGACGCCCGGCCGCACGTTCCACCCGACGAACATGAACGGATGTTCGACGAGATTCTTGCCGACGCCCGGCAGGTCGACCGCCGGTTTGATTCCAATCCCCGTCAAGTGATCCGCCGGCCCCAACCCTGACAGCATGAGCAGCTGTGGGGAACCATACACACCGCCCGCGATGATGACTTCGCGCGTCGCGGTCGCCGTCAATTCCTGCCCACCCTGGGTATAGTCGATGCCGACCGCACGCCCGCTGTCGATGCGAATTCGGCCGGCCAGCGCCCGCGTTTCGACCTTGAGATTGCGCCGGTCCATCACGGGTTTGAGAAAGACGCGCGCCGCACCGGCGCGCCGGCCGCGCACGACCGTCATTTCGCTGCGCTGAAAACCTTCGGTTTGCCGGCCGTGATAATCGTCCGTCGCCGGATATCCCGCCGCAATGCTCGCCGCGCGAATCTCCGCGTACAGCATATTCGATTCGGGAACGGCAATTTCCAATTCGCCCGATGCACCGTGATACGGATTTTCGCCCAGCCAGCTATTCTCCGATTTGCGAAAATACGGCAACACGTCCGCGTAGGACCATCCCGCAAGGCCGCGCTGCGCCCAATCGTCGTAGTCGCCGCGGTGACCCCGTGCGTAGACCATGCCGTTGATCATCGTGGAGCCGCCCAATCCTCTGCCGCGCGGGACTTCGATCCGCCGTCCCTTCAAATACGGCTCGGGGTCGCTCTCGAAGTTCCAGTTCAGGTCCCGCCGGACAACGTACTTGGGGAACGCCATGGGCATATCCTTGAACAGCCCGGTCGACGCGCCACCTGCTTCCAGGAGCAAAACCGTGACGCCCGGGTCCTCCGTCAATCGATTCGCGAGAACGCACCCGGCGGAGCCCGCGCCGACGATCACATAATCGAATCTGCTTGTCGAAGCGCCGGCCACGTGTCACTCCTCGCCGCTCGCCGCGAGGATGCGGCCAAGGGCTTCATAGGATGCGCGCGCTCGGCCAGGGTCGGATCAGCCCAGAGTGAACGCGCTTTCATACTACGCCGCAGGAGCGCTCCGGGTTCGCTGCGCGTAAACTGGCGCCTCGCATGCGTCGATCGCGGCGGATGAAATGGCTGAAATACACGGGCAATGTCGGAGGTTTTGATGCGCGCCTATGAAATCGTTGCCGGCAGCAGCAGCCTGGAAGGCCTGCGCCGCTGTGAGCGTCCCGATCCCAAGCCGCAATCCACGCAGATACTGGTGCGTATGCAAGCCGTATCGCTCAATTACCGTGATCTTCTGATCCCTCGCGGCCATTACATGGGCGGCACGGTTGCGGCCAACACCGTTCCTCTGTCGGATGGCGCGGGCGAGGTTGTCGGAGTCGGCGCCGCGGTGACCCGCTTCCGGGTCGGCGACCGTGTCGCGGGCACGTTCTTTCGCGGCTGGATCGACGGCGGACCGCCGCGCGGTCCGCTGGTCGCCCTCGGCGCACCGCCGGCGGACGGCGTGCTCGCGGAGCTCGTCGTGTTCGACGAGCAGAACGCCGTGGCCGTTCCGGCTCATTTGTCGCTTGCCGGCGCCGCCACACTGCCCTGCGCGGCGGTGACGGCCTGGCGAACGCTCGTCGACATCGGGCACGTCGCGCCCGGCGCGACGGTGCTCGTGCTCGGCACGGGCGGGGTCTCCACATTCGGCCTGCAATTCGCGCGTCTGGCCGGCGCCCGGGTGCTGGTCACCTCGTCGAGCGATGAGAAGCTGGCGCGCGCACGGACGCTGGGCGCCGACGGCTGCATCAACTACCGCAGCCACCCCGAGTGGGATAAGGAGGTCCTCAAGCTGACCGACGGGCGAGGCGTCGATCTGGTGCTGGACGTGGGTGGTTCGGGCACGTTGGCGCAGTCGATCGGTTCGGTGGCGGTGGGCGGACGCGTTGGGATGATCGGCGTACTCACGGGTATCGGCGCAGCGGGCAGTCCCTACGGGCTCCTGGGAAAACAAGCGAGTTTGCATGGCGTCTACGTTGGATCGCGCGGCCACTTCGAGCGCATGAACGCGGCCATCGCGGCGCACCGAATGCAGCCGATCATCGACCGCGAATTCGGGTTTGACGAAGCCCTCGCGGCCTACCGGCATCTCGAGAGCGGCGCCCATTACGGCAAAGTGGTGATTCGCCTTTGAGCGGCGAAGTGACAGTGCGTGAAGCGGTGTATTCGCTGCTGCGCGAATTCGGGTTGACGACGGTGTTCGGCAATCCCGGCTCCACCGAGCTGCCGATGTTCCGTGATTTTCCCATGGACTTCCGCTACGTGCTGGGATTACAGGAATCGGTCGTCGTCGCCATGGCCGACGGCTTCGCCCAAGCCCGCGGCGATGCCGCGCTGATCAATTTGCACTCGGCGATCGGTGTCGGCCATGGACTCGGCAGCATCTTCACGGCCTTCAAGAACCAGACGCCGCTCGTGATCACCGCCGGCCAGCAGGCGCGCTCGATACTGCCCTTCGAGCCCTTTCTCTATTCCGAGCAGGCGGCGCAGCTGCCGAAGCCTTACGTGAAATGGAGCAGCGAACCGGCGCGCGCCGCCGACGTTCCCGCGGCCATCGCGCGCGCCTACTATGCCGCCATGCAGCCGCCGCGCGGTCCCGCCTTCGTCTCGATTCCCGTGGATGACTGGGACCGTCCGTGTCTGCCGCTGGCTGCGCGGCGCGTCGCGCGGCGCATTGCGGCAGATCCCGTGCTGCTCGAACGCGCCGCGGCGGCGCTGCGCGTATCGCGCCGGCCCGTGATCGTCGTCGGCGCATCGGTCGCCCGCGACGACGCCTGGGATGAGACCATCGCGCTCGCGGAACAGCAGCAGGCGGCCGTGTGGGTGAGCCCCATGTCGGCGCGCAACAGCTTTCCGGAGCGCCACCCGCTATTCGCCGGCTTTCTACCGGCCGACCGAAGCGCAATCGTCTCGCGACTGCTGGGCGCCGACCTGATCCTGGCATTGGGTGCGCCGGTGTTCACCTATCACGTCGAGGGTCACGGACCGCACATCCCGGATGGGGCCGCGCTCTTCCAGCTGACCGACGACCCGGCGGCGGCCGCTTGGTGCCCCGTCGGGACCTCCATCGTGACGAACTTGAAACTCGGTGTTGCCGCGCTTCTCGGTCACCCGCCCGCGGCGCCGCGCGCGCCGCCGGCCATTGCCGCGCGGGCGCCTCGCCTCGCGCCGGACACCTTGAGCGACAGGTATCTCATGCAGCAAATCGCCGCGCTGCGTCCGGCTGACAGCATCATCGTCGAGGAAGCGCCGAGCAGCCGCGGACCGATGCACGATTACCTGCCCATCCTCGAGCGCGAAACCTTCCACACCTGCGCCAGCGGCGGACTCGGCGCCGGGCTGCCCGCGTCGGTGGGTGTGGCATTGGCGCGGCCGGGCCGCAAGGTGATCGGGTTGCTCGGCGATGGATCCGCCATGTACTCGATTCAGGGACTCTGGAGCGCCGCCGAACTCAAGCTGCCCATCGCCTTCATCATCGTCAACAACGGCAGCTACCGCGCGCTCGAAGAATTCGGCCGTCACTTCGATATCGAGGCGCTGCCCGGGGTGCGGCTGCCGCATCTCGATTTTCGCGGCCTCGCCGCCGCCCAAGGCGTCAAGGCCATCCGCGTCGAACGCTGCGAGGACCTCGATGCCGCGTTGCTCGAGATATTCACGGCGGATGCGCCGATGCTGCTCGAGGTCGCGGTCAAATGAACGAACGTACCGGATCCGCACCGTCCCAGCCGATGCTGGCGCGATAGAATTTGCTGAACAGCGCCTCGAACGCCTCGCCGAGTTCGATGAGTTCGACGTAACCCGGCAGCACGGCGGTCGTGTCCATGTAGGCCACATGACCGCCGCTCGGCACTCCGGCGAGAAATACCAGTGCATGCCCCTCGGCCTGATACTTCGCTACGTCGCGCTCGAAGTGCGCGGTCGCGCGCCCCCAGTGATGAAAGCCGTAGCCGCGGCGATCGATCCACTCTTTATATACGGATGGTGCATCGTTGTTGGGCTGGATGAGTTCGATGTTCATGTGGCCTGCGAAGCTCATCGCCAGCGAAACGTCCGCCGTCGAATCGCGGCCCCGATACTTGGGGTCGGTGCCCGTGAAGTGATCGAGCAGGAACCACGGACCCACTTTGAGTTTGTGGACCCATGTATTCATGGCTGCCTGAATATCGGGAACCACATAACACATCTGAATGATGCCATCGTCGGGTTGACCAAAGCCTACGAGTCCCATCGCTTCACCTCCTGTTTCAATCCGCGACCCCGAGCGTCCAACCGCCGTCGATCGATATTTGCTGGCCCGTGAGATAGGCCGAGGCCGGCGATGCCAGAAACAGCGCCAGGCCCTGCATGTCTTGCGGAAAGCCCACCCGGTGCATGGGGATGAGCCGGCTCATGGCTTCTTGCACCTGCGGCTGCTTCGCGTGGCCGCCGCCGATATTCGTGACAAAGAAGCCCGGCGCGATGGCGTTGACCGTGATCCGGTAAGCGGCGAGCTCCAGCGCCACTTGGCGCATGAGATGAGCGGCGCCCGCCTTGGCCGTCATGTAGGCCGCACCGATCGCCGGTTCGCACTGATACGCGGCAACCGAGGTCGTGACGATCATGCGGCCCGAGCGTTGCGGCCGCATGATGCGGGCGCCGGCGCGCAGCGTGGCGAAGATGCCGTTCAGGTTGATGTCGATCACCCGGTTCCAGCGCTCATCGGTGTAGTTCTCCAATGCGCCCTCGGGGTTGCGCGGCCGCTGCGAGCCCGCCCAGCTGCCCACGATACCCGGTCCGGAGTCGATTCCGGCGTTGGCAAACACCACGTCGAGGCGTCCGTGCGCAGCCACCGCCGCATCGAAGGCCCGATCGATTGCCGCGTGATCGCGCACATCGAGAACTTCTCCGCGGATGGCGAGCCCCAGCCCCTTTAGGCGCTGCGTTTCTTGATCGATTCGGCCGGCGTCGACATCCAGAATCGTCACACGCGCTCCATTCTCCGCCAGCGCTTCCGCAAACCCGAGGCCGAGCCCGCTGGCCCCTCCGGTGACGATGACTCCGTAGCCTTCGACCTTGAACAGTTCGTTGATCTTCAAGCCTTAGCTCCCCCGCACGTCGACCAGAATTTTCAATCCCTCCTGCCGCCGCAGGCGCTCGAGGCCGCGCTCCACCAAGGCCTCGAAAGGAATCGTTTCCACCCACTCATCCAGCGGATAGCTTCCCCGGGCCATCGCCGCGATGACGCTCGGAAAGGCATGCACCGACATGGCCACTCCGGTGACATTGACCTCGGGCATCAGCAAATCGAACGGCGGGATCACCACCGGCACGTGATGGATGGCGACGACGACGGCGGTGCCGTCGACGCGCGTACCATGCAGCATGGCGTTGAATGCTGCCGCCCCGCCGGCCGCGTCGACCGATGCATGGGCCCCGCGGCCTTGGGTCAAGTCGCGAATGGCGGCAATCGGATCGCAATCGGCGGGGTCGAGGGCCGCGCGTACGCCGAGCCGCTGCATCACCTTGCGCCGCAGCGGCGACGGATCGACGATGATGACATCGACACCGCGCGCCTTCAGTGTCAGGCACACGCCGATGCCGATGGGCCCCGCACCATGAATCGCCACCGTCTGCCCGGCCTCGACCCGGCACCGGTTCGCGGTGTGCCAGGCAATGCCGAGCGGTTCGATGAGCGCGCCCTGCATCGCGGTCATGCCCGGCGGCAGGCGATGCGCCATCGAGCGGCGCACCACGGTGTACTCCGCGAGCCCGCCGCCGGCGCGGTTGTAGCCATGAAACGCGACCAACGGGCAGTGATTGTACTGTCCCGCCGTGCACCACAGGCAGCGGCCGCAGGTCTCGAGCGGCTCGACCGCGATCAAATCCCCGGGCGACAAATCCTCGACGCCGGGTCCGCAGGACACCACCTCGCCGCACAACTCATGGCCGAGAATAACCGGGTTCTTGACTCCCGTGAGCGGATGCGGTGTCGAGCGGGTGGTGACCGGCCCATCGTAGTATTCGTGCAGATCACTGCCGCAGATGCCGTTGTAGAGGACGCGAAGTTTGACGTCTCCCGGGCCGGGTTCGGGCTCGGGAACCGACTCGAGCCTCAAGTCGCGGGGACCGTGAAAAACCGCAGCGCGCATTCTTGGTTTCCGCGAGCCGTCAGCGCGGCGTGTTGCGCGACAGGAATTTCGCGAGCGCGTCCAATTCCGGGTCGCTGATCTCGGTCTTGCGGAACTGCGGCATCACCGAAATGCCGTGCCGTACCACGAATTTTACGGTGTCGGATTGCAGATCCGTCCATTCAAGGAGTACTCCCGACTTGACCCCTTGATACTTCACCATCAGTGCGTGAGTCCCCGGATGAGTCACGCCCGCGGCGTGGCAGGGGGCGCACCATTGGGCGTACACGGCCCGTCCGGCAGCGTGCTCGTCGGGACGATCCTCGGCAAGTGCCGGCGCGGCAATCAGTCCCAAAACGGCGGCCGCCGCTCGCGATGCCCCGCCGAGGTGACGCCTCATGACTGCTTGCCCCGCAGGTGCTTGGGCCAAATGGCGTAACGCCCGGGCGACAGGACGCCGTTCGGATCGATGGCATCTTTCAGGGTCTCGTGAAAGCGCTGCAATGCATGGTTGTTGAACGAGTAGACATCCATCACCGCCTGCTGAAATACCGGCGCGGTCCGGTACTCACCCCACCCGTGTTGCCCGCCGACTTCGATCAACTTCTTGAAACCCTCCCGGTAACGCCTGTTGGTCGCCGGGTCTTCGGTTACGGGCGTCGCCAAAATGAAGATGAAGGAGCGTTCCCAGAAGCAGGCCGGCAGCGTGAATGAGCGAAACAGCGGCATGTCCAGATCGCGCGCGGCGGCGCTGAACACGCGATTCGCCTCGATGATGGCTGCGCCGGTGCGCGGAATGATGGGCGAGAACCACATGTGACCCTTGGACGGCGTCGGGTTCCAGGGTGTTCGGGCGCCGATCGAAAAGACCCGCAGCGACGGAATGCCAAGCTCCGGCTCGTGATAATCCTCGGCCTTTGCCGGATCCAGCGGCAAATCAACGCGATCGACGACCCGAAATTTCGCTCCGGGTATCTTGGTAAAGTGCCGCTGAGCGGCCTGCCATTGTGCGTCGATGACTTCTCTGGGCCCATGGAAGCTGAGCCACAATTCCCAATAGGGGATGCCTGCTTTGAGGCCATACGCCTCGAGTTCCTCCGAGTAGCCGAGCGTGACGCCGGCGAGCAGCTTGCGGTGCTCATCGGTCATGGCGGGCGGCCCCGTCTCGTTCCACAACTGTACCTGCCCGATGGGCGGATACCCGATGAGCGGGGATGCGATGTCCGGAAATCCCGATGTGATGCGGCTGTTCTCCAGATAATTGAGGGTTTCGACCAGCGATCCCAAGTCCCGGTAGCGCGGCAGGGACACGGTGCCGCGCAGATAGGCTTCCGGCTGCGGCATGAGCCAGAAACCCATCTTGGTGACGATTCCGTAGTTGGACTGGGAAAAAATCCCGTCGATCCACGGCCCGCACCCCGACTTGTATTGTTGCCAGGTCGCAGCCCCGGGCAGCGCGCCCATCCCGGTGCGCAGAACCTCGCCGCTCGGCAGCACGACTTCCATCCCGCAGTGTGAATCGAAGTGATTGCGATAATTTGCGGTCGTGTAGCCTCCGCCGCGATCGATGGCATTGCCGACGACGCTGCCCCAGCCGGGGTCGGGGCAATCGATCCATACCTTGAGCCTGCGCTCCTGTATGTAGCGGTACAGATCGAAGTAGCTCACGCCGGGCTCGACGAGCGCGAACGCGTTGGCCTCGTTGACCTCGATGATGCGGTTCATGCGTTTCAGATCGACCACCACGCAGCCCGAGTAGGCCGGGGCCGAGCCGCCGTAGCCCAAATTCTTGCCCGTGGAAATTGCGTACAGCGGCACCCGGTAGCGGTTGGCGATGCGTACGATCTGCTGCACCTCTTCGGTCGCGGCAGGCGCCAGTGCCGCGGACGCGATGCGCTCCTCGGGTTCGTTGAGAAACGGAGAATAGGCGTCGCGGTACAGATCAAGATCCTCATCGCGGGTGAAGACCCATTGCCGGCCCACGACTTTCTCGAACTCAGCGACCGCCTTCGCGAATTCGCCCTGACTGATTCCCGGCGGCACTCTCATGCGATTACCCAGGACACGAGTCGGGGATCCGCCGGCGGCATCTTCCCACCCAGCGGATTTGACACGATTCGGCCGCGCATCCAATGGTCCTGCGCAAGCTGCTGCAGACAAAAGAAAGACGGCAGGGTGGTCATGCCGGCGATCGCGCCGCCGCCCTTGGCCCATTGCAGTCTCAGGTCGTCCGACCACAACGCCGTCACGTCGCCGCGAATCGCGGCCGTCATCCTTCCGGAGCCGGCCGCTGCCGATCCGAAGGCGCGGCTCGCGGAAAAGCGCGCATCGAAGATGACTTTATAGAGAGTGACGGGCGCGGCGGGCGCCCAGCGGCCCATGCCGCCCATGCCGCCCATGCGGCCCACGGCGATGCTGGCCGCGGCTGCGGCGCTGAGAACGCAGAAATTGCGTCGGTCCACGACGATCCGCCTTGAGTTCGGTGTCCTTGAGCCTAGGCTACGGACAGCCGTCCGCCTTGGCTCAATCGAGAGGGAACATCAAGCTGGACAGAAAGGGAACGATCCCGCGCCGGCGCGGCGCCGGCAGCGCGTAGGATCAGGCGCTCTTCTTGCGCCCGTGCAGCCGCGTCACCAAATCCGCTTCGCCGCGGCTCAATCCGAATTGAGCCGTGAGCCTGCCGGGATCGGCGCCGCGGCGCGCGGAGTCGATTGCTTGATCGAAGGCCGGCGCCGCCGCTCGCAGTTCGACCAGATCGACGCGATCGGAAACGCCCGAGTACTCCTGCTCCACGCGCTTGACCCGGCGCCCGGTCTTCAGGCTGATCGAGGCCACCAGATCCAATTCGCGGCGCAGCGCCTCCAGCCTTGTTTCGACCGACGAGCAGCGGTCTTGCCAGCGCCGGACCGCTCGAATGGCGAACAACGCCGACACTAGCCCGAAGCAGCCGAGCGCCGCACCCGCGATGGCGAAAACCGTATTGAGATTCATGATCATGTTAGGCGTACTCGTCGATGAGAGATTTGGGAGGACGTGGGTTTGCAGGATCCGGACTTTCTCCCGCTTGCGGCGCGGGTTTGTCGGGCGGTGGCTTGCCGCCGTGCGGCGTATCCCCCGATCTGTCCCTGGAAGGGCGCTTATCCGCGATCGGCAACATCGGATAGAGACCGGAATTGCTCAAGCGGTCAACTTCACTCATTGCGTGACCTCGCTGATTTCGGTTTTCGGCGGCTCGCTCGTTTGTGTTGCCGGTTGCGGCGCCGCTTGCTCTTTGACCAACACGGTTTTGCCGAGAGTCTCGGCCGGCACTCGGTACATCAGGCGATTCGCGGCGCCGCTCGAATCCGCCGTCTCGACTCCGGGCGCAGCGGTCTCGGGGGTTTGATCGGTGGTTCTCGCGGTGACCGGCGTGCCGGGCGCGACCTCCTCCAGAACCAGAATGACGACGCGGCGATTCGCATTGCGCCCTTCGATCGTGGCGTTCGGCTGGCGCGGATGAAACTCGCCGAAACCGACGATTTCGAGCCGCAGCGGATCGACGCCCTGGCGCGTGAATTGATGCACCACGCTGGCGGCGCGGGCCGCTGACAGCTCCCAGTTGGACGGGAACGCGGCCGTCTTGATCGGCCGATCGTCGGTATGTCCCTCGACGCGGATTGGATTGGGGAAGGGCTTCAAAACCTCCGCCAGTTTGTCGAGCACCGGTTCCGCGGCCGGCGCGAATTCTCCGGCACCGCTCGGAAACAGAATGTCGGCGTTGATCTCGATTTCCAGCCACATGTTCTCGCGGCGCACCGTCACCAGCTTGGCGTCGATCAGCGCCTGCATCGCGTCCTGCACCTGGCGTTGCATGCGGATCAAGGCCCCGGGCAGATCCGCCGAAGCCGTGTCCTCGGTCTTGCTCGGATCCCGCGGCGGGTCGGTGCCAAACTGCGAGACTTTCTGGGTTTTGATTTTAATGAGCGCCGTGGGCCTGATGCCCACCAGTTGCTGGTCGCCGCCCTTGCCGGGCTGCTTGTCGCCGATGTTGAGCGGCTGCAGGCTCTTCGGCGCGCCGTTGAAGGCGGCGATCATGGAATCGGACAGAATGCGGAATTTTCCTTCGTTGACCGACGACATGGCGTACATGACCGTGAACAGCGCGAACAGCAAGGTCACGAGGTCGCCATAGGGAATCGCCCAGGCCTCGTGATTCACATGATCTTCGTGCTTTTGCTTGCGCGCCATGATGGGTGTCAGTGGTGGAAGTAGCCTTGCAGCTTCGACTCGATGTTGCGCGGATTCTCGCCCTGCGCGATGGCGATGATCCCCTCGATCACCATGGTGCGCACCTGCGACTGGCCGTGAATCACCGCCTTCAACTTGTTGCCCATGGGCAGGAACAGCAGATTGGCAAACGCGATGCCGTAAATGGTCGCTATGAACGCCGCGGCGATGCCATGTCCGAGCTTCGAGGGGTCATTGAGATTCTGCATGACGGCCATCAGGCCCATGACCGCGCCGATGATGCCGAGTGTGGGCGAGTAGACGCCCATGGCTTCGAATACCTTGGCGGCCTGGGTGTCGAAATGCTCCATGGTGTCCAGTTCGATTTCCATGCTGGAGCGGATCGCATCCGGCTCGCCGCCGTCGACCAGGGATTGCAGGCCCTTCTTCAAAAAACCGTCCTTCTCGCTCTCGACCGCCGACTCCAGACCCAACAATCCCTGCTTGCGCGCGATGTTGCTCCATTCGACGATTTTCTCGATCATCGCCGCCGGGTTGTTCGCAGGCGGCTTGAACACCCAGGAGACGATTTTCCACGCACGCAGGAACGTGGCCATCGGCGTCTGCACCAGGCTCGCGGCGAGCGTTCCCACCACCACGATCACGAACGCGGCGCTCCCGACCAGCGCGCCGGCACTGCTCCCTTTCAGGATTGCCCCGCCGATGATCGCTATCAGCGCGAGCACAATGCCGACGATGCTTAGGATATCCATGGACTAGGTCGGCTGCAGCCACTCCGCGAGGCGCGCGCGCAACCGCACCAGCGCTTGCCCGTGAATCTGGCAGACGCGGGATTCGGATACTTCGAGTACTTCGCCGATCTCGCGCAAATTCATGTCTTCGTCGTAGTACAGCGAGAGCACCAGTTTTTCGCGCTCAGGCAGGCCGTTGATCGCTGTGCCGAGGGCATCGCGAAAACCGGCGTCCTCGATGTGGTCGAAGGGGCCCGGACGCTCGTCCCGGGCATGATCGGCGGGGCTCGATTCATCCTCGCTCGACCCCATTTGATCGAAGCTGAACAGGCGGCAGCTGGCCGCGTCCTGGACCAGCTTGTGGTATTCCTCGATCGTCACGCCCAGGCCTTCGGCGATGTCGGTGGGACTTGCGTCCTGACCCTTGGCGTTTTCGATCTTGCGCACCACGTCGGCCATCTCGCGCATGTTTCGATGCACCGAACGGGGGGTCCAATCGGATTTGCGCACTTCGTCGAGCATGGCGCCGCGAATCCGAATGCCCGCATAGGTCTCGAAATTCGCGCCCTTGGTGGCGGAGTAGTGTTTGGCCGCATCCAGCAAGCCGATCATCCCGGATTGAATCAGGTCGTCGACTTCCACGTTCGGCGGCATGCGGCTGACCAGATGGTAGGCAATGCGTTTGACCAAATCGGCATGTCGCAATACCAATTCTTGCTGCGGCACCTGATCGACCGGGACGTTCTCGTCCGCAATCGGCTTCGCGCCGCGTTTCGGTGTATTCGAATACTGTGTGCTTGCTCTCATTGCAATACCGTCGAGGCACCCATCGGGGCCCCTAACATCCGTTCAACAAAGAACTCAAGGTGACCTCGTGCCCCCTGGGGTACAGACCACTTATCGGCCTTCAAGGCCAGATTCTTGAGGGCAATGGATGAAATTGACGCGGGAAAGGCGTCGACCACCGCGGTTTGGCGCTGCACCGCACGCCGCAGGTAGTCGTCAAACGGTACCGAACCCGCGTACTCCAGCGTCACATTGAGAAACCGGTCACAGACCCGCGAGATCTTCTGGTAGAGGTCCGGCCCCTCTCCCGATCGGCGCGTCTGATTTGCCAGAATCTGGAAACGCTGAACCCCATGGTCGCGGCTCAACACCTTGATCAGCGCGTAGGCGTCGGTGATGGAGGCGGGCTCGTCGCAAACCACCACGACCACATGGTGTGCGGCCTGGGTGAAAGTTGTGACGCTGTCGTGCAAGCCGGCCGCGGTATCCACCACCAGGACTTCGACCCGGTGATACAGATCGCTGAACGCGCGGATGATTCCCGCGTGCTCCGCCTCCGTGAGGTTCGCCATGCGCTTCATGCCGGACGCGGCCGGCACGATTTGCAGGCCATGGGGTCCGGTGACGATCGCATCCTCCAGCGAGCATTCGCCCTTGATCACATGCCCCATGTGGAACCGGGTACTGAGCCCCAATATCACGTCGACGTTGGCCAATCCCAGGTCGGCGTCGAGCAGCATGACGTCGCGGCCCTGCGCGGCGATCGACACGGCCAGATTGGCGGATACGGTGGTCTTGCCGACGCCGCCCTTGCCGCCGGTGACCGCGATCACCTTGACCGGGCGTGAGGAGTTGAGTTCGGCCAGCGCTTCGGCCCGTTCGCGCGAGAGTCTAAGATCACGCATGGGCGCGTGCTCCGCCGAAGTTGCGGGCGAAGTAGGCCTCGTCGCGCGCTGGAGGTCTGCCTTCCTTCAGCTTGAGGGCGGCGCGCACCAGCCACACTCGCCGTTGGTGCGCCGCATGCAGGTCCTCGGGCACCCGCTGACCGTCGCACACATAGGCGATCTTCAGCCGGTGGCGCAACGTCGTCGATATCACCGCGCCCAGACTTGCCGCTTCGTCCACCTTGGTCAGGATGCAGGCGACGGGGGTCAGCCGCGCGTAGGCCTGCACGATCTCATCGAGCGCATGCCCTTCGCCCTGCGCGGGCAAGGCCAAAAGCACCCGCGCGCGCGCGGCACCGAGTTGCAGCGCCGCGAGCTGCTCGGCGAGTCGAACGTCGCGCGGGCCCATGCCTGCGGTGTCGATCAGGATCAATTTTTTCGATTTCAGCCGGTCCAACACCCGGGCCAGGTCACGGCCGCTGTTGGCGGCGTGCATGGGCGCCCCGAGAATGCGCGCGTAGGCCATGAGTTGCTCGCGGGCGCCGATTCGATAGCCATCGGTGCTGACCAGCGCCAGATCCTCGCTGCCGTGCCGCATGCACCAGCGTGCGGCGAGTTTGGCGATGGTCGTGGTCTTGCCGGCCCCCGTCGGGCCGACCACCGCCATGATGCCGCCGCTCACGCTGGCAAGATCATCCACCACGGGCAGGTGCTTGAGGAGCAGCGCCAGTGGAATGTGCGAGGGGTTTTCCAGGGAGGTGCGCCGCGGCGTGAGGGATGCCAGCGCCATGGCCACATCGGGCGCAATATCCATGGCCGACAGTTGTTCGAGAACGTGCGCCTTCAAGGGTTCGCGCAAGCGCTTGTCGTTCCAAGTAATGCCGGCAAGGCCCGTCTCCAGCAGTTGACGCAGGTCCCGTAGTTCGCGCTGCATACCGCCGAAACCCCCGTCGGGCGCGGCCGCCGCGCCCGCAACGACCGACGCACGCACGGGAGCGGCGGCTTGGATCAGAGTGGGTGCCGGCGCGCGAGCGGGTGCCGGCGCACGAGCGGGTGCCGGCGCACGGGCTGTCGCCGGTGCCGGTGCGCGGGCCGGCGCGGTTGCCCGAGCGGGCGCAGTCGCGCGGGCCGGCGCGGGCGGAGTGACAATAATCGGTGCCGGTGCGATCGCCGGGGTTGGCGGCGTCGCCACGGCCGCAGGGGTGCGCTGCCGGTTCGCTTCGACGAACAAGGCCTCGTCATAGTCGATGGCGGCGATGACCTCGATGCCTTCTTCGCCGCGGCGGCTGGAGAGAATGACGGCATCGGGTCCCTGCTCGGCGCGCACTTGCGCCAGTGCTTCGCGCATGCTCGCGGCCGTGTAACGTTTTATCTTCATGTCAACCTCCTAACCCAGGCAATTTCAACGTCCAACCGCGGCAATCACTCGAATGCGGCGGTTTTCCGGTATTTCGTTGTAGGCAAGCACCGCAAGCGACGGGGTCGAGTGGCGCATCAGGCGTGCGATCCACGGTCGAATTTTCGGCGCCACGAGCAATACGGCCGGCTCGCCCGCCGCTTCTTGGCGGCGCGTGTTGTCGGCCAGCGCGGTCTGAATCCTGTCGGCGAGGCCGGGCTCGAACCCGGGTGATGCGTCGCCGCCGGACGCCATCGAGTCCTGCAACACTTGTTCGAGCGTCGGGTCCAAGGTGATGACCGGCAGCTCCTGGCGCAGCCCGCCGATGTTTTGGACGATGCTCCGTCCCAGGGCAACGCGAACCGCGGCCACCAGCACCACCGGGTCCTGCGTCTTCGGCGCGAGTTCCGCGAGCGTCTCGCAGATGGTGCGCAGATTGCGGATCGGCACGCGCTCCAGCAGCAGGTACTGCAGCACCTTGACGACGACGCTCATCGGCAGGAGCTTCGGCACCAAGTCCTCGATCAACTTCGGCGCGCTCTTGCCCAAGCGGTTGAGCAATTGCTGCACTTCCTCGTGGCCCAGCAGTTCGTGTGCGTGGGACTGCAGCAGGTGGCTCAAGTGAGTCGCGATGACGCTGCTGGCGTCCACCACGGTGTAGCCCTGCCCCTGCGCCTGCTCGCGGCGCGATTTATCGATCCAGATCGCCTCCAAGCCGAAGGCGGGATCCTTGGTCGCCGAGCCGGGCAGCGTTCCCGACACCTGCCCCGGATTGATTGCCAGTTCCCGGTCGGGGAATACCTCGGACTCGCCCACCGGCGCGCCGAGAATGGTGATGCGATAGGAATTCGGACCGAGCTCCAGGTTGTCGCGAATGTGCACGGCTTGCACCAGGAAGCCGAGCTCCTCGGACAGTTTCTTGCGCACGCCCTTGATGCGTCCCATCAGCTCCCCGCCTTGATTGCGATCCACGAGCGGAATCAGCCGGTAGCCCACCTCGAGGCCGATCAGATCGACGGCCTCCACATCGTCCCAGGACAATTCCCGCTGCTCGGCGGGGACGGCCGCCGCCGCCGCCGCGGGAGCGGCCGCGGCCGCCTTGTCCGCCGCCTTGCGCTTGCTCATCATGTAGGCGCCGACCGCGCACAAGGCCGCCATTCCCAGGAACACCAGATTCGGCATGCCGGGAATGACGCCGAGCAGAGTCAGAATGCCGCTGGTAACGCCCAGCGCCTTGGGCTGTCCCAGCACCTGCGTCATGATCTGCTGGCTCATGTCATGAGGCCGCGATACGCGCGTGACCAGGATGGCGACCGCCACGGACAGCAGCAACGCCGGGATTTGCGCGACCAATCCGTCGCCGATGGTGAGCAGCGCATAGGTGCGGCCGGCATCGGCGAGGGACATGCCATGCTGGGCGGCACCGATGATGGTGCCGCCGAATAGGTTGATGAACACGATCAGGATGCCGGCGACGGCATCGCCGCGCACAAACTTGCTGGCACCGTCCATGGCGCCGTAGAAGTCGGCTTCCTCGCGAATTTCCTGGCGCCGGACCACGGCCTCTGCCTGAGTGATGATGCCGGCGTTCAAATCCGCGTCGATCGCCATCTGCCGGCCGGGCATGGCGTCCAAAGTGAACCGCGCGCTCACTTCCGAGATGCGGCCGGCGCCCTTGGTGATGACCACGAAATTGATGATCACGAGCACTGTGAACACGACCATGCCGACGGCGTAGTTGCCGCCGACCACGAACTCGCCGAACGCGGCGATCACGTGGCCCGCGGCATGCGATCCGGTATGGCCATTGATCAGCACGATGCGCGTCGAGGCGACGTTGAGCCCGAGGCGCAGCAAGGTCGCGCCCAGCAGAACGGTCGGAAAGGTGGCGAATTCCAGGGCCCGCCGCACATAGATCACGGCCAGCAGGATCATGATCGATAGCGAAATATTGAATGTGAAGAACACGTCCAGCAGGAACGCCGGCAGCGGCAGCACCATCATGGCGAGGACCACCATGACCAGCAGCGGCACCCCTAAGCCGTTGCGGGCGAATTCCCCGAAGGTCGCTGCCGTGGCGCGCGCGTTCATACGTCGTCGAACTCGCCGCTAACCTGCGGATTCGGGCGCGCCACGCGCGCTGCAATGGTCGGATTCAACGTGCGGACCCTGAAGATATAGGACAGCACTTGAGCGACCGCCACGTACAGGCCGGCCGGGATTTCCTTGTTCAAATCCGTAGACCGATACAAAGCGCGCGCCAATTTCGGCGACTCGAACACCGGAACGCGATGCTCCTCGGCGATGCGGCGAATGTTTGCAGCGACGAGATCGACACCCTTGGCGAGCACGCGCGGCGCGCGCATCTTCTGCGGATCGTATTTGAGGGCCACCGCAAAGTGGGTCGGATTGACGATCACCACGTCCGCGGTGGGCACCTTGTGCATCATGCGGCGCCGCGCCAGTGTCTGCTGCATTTGGCGTATGCGCTGCTTCGTCTCCGGACGGCCGTCCGATTCCTTGGCTTCGTCGCGCAATTCCTGGCGCGTCATGCGCAGAGTGCGCTTGAATTGAAACAGCTGCAGAGGGACATCGACGATGGCCACCAGCGCCAGCGAGGCGCACAGCCAGACGAACGACCAACTCACGAGCCCGGCGCCGCGGCCGATCGCCGCGCGCGGCGACATGTGCGCGAGGGCCATGACGTCGCGGAAAGTCCACGAGACCACCGCCGCGCAAACGCCCCCGACCACCGCGCATTTCAGCAGCGCTTTGCCGAGCTCGGTGGCTCCGCGCAGGCCGAAGAGCCGCTGCAGACCGGCGAGCGGACTCAAGCGCGTAAAATCGGGCGCCAGGGCTTGCGGGCTGAAATTCCAGCCGCCGAGCGCCACCGAGGCCAGCAATACCAGGCCGATCAGCGCGCCGAATAGCGGCAACAGGAGGGTGAGCGCACTCATGCAGGCCTCGCCGAGCGAGCTTTGCATGGCGTCCGGCTCGCGCAGCATGAGCGGATCAATCGAGAGTGCGTGGCGCATCATCTGCGACAGGCGGGTGGCGAGGGTACCGCCCATCGTGGCGAGCATCGCGCTGCCGCCGATCATGGTCGCGAAGTTGGTCAGCTCGCGGGAACGCGGCAGCTGACCCCGCTCACGCGCGTCTTGCAGGCGTTTTTGCGATGGTTCTTCGGTGCGTTCGCCGCCCGTTTCTGCTTCCGCGGCCATCAATGCGCTCCCGCGGCGGGAGCGCCGACCAGTTCGTTCGCCGCGGCCAACGCGCTGCCGATGAGGCTGGTGATTCCCGCCATGATGCCGTCGATGCCCACGATGAGAACGAAGAATCCGCACAGCAGAGAAATGGTGAAGCCGATGCCGAACAGATTGAGCTGCGGCGCCGCGCGGGTGACGACGCCGAGCGCGAGATTGACGATCACGAGCGCGATCACCGCCGGCAGCGCGATCAACAGCCCGGATTCGAAGACCCGCGCGCCCCACAGCGCCACCGACAGCAGGAAATTCTTGTCGATATTGTGAGCGCCGATCGGCAGGGTCTGAAAACTCTCGGCGAGAGCGCCCAGCAGGGCCAGGTGCCCGTTGATCGCGAGATAGGTGAGTATGCCCAATATCATGAACATCTGGCCGATGACCGTCGTATTCGCGCCGCGCTGCGGATCGACCAGGGTCGCAAATCCCAGGCCCATGCTCAGAGAGATGGCCTGACCGGCGAAGATCAGCGCTTCAAAGGCCAGCTGCACCACCATGCCGATGGACACGCCGATCAGCAGCTCCGTCACCGCCGCGAGCAGCCCGGCGCCGGAGAAGATCGACAGGGCCGCCGGTATCTGCACGGTCGGCGCCATCAAGAACCCCAGCGACAGCGACATGATCAGTTTGATCCGGCCCGGTATCACGGTTTCGCTCAGGGTGGGAGCCGCCAGCACGAATCCGCCGACCCGCAGCATCGGCCACCACAACCGGCCCACCCACATGGACACATCGGCTGCATTGAGGGTCACGGGTTGCATGCGCGCCCTAGCCGATCAAGGCGGGAATGCTGGTGTAGAGATCGCGCGTGAAATCGGTGAGCACACGCAGGATCCAAGGGCCGGTCGCGAACAAGGTGAGGACCAGCAGCAGCAGCTTCGGAATGAAGCTCAAGGTCGACTCGTTGATTTGGGTTGCCGCCTGCAACATGCCGATGACCAGACCCGCGACGAGCGCGATCAACAGCAGCGGCGCTGCGATCATCGTGGTCACCAGCAGCATGCGGTGCGCCAAATCCATGACGTTTTCGGGGGTCACAGGTGAAAACTCGCGGCCAGCGTGCCCATCAGCAGCGTCCAGCCGTCCACCACCACGAACAGCATGATCTTGAACGGCAGCGACACGAGGACCGGAGACAGCATCATCATGCCCATCGACATCAATACGCTGGCGACCACCAGGTCGATGACCAAGAAGGGAATGAACACCATGAAGCCGATCTGAAAGGCCGTCTTCAGCTCGCTGGTCATGAACGTCGGGATCAGCACCGAGAGCGGCACGTCATCGGCGCTCGCGAATTGCGCCTTGCCTGAGAGCTTGGCGAACAGCTGCAGGTCGTTTTCCCGGGTCTGCGCCAGCATGAACTTCTTCAGCGGCTTGACCGTGCGATCCAGAGCCACTTCGCCGGCCACTTGGCCGTCCAAGTAAGGCTTGATGCCGTTCGCATACGACTGCTCGATGGTCGAACTCATGACGAAAAAAGTCATGAACAGGGCAAGACCCGTCAGAATCTGGTTCGAGGGGGTGGTCGCCATGCCGAGCGCCTGCCGCAGAATCGACAACACGATGATGATGCGGGTGAACGCCGTCATCGCCAGCAGAATCGCCGGCAGCAGCGTCAGCACCGTCATCAGGATCAGTACCTGAAACGTGAGCGAGTACGTCTGGGCCCCGTCCGCCGCCGTCTTGATGGCGATGGCGGGCAGCGCGCTCTGGGCCGTTGCCGCATCGAGAGGCAGCAGTACCAGGGGCACGAGAATGCCCGCTGCGATCAGCGCTCGGCGCCGACCGTTCATGCGGAGCCACCCGGCCGCTTGATCATGTCGCGCAAGCGTTCGGCGAACGCCGGCGCCTGAGCGGCGCCCTTGAGCACAATGGGGGCGGCCAGCGGCGTCAGAGGCGTGACACCTGAAGGGCCGACGCCGACCAGTACCTGCGAGTCGCCGACGCGAACCAGCACGATGCGCTCGCGCGGGCCCAGGCTCATCTCGTCGATGACGGCCATCTCCCCCGAACCGCGCGGACCCGCCAGCTTGAGCCGCTTCAATGCCCAGCTGATCGCCAGAATCAGCGCGACGATGGCGATGAGGCTCAAGGTGAGCTGCGCCAGGCTGCCCACGGACAAAGGCGAGGCGGGTTGCGCCATCCCCGTCATTTGGCGTGCTCCATCCTTTCAGTCGCGCTCACCACATCCGTCAACCGGATGCCGAATTTCTCGTTGACCACCACGACTTCACCGCGCGCAATGCGCACGCCGTTCACCAGGACGTCGAGGGGTTCGCCGGCGAGTCGATCGAGTTCGACGACCGCGCCGGGCGCAAGCTGCAGCAGATCGCGCACCGACATGCGCGCGCGCCCGACTTCGAGCGCGAGCGTGACCGCCACGTCGAGGATGAGATTCAGGTTCATCTCCTGACCGCCGGCGCCGGCGGCATTGGGACCTAGGTCGCCGAATTGGGCGCGCGCGACGGCGGCATTTTTCGGTTCGGGCGTGCTCATGTGGAGGCTCCTGGGAGAATTTTGAGTGCGTTGCGCCCCTGCGAGACGCCGAAACGGCCGCGATACAGCGGCACATCGCCCGCGAACAGGGTCACCTGCTGCGGCGCTTCGATGGGAATGATGTCGCCCGGCGACAGGCGCACCAGGTCGCGCAGACTGATTTGCGCCTGGGCAAGAATCGCGCGGGTGTCGACCTCGGCATCCTGCAATGCCGTGGTCAGGACGGGCGCCCATGCCTCTTGGCGAGGCAGCGTCCTTTGGCCGCCGTCCGCGGCGAGCGCTTCGCGCACCGGGGCAAGCAGGGACTCCGGCAGCAGCCAATCGATGCGGCCGCTGCGCGCGGCGAACTCCACGGTGAATTTGAGAACCAGAAGTCCTTCGTGCGGCGCGCCCAGCTGCACCAATCGTGGATTGGTTTCCTGCTTCACGAGTTCCAGCTCCAGCGGTGTTACCGGCGCCCACGCGGCGGTTAGATCCGCAGCGAAACTTCGCAGCAGCAGCGCGAGAAAGCGCTGCGCGGCCGGAGCGATGGCGGCCGACGGGTCGGCGGTGGCGCGCCCCGATCCGCCGAAGAAGCCGTCGAGCAAGGTCAGCAACAGGCCGGGTTCGACACTGATGAAGGCGAAGCCCGGCAGAGGTTTCAGGCGCACCACCGCGAGGCTCGCCGGTACCGGCAGCGCGGCCTGCAGGTCGGCGCTCTTCGCCGATTCCAACGAGCTGAACTGCATGGCGGCGTCGCGGCCCAGCAAGGTCGACAAGGACGCTTGGGCGCGCTCGGCGAAGGACTTGCTGACGACTTCCAGCAGCGGCAGCTGCATCCGATTGATGCGCTGCGCGGTGAAATCATAGGGCCGCACCGCGCCGCTGGCATTGTTCTCGAGCAGCGCCGACACTTCTTCGTCCGAAATGGCCGCGCGGGCTTCAGCCTCGGCCATTACTGCACCACGAAGCTGGTGAACAGCAGGTCATCGATGTCCGGACCGCCTTCCTTCTTCTGCACGGCGCGTACCTCGGCGAGCGCCTCCTGGCGCAGCTTCTCCTTGCCCTCGCGCGACATCATCGATTGGTAATTGCGATTGCTCATGAGCAGCAGCAAATTGTTGCGGATCAGCGGGATGCTCTTTTGCACGCTGTCGATGGCCTTTTGGTCGTGGGCCATGACCTCCATGGTGATCTGCAGGAAGCGCACCACGGAACCGTCTTCGAAATTGACCACCAAGGGCGGGTCGATGGCGTAGTAAACCGATGCCTTGCCCGATCCGCCCTCCTCGCCGTGGGAGGCGGCCGCCACGGGTATGATGGCCTTGATCTTGCCGTCCTTGTCCAATTGCATATCGGGCAGCGGATGCAGCTTCACATTGATGAAGCCGCCGGCCACGACGGCGGACAGGCTCAGCACAAAGATGCCGATCCCGTTGATTACAGTGCCCATCAGTCCGGATTTGTTCGGCGGAGGGGGGGGAGTTTCGTCGGCTGCATCGGCCATGGGTTTTTCCTAGCGCGGTCACATGCCGCACCGAGGAATCGAGCAAGTTCTGTGCCAGAACCTCTGCGAGTTTATTATTATAACAAAATCAAATACTTAGCCAGAGGGGGTGCGATCCCCAGGCCGCCCACAGCGCCGCCCGCCGAGAATTTGACGCTTCAAAACTTCAGCGACACCCGCAAACCCGGCGCGGCGTCGTCCAGCACCAGGCGCGCACCGTGCAATTTTGTAACCGCCGCCACCAGCGACAGCCCCAGCCCGGAACCTGGAAATTTGCGGGCCTCGTCCAAGCGCACGCGGCGGCCCAGCACGATCTCGCGCTTGTCCGCCGGAATGCCCGGCCCATTGTCTTCCACGATGACTTCGGGTTCGCTGGCGGAGCCGCGCAGCACCACCCGGATGCGCCCGCCGTCCGGCGTGAACTTGATGGCATTGTCGAGCAGGTTCGCCAGCGCCTGAGCCAACAACTGCCGGCTGCCCAGGACCTGGGCCCCCGGCGCCACCGAACTGGTCAATTCGATGCCGCGCTGCTCGCTGACCGGCTCGTACAGTTCGACCACGCTCGCGACCAGTTCCGACAGATCGACCGGTTCCCGCGCCACCGTGCCGGTTTCGGCGAGTGCAATGCGCAGCAGAGCATCCAAGGTGCTTCGCATGCGATCAACCTCGGCAGTGACCCGCTCGATGACGCGGCGCTCGGGCGAACCCGCCCCGAGTTGAGCCATTGCTGCCTCGGCGGTGGCCTGCAGGCGATTGAGCGGCGTGCGCAAATCGTGCGCGGCGCTGTCGAGAACGGTGCGCATGCCGAGCGTGAGCTGCTCGATCTTGTCCAGCATGGTGTTGATTTCGCGCGCCAGGGTGTTGATTTCGTCATCCGCATCGCGAACCGGCAGCCGCTGCGACAGATCGCCGCGCATGATTTGTGTCGCCACCGCCGAGATCGCGCCAGCCTGCGCCAGAATGCGCCGGCCCATCCAGAAACCGCCGCTCAAGCCCAGGAGCAGCGTCATGGCGACCGCGGCGATCAACCCGCGCACCATCAGGCTCTTGACGTCCTGCCGCTCCTGCACGTCGTGTCCCACCAGCATTTGATAGCCGCCCGGCAGCTTGAAATACTGCGCGCGCATGTCGTGCTCGCGGGTTTCGTCGCCGAACGGCACCGACACCTTGAACAGGAACCACTTGCCCTTGCTGGCGTCGATCTTCGGCCAAGCCGGCACATTTCCCGCGACGGGACGCAGCTGCGGATCCACCAACAGATACACGGCGCCGCGTACGTCCTGATCCTGCGAGCGTTGTTCGATCAACTCGATGAATTCGCTGCGCGACAGCGCCGCCCTTTGTTCCCGCAATCCCTGCACTTCGGCTTCGATCAGATTGTCGGTGCTGCTATCGACGACGCGTGAGACCGCGAAATCCACCGCCCCGAGGAGCACGGCCGCGCCGCACGCGAACACGATCGAGTAGACGATGGCGATGCGGAACGGCGAGGTATCGAGTACGCCGAGGAACCGTTGATCGGGTGCCACAACCTAGGCCGCTATTCGTCTTCACGCAAGCTGTAGCCCGCGCCGCGCACCGTGTGCAGCAGGGGCTTGTCGAAGTCCTTGTCGATCGCCTGCCGCAGGCGGCTGATGTGCACGTCGATCACATTGGTCTGCGGGTCGAAGTGATAGTCCCAGACGCCCTCGAGCAGCATGGTGCGCGTCACGACCTGGCCGCTGTGGCGCATCATGAACTCCAGCAGCTGGAATTCGCGCGCGGTGAGTTCGATTTTCTTGCCGTTGCGCATGACTCGGCGCGTCATGCGGTCCAGCTCCAGATCCGCCAATTTCAATTTGGTGTTGGTTTCCGCATTGCCGTTCTCGCCGCGCCGCGCCAGCGCATCGATGCGCGCCAGCAGCTCGGACATGTGATACGGCTTGGTGAGGTAATCGTCGCCGCCCGCGCGCAGCCCGGTGATGCGGTCGTCGACGTCGCCGAGCGCGCTCAAAATGAGAACCGGCATCTTGCGCCCGGTGGCGCGCAGCGATTGCACCAGGGCGAGTCCGTCCATCTTCGGCAGCATCCGATCGACAATCGCCAGGTCGACGGCTATGGAGGAGGCCAGGTGCAGCCCCTCGAGGCCATTGCCCGCGACGTCGACCGTGTGTCCCGCCTCGCGCAGCGCCTTGGCAAGGTAGTCGCGGGCAACTTCGTCATCTTCAACAATCAAGATGTGCATGGCACGTATCTTACAGACCTTGGACCCGCGTTTGTCGGCACGATAGACTTAGGGCGAGGGCGCCCGGATTGTTCCGGCAAACACACCGAACGGCTAATTTATGACGCCCGCGACCATCTCGCAAACCACCACATGAACGGCGGCCAATGAGCGCGCCGGCGAAACGTTGCGTCGGCCGGGTTTGCGCCACGCTGTGGGCGGCGTTGTGCTGGGCCGGCCCATGCCAAGCCAAGGAGGAGCCCCTGTGGGAGTATGGGCTCGGGGTGGGCGCCGTGGCGTTCGAGGATTATCGCGGTTCCGACAGCTCGCATGTGTATCCCCTGCCCATTCCCTACCTTCTGTACAACGGCAAGTTTCTCAAGGCGGATCGCGACGGCGTGCGCGGCACCTTGTTCAATCAAGACCGAATCGAGCTCAATTTGAGCGTCAATGCCACCACGCCCGTGCGCAACGATCGGGAGCGCAACGGCATGCCGGACCTCAAGTCCACGCTGGAACTGGGACCCTCGCTGGATCTGCACCTGTTGCGCAGCGAGGATGCGCGCGTCAAGTTCGACTTGCGCATGCCGCTGCGAGCCGCGTTCACGGTCGAGGCCTCGCCCCGGGTGATCGGCTGGACGTTCACACCGCGGTTCAATCTGGATGTCGCGGATCCTTTCGGCTTCGCCGGCTGGCGCTTGGGACTGCTGACCGGGCCCCTGTTCGCCGAGCGTCGCTACCATGACTATTTCTACACCGTCGCGCCGCAGTATGCGACGGCGGCACGTCCGGCGTACCAGGCGCCGGGCGGCTACGCCGGCACGCAGGCCATCACCTCGCTATCCAAGCGCTTTCCGCGCTTCTGGGTCGGAGCGTACGCGCGCCGCGACACGCTGGCCGGAGCGGTCTTCGTCGACAGCCCGCTGGTCCGGCGCGAGAGTTATTGGTCGGCGGGATTCGGCATATCGTGGATGATCCACCGCTCTTCGACCATGGTCGAAGTGCCCGATTGAGCACCCGCACCCATGCTGCGACCCCTCAAAATCATCTATGAGTACTTCGCACTCTATAGTTCGCTGACGTTGCTCGGCCTCATTTGCCTGAGCTGGTCCGTGTTCGCGCTGCCTCTGTATTTCATCCTGCCGCGGCGCATCGGTACGGCGATTGGGCGGCGCGGCATCATGTCGGGATTCCGCGTCTATGCCTGGTCACTGTCCGTCACCGGCACGTATCGTTTGGATCTGCGCGACATCGACTCCCTCAAGGACGGGCCGCCGCTGATCCTGGCGCCGAATCATCCCTGCCTGATCGATGCGCTGCTGATTCTGACGCGCCATCCGAACATCGTGTGCGTGATGAAATCAGCGCTCATGCGCAATGTGTTCCTGGGCGCCGGTTCGCGCCTCGCCCGCTATGTAAGGAACGACCCACCCCGCCAAATGATCAAAGAATCTCTGGCGCATTTGCGGGACGGCGCAGTGCTGCTGTTATTTCCCGAGGGTACCCGCACCACCCGGGCACCCGTCAATCCGCTGGCGGGCAGCGTGGGTTTGATCGCGAAGCATGCCCGCGTGCCGGTGCAGACGCTGGTGATCGAGACGGATTCACCCTACCTGAGCAAGGGCTGGCCGTTGTTCCGCCGGCCCACGCTGCCCATCACCTACCGGGTGCGGCTCGGCAAGCGCTTCGACCCACCCTCGGACGTCGCCGCATTTACGGCGGAGCTCGATCGGTACTACCGGCAGGCACTCGCAGGCGCACTGCAGTCGCGCTGGCTCAAGCAGGCGTGAATAATCGGCGGCGCCATGCCTGAAGTCTCCCGCACTCATCTCGTGCTCATTCCAAGCTACAACCCGGGACCGAGAGCGTCGGGGACGGTGCGCGATGCGCTCGACCATTGGGCTCCGGTCTGGGTGGTGGTCGACGGCAGCACCGATCAATCCGCGCAAACATTATTGGCCATGGCCGCGGCCGAACCGCACCTGCGTGTGTTCGTGCTTGCCGAGAATCGCGGCAAGGGTGCCGCGGTGCTGTTCGGATTGCGCGAGGCTCTGGCTCGAGGGTTTACACATGCATTGACCATGGATTCCGACGGCCAGCATCCGGCGGAACTGATCGAAGCCTTCATGCAGGCATCAATGGCCGCGCCCGATGCGATGATACTGGGTCGTCCGGTGTTCGACTCCAGCGCGCCCGGTTTGAGGGTCAAGGGACGCAAGATCTCGAACTGGTGGGCCAACCTCGAGACCTTGTGGGCCGGCATCGATGACTCTCTGTATGGGTTTCGCGTCTATCCGATCCGCCCGCTCATCGAGGTCATGCGGTTTCAGCCATGGATGCGCCGCTTCGACTTCGACGTGGAGGCGGCGGTGCGTTTGAGTTGGCGGGGCTTGCGCGCCATCAATCTGCCGGCGCCGGTTCGGTATTTTAGGCCGGAAGACGGAGGCGTTTCGCACTTCAACTACTGGCGCGACAACGCCTTGTTGAGCTGGATGCATTTACGGTTGTTTTTGGAATTCGCCGCCCGCCTGCCCTGGCTGGCCGCGCGGCGACTGCGAATTCCGCAGTCCTAGGCCGGCGGCTTGCGCGCCCAATATTCCGAGAAGATGCCAAGTTCCACGTGGCGTTGAACGTCGATGAAGCCCGCCTCGCGAATCGCCTCGATGATCGCCGGCGGCGCGGCGCACGCTTCGATCGTGTCCCAGTAATACCGCATGAGCGTGGATAGATCGCGCTTGCCGGCCAAATATCGCGCCGCGAAGGGCACGACGCCGCGCATATAGCCCTTGAGCAGAACTCGCGCCACCCGGCCCCGCGGTTGAGTGATCTCGAGCAGACACATGCGGCCGCCAGGGGTCAGGACTCTCGAGAATTCGCGAAAAGCCGCCGACAAATTGCCGATGTGGCGCAGCGCATAACCCATGCTGAGGAAGTCCGCCGCCGCCGCTGCCAAGGGGATCGCCTCCGCGCTGCCTATCAGCAATTGGACGCCGGCAGGAACTTTGGCGCGCGCGATCATCCCGGCACTCGGGTCGATGCCGACCACCAGACCCGTAGCGCCGACCAGCCGGGCGGCTTGCCGCGCGGTGAGCCCGGTCCCAACGCCGATATCCACCACCCGCATGCCTGATTCGAGCCCGGCTCGGCTCAACGCCTTGCCACGGTACCAAGAGCCGGATCCCAAGGCCATGGCGCGCTCAATTCGGTCATAATCGACCGCCGTCAGGTCGAACAGATCCCTGACCCAGCCGCCTCGAGCCGCTTCGTCTGCATAGTATTCACGGAGCGGTGGATGCGGCGCTTGCATGTCGTTCATAGGATACGCTCCGCCGGCGCAGGTTGCCGCCGGGGTCGGCACCTATATAATGCCGCCACCTTAGAACGCCAATCGAAAGTCTAGCCTATGTCCGAAAAAGCGTCGCTCATTCAACAGCCGGCGCCACTGACCGATGCCGGTCTGCAGCGCGAGATTGCCACGCTGCTGGTGCGAGCCTTGAACCTCGAGGTCCTGCCGCAGGACATCGATCCCGAGGCGCCGTTATACGGCGACGGACTGGGGCTCGATTCCATCGACATTTTGGAGGTCGCGCTGATCGTCTCCAAGCAGTACGGCATTCAGTTGCGCGCCGACGCCGCGGAAAATCAGCAGACCTTTCGTTCCTTGAGGCACCTAGCAGAGTACATTGCGGCCCATAGGACGCAGTAGCGATGTCTTGGCCGCGTAGACTGCAGGTGGCTGCGATCATCTTGTTCGTTGCCTCTTATGCAGGACTGTCGCACTACGGCAATACGGGCGCGAAGACCCGCGATTTGGCGCTCTGTCTCGCGTTGGCACCCGTGCTCAGCGTCGCGCTCGTTCTGCTGTGGCGCTGGACCCGCCTCTTGGTCGCCCTGCTGGCGGCGACGGCCGCGGCCATGGTCCTCGGGTTTTACTGGCCGGTGCTCGAGGAAAATTTCTCCCTGGTTTATCTGCTGCAAGAGGGCGGTTTTTACAGCCTCCTGGCGGTGAGTTTCGGCCGCTCGCTGGTCGGCAATCGTGCGGCGCTCTGCACCCGGCTGGCGGACAAATTGCACGGTCCTCTCACGCCTCGAGAGCTGCTCTACACGCGCCGCGTCACCGCCGCATGGGCCATGTTCTTCGCCTTGATAACGGCGGCGACAGTTGGGCTTTTCGCCTGCGCGCCGCTGCGTATTTGGTCGCTGTTCGCCAACTTCTGCGTCGTACCGCTGATTGCCCTCATGTTCGTGGCCGAATATGCCGTCAGGCACCGCGTGCTGCCGCAAGTGCAGCGCCAGGGGCTGCTCGCCGCAGTACGGGTTTATTTTGCGGATGTCTCCTGACGTCAGGCGCATGGATACCATCGCTCTACTGTCGCATAGCACGCCCTCGGCGGTGGTTGCCTACCGTGCCGGCGTTCCCGTCACTGCGCAGCGCTTTTTGTCCGACGCCAAACACTTGGCCATTCGCCTGCCCCCCGGCAATCACCTGCTGAATGTGTGCGCCGATCGTTACCGTTTCACGGTGGGCCTCGCGGCTTGTCTCATCACCGGGCGCGTCAGCCTGCTGCCCTCGACGTACACGCCGGAAGTGATCGGGCAGCTGGCAGTTCAGATGCCGGACGCTGTGTGTCTGACGGACGATGCGCGCTGCGATATCGATCTGCCCAGAGTCCATTATCCCGAGGATTTGCCGGGTGCCGACTTCGATTGGGCGGTTCCGGAGATTCCGGTGACGCAGCTCGCGGCGGTCGTGTTCACCTCGGGATCGACCGGCACGCCCCTGCCCTATCGGAAGACCTGGGGCCGGATCGCACGCTGTGTGCGCGATGGCGCGCCTCGCCTGGGACTGCTCGACGGCAGAACTCATGCCCTGATCGGTACCGTGCCCGCACAGCACATGTATGGCTTCGAATCCACCGTGTTGCTGGCGCTGCTGAGCGGCAGTTCCTTCGGCGCCGAGCGGCCCTTCTATCCCGCCGATGTCGCGGCCGCCATGGCTGCGGTACCGCAGCCGCGCGTGTTGGTGACGACCCCGGTTCACCTGCGTACCCTGCTCGCCTCGGCGGTCGATCTGCCCCCCGTGGATCTCATCGTCTCGGCGACGGCTCCCTTGAACCAGGATCTGGCGCGCGATGTCGAGGCGAAATTCCGCACCACCCTGCTGGAAATCTATGGTTCCACGGAAACCGGGCAGATCGCCACGCGCCACACCGCCGAGTCGGCCGCGTGGCGGCTCTGGCCGGGCGTGCGGCTGAGAGTCGCGAACAACCAAGTGCTCGCGCAGGGCGGCCACGTCGAGCAATTGACGGTGATGTGCGATGTCATCGAGATCACCGGTGACGACGAATTCCTGTTGCACGGCCGCAGCGGGGATTTGGTCAACGTCGCCGGCAAGCGCAGTTCATTCGGCTATTTGAACGCGCAGCTCAATGCCATTCCCGGGGTCACCGACGGCGTGTTTTTCCTGCGCGAAGGGGCGACCGGCTCCACCGGCGTGGAGCGCTTGGGCGCGGTCGTGGTTGCCCCTACGATGAGCGTAGCCGCCCTGACCGAGCATCTGCGCCAACGCATCGATGCGGTGTTTCTGCCGCGGCCGTTGATCATGGTCGACCGCTTGCCGCGCAATGCCACCGGCAAGGTGCCGCAACAGGCGCTGCAGCATTTGGCGGACCGTCACTTGCAGAGCGCCACGGTCATGCACTGCGCGCTCGAGGTTCCGGGAGATCACCCGGCGTTTGCGGGGCATTTTCCCAATTTTCCCATCCTGCCGGGGGCCGTGCTGCTCGATGAGGCGCTCAAGGCCATCGAACGCGGGCGCGGTATCGATCTGAGGCAGTGGCAAATTGCGTCCGCCAAATTTCTCGATAGGGTACGCCCCGGCGATGCGCTTCACCTGGAGCACGAGGCCGCCGAGAGCGGCCTGATTCGCTTCACCATTCGCGCCGCGAGCCGGACGGTGGCCCGCGGCAGCCTGTCGACGCCTCGCGCCGCTCCATGACGCCCAAGACCGGGAATCCCGCGCGCGAGGCACCCAAGGCGGATTGGATCACGCGCCGCGAGCGGGGCAGCATTGCGCTATTGCGCATCATGGCGTCTCTCTCGCTGCGTTTGGGCCGGCGTTCAAGCCGCATTGTGCTCTACGGCATCGCCGTCTATTTTTTTTTGTTTGCGCCGGATTCGCGGCGTCATTCGCGGCGCTATTTGCGCCTGGCGCTGGGGCGCACCCCAAGCGCGCGCGACCGCTTTCGTCAGATCTTGAGCTTTGCGACCGCCATTCACGATCGTGTTTATCTGATCAACGGCCAATTCGAGAAATTCAACATCACCTGCGAAGGCGAGCCCTCGGTGCGTGCGCAGGCGGACAGCGGCCGCGGCGCCCTGCTCATGGGCGCCCACATGGGCAGCTTCGAGGTGATGCACAGCCTCGGCAAGCTGCAGCAGGGGCTCATCGTAACCATGGCCATGTACGAGGAGAATGCGCGCAAGATCAATGCGGTTCTGGCGGCCATAGGTCCGGGCCCGGTACCCGATATCGTCTCCCTGGGCCGAATCGACGCGATGCTCAACATTGCCGAACGTCTCGAACGCGGCGCATTCGTCGGCGTGCTCGGAGACCGCACGCTCGGGCGGGAGCCGGTACACGCCGTGAATCTGCTCGGTGAGCGAGCCTACCTGCCCACCGGGCCGATGCGCGCCGCGGCCATCCTGCGCTGCCCGGTGTTCTTCATGGCCGGGCTGTACCGCGGCAAGAACAATTACCACGTGGTATTCGAACCCGTCGCCGATTTTACTGCGACTCCCGCCGGCGCCCGTGATATCGCCGTCCGCTCGGCGGTCGAGCGCTATGCCGCCGTGCTCGACCGGTACTGCCGCAGCGATCCTTACAACTGGTTCAATTTCTACGACTTCTGGCGCGCGCCGGATCGAGCCGGCCGCGCATGATGCGCCGCGCGCTCGGACTGCTCTTGCTGGGATGGCTGTGCGCGGCAAGCTGTGCCGTCCCCGTCGACGCGCAAAACGCCGCGCCGGCCGATCTCGATGCCGTGCTGGGCCTGCTCGCGATGCGCCAGCACGGGCGGGTCGAGTTCATCGAACAGCACTTCCTGGCCATCCTCGATCACCCGGTCGAGTCCTCGGGTGAATTGCGCTACGACGCGCCGGATCGTCTGGAGAAGCGCACTTTGCTGCCTCGCGCTGAGACCCTGGTGCTCGCCGGCGGCGTATTGACCGTGGAGCGTGCCGGACGCAGGCATGTGTTGGACCTGCATCGATATCCGCAGATTCTGCCGTTCGTCGAGAGCATTCGCGCCACCCTGGCGGGCGACCGACGCGCACTCGAGCGGATTTTTCGCGTCGAATTCACCGGCAGCGTGCAGCGCTGGAGCTTGACGCTGCTGCCCTTGAATCCCGAATTGACGCGCACCGTCCTGCAGGTGCGCATCGACGGGGCGGGAGATGCATTGCGCAGGGTTGAGATCCTCGAGGCCGATGGCGATCGCTCGCTGATGACCTTGCGCGCACCCGCGACGCCATGAACCGGCCGCGTGTGAGCGTGGTCGTGCTTTGGATCGGCTGCGTCGCCGCGGCAGGCGTCATCGTGGCGCGTGCGCACTATGTCACCGACTTGTCGGCATTCTTGCCCGCGAGACCCACTCCGGTGCAGCAATTGTTGGTGGACCAGCTGCGCGATGGTCCCGCCTCGCGCTTGATATTGATTGCGATCGAACAGGGCGACGCCGGCGCCCGCTCGCAAGTGTCCACCGCGACGGCGAACCGCCTGCGCCGCGACCCACGCTTCTCCAGCGTCGACAACGGCGAGCCGGTGACGGCGCAGCGCGACCGCGAGTTCCTGTTTCGGCATCGCTATCTATTGAGCGACCGGGTGACCCCGGCGCGTTTTTCGGCGGCCGGCCTGCGCGCCGCCATCCTGGACACGATCGACGAGTTGGCATCGCCCGCGGGACTGTTGCTCAAATCGCTGTTGCCGAACGACCCTACGGGCGAGATGCTGCACATCATCGATCAGCTGGAGCGCACGCCGGCGCCCACGGCCGTCGACGGCCGCTGGGTGTCCCCCGATGGCACGCGCGCGCTGATGGTGGCGCAAACGGCGGCAGGCGGCTCCGACACCGATGCGCAGGAGCGCGCCATCGAGGCGATCCGCGCGGCATTCGCCGACGCGGTCCGCGAATCGCCCTCGGCCGGCGCAGGGCAGATGCGCTTGGCTATGAGCGGGCCCGGCGTGTTCGCCGTCGACGCGCGCGCCACCATCGAACGCGCCGCCGTACGTTTGTCGATCGCCGGCGGTATCCTGGTTGTCACGCTGTTATTTGCCGTGTATCGGTCGTTGCCGGCGCTCGCGCTGGGAGTTGCGCCGGTGGCGAGCGGCGCGCTGATCGGCATCGCCGCCGTTGCGCTGGGTTTCGGCAGGGTGCATGGAATCACCTTGGGATTCGGCATCACCCTGATCGGCGAATCGGTTGACTATGCGATTTATTTTTTCGTGTCGTCGCAGAGCCCGCGGCGCAACGCAGCCGGCACCTCGAGCTGGCGGCGAACCTGGTGGCCCACGATCCGCTTGGGTGTGCTGACTTCGGTGTGCGGCTTCGCGTCGCTGCTCCCCTCGGGTTTTCCCGGGCTGGCGCAACTCGGCCTCTACTCGATCTGCGGCTTGGCGGCGGCCGCGCTGGTGACGCGCCATGTGCTGCCCGCGCTGCTGCCGGGCGGGTTCGTCATCCACGATGTTGCGCCGTTGGGCGAGGGCGTCCTGCGGCTGCTGCAGCCGGTGCGGCGGCTGCGCGGCTCATGGTTGGCGGCATTCGGCTTGAGTGCAGCGGCGCTGGCGCTCTGCGTTTTGTACCTGCATCGGGATACGCTGTGGAATCGCGAGCTCGCGGCGCTGAGTCCGGTATCCGCCGCGGATCAAGACTATGACGCCAAGTTGCGATCCGACTTGGGCGCTGCCGACGTGCGCGATCTGGTGATCGTCTCCGGCCCGACTCTCGAATCCGCGCTTGCCGGCGCCGAACGCGCCGGCGCCGCGCTGCAAGCCTTGGTCGACGCCAAGGTGATCGGCGGTTTCGACAGTCCGGCGGCTTTTCTGCCGAGTGCAGCGACCCAAGAGGCACGCCGCGCCGCTTTGCCCGATGCCGCGCAATTGCGCGACAACCTGCGGAAGGCCACGGCCGGCTCAGGGTTGCGCGCCGAAGCGCTGCAGCCTTTTTTGAGCGATGCCGAAGCGGCGCGCCGCGCGCCGCTGGTCGCGGAGCAAGATCTGCAGGGCACGTCGCTGCGGACCGGCTTCGACGCCCTGATACTGCATCAGCGGGATCACTGGAATGCGCTGCTGCCGCTGCACCCCGCGGCTGATGCGCAGGCCGTCGAGGCCGCGCGGGTGACGGCGGCGCTCAGGGCGGCGCGAGTCACCGAGGCGCAGGTGCTCGATCTGAAAGACGAGTCCGACGCGATGTACGCCGGCTATTTGTCCGAGGCGATGCGCTTGTCCCTGGCGGGTGCCCTCGCACTCACCGTGCTTTTGTGGATAGCGCTGCGGTCGGCGTTGCGGGTCGCGCGCGTTCTGGCGCCGCTGGCTCTGGCCGTGCTCGGCGTGGCCTCGGGCCTCGCCTTGGCCGGCGTGCAGCTCACCATTTTGCATCTGGTCGGCATGCTGCTCATCGTCGCGGTCGGCTCCAACTACGCTTTGTTTTTTGACCGGCAGGCTGCGCTGCATGAGGCCGGCAGCGAGCCGCTGACGCTGGCATCCCTGGTCATCGCCAACGCGAGCACGGTGATCGGCTTTGGCCTGCTGTCGTTCTCCCGAGTTCCGGTGCTGGTGGCCTTGGGCACCACGGTGGCGCCGGGCGCCTTTCTCGCGCTGCTGTTCGCCGCGCTGGGCGCGCGGCCCGCCGTTTCGTCCCGCGAAACTTCGCATGCGTAGCATCACCATTCCCGCCCTCTCGACGGCCACGGCGCCCACGCGCATGGTGTGGCTGCCCGGCGCCTATCACGTCGCGCTGGACTTCCTGGCTGCCGGCTTCCCGGAGGCCGTGCGTACGCGGCGGCGGCGGCTCGATCTGATATTTGTCGACATGGAGTTGGCGCACGTCAGCGATCGCAGCGCACTGCAGCGGCTTCGCTCCGACCTCGTATTGCCGGCGCGCGCGGCCGGCGTTTCGATTTGGTTGGGCGGAATCTCGCTCGGCGGGCTGTTGGCGCTCAACTACGCCGCCTCGTACCCCGATGAGCTCGACGGGATGTGTCTGCTCGCTCCCTATCTCGGCAATCGGATGCTGATCACCGAAATTGCCCGGGCGCCGGGAATTGCGGCGTGGCAGCCGGGCGCACTTGCGGAAACCGATGAAGAGCGCCGAATATGGGGTTATATCAAGACCCGCCGCACCGATACACGGCCGCTGTACCTCGGCTTCGGGCGGGAAGACCGCTTTTCGGCGGCGCATGAACTCATGGCTGCCGCGCTGCCGTCCGATGCGGTCGATGTGGTTGACGGCGGCCATGAGTGGTCCACTTGGATTCGGTTGTGGGAGAATTTTTTGGACTCGCATTTCATATGATCCCGCAGGAGGCGCCTCGCGGCCGATGGCGGCGCTGGTCGCCCTCGCCGCTGCTGTATGCATCCGCGGCCGTGCACCTGGGCGCGGCGGCGGCGCTGCTGGCACGGCCGCGTGCGTGGCCCTGGGCGGTTTCGGCCGTGGCGGCCAACCATTTGGCCCTGACCGCGGCCGGCCTTTGGCCGCGCAGCCAGCTGTTGGGTCCGAATTGGATCCGCTTGCCCGCGCCCGGCGGCGAATCCGGCAGAGTCGCCATAACCATCGACGACGGTCCGGACCCCGATGTGACGCCGCAGGTTTTGTCGCAGCTGGAGCAATACGGCGCGCGCGCCAGCTTTTTTTGCGTGGGTGCCCGTGTCGAGCGCTATCCGGATCTGACCCGCGAAATCGTGAGCCACGGTCATGACGTCGAGAATCACAGCCAACGCCACCGGCACGATTTCTCCCTGTTGGGTCCGGGCCGGATGAACGCGGAGATTTCTCGCGCCCAGGACAGCATCCTGCGAGTGACCGGCACGAGCCCGCGATTCTTTCGCGCGCCCGCGGGACTGCGCAATCCGTTTCTCGACCCGGTGTTGGCCGGCCTGCAGCTGCGCCTCGCGAGTTGGACGCGCCGCGGCTTCGATACCGTCGTGGCCAATGCGGATTCCGTGTACCGGCGCTTGACGAATCGGCTGCAAGGCGGCGATATCTTGCTGCTGCACGACGGCAACGCGGCGCGCAGCCGCAGCGGCACGCCGGTGATCCTGGAGGTGCTGCCGCGCTTGCTCGACGCCCTGGGAAAGAACCAGCTGCGCCCGGTTACCTTGCGCTCCGCGTTACCGCGATGAAGCCGCTGCTTCTCACGAATCTCACGGCGACCAGCTGTATTGGAAAAGGCGTGGCGGCGACCTTGACGAGCCTGCTCCAGCAACGCAGCGGCCTGCGCATGTGCGCATTTGAAACCGTGGACATCGAAACCCACATCGGCGAAGTGGCCGGCGTTGACGATGCACGGCTGCCGGAGCCGTTGCGCAAGTTCGACTGCCGCAACAATCGGCTGGCCGAGTTGGCCCTGCAACAGGACGACTTCTTCGGCGCCGTGCGGCAGGCCGCCTCGCGTCTCGGCGCGCGGCGCGTGGGTGTGTTTTTGGGAACCAGCACGGCGGGCATTCTGCAAACCGAACTCGCGTATCGCGAGTGCGATCCAACGAGCGGCGCGCTGCCGCCCCACTTCGAGTACGGTTCGACCCACAACGCGTTTTCAGTCGCCGACTACGTGCGCCAACGCTGCGGTTTGCAGGGGCCCGCCGTTGCCGTTTCCTGCGCCTGCGCCTCCAGCGCCAAGGTATTCGGCTCGGCGCGGCGCATGATCGAAGCCGGACTCATCGATGCGGCTCTGGTGGGCGGCGTGGATTCGCTGTGCCTCACCACCCTGTATGGTTTTCACTCGTTGCAGCTGACATCGCCCTCACCGTGCCGGCCGTTCGATGTCGCGCGCGATGGCATCTCCATCGGCGAGGCCGCGGCGTTCATCTTTCTCGAACGCGCGCCGCGGAACCTGGATGGCGACTCGGTGCTGCTGCTCGGCATCGGTGAATCCAGCGATGCCTACCACATATCGGCGCCGCACCCCGAGGGTCTCGGCGCGCGCCGCGCGATGCAAGCCGCGCTCGCTGCGGCGGCGCTCGAGCCGGAAGGCGTCGATTACATCAATCTGCACGGCACCGGAACACCCAGCAACGACCGGTCGGAGAGCCAGGCGGTCACCAGCGTATTCGGTCCGACGACACCCTGCAGTTCGACCAAAGGCGCCACCGGCCATACCCTGGGCGCGGCCGGCGCGCTCGAGGCGGTCATCAGCGCGCTTGCCATCCGGCATGGATTGATGCCGGGCGGGGTGCACACCGGCAGGATCGATCCCACCCTCACCGCCATGTACATCAAGGACAACCGCCGCGCTTCGGTGGCGCGCGTGCTCTCCAATTCTTTTGGTTTCGGCGGCGCGAACTGCAGCCTCATTTTCGGTCGCGCGGGATGAGGCTCACCGCGTACGTCAGCGGCCTCGGCGTCCTCGGCCCGGGGCTGTGTAATTGGCCCGAGACGGCGGCAGTTCTGTCCGGTCGACAGGCGTATCGGCCCGCCGCCACGGTGCTGTCCATGCCGCCGATTTTGGCGGCCGCGGAGCGGCGGCGTACCGGCCGCGTGGTCAAGTTGGCGCTGGGAGTGGCCTTGCAAGCGACCTCTCAGTCCGGCGAGGATCCCGCGTCGCTGGCCAGCGTGTTTGCCTCTTCCGGAGCGGACGGACACAACTGTCACGAAATTTGCCGGGCGCTGGCGCTCGCCGGGCGCGAAATATCGCCGACGCGCTTTACCAATTCCGTGCACAACGCGGCGGCGGGATACTGGAGCATCGGCACGGGCGCCATGACCGAATCGAACGTGGTGTGCGCGTTCGATGCGAGCTTCAGCGCGGGTCTTCTGGAAGCGTTCACGCAGGTCGCGATCGACCAGGTACCCGTGCTGCTGGTCGCCTATGACGCCGAATATCCGCAGCCGCTGCACGCCAAACGCCCGATCCCGGACGCTTTCGGCGTTGCCTTGGTGCTGACGCCGCAGAGGCGCCCTTCCTCATTGGCGCGAGTGGCAGCGGGGCTCACGGACTCGGGGTTCGATCGAATCGCGGACTCGAGCTTGGAGACGCTGCGCTGCGCGTTTCCGGCGGCGCGCTCGCTGCCGCTGCTGCGCTTGCTGGCGGAGCGCAACAGCGGCACGGCAATTCTCGAGTACCTCGACGTCTCGCGCGTAGAAGTGCAAATCGAACCATGCGCCTAGACCGCTCGTGGATCGAACGAAACATTCCCCACCACGGCCGCATGTGCCTGCTCGATGAGGTCGTCGAATGGGACGCGCGGCACGTTCGCTGCCGCAGCGGCACCCATCGCCTGCTCGACAATCCGCTGCGCTCGCAGGGCCGTCTCGGAATTGCCTGCGGAATAGAATACGCGGCGCAGGCGATGGCCGTGCATGGGGCGGCCGCCCGCGCCGCCGCGGGCCCCCGACCCGAAACCGGCTTTCTGGCCGGCGTGCGAGATGTCCGCTTCGGCGTGCTGCGGCTCGACGACATCGAGACCGATCTAATGTGCGATGCTGCGCTGGTGGCCGGCGATCAAGGCACCGCGCTGTACGAATTCGCGCTGTGGTCCGACGCACGGCGGTTGCTCTGCGGGCGCGCGACGGTGGTATTCGATGCCGACAAACGGGTGCAGCTTTGAATAAGACGGCGATGCGAGCCTTGGTAACCGGCGGCAGCGGCGGCATCGGAGCGGCCATCAGCCGCCGCTTGGGAAGGGACGGACACTTCGTGTATGTCCATGCGCATCGGGGCGCGGCGGCGGCGCAATCCATCGTCGACGACATCGTGACGGCCGGCGGTCAGGCCGCGACGGTGCATTTTGACCTGACCGACGCGGCGGCGACCCGCATTGCCGCCGAGAAATTGCTGGCGGAGGGGCCGGTGCAGATCCTCGTGAATAATGCCGGCATCCACGATGACGGCGCATTCCCGGGGATGAGCCCGGCGCAGTGGCACCGCGTGATCGATTTGTCGGTCAACGGGTTCTACAACGTGACCCAACCGCTGATGCTGCCGATGATCCGCACGCGTTGGGGCCGGATCATCAATCTCTCTTCGGTGGCCGCCCTGCTCGGCAACCGCGGCCAAGTGAATTACGCGGCGGCCAAGGGTGCGTTGAACGCCGCCACCAAGGCATTGAGTCTCGAAGTCGCGAGCCGCGGCATTACCGTCAATGCGGTGGCCCCGGGCATCATTTCGACCGGCATGGGCGAAGCGGCTTTCGATGCGGCCGCCATCGCCGCCATCGTGCCGATGAAGCGCGCCGGGCGCGCGGAAGAGGTGGCGAGCTTGGTGGGTTTTCTCGCTTCCGAGGACGCCGCGTACATCACCGGCCAGGTCATCTCCGTCAACGGCGGGATGATTTGACCTCAGGCATAGGCATCCACCGCGCTGCTCGAGACGCGCGGCGCTGACGCCGCGACTCCGGACACCGCGGCCGTGGACGCGCCGCGATCTTGTGCGGGAGTCCAGTCGTAGGAGTGTGCGTGAGTGGAGCGCTCCTGAAAGGAGCGCTGCGAAATATCCACGCTGACAGACCCAAAGCCCTGGGCTCCCAGCATCTCGCGCAATTTCGGCGAACTCGACTCCAGCGCATCGCGGGTCACGGCGCTGTGGCTCGCCAGCCAAACCTGGGCGTGATCACCCTGCACCGCGATTCGTACCTCGATGGGCCCCAGCTGCGGCGGATTCACCTGTAATTTGGCGCCGTTCAGATTGTTGTCGACCATCCAGGACACGCGGTCGGCAAGACCCTGGCCGAACTCCGGCGTGTCCACGCCCGCGGCAACTTTCAGCGTCGGCATCGGGGCGGGGACCGTATCGACCGTGCTGGTCGCGGCAACAGTTGATTGCGCGGCGCTCGCGGCGCCGTCGCCCGTGGCAGCGGACAGCAAGGAAACACCCGTCAACGCTGGCGCGTGTTTGCCCGATGTGCTTACCGCCGCCAGCTTCGCTGCCGCCAGAGTGTTCGCTGCCGCGTTCGCGGCGGCCGCTGCCGCGGCAGGGTGGAGTGTCGGTACCGCGAGCGCCGCGGCCGGCGCGTCGCCTTGATCCGCGGCGGCCTGAGCCGCGCCGCCTGCGACGGGCGCGGCCAAATCATCCGTGGACGACGCTGCACCTGCGGCACCCGACGAGGCATCGCGTGACGCGGCAATGCCGCCTGCGGCAGCCGCCATCGCCGCTGCGCTTGCGGTTTGCGCAGTCGCGCCGGACGAATCGCCGGCGCTCGATGCCGGCGTCGCGCTGCCGCTGACGCTGGCCGATGTGGATGCGGGCGCGTTGCGCGCCGCTGCAGCCGCCACGGCCGTTGCGCCGGCAACGGGTTTGTTGGCCGCGCCGGCCGCGCCGGCCGCGCCGCCGGTCCGCGCGGTCATGACCGCCGTGTTGTCCGCCGCGGCGGCACTCTTTGACGCCTCGAAGGTCTTGGCGGCATCGGACCGGAGCGCGCCGGCGTCCGTAGCTGCTGGGTACATGTCCGGCGCTGCGCCACTGGCCGCAGCGGAGCCGGCGGACGCCGCCGCCGCGGCAGTCGGTACCGCCGTGCCCGGCCCGCTGGTCGCCGACGCAGCGGCAATGGCCGCGTTCCGCGCACTCTGCGCAGCCGCCTGCGGATCGGCGGCGGGCTGCCCAGTCACCGCGCCAATGCCGGATCCGGGGCTGGTGTTCGCCGTAGCACCGAGTCCCGGGGTGCCGGCGAACGGATTGGCCGCCGCGGTGTTGCCTGGCCCCGAAGCAGCGGGCGCCGGATCGGCGGACCCCTTGCCCGCGGGCGCCGCACCGTTCAAATCGAGCGGCACGCCGCCCGGGTTCAGGCCGGCAATTTTGGCTTGCGCGCTCGAAATCGCCGCGGCGTCCGGCGCGGCGCCCTGCACTGCGCTGCCGCCCACGGCACCCCCGGCACCCCTGGCGCTTGCGGCGGCGCCTGCCGCCGAGGAAGCCGCCGCGGCCGCTGCCACGGGCGATGTCGGAGGCGGCGAAGGATTGCCAGGCGCCGGCAATTGTCCGCCGGCCGATCCGCCGTCTTGGTCTTTGCCAGCCGCCGGTTTGCGGGTCGGCCGGGCGCCCGCATGGCCCAATGCCGCCGCAAATTCCTGGCCGCCGGCGCTGCGCGCCGTGGAATCTGCTGTGGCTGGGCCGTTGATCTGCGCCGGGTCGACGTTGATGGGGGCCTGCGAGACGGATGGTATTGCATTCATATCGAGGATTTAGCAAGCGACGTGCCAAGCACCCGCGACGAAGGCCCCTGAATGCTCTATTTCATGTATTTCTCGAACCAAGCCAGGGTGCGCTGCATCGCGTCGGCGCTATGCGCCGGGTCGCGCAGACCGTGGCCTTCACCCGGATAGATCATGACGGACGTCGGAACGTTCAAGGCTTTCAGCGCGTGCCAAAACTCCTGCGTCTGCGGCGCCGGGCACTCGATGTCGCGCTCTCCCACGTACTCGAACGTAGGCGTCTTGACGTTGCGGATGAAGTTGATCGCCGATGACCGCGCATACACCGCCGGGTCCTCGTAAACCGAGGCGCCAAAATACGGGATCATCCAGGCATCGATGCCGTTCTCGCCATAGTAGGACAGCCAGTCGCTGATGCCGGCGGCGGCCACCGCCGCCTTGAAGCGGCCGGTCTGGGTCACCGCCCACATCGTCATGAAGCCGCCGTAACTGCCGCCGGTGATGCCGAGCCGCGCCGTGTCAATCGGCGCGACCTTCGCGGCGGCGTCGATTCCCGCCAGAATATCGCGCAAGTCGCCGTGGCCGAAATCGCGGACATTGGCCAGAGTGAAGCGTTCGCCCTGGCCGTAGCTGCCGCGAGGGTTTGGCCGGAATACGGCATAGCCGCGCTCGAGCAGGGCGCTGATGAGCCCGGGGCCGTTGAAAAAGGGCATCACGGCCGAAGCTGGGCCGCCGTGAACCATGGTCACCATCGGCAGTTTTTTTGCATCAGGGTGCTCGGGCAGCAGCAGCCAACCCTGCACGTCAAAACCGTCGCTCTTCCACCAGATGCTTTGAACGCGCGCCGGCATCTTCAAGTGCGCATTGACCGACGTCAAATTCCGCCACTGCCCGATCGCGCCGACTTCGATTTCCGGTGCCGTGGTAAATGTCTCATGCGAGGCGGCGGTGACTCCCGACGGGCAAGCCGCCGAAACATGCCGGTCGCCATTGGTCAACGATCCTTCACCGCTCCACAATACCCGCGCCGTCGCGGCTTGCAGCCCTGACCCAAGATCCACGAGCTGTGTTTGGTCGCCCGCGAGCAGCTGCGCCTGCAGGCGGCTGTCGCAGCCCCAGGAGAGCGCGGTTGCCGACGCACGCATCGCCGGTGTGATGTTGACGGGCGGACCGCCATCGAGCGGCAGCGTGTACACGTCGCCGCCCGTGGAGCCAAAGTCGCTCATGATTCCCCCTATGAACGCGACCCTTGCGCCATCGCGCGATACCTTCGGCATCGCGATTTGCAGGCGAAGTCCCACGGGGGCGTACAGCAGCCTTGGAACGGCATCCGCCGCGGAAAAGGCGTACAGCCTGGCGCTCCACCAATTGTCGTCCCCGTCACCGGGCGAGGCTGTACCCACAAACCCGTTTCCGTCCGGCCGCCAATCGTATTCGTAGACGAAAAGGTTGGGGGGAGACTCCCAGTGCAGCGCACCCTGGTCGAGAGTGGCAATGCGTTGCTCCGGAACCTCGCCGTCCAAATCGCCGGCGAGCGGCACCCCCGCTTCCGTTGCACCGACCTCCTTGACGGCGTTTTCCGTGGCCAACATCGCCAGCCGGCCGTCCGGCCCATATTTGAGATCATCGATGGTGCCGCTGAAGTCGAGCAGCTTGGCCAGGCCGCTGCCGTCGGCCGCAATCGTGTACACGGCCCGTGCATGACTGCCCGGAGTACGCAAGCTGAAACTCAGGTGCTTGCCATCGGCAGTCCATGCGGGGGTACCCGGCCAACACTGCGGAACGGAACCGCAGGGCAACGCGATGCGGGTCGCGACGCCGTCGTGCACGCGTCTGATCACCAGCTCCCGAATCGGCGGATAGTACCCATTCGGCGGTGAATCGCCTTCCACGGATGCCACGAGCGCGGCATCGGGCGACAGCTCAACCTCCAAGAATCGATGGACCAGCTTGGGTTGCGAGGTCGGCGCTGCGTCGTTCGCGCCCGCGCCCGGACCCGCGCCCGCGCCCGCTGCCAGCACGATTGCGCAGCCAATCGCCGCGCCGGCAATGCTCCGAATGAAATCAATATTCATTTTCCCCGTCCCCTACCGGTCAGCCGGTTCGATTGAACTTCAAAACCAGAGTAGCGCAGCCGAGCAACCCCGCACCTTCGATCCAGGCGAGCCAGCGGTTCACGCCGCGCGACATCCCGAACTTGGCGGAGGCGTGCAACGCGCGGTGAGCCAGCCAACCGTAGCCGATGAGGATGCAAAATTCCGGCAACATCGACGTGGCCGCCAAGATCAGCATCTGCGGTACCACCCGCTCCGCCGGGTCGATGAACTGCGGCAACAGCGCCAGGAAAAATAACAGCGCCTTCGGATTTGCCAGCTGCAGCGTGAGCGCTCCCAGATAGACTCGGCGCCGATCGCCCTGCTCCTCGGGCGCGCTTTCGCCCAAAACGACGGCGCCGCTCGAACCGGCCGAGCGCAGCGCCTTGATTCCGAGATAGATCAAGTACGCCGCGCCGGCCCATTTGGCAACCGCGAAGAAACGTGCGCTGGTGGCAATGATCGCGCCGAGACTGGTGGCCGAGAGAGCGAAATAGATGGCGTTCGCACTGATAATGCCGGCCGCGGCCGGCAGCGAACGCCGCACCGCGCCGCGCACGCCTTGCGACACGACATAAAACACCGCCGGTCCCGGCGACAGCGACAGCGACGTTTCCATCACCAGGAACAACAGCCACGTTTTGAATGTCATCATTACCGCCCGATCGGCGAGCCTCGAGGATCCCACCCCCAAGCTTACCAGCGCCGGCGATTGTCCATTTCCCCGATTATGCTAACGTTCGGGGGATGCGCAACAAGGCCCTCTCCCTGCTCCTTGCCGTCGGCGGTTTCTCCGTCGGCGCCGTCCTGCCTCTTGACGCTGGCGCGACCGCTGTCGAAGCGCGGGCTACAGCTGTCGAAGCGCGGGCTACGGCTCAAAACGAGCTGTTCGAGGAATATTATCAATCCGAACTGCAGGCTCACCCCGAACGGGCGACGTCCTACGGAGACTATCGCTACAACGACCGGCTGGACGAATACTCCCTCGCGGCGATCGACAGTCAGCACGCCCGAGATCAGGGATTTCTCGCGCGCCTGGAGGCGATTCCGACCGCCGGCTTCTCCGAGCAGGACACTCTATCCCACGAGGTTTTGCGCAGCACGCTCAAGCAGCGCATCGAAAATTATGCCTTCAAGGAATTCGAGATGCCGGTCAACCAGATGGACGGCCCGCACCTTAAGATGGCGGATCTGCCGCTCGCCGTCCCCTTCGACTCGGTAAAGCAGTACGAGGACTACATCTCCCGGCTGCATCAGATTCCGCGCGTCTTCAGCCAGACCGAAGAGGTCCTGCGCTCAGGGTTGCGCGACAATCTGATGCCGGTGCGCTTTCTGCTCGAGAAGATCCCCGCTCAATGTCAGGGCGTCGTTGATGCCGACCCCTTCCTGCGGCCGACGAGAAAATTTCCAGCCGGCATTTCCGCGGAAGATCAGCAGCGCCTGACCCAAGGGATCACGGATGCCGTCGTCAACGAGGTGCTTCCCGCCTACAAATCCTTCGCCGCTTTCATCGCCGCCGATTACGCGCCTCACGGACGTGCTGCGCCGAGCGTGGCCTCGCTGCCCGGCGGCAAGAACCGCTATCTGAACGACATTCGCAGCCGCACCACCGTCAGCACCCTCACACCCGCTGAGATCCATCGGATCGGCTTGCGCGAAATCGAGCGCATTCAGGCCGATATGCTCGGCATTGCGCGCAAGCAGGGCTTCGCGGATCTCAAGTCGTTCCGCGAATCGCTCGAGACCAACCCCAAGTACAAGCCGGCGTCCGCCGAACAGATCGTCGATGAATTCCGCCGCTACGTGGCGCAAATGCAGCCCAAGCTGCCCGACTTGTTCACCGTCATTCCCGGCTCGCCGGTCACCGTCGAGGCCATGCCGGATTTCCAGGCGGCCAACGCCACGCACTATCAAACCGGCACCCCCGACGGCAAACGTCCCGGCCGCATCGTCGTGGCCGTCGCCAATTTCGCGCAGCGCTCGCTCATCGATGACGAGGCCACGGCTTATCACGAGGGCATCCCCGGGCATCACATGCAGCTCTCGGTGGCGCAGCAGCTCGCCGGACTGCCGCAGTTTCGCCGGCATTCCCAGAACTCCGGATACATCGAGGGTTGGGCGCTGTACGCCGAACAGTTGGGTAAGGAGGTTGGGTTCTATCAAGACCCGGTCAGTGACTACGGCCGGCTCTCCAGCGAATTGTTTCGCGCGGTTCGTCTGGTGGTCGACACCGGACTGCATTCGGAAGCATGGAGCCGCGATCAGGTGGTCGCCTTTTTCCGCCAATCCGGCGCCGTCGACGAACCCACCATCCAAGCCGAAACGGATCGCTACATCGCCTGGCCGGCGCAGGCCCTCTCTTATAAGCTCGGCCAGCTCAAGTTCCGCGAACTTCGCGCCCGCGCCGAAAAAGAACTGGGCGCAAAATTCGACATCCGCAAGTTCCACGACGAGATGCTGAGCGGCGGCGTCCTGCCTCTCGACCTCTTGGACTCCCGCACCATGAGCTGGATTCGGGAGCAGAAGCGGCATGAGTAACCGAAAACCCGTCACTCTGCAGCGCCTGCGTGAAATGTACGCAGCGGGCGAAAAGATCGCCATGCTGACCTGCTATGACGCCTCATTCGCGCGCGTTTTGGATAGCGCCGGCGTCGACTCTCTTCTGGTGGGAGATTCGCTCGGCAACGTGTTGCAGGGGCGCCCGAGCACGCTCGCAGTCACCATGGAGGATATGGCCTACCACACGGGATGTGTGGCGAGGGCCAACCCGACGGCCTGGATCATCGCCGACATGCCCTTCGGCAGCTATCAGGAGTCGGCCGAATCGGCCATGCGCCACGCCGCCCTGTTGATGCAGCAGGGCGCGCAGATGGTGAAACTCGAGGGCGGCGGTTGGACCGCGCCCATCGTGCGCTTCCTCGTGGACCGCGGCGTCCCCGTCTGCGCCCACTTGGGCTTCACTCCCCAGTCGGTGCACGCGCTCGGCGGCTATCGGGTGCAGGGGCGCGATGCGGCCGCGGCGCAAGTTTTGCGGCGGCACGCCGCAGAACTCGCCGCCGCGGGCGCGGAACTCCTGGTGTTGGAGCTGGTGCCGTCCGTGGTCGCGCGCGAATTGACGCAGGCGCTGCCGATACCGACCATCGGCATCGGCGCCGGCGCCGGTTGCAGCGGCCAGGTTCTGGTGCTGCACGATATGCTCGGATTGACGGGCGGCGAGCCGCTCAAGTTCGTACGCAATTTTTTGGACGGCAGCGCCAGCATCGAACTTGCCGCGCACAAGTATGTCACCGAAGTGAAAGGCGGCCGATTTCCGGACGACGCGATTCACGGCTTCTGATCGGATTTGAACGTGCGGACAATCCAGACGATTGCCGAGTTGCGCGCCGCTCTGACGCCGGCGCCCAAGATCGTGCTGGTGCCCACCATGGGCAACCTGCATGCGGGTCATTTGTCGCTGGTGCGCATGGCGCGAGAGCGCGGCGGCCTGGTGGTGGCGAGCATATTCGTCAACCGGCTGCAGTTCGCGCCGCACGAGGATTTCGCAAAGTATCCGCGCACATTCGAGCGCGATTGCGAGCTGCTGGCCGGCGGCGGCTGCGACATCGTGTTTGCGCCGGCCGACACGGAGATCTATCCGGAGCCTCAAGCGTACAGCGTGCAGCCGCCGCCGGAGCTCGCCGGCATCCTCGAGGGCAAAGTGCGGCCGGGATTCTTCGCGGGCGTCTGCACGGTGGTGCTGAAGCTCTTCAACATGGTGCAGCCCGGCGTCGCGGTGTTCGGGAAGAAGGACTATCAGCAACTCTTGGTGGTCCGCGCCATGGTGCGGCAGCTGGCGCTGCCGGTCGAGATCCTGGCGGCGGAAACGGTGCGCGAAACCAGCGGACTCGCGCTGTCATCCCGCAATGGATACTTGAGCGACTCGCAGCGCGTCGAGGCGGCGCAACTGCATGCGGCATTGAGCGCGCTGGTCATGGCGGCGAAATCCGGCCGCACCGACTGGCCGGCGCTGGAGCGCGAAGCGCACGAATTTCTCATCGCAAGAGGCTGGCAACCGGACTATGTGGCGATACGGCGGCAGAGCGATCTGCTCGAGCCGGCGACGAGTAAGCCGACAGCCGGCGGCTCGTCGGCCGCCGAGCCCTTGGTCGCCCTGGCCGCGGCCCGTCTCGGCGGCACGCGGCTGATCGATAACCTGGAGATCATTTGACGATGCTTACGCTCTCCGACTCGGGGTCGAACACGATCCGGGCTTCGCCGCGTTTGAGCTGGGTGATGACGTGCGCCACCTTGTCCTCCAGCGAAAGTTCCCTTTCCCCATAATCCGTTCCCTCGCGCAGCACGAAGGATTCGACGACCGCGCGCAGCAAGTCCGCCGCCAGGTCGCCGTATGGCACCACCACGGATTCGCGCGGCTCGGATTCCTGAGACTCACGGTCCACTAGCCGCCTCGCCGTGCCAGCCATGCATCGAGATGTCCCGCGAATGCATTGCGATTCGCCTGCGTGAGCGGCGGCGGGCCGCCGCCCACGTTGCCGCTGGAGCGCATGGTGTCCATAAAATCGCGCATGCCTAGAATTCCGCGGATGGTATCCGGCGAATAGCGCTCGCCGCGCGGGTTGAGCGCCTCGCCCCCTTTCGCAATGACCTCCGCGGCAAGCGGAATATCCGCGGTAATGACCAGGTCGCCCGCGGCCACCCGCTTGACGATTTCACCATCGGCCACATCGAAACCGGCGGATACCTGGACTGCCCGTAAGCTCGGGATTCGCGGAATCTGCAAGGACTGGTTTGCAATCAGCGTCACGGACACTCCGGTGCGCTCCGCCGCTCGAAACAGAATTTCTTTGATGACGTTCGGACAGGCATCCGCGTCGACCCAGATACTCGCCCCCACCACGTTCGGTCCTCGCTCTGCACACATGCGGCGCAGTACAATATACACGGCCAGGCGATAACTCGAAGGAGACGAATGACCATGGATCGCAGATCACTGCTGCTCGGCGCCTCAACCCTCGCAGCCTTTGGCGCTTCCCGCGTCGCCGAGCCCGAAGCGCCGAGTCCCGGCATGAATCCTCCCAAGGAACGGGTACAGGGCATCGGCGGGCTGTTCTTTCGAAGCCGCGATCCAAAGACGCTGGCCGAATGGTACGAGCGCCATCTAGGGATCGACCCCACGCCGACCGACTACGACAAACCGGTGTGGAACCAGGCCGCAGGCCCGACGGTGTTCGCGCCCTTTCCCATGGATACCAAATACTTCGGAGCGCCGCAGCAGGCGTGGATGGTGAACTTCCGCGTCCGCAGCCTCGATGCGATGGTTGCGCAGCTGCGAGCTTCAAGTATTGCGGTCGATGTGGATACCCAGGTGTATCCCAACGGGCGCTTTGCGCGCTTGCATGATCCGGATGGAAATCCGATAGAGCTGTGGGAACCCGGCGGCCGTACCTCCCAGCCATAGGCGTGGAAGTGCGGCCCGGCCTCAGCGGCTGCCGAGCTCAGCGGCTGCCGGCCTCGCCGTGGGCGGCGAGCGATAGGCGCATGGCCGCGTCGTCGCCTTCACGCTGCTCGCGCCGATCCGCGGCATGCTGTTCTTCCTTGCGGAAGCGCTCCACCACCCGGCTCAAAGATTCGGCCTCGATGCGCTTTTCGCTCCACAGCGCACGCCGTCTTTCGTACTCCGCCCGCGCAGCGTCGAGGTTCTTCAAGTGCAGGCGCAACGCTTCGCCCAGGCGATCCAGAAAGGTGCGGTAGTTCTGCAATTTGACCGCGTCGATCGCCCCGGCTGCTTGCGGGGAATTGCGCGCGTATTCGTCGCGATAGGATTGGAGCTGCTCGAGCTGGCGTTCGATTTCGGTCACCTTGCGGCCGGCTTCTCCCATTGCACGGGCCAAATCCTTGGCGGACGTGGTGGCGATTTCCTCGATCGGTTCGAATCTTTTCGATTTTCTCATGGGCTAAAAGCCTGTCTTGGGTGATCTCGCGAGCGCAACCCCGCCACTATCGGCCGGTTGCCGGCGGCGGCGCCGAGAACTGCGTCACGAGTTGCCGAAGGTCTGCGTAACTGCGCTCGATTCCCACCGGTTCGTACATGTCTTGACGCAGGAATTCGAGCATTTTGGGCCATTGCTCCACCGCCAGATCCACGCGGGCATCGGCGCCGCGCCGGTAGGCGCCCACTGTGATGAGGTCGCGGTTTTGCTGGTAGGTCGAGTACACCTGCTTGAAGCGATTCGCGAGATCCAGCTGCTCGCGCGTCGCGATCTGATGCATGGCGCGGCTGATGGAGGCCTCCACGTCGATGGCCGGGTACAATCCGTTCTCCGCCAGCCGGCGCGACAGCACGATATGTCCGTCTAGAATGGCCCGCGCCGCGTCGGCGATCGGATCGTTCTGATCGTCGCCCTCGACCAGCACCGTATAGAACGCGGTGATCGAGCCGACTCCCCGGTCGCTGTTGCCGGCGCGCTCCACCAGCTGCGGCAGACGCGCGAATACCGACGGCGGATACCCTTTGGTCGCCGGCGGCTCGCCGATGGCGAGCGCGATCTCGCGCTGCGCCTGCGCGAAGCGCGTCAATGAATCGAGCAGCAGCAATACTTTCAGGCCGCGATCGCGGAAATATTCCGCGATCGCGGTGGCCAGCCATGCGCCGTGCAGGCGCATGAGGGGCGGGTTGTCGGCCGGCGTGGCGACGACCACGGCGCGCCGCATGCCATCCGGTCCCAGGGTGTTGCTGACGAAGTCCTGCACTTCGCGGCCGCGCTCGCCGATCAATCCGACCACGGTGACGTCGGCCTTGGTATAGCGTGTCATCATGCCGAGCAGCACGGACTTGCCCACGCCCGAACCCGCGAACAAGCCGATGCGCTGGCCGCCGCCGACTGCGAGCAGCGCGTTGATCGATCGCACACCCACATCGAGCGGATCGCGAATCGCGCGCCGCATGAGAGGATTCAATGGTTCGCCGGTGAGCGACACGCGATCCGTGCACTTGAGTTCGCCGAAGCCGTCGAGGGGCCGTCCGGCGCCGTCGAGCACCCTTCCCAGCAACTCGTCGCCCACGGCAGCCGACGACTCGCTGTGCGTGGGTATGACTCGCGCGCCCGGCATCACGCCGCGGATGTCGCCGGTGGGCATCAGGAACAATTTATCGCCCGAGAATCCGACCACTTCCGCTTCGATCTGCTTGCCTTCGGCGGTATCAACCAAGCATCGGCCGCCGACGGCGGCCTCGCAGCCGACGGCCTCGAGCGTCATGCCGACCATGCGATTCAGCGTGCCTTCGACCACGATCTCGGCGGCATTGGCCATGCGGCCGGTCGCTCGAGCCAGCGCTTGCGCCCATTGCTTGGGGCGCGGCCGCTCCTTGGCTAAGGCACTCACCCGCGCGCTCCGGCGGCGTGACGCTCGGTGCCCAGCAACTCGCTCAAGATGGCGCCCAGCCGGGTCTCGAGCCGGGCATCGATACGCGACGTGGCGGTGGTGATTTGACACCCGCCGCGCGCCATCACCGGATCTTCGACGATGGCCCACGCCCGCTCGCTTTCCGTGGGTGACAGGTGCTCGCGCATGACCGCGGCATCTTCCGGATGCAAATGCACGCGCACCTCGCGCGCAGCGACCGGCAGGGCCGCAATCGCCTCGCGAATGATGCCGATGATTTGCGTGGGATCGGTCTTGAGCTCGCGGCGCACGATTTGCCGCGCCAGGGCCATGGCCAGGGTCAGAAGCTCGCGCTCCACCTCGGCATCCAGCACTTCGAACGGCTTGGCCAGGTCGTAGAACATTCCGGCCAATCGTTCCACCTGCGCGCGCACTTCCGCGCGTCCGGCCTCGCGCCCTTCGGCCAGCCCCTGTTCGAAGGCTTCTTTGTGCGCCTCGGCCTGCAAGTCGGCGAGGCCGCCGACGGTGGCCATTTTCTGCGCGGCAGGAGGGCTCCCCATGTCGGGAGCGGTCCACAGCTGGGCGCCGGCCGCGGCTGATTTGGCGGCGGCTGCGGCTGATTTGGCTTTGGCGTCAGACAAAATCGCTGCCGCCCTTGCCGCCGAGACTGATGCTGCCTTCCTCGGCCAGGCGCTGTGCGATGACCACGATCTCCTTCTGCGCCGCCTCGACATCCGTGAGCTTCACCGGACCGCGCGCTTCCATGTCGTCCTTGAGTATTTCCGCGGCACGTTTCGACATGTTCTTCAGGATCTTCTCCTGCACCTCGGGTTCGGCGCCGCGCAAAGCCACCGCCAGCGTATCGGAGCCGACTTCGCGCAGCAGCGCCTGAATGCCGCGATCGTCCACATCCAACAGATTGTCGAAGATGAACAGCAGCTCTTTGATCTTCTGATGCATCTCGCCGTCGGATTTCTCGATTTTGCCGAGTTCTTCGCCGCTCTTGTCGCGCTCCATGGCGTTCAAGATGTTGGCCACCGTGCGCGCGCCGCCGATGCGCCGCAGCGCGGCGGGGGGTGCGGCGTTGGCTTGCTTCTCGACCAATTGATCGAGTTCCGTCAAGGCGGATTGCGGGACTTCGTTCAAGGTGGCGATGCGCATCAGGACTTCGGTCCGAAGGTCCTCCGGCAGCAGCGGCAGGATGGTGGCCGACTGCTCCGGCTCGAGATGCGAGAGCACGATGGCGGCGATTTGCGGGTGTTCTCCGCTGATGATTTGCGCGACGGCCTTCGACTCCATCCACTTGAGCGACTCGATGCCTTGGCCGGTATGGCCGGCCGTCACTCGATCGAGCAGCATATCGGTCTTTTGCTTGCCGACAGCCTGAGTCAGCACGCGCCGCACGTAGTCCTGGGAGCCGCCGGCGATGTTCGCCCTCGAGTCGGCCACGCCGATGAACTTGTCGAGTACGGCGGTCATCTGCTCGCGCGAAACCTCCTTCAGCTCGGCCATCGCGATTCCCAGCTTCTGGACTTCGCGCGCATCGAGCTGCTTGAGCACGTTGGCGGCATCCTGCTCGCCCAGGCTCATGAGCAGGATGGCGGCGCGCTGGGTACCGGCAAGTTCGTCGGATTTGTCAGCCATCCGCGGAGACCCAGTCCTTCACGACCTGTGCTGCACGCCTCGGATCCTGGCCCACCAGAGTTCGCGCGGCCGCGATCTGCTGCTCAAAGCTGGGCGCGAGTTTGATGGCCTTGCCGGCCTGGCCCGAAATGCTCACGCGATCGCCTTCCAGATCGCCGGTATCGCCGCTCGCGGCGGTGAGGCGGGCCGGCGCCCTGGTCAGGGATTTCATCAACGGCCGCAGCACCAAGAATGCCACCACCAGGACCAGCGCGGCGCCCACGATTTGTTTCGCCAGCTGCGTGATCCAGGGCGTCTCCCACAGCGGCGGTCCGTCCACGGGGCCGATCGGCGCGCTGCCCTTGAATGCTTGGTTGAGCACGTTCAATTGATCGCCGCGGTCTTCCTTCAGCCCGATGGATTCGCGCACCAGTTGCGAGAAGCGCTTGATGTCGGTGTCGCTCAAGGGCGTCGAGGTGACCTTTCCGTCCGCGTCCACTTTCTGCCAATCGTCGAGCACCACGCCGACATTGAGGCGTTTCAACACGCCCACGGGCTGCTTCACATACGACAGCGTGCGGTCGACTTCGAAGTTGCGTGTGCTGCGCTGTGCGCTCGAGCTGGGTTCGCCGCCGGCGGCCGTCGTTTGCGCGGCGCCGGGTGCGCCCGCGGGCGCGGGATTCCCCGGCGTGGCGGCGCCGGGGATGTTCGGCGCGCCGGAGGTGCCCGGCGGTTGGTTGGAGAGCGCTCCCGGAATGCCCTCGTTGCCGTCGCCGCCGCGGCGCTGCTCGTTGCTGGTTTGTTCGCTGCGCACCGCCGTCTTCTGCGGATCGTAGTTCTCGTGTGTTTCCTCCGTGACGGTGAAGTCCATGTCCGCGGTGACGGTTGCGCGCACCCGCCCCGGCCCGATCATGGGTTCCAGCAGCTCGATGATGCGCCGCTGATAGCTCTCCTCGAGCTTGCGCGTATGTTCGAATTGACGGGTGCTTGCCGCCTGCTCGGCGTTCTCGTCGGGGGAATTGAGCAGGGTTCCCGCCTGATCCACCAGCGTCACGTCGCTCGCCGCCAATTCCGGCACGCTCGAGGCGACCAGGTGCACGATCGCCGCGACCTGGCCCGGCTCGAGGCGCCTGCCGGGATACAGCTGCAGCATCACGGACGCGGTGGCCTTGCGGGCGTCGCGCAAGAATACCGTGGGTTTCGGCAGCGCCAAGTGGACGCGCGCACTCTGCACGCCTTGCACCTTGACGATGGTGCGCGCCAATTCGGTCTCGAGCACGGATTGGTAGCGCGCGGTTTCCATCAGGGAGCTGGAGCCGAGCGCGGATTCCTTTTGAATCATCTCGATGCCCATGGAGTCGCTTTGCGGCAGGCCCTGGCTTGCCAGGCGAATTCGCGCCACCTGCACCTTGGATTCCGGCACGGACACCGCACCGGACGGATTGAGCTTGAATTCGATTCCGGCCGCCGTCAGCGCGTCCATGACTTGGCCGCTCTCCCGCTCCGACAGCTGCCCGTACAACACCGTGTAGTTTTGCCCCTGCGACCACAGCACCAGCCAAATCGCGGCGGCGACCGCGGCGGCGACGCCCGCGAGCAACCCTGCTTGCTTTAGACCAGGAACCGCTTCGAGCAGGCCGCGCGGCGGGGTGGGTACGATGTCAGCCATGAGTTAAGCCTCGCGGTCGATCAGACCGACATGTTCATCACTTGGGTGTAGGCGTCGATGAGCTTGTTGCGCACTTCGGTCATGGCATGAAACGCCAGTCCCGCTTTTTGCACTTCCAGCATCACCTTGGTCAGATCGACGCTTTTGTCGCCTGCTTCATAGGCATTCGCGAGCGCAGTCGCCTGGTTTTGCATGGTGGCGACGCGATCGACGGAATTCTTCATCAGATTGGCGAAATCCGAAGGCTGCGCGGACACGGCAGGTTCGGCGACGCCCGACGCTCTGGCCTGCAGCGAGCGCATTTCGGCCAATACCTGCTGAATTTGCATGCTGCTCATGTTCAAACCGCCATGACTTGTTGATCGTGCAGACGCGGCACGCTCACGCCTGCGGCCTTGAACTGCTGCAGCTTGTGGCGCAGCGTGCGCGGGCTTATCCCGAGGCGTTCGGCGGTCAGTTTGCGGCTGCCTCCCGTCACGCGCAGTGTCGCCAGTATCAATTCGCGCTCGCGTTCCTTCAGGTCGTGATCCAATCCGGCTTCCTGCGCGCGAATCGGCGGCTCGCACCGCTCGCCCGCCGTCAAAGGACGGTCCGCCGCGGAACCGGCGGCTTGCGTGGCCGCGCCCGTATCCAGATCCGCCGCGTGGATGATTCCGCCCGAGGCGAGCCACGCTGCACGCTGCACGATGTTGGTCAGCTCGCGCGCATTGCCTGGCCAGTCGTGCTGCAGCAGCTTGCGCTCGGCCTCCGCGCTCAAGCTCAAGGCGGCCTGTCCGCCGCGCGCGCAGGCCTGCATGGCGCGGCGCGCCAGCGGCAGGATGTCGCCGCGGCGCTCGCGCAGCGCGGGCAGCTTCAGGGACATCACATTGAGCCGGTAGTAAAGATCGGCGCGAAAGCGCGCGGCGCGCACTTCCTCGGGCAAGTCGCGATTCGAGGTCGCGATGAGGCGCACATCGAGGCTGATCGTGCGGCTGCTGCCCAGGCGCTCGACCTCGCGCTCCTGCAGCACACGCAGGATCTTCGCCTGCAATCCCAAGTCCATTTCGGAAATCTCGTCCAGCAACAAGGTGCCGCCCTGTGCCTGCTCGAATTTGCCGGCGTGCGCCGCGAGTGCGCCGGTGAAGGCGCCCTTCTCGTAGCCGAACAGCGTGGCCTCGAGCATGTTCTCGGGGATCGCGGCGCAATTGATCGTGACGTAGGGCGCGGTGGCGCGCATCGAATGATCGCGGATGAAACGCGCATAGACCTCCTTGCCCGTGCCGCTCTCGCCGGTGATGAGCACCGTGGCGTCGTTTTCCGCGATCTTGCGCGCCAGGCAGACCAGCCGCCTCGACTCCGGATCCACCGCGACGAGTTCGTTCGGCACGACCCGCTGCGCCAATTGACGCTGCGCCATTTCGATCAGGGCCTGCGCATCGAATGGTTTGACGATGTAATCCGTCGCTCCCTCGCGCATGGCCGCCACCGCCTGCGCGACGGTGCCGTACGCGGTCATCAATACCACCGGCAGGTCCGGCCGCAGCCGTTTGATCGACGACAGCAGCTGGTAGCCATTCGGGCCGGGCATTTGCACGTCCGAGATCACCAGGGCAATCTCCTCGCTCTGCAGCAGCTGCAGCGCGCCGGGCGCGTCGGGCGCGGCGAGGGCCGACAGACCGGCGGCCCGCAGCGTGTCGACCAAGGCCTCGCGCAGCGCGGCGTCGTCTTCGACCACCAGAACCGATTCATTCAGCTTGCTCATGCGCGTTCCTCTGCGGGTAAATCGATAATGAACGTGGCGCCTGTGGCGGCACCCTCGACGCTGTCAGCCAAGGTGACCCTGCCCTGATGCGCCTCGACCACGGATTTGACGATCGCGAGCCCGATGCCGTTGCCGCGCGCCCGGGTGGTGAAAAACGGCTCGAAGATCCGCTCGCGAAGATGCGCGGGAACGCCGGGGCCGTTGTCGCTCACGACGATTTGCGCGCGGCCGTCCGCGGCGCGGCGCGCCAGCAGCTCCAAGTCGAGATCGGCCGCCGCCGCCTGCAACGCGTTGGTGGCCAGATTCAGCACCGCGGACACCAGCGACGGCGCGTTCGCGCGCACCTTGAGATCCGGCGCCTGAGTGCGGATGGTGAGGCGAATTCCGCGGCGCAGCGCCGGCCGCAGCCACTGCGCCACCTGCTCCAGCAATGCGCTCACGCTCACCACTTCGCGCGCCGCGCCGCCATGCGCGAACGCCAGCATGTCGTTCACCAGCTTGTCGAGCTGCCTCAGGCTGCCGGCCGTTCTCTCCGCGCAGCGCGCCAGATCCTCCGAGTTGCGCCCGGGCAGCGTCATTTGGCTGGCGTAGAGCAGCGCAGCCGCCAGCGGTGTGCGGATCTGATGAGCCAGCCCCGCCGCCAGTTCGCCCAGCGTCAGCAGCCGCTGCTGGCGCGTCAAGAACACCTGCATGAGATGGGATTCGGTCACATCCGTGAGCAATACCACTTCGCCGCCGCTCTGCAATTCGCGCCGCGAAATATTGACGAAGCGGCCGCTGCGCAGCTCGGTGTGCTCGCCGGCGGCGCCGTTGGACGCCGCCGCACGCTCCATCACCGCCGTGAAGGATTGCGCGAGCAGTGGTTCGCCCAGCAATTCGCGCGCGGCCGGGTTGCATTCCTGAATCTCGCCGCCGAAATCGAGCACCAGCACGCCCCCGGGCAGACCCTTGACCAGCGCCGATAGGCGGGCGGCCAGATGCTCCTTGCCGGCGTGGGCCTCGCCCAGTTCGACGCGCAGTTGTGCGACCTGAGTACGCAGGGAGTCGAAGGCGTCGGTGAGTTGTTCCGACACCGAACCGAAGGCGAGAAACGCCGCCTGCAATTCGGTGCGTCGGCTTTCGATCAGCTCGAGTTTGTTGGCTGCCATGCCGGAAGAAGAAAGCAACTTCTGTGCCTTGGCGGTATTTGCTCTTCCGATCAACCAGTTACATCGAAATCCAGAGCGTCCCAAAAAAGTCCGCCGCGGGCGGCGTCAATATTTTGTCAGGCGGAGAGACGGTACTTGCGCAGCTTCTCGACCAGCGTGGTACGCCGCATGCGCAGCAGCCGCGCCGCTTCGGCGACGGTGCCGTCGGCTTCCTCGAGCGCCTTGCGAATCAGTCCGACTTCAATGGCTGACAAGTGATCCTTCAAGTCCATGCCCCCGCGCGGCAGCTCGAGGCCTAAGATCTGGGCCGTCGCGCCGAACACCGCTTCCTCCGCATCCGCGTCCTCCGCATCCGCGTCCGCCGCATCCGGGTCCTCGGCATCCGCGTCGGCGCAGGGCGGCTCCCCGGTCTCGAGCAATTCCTCGAGCAGCAAGGGCGGGGCGCTCGCGAGCTTGTTCACCTGCCGCGCCGGCGGTACGAGCGCCAAGCCGCTCCCGAACCACGCTGTCGTTCCCGTGCTGCGGTAGCGCTCCGGCAAATCGGCCGCCGTGACGGTCTGCTCCGGAAATAGAATGGCGAGGCGCTCCAGGAGATTCGCCAGCTCGCGCACATTGCCCGGCCAGGGATTGCGCGCCAGACAGTTCATCGCTTCCTTGTCCAGGCGAATGCGGCGGCCGGCGGTTTGCGCCTGGCGCTGCACCAGGTGATCGATCAGCACCGGCAGATCCTCGAGCCGCTCGCGCAGAGGCGGCATCTGCACGGGAAACACGTTCAGACGGTAATACAGATCCTCGCGGAAGCGTCCGGCGCCGATGGCGGCATCCAAGTCGCGGTGCGTCGCCGCGATGATGCGCACATTGCAGCGGATGGTCCGGTTGCTGCCGACGCGCTCGAAACTGCGCTCCTGCAGGACGCGCAGCAGCTTGACCTGCATTTGCAGCGACATGTCGCCGATTTCATCGAGAAACAGGGTGCCGCCTTCGGCAAACTCGAAGCGGCCGAGGCGCGTGGACAATGCGCCTGTAAACGCGCCCTTTTCGTGGCCGAATAGTTCGCTTTCCAGAAGGTCGGCGGGAATCGCACCGCAATTCACCGGCACGAACGGATGTCCCTCCCGGCCCGACAGCTCGTGAATGTGGCGCGCCACCATCTCCTTGCCGGTACCGGACTCGCCGAGTATCAGCACATTGGTATCGAACGGCGCGACCTGCTCGATGAGCCGATGCACATCGCGCATCGGGCGTGAAGTGCCGCTGGGACGAAAGTGATGGGTTCCAGGCTGGGTCGGGTGCCCGGAGCGCACGTTCTGCGCCTGGTTCAAAACAGCCGACAGGCGGCGTTGCTTGACGGGCAGGTCCAGATGGAACCACGCCAGGTCGCCGCTGGTCTCGGCGATTTTCGGCAATCCGTCGTTGCTCAAATAGATCACAGGCAGCGGCTGCGGCATGGCGCGTAGCTGTGCCACGAGCTCGGGGCCGAGAGCGGCAACCGTGTCCTTGCCGACGATGACGGCGAGGCAATCGCGCGATCCGCTATGCGGCGATTGGCGCAGTTCGGTCAAATCGCGGACACGGACGGGCTCCAGATCCAGAAAACGCAGCAGCGTTTGCAGGCTGCGCGCCTCCGAATCCGAGGGTTCGATCACAATAACTTTCGAATCTGTCACTATTCGGGGCTCCTTCCCGGTGAAAACTGTGACGCAGTCCACAAATCTCGGGTTCCGTCTTAACCTTATTATGTAACCCTTTGACATCCCTCAATCAATGTCGCGTCGGGGCACATACTAACTGATGAACTTGAGAGAAAAGCAGTTGGCAAATCCCCGTAATGAGCGTAGGGGGATCTCTCAATAATCACTGCAAGGATTTGCTATAGCGAGGTCAATGCGCCGCCAGCCGGGCGCCGGCGACCAAGCGTCGATGATGCCGAAAAATGAGTTTCTCGAGCAGCTCGACCACGGCATCGCTCAAGCCGCGAAAGCGCAGCTGTGCGGCGCGCTTGTTGTCCTGCATTCGCTCGCCGGCGACGATGCAGGGAATTTTCATCGACTGCGGCAGGGCCGGATTGACATACAGAGCCAGCAATCCGGTACTGCCGACGCTGAGCGTCTCTTCGCCGAACCATTCCAGCGCGCGCGACGAGAGCCGCACGCGCTGCGGCGGCGGTAGCGCGCTGTGGCGCATGGCGAGATCGGCGGTCAAACGCAGCAGGATATTCATCTTGAATTCCAAACGCTGCAGCTCGTGCACCAACGCCGGGGATTCGTCCTTGAGGGTTTCGTGCACCCGCACTTCGTCCAGCGAGGCTTCGGCACCGAGCAGCTGCTGGTTGTCCGCGTTCAGGCGCGCGAGCACCATGCCTTCCGCAAGGGGACCCGCCGTCCAGACCACCGGTAGGGCCTCTTCGAAAATCAGACCGTCGCCGAGAAATGGCTCAGGCATGGCTCCTCGCCAGGAAAACTCGAATGTTCGTCGGCGCCGCGATCCGGCACTTGGGGCCCCGAGGCCCTAACGGTGCTGCCGGGTGTTCGAATACGCAACGACCGCCCGGCGGCCCACCGCGGCCATGTCCAATTCCCGAGCCTTGCTGCGCCGATGATGCTCCATCAAGCCGATCGCCCGATCGTTCAATTCCGCGATTTGCCCGAGCACGGCGCGATCGTTCGAGCTCAAGGTTTCTCGCCTCAGACGTAGGGACTGTAGCAGCCGCAGACGCTCCGCGTCGAGAACCGCCACGGAATGCAAGTTGGCCTGATCGGCCGCCGCCAGCACTTCCTGCGATACCTCGAGCGCGCGCTCCAGCAGCGGATCGGAGTCGGGGCCGGTCATCGGCCGTCCGCGACGAGCGGATCCCAGCCGGTCTTCACCTTGCGCACCAGATCGGCGACCTCGGCCACCACGCGCCCGTCGTTCGTGATATTCGCGAGGGTGAGCCGGTCGAGCATGTACAGATACAGCGCATGCAAATTCGTGGCGATTTCCCGGCCACGCTCCATGTCCAGAGTGCTGTCGAGCTGGTTGATCAGCCGAATCGCCTTGCCCAGGGATTTGCCCTTGGCGACGACCTCGTTGAGCGGCAGATTGTTTTGGATGCGCTCCATGCACCCCTGCGCCGTGGCGAGTTGCGCCAGGATTTGCTCGAACATGATCTGTACCAGCCTTGCGGGACTGGCGTCGGCGACGAGGCCGTAATTGTTGACTCTACGGTACTGGGCCGCTCCGGATCGAGAATACATAGGCTGCGTCATGTGCCCAAGGTGCCGCTGCTCAAACTGCCGCCGGATGAGCTGCTGGAGCTGGTGCTTTGATTCGGGTTGAATTCGGCGGTCAAATAGGTCTGAGTTTGCTTGAGCGCCGCGACCGCCGTATCCATCGCATTGTATTCCTGGGTTAGCGTGGCGGAATACGTCGCCAATTGCGCGGTCAGCGCCGTCTGCTCCTTTGCTACGCTGCTCAGGCTGGATTGCAGCCCTTGGTTGATCGTATCGAGCAAACCGCCGGGCTTGGTGTAGCCGTTGACGAGATTATCGAGCTGGGTCGCAATGCCGCTGCCGCCGCCCAGCAAGTTGCCGATCGATGTCAGGCTCGCGGTCAGCGCATTGCCCAAAGTCGTGCTGTTGGTATCGTAGGTGCCGCTCACGTTGGCGGTGATGCCGAGATCGGTCAGTGATTGCACCCCGCCCGAGCTGCCGGAGTTGACCTTGTCCAGGATGTTTTGCAATTGATTTTGGAACGATTCGAGCGTCGCGTTGCCGTTCAGCGGCCCCGCGGTTTGGGTCGAAGGATCGTAGCCGGTCAGCGTTTGGATGCTGCTCAACACTCCGTTCAACGCGGTCACGAACTTGGTGATCGAAGTCTGCGCGGCCGTCGTATCCGGGCTGATCGACACCGTGGTCGGCGTATTGGCGGCCGACGCTTTCAGTAGATTGATGGTCACGCCGGTGATGGCCTTGCTCACCTGGTTGCTGGCGCTGGTCGCGGGGAACCCGTTGATCGAGAAGCTCGCATCCTGGGCGGATTGGGTCTGAGTAAGACCCGTAACCAGCGTCGACAGGCCGCCGTCGCCGCCCGACTGGGTGACCGTGATGGTGTTGGCGGCGCCGGTGGCGGTGCCGGCGAGAACCAGCCGGGCGCCGTCGGTCGTCGTAATGATGCTCGCGGTGACGCCGGGATTGTTCGGCGCTGAATTGATCGCGGAGGCAATGCCGGACAGCGTGTTGTCGGTCGTGTCGATGCTGATCGACGTGGAGGCGCCGCCCACTGCAATGGTCAACGACCCGGTGCCCACCGTCGCCCCGGCACTGGCGAAATGGCCTGAGGTCAGAGTCGCCGCCGTGGCGAGGTTGTTCACCAGCAGCGAGTATTGGCCCGCAACGGCGTCGGTGCTCGTGGTCGCCGAGGCAATGGTGTTGTCGGCGACGGTGGCTGCGAAGCCCGCCAATTGTCTGGCATCTTCGAGAGCAGGCAGCGTGGATTTCAGAGTATCGAGCGCGCTGGTGAAAGTCCCGTACGCCGAAACTTGCGCGTCCAGCGAATTCTGCCTGTTCGTCAGGTCGTTGGTCTGCGCCGCACCATAGGCCGACGTGAGCGCCGAGACGATGCCGCTGATGTTTAAGCCCGAGCCGATGCCGGTGGAGGTGATCAGCGCGCTGGCGCTGGCCGCACTGGGCGTGGAGCCGGAGGCACTACTGGAGGGTATGACTGAACTCATGGCATGCGTCCCGCATCAAGTTGCTCGATCTATCGGCAAACCGCAGCAATACTTAAGCAAGCTGCGTACCAACCCGGCCGCGAATCAAACCCGTTTGTTGACCAGAACGCCTGAAAGCCCCAGGCTGCGCGCCAAAGCGGCAAATTCGCTGGCGGAAAATTCGCCGACGACTTCTCCGGTGGCGGGATTGATCTGTTGGATGAGCTTGTCGTTCGACGCCGGATCGACGCGAAACTCGTCGGGCTTGCCCGAGTCATTGAGGAACTTATTGAGCAGAGTGACCTGGTTCTGCAGCTCTGAATTGCCGGCTGCTGCCGGCCCTGCGGCCGCCGTCGCGGACGCGACTTTGCCGCTTTGCGGCAACGTTTTGCCGCCGGGATGAACCGTCACTGTCGTTGGCGCCTGACTTCCGTGCACGAGGCTCGTCGCCGGTATCGCTACCGACCGTCCATCGCTCGCCATGCTTGCACCTATATCGCTAGTACCAAACTGCCGGACTCTCCCACTGGGACCTTACGTCTCGTCGAAGACCGCGGCCCGGGGCCTGTTGAGCCCCGAGCCGCGGTTATTCCCGCTAAGCCTTAACTATCGGCTGTTACTGCAAAAGCTTGAGGATCAGCTGGGGCTGCTGGTTGGCCTGTGCCAACACCGAGATGCCCGCCTGTTCCAACACCTGAGCCTGAGTCAGGTTCGCCGTTTCAGAGGCAAAGTTCGCATCTTGAATCGTGCTGCGCGACTGGGTCAGGTTCTGAGCCGTCGAGGTCAAATTGCTGACTGCCGCCGCAAAGCGATTCTGGATGGCGCCCAACTGGCTTTGGAAAGCGCTGACCGTCGTCAAAGCCGCGTCGATGGAGGAGATCGTGCTGTTCGCACCCGCCACCGTCAACACGTTCTGATTGGCCAAGGTCGCCGCCGCACTACCCGCGCCGCCCGTCAGGCTAAGACCTGTGGCTTGGCCCGAGGTGAATCCCAGTGCCGCCGTACCGCCGGCCGTACCCACGTCGGTGATGGTCACCGGCTTGGAATCGGTCAGCGTGACCTGCCCCTGAGCCGTGTAGCCCGCGCCCGTCGCGCCGATGGTGGTCAGGCCGATGCCGCCCGCGCCGCCGCCGGTTCCTGCGGTCACAGTCTGGACGACGTTGATGTCGGTGCCGTCCGAGTTGCTCAAGGTGAGCGCACCGGAGACGCCGACTGTGGCGGTTACGCCCGTGGTGCCCGTGTACAGATTGATCTGCGAAGCCACGGCGCTGCCGGACAACCCGGTGCCCGCTGTGGTGCCGGCAACGTTGTTGCTGCCGCCGTAGATCACCTGGCCGTTGATGGTCAGGTTATAGGTGGCAGCCGTCAGAGTGCCGCCCGTGATGGTGCTGAACGCGGCCGTATCCGTTTCGCTGGTCGCGGCGCTGGCCGTGAGACCCTGCAGTCCCGCGCCGTTGATGGCGGCGGCTTTTGCGTAAGCCGAGCCCGCGCCCTGGTAGGTGGCATTGGCGCCGACAAAGTTGGCCGTCGGACCGACGGTGACCGTCGAGACGCCGTCGCTGATCTTTGCCGTGGACGTCGCCGTCAAGGCAACTCCGGGGGTGGCGTTGGTGCCGACCACGCCGCCCTGCGCCGTGGAATACTGTCCAATCTGATTGGCGGCCACACCCTGCTGCAGACTGACCGCAATCGTGTTGCCGACGTCGGCGCCGACTTGGTACACGGTGGTCCCGCTGCTGCCGTTGAGCACGTTCAGCCCGTTGAAGGTGGTCTGCTGCGCAATCTGCGAGATTTCCGCAATTTGCTGCTGCACTTGGTTGTTGAGAGCTGCACGGTCGGAGGCGCTGTTCGAGCCGTTGGCCGATTCGACCGCCAGGGTGCGAATGCTCTGCAGATTGTTGACGATGGTCGTGAGCGCGCCCGCGGTCGTTTGCGCTTCCGAAACGGCGTCATTGGCGTTGGCCACGGCCTGGTTGGTGCCGTTGATCTGCGTCGTGAACTGCTGGCTGATCGCGAGACCGGCGGCGTCGTCCGCCGCGCTGTTGATGCGCAAGCCGGAAGAGAGACGCTGCAGGGCCTGCGACAGCTGGGCTTGCGAGCTGGACAGATTGTTCTGCGCGTTGAGCGAGTTGATATTGGTGTCGAGTACTAATGACATGTTGAACTCCTGAAGGTTTAACCACCGGCCCGTCTTAGGCCCTATTGCTTGTGTTCACTTCACCCACTTCGGGCGGACCGGTGACACATCCAAAAGGGTTATCGGAAGGGGTGGTTTCTTCTTGAGGGGAAAATTGCCGCGCGGCGGATATTTATTTGCCGTACGTCACAGTTTTGAACATCGCGATTTGACACCGGTAACGCGGACGGATATCTCGCGTTCGAACCCCAGCACCAGTCTATCGGCAGCAACCCTGCATCTTTGAGCGGTATCGCCTCCATGCCGCGCCTGATCCTCGCGTGTTAACCTAATCTCATGTCGACAAGCATGTCCGAAGCGCCGGGCGCGACGCCGTCCGCCGACGAGCTGTGCGCCAAGGCCGTGAAGCTGCAGATCGCCGGCGGATTGGATGTGGCGGAGGAGATTTATCGCGCAATCTTGCAGGCGGAGCCGGCGCACGCCGCCGCCAACCACTGCCTTGGATTGCTCCTCGTGCATGCGGGGCGGCCGGCACAGGGACTGCCCCATCTTCTCGCCGCGCTGAACGGCAAGCCGGAGATTCCCGACTACTGGCTGGGTTATTTGGAAGCGCTGCTCCTGGCCGGAAATGTGGACGAAGCCAAGGCCACGCTCGCGCTCGGCCGCCAGCATGGACTTGCGGGCAAGGCGGTCGAAGACTTCGCTGGGAGACTGGCGGCAAGCGTCGCGCCCAAACCAAGCGTCGAACGCCAACCGACGCGGGCGTCGCGCCGCAGAGAGGCCCAGCGCGCCCGCGACGACGAGGACGCGCTCCTGGCGGTGATCAATCAAGGCCGCTTCGCCGACGGACGCACGCTCGCGCGCAGTCTGACCGAACGCTACCCCGAGCGCGGCTTGGGCTGGAAAGTGCACGGCGCACTGCTGTGGGCAGAACAAGAACAGGACGAAGCCCTGGCCGCGATGCGCACGGCCGTTCGGCTGCTGCCGCAGGACGCGGAGGCGTTGCGCAATCTGGGTGCGGCGCTCAACGAGGTGTCGCTCTTCGAGGAAGCGGAAATCTGCCTGCGGCGTGCGGTGCAAATCGACCCCCAATCGATTCCGGCCGCCAACGACCTTGGCGAGAATCATTGGCTGCAGGGACGGCCCGACGAAGCGGAGGCGCTGTTTCGCAGCGCCATCGCGCTGACCTCACGGCACCCCACGACGGCGACCACCGACAAGCTGTACACCGGATTGCTGTTTTCGATGAGCTGCAATCCCGGCGTGGACGGCGATGCGCTGTTCGCCGAGCATTGCCGTGCGGGCGAGTACTTGGAGGGGCGACGGCGCGTCTCCCAAACTCGCCACTCGAATGATCCCGATACAAAGCGCCGTCTTCAGGTCGGGTTCGTATCGGGGGACCTGTGGAATCATTCGGTCGCCAACTTCATCGAGCCCGTAGTGGCGCAATTACAGCATTCCCAAAACGTGGAGCTGCACGCCTATTACAACAAGGACTTCGAGGACAAGGTCACGCGGCGGCTGCGCGGCTACTTCCGGCATTGGTGTCCGGTTCTGCGGCTCACGGACGAACAATTGGCAAACCAGATCAGGGAGGAGCGGATCGACGTCTTGATCGATCTCTCGGGACACACCTCGCTGAACCGGCTGCGCGCCTTTGCGCACAAGCCGGCGCCGATTCAGGCCAGTTGGATCGGCTACCCGGGCACTACGGGAATGCGCTCCATGGACTACTATTTGGCCGACAAACACTTTCTGCCTCCCGGACAGTTCGATCGATATTTCACCGAAAAGCTGGTGTATCTGCCCGCCAATGTCCCCTTCCAACCGTATGATTCGGCGCCGCCGGTCAATGCCTTGCCGGCGCTCACGGCGGGCTCGATTCGTTTCGGCAGTTTCAACCGCTTGCACAAGGTGAATGCCGCCACCATCAAACTGTGGTCGGAGCTGTTGCGAGCCCTGCCCGACGCAACCATGCTGATCGGGGGGATCCCGCAGGACAGCCACCAGAACTCCTTGATCGATCAATTTGCGGCACAGGGCATCGTGCGCGAACGGCTGACCTTTCATCCCCGCTGCAGCATGCAGGCCTATCTCGGGCTGCATCACCAGGTGGATATCTGTCTCGATGCCTATCCGTACACCGGAGGCACGACGACCGTCCACGCCCTGTGGATGGGCGTGCCCACGCTGACCGTGGCCGGGCCGACACCGGCGGCGCGCCAAGGCGCCGCAATACTCGGACAGCTGGAACTCGATGACTTCATCGCCGGCAGCACCGAGGACTTTGTGGCGAAGGGCGTGTACTGGGCGAAGAACCTCGCCTTGCTTGCGCAGGTGCGCGGGGATCTGCGCAATCGCTGGCAACGATCGCCGGCCCGCCGGCCCGACCGCATTGCCGAAAGCCTGGAGCGGGCATTGCGGCACATGTGGACGCGCTGGTGCGAGGGTCTCCCGCCGGAATCTTTTTAACTCTTGTCTGCGCCGCGTTCGCACAGCAGGAAAATACTGGCGCACAAATCCGGATACTGCTGACCCAGTTGATAGCATCCTTCGAGATACTCCCCGGAGACGATGTCGGTTCGCAGCAGCCGGTCCCATTGAAAGTTCGCCAAGGCCTTGAAGAAAATGCCGCTTCGATGCGTGACTTTGAGGCCGGCGGCAACCGCGTCCCGCTCCAGAGTGTCGAGCGTATACGTGCGGCGATGCCCGTGCTCGGCCTCGGCCGCGGTGACGGCGCTGTTATGGCTGATCAATCCCATCTTGACCGCAATTTGCCGCGAAGGCGCATTGCCATTGGGGCACGCGAGAAAGAGCCGGCCGGCCGTCGTCAGCCACTCGCGGTTGACGCGTTTCAGCACCGCGACGGGATCGTCCAGGTGCTCGAGTACATGAGTCATGACGATGTGGTCGTAGCGCCGCGGTAAAGCCGCCGCCTCGAAGGTCGAATTGACGAACTGTATGCTGCCCGGCAGCCTTTTGCGCGCTTCGGCCAGGGCGGATTCCGATGCTTCCACGCAGGTGACATCGGTAAAATGGGGCAGCAGAAGCCGAGTGAAGTCGCCTTTGAAGCTGCCGAGTTCCAGCACGTTCCCGGCCGCGAAGAAGGGCTTGAACGACCGGATCATGAACGGATGCATCACATCGAAGTCGAATTCATAGGCGTACCGGCGCTGCTGGTTGTCGCGGCTTTCTTGGTCGTAGTCACGCTTAGGTGTCATGTGCGCCCTTCTCCAAGTCGAGATGCATTAGGATCATGGACCCCTGGGCCTCGCCCGCGGTGAATCCGCATTTTTCATAAAGCTGGATGGCCGATCGATGGCCGCCCGCCACTTCGAGGCTGATGCGCCGCATCCGCTGCAGCTTGACATAGTCGATGCAGTGCCGCAGCAACCGCGTGGCGATCCCCTCGCCCGTCCGGTCCGCGACGATGCTGACGCTGGTGATGAAGGCGACACGCCGCTCGTCATCGTTGCAATAGGCAGCCAACAATCCGATCAGGACGTGGTTCGACCAGGCCTCGAAGCGAACCGCGTTGCCACAAATCTTGGCCGCATAAGCGTTCACGTCGACGCGGCCGCTCAAAGCAGGAACGAAGTTCGCATCGCATTGCTCGAGGTGCAGGGACACCTGCGCGGCGCTGGCCGTATCCACGCGGTATTCAATCGTTCCCGTTTTCATTCCAACACCGCGGCGCCGAAGCCATTGCGCCCAAACTCGTTGCCGTTATAAAGCAAATAGACTTTGCCCTCGCATTCGAACACATGGGGGTAACACTGCATCTGCGAATCCCACTCGCCGGGAGTGACGTCGAGTGCGGGGTTTTGATCGTCGCGCGTCCAGTTCACCAGGTCGTCCGAAAAGGCGTGGCCGATTCGATAACCCCGGGCACTGTTGTTCCTGAAGTCGAATGACTGCCGATAGCAGAAGAACATATGAAACCTGCCCTCGATGCCGATCACCGTCGGCAGGGCCTGGCTCTCCGCCGCGCCCAGCCGGTCGGCAATGATCTGCCGCGCCTCGTCCTTGGTCCAAGTGATTCCGTCGCGGGAGTGGGCATGGCCGATCTTGTAGGTCCGATCCGGCTGCGCGTCGGCCGCATACTTTTTCCAGCCCGTGCCAAAGATGTACCACATGTGAAATCTGCCGCCGATGAACTTCACGAATCCGTCGCCCACGAGACAGGGCTCATGCAGCGATGCCGACATGACGGGACCATCGCCCTGACGCTCGAAGGTGAGGCCGCCGTCGCGGCTCACAGCCAAGCCGATGGCCGTATCCACCGACACCGAAACGCGGCGGCTCCAGCCGCAGGTGTAGCCGAGCACGGCGTCGCCGTGGCGCAGGACATTCATGGGAAATATTCCGTGTTCGTCGAAGCACCCGAGCTTGCCCAGGGGAATGACCGTCCGCTCCGAAACGCGAATCACCTCGCGCAGGTCCTTGGTGACTTCGACGAAGGCGATGCGGCTCAAATATTTGCCGTTGCTTTTATCCACCGCTCGGGTGGAAAAATAGATGCGCACACGATCGTCCAGCAGCAGGGCTTGCGGCGCTTGCGCGAACTGAACGCAGTCGTCGTGCAGACGGTACCGGGTCGGGTCGAAGATCTTCCCCAATTTTCTAAAGCTTCTGGCGGCCATTCTTCGAGCCTACTCCAAGCTTCCATCCAACACGGCCAGACCGAAACCGTAGCGGCCCACCTGGTCGCCCAGATAAGCCATGTACGTGCTGCCGTCCAGTTCGAACACATGCGGATAGCTGATCATTTGGGCATCCCAGCCCGCATCGGACACGTCGATGCCGGCTTTGGCGTCGTCCCGCACCCAGTCGATGAGGTCATGGCTCGACGCATAGCCGATGCGGTAGCCGTGTTCCCTGCTGCGGAAGCCTTCGCTGAACCGATAGGAAAAAAACATGTGGTATTTTCCGTTGGCATGGCAGACATCCGGGCTCGCCTGCGCTTCGTCCTCTTCGATGCGGCTCGCGATCAAATCCTTGTTCGCCTTGTCCCAGCTCATGCCGTCCGCGGAGGAGGCCATGCGTATCTTATAGACGGGTTCGGCGCGTCCGCCGACCACCTTCCATTTGCGCCCCGCGATGTAGAACAAATACCACCGGTCGCCGAACCTGCGGATTTTCGGGCCGCTCAATACGAACGGCTCATCGGGCGAATAGCCGAGGACTGGCCCCTTGCCCAGCTTGGTGAAGGTCTTGCCGCCGTCGCTGCTGCCGGCGACGCCGATGGCCACGTTGAAAGGCACGGATTCGCAGCGCGTCCAACCGCCATAGTAGGCGCGAATCTCCGCACCGTGGCGAATGACCGACACGGGGTAGGTTCCAAACTCGTCGAATTCCCCGAGCCCTCCCAAGGACAGAATCGGCTGTTCGGCGATTCCTCTCACGGCAAAGAGGTCGGCGCGATCGAGGTCCACGTAAGCGCAGTAGCTCACGTAGCGTCCGAGCGAATCGGCGGCCGGGCGGCACGAGAAATAGATCCGGACGAAATCATCGAACAGCAGCGAGGACGGCGCTTGCGCGAATTCCTTGAGCCACGGCCTTCCCGGGGCGTCCTGCGGAGCGAATACCAGCCCGAGTTTTTTCCACGTGAACAAGATTTCAGATCAACTCATAGCCGGACGCGATGCGCTCGCGTACCACATCGACGGGATTGAACATCATCACGTCGATGATCGACAGCAGGGGAACGAAGCAATCGCCGAATTGCGGGTATTCGAACGGCTGCGAACGGATGAATCTCAACTCGATCCCGTGGGCGTGGAATTCCTCCTTCGAATACAAATCCACCCCGCCGCTTGCGTTCACATAGGTAGCCGCACCGGCCGCGCGGCACAGCGCGATCACCTTGTTCTGTTTCGTCAGCGTGTGGTCGATGGCGATTCCCGAAGAAATCCGGATTTCCGTGCCGATGCGCAAAAAACCGCAGATTGCGCGGATGGAATGATGCAGAAAGCGAAACAGGTTGCTCTCATCGTGGCGCACGACGCGTTCGATCAGCGGGAAAACCTCGGCGAATTGCGGCGCGCGCCCGTAGGCGCCCTTGAGTTGATTAAGCAGCTTTTCCGGCTTGAAGTCCGCCGCGAGTTCCCGGTCGCGCACATCAAGGTAATCCGATGCGCGCTTCAACGGCAGCGAGAACATCGCGGCCTCGCAGTTGCGCAGCAGCCGATTGCGGTTGATCCAGCCATTCTTGGTGTATTGGATGTTGTCGTAGACGATGAACAGATTCACCGCCGCGATCAGCTGGAAATAACCGATGTAGGGGAAGAAATACGGCTGCATGATCGCAACCTTCATAGTGCGCGTAATTTGCCGCCTGGCTTGCCGCTCAAATACGTTCCGACGCGCAGGAGGTCCAGCACCCGATCGACCTGCGCGAGCGGCAATCCGGGATATATGGGCAAACACAGCACCTGCGCCGCCATTTTTCTCGCCACGGCCAGGTTGCTGTGCGCCGCCGACGGCAGACTGCGGTACATCGGAAAGTCGCTGATCAAGGGGTAGAAGTAGCGGCGCACGTAGATGGCTTCGTCGCGCATTTTCTGGTACAGCGCGTCGCGCGCCAAGGGATAGTCCGGTTGTACGAGAATGGGGAAGTAGGCATAGTTCGAACGCATCTCGCCGGCCGACTGCAGGCAGCGTATGCCGCCCACATCCGCGAGCCCGGCCCGATAGCGCGCGTCGATGGCCTTGCGCTCCGCCAGCGCCGCGTCGATTCCCTTGAGCTGCAACAGGCCGAGCGCCGCATTGAACTCGCTCATCTTGCCGTTGATGCCCGGCGCGACGACGGTGACTTCATCCGCAAAGCCGAAATTCTTCAGATAATTGATGCGCTGCCGGCTTTTTTCGTCGGGACAGACGATGGCGCCGCCCTCGAAGGTGGTGAACACCTTCGTGGCATGAAAGCTGAGCACCGACAGGTCGCCATGATTGAGCACGCTGCCGCAGTGGCATTGCACGGCGAACGCGTGCGCGGCGTCATAGATGACCTTGAGACCATAGGTATCCGCAATCGCCTGAATCCGGTCCACGTCGCAGGGATGGCCATAGCAATGCACCGGCATGATGGCGGTGGTTTGCGGAGTGATCGCCGCTTCGATCTTGTCCGGATCCAAATTGAGCGTATTCGGGTCGATATCGACGAACACCGGCTTGATGCCGTTCCACAGCAGCGAATGTGCGGTCGCAACAAACGAATACGGCGTGGTGATGACCTCACCGCTGATCCGCAGGGCCTGCAGGGCCGTGACCAATCCTATCGTGGCATTCGCGAACAGCGCGATCTGCCGGACCCCCAGGAATTCGCACAGTCTCTGCTCGAATCTCTCGTGAAAGGGGCCGCTGTTGGTGAGAATCTTGCTGTCCCATATCTCCCGCAGACTGGGAATGAATTCGTCCAAATCGGGGAGACTGGGGCGGGTGACGTAAATGGCCGGCGGCTTCTTGTCCTCAGCCATTGGCGGGCCGCCGCTCACAATCGATCATGATCGCCCGCTCATTGCGATGGCCTCTCTCTCGAAATCTGCGCGCGTTCACGATAAACTGGCATCCTTACCATCGCGCTAGCGCCGCCCTGCCGTCCAGTCGGCGGCGCCCACATAGGGTCTGTCATTTCCTTGAAAACTGCAATCCGCAAAACCCCAAAAGTTGGGTTTGTCAGTCTGGGCTGCCCGAAAGCCTTGGTCGACTCCGAACGCATTCTCACGCGCTTGCGCGCCGAGGGCTACGAAGTCGCCGCGAGCTATGGCAAGGCGGACCTCGTCATCGTCAACACCTGCGGCTTCATCGACGCGGCGGTGGACGAATCCTTGGATGCGATCGGCGAAGCGCTCGCCGAAAACGGCAAAGTCATCGTCACGGGCTGCCTCGGGGCGCAGCCGCAGAAAATCCTCGATCGGCATCCGCAGGTGCTGAAAATCACGGGGCCGCAGCGCTACGAAGAGGTGGTGGCCTCGGTGCACGAGCATTTGCCGCCGCTGCACGAGCCCTTTGTCGACCTCATTCCGGCGCATGGCCTGAAACTCACTCCGCGTCACTACGCTTATCTCAAGATCTCCGAGGGCTGCAACCATCATTGCACCTTCTGCATCATTCCCTCGATGCGCGGACGCCTGGTCAGCCGTCCGGTCGGCGACGTGCTGCGCGAGGCGGAGCAGCTCGCGCGCGCCGGCGTCAAGGAAATTCTCGTGATCTCGCAGGACACGAGTGCCTACGGGGCGGACTTGAAATACGCCGCGCAAACCTGGCGCGGCACCGAGCGCCGCGCTCATTTTTATGACCTCGCGGCAGCATTGGGCGAGCTCGGCGTATGGATTCGCCTGCATTACGTGTATCCGTATCCCCACGTCGACAAGGTCGTCGAACTGATGGCGGACGGGCGGATTTTGCCCTACCTGGACATTCCGTTTCAGCATGCCAGCGCGCGCATCTTGAAGCTCATGAAGCGTCCGGCCGCCGCGGAGAATACCTTGCAGCGCATCGCGGCGTGGCGCAGCCAGGTGCCGGACATCACCCTGCGCAGCACTTTCATCGTCGGCTTTCCCGGCGAAACCGAGGACGACTTCGAGCAGCTGCTCGGGTGGCTGCGGGAAGCGCAGCTCGATCGGGTCGGTTGCTTCGAATATTCGCCCGTTGAAGGCGCCGCCGCCAATCAGCTGGCGCAGCCGCAGGTGGCGGCGGAAGTCAAACGCGAGCGCCGCGAGCGCTTCATGGAGCTCAGCAAAGAGATCAGCGCGCGGCGGCTCGCGCAGAAGATCGGCCGCAAGATGCAGGTGTTGGTCGACCGTTTCGACGGCGCCGTGGCGGTGGCCAGATCGAGCAGCGACGCCCCGGACATAGACGGTGTCGTACGCATTCCAAGGCCTGCTAAATTGGCGCTGGGCGATTGGGCGCAGGTACGCATCACCAAGTCGGACGCGTACGACTTGGAGGCGAAATTGGAGCCCTAGTTGTGTATGCTGACGCGCCTCACGAACATGAAGGACGGAGATTCAAACGTGGACATTGCTGCCGATCGAGTGGTCACCATTCACTACACGCTGAAGGATGACGGCGGAACTATCCTGGACAGCTCGGCGGGCGGCGAGCCGCTCGCCTACATCCAGGGCCATGGCAATCTCGTCGCCGGATTGGAAAAGGCCCTCGAGGGCGGCCACGAGGGCAGTACGGTCTCTGTCGTGGTCGATCCCGAGGATGGCTACGGCAAGCACGACAAGGCATTGATTCAGCGCGTGCCGAAGCGCTCCCTGCAGGGCTCCGGCGAAATAAAGAAGGGCATGCAGTTTCAGGCGAGGACCGACGACGGCATGCGCCTGTTCACGGTAACCGCCGTCGCCGGCGATATGGTCACCCTCGACGGCAATCATCCGCTCGCAGACCAAAGACTGCACTTCGACGTGCAAATCGTCGGTGTGCGCGACGCCACGGCGGAAGAACTGGAACACGGCCACGTTCACGGCGCCGGCGGACATCACCACTAGCGCGCTGTACGCGCCTCGCCGCTAAAGGTACTTGAACAGCGTCAGGCCCTGAGTCTGGGTGTACGCCTGCAGCGCGGCACTCAGGGTCGTATTTTGCGAATCCAGACTCGTGATGGCGCTGGCGTAGTCCAAGCCTTGCAGGGACGATATCGACTGCTGCAGCTGCGTCTGCTGACTCACGTCGACTGATTGCTGAGTGGTGATGGTATTGAGCCGACCGCCGACGCTTGCCTGCACGGTGGACGTATGGCTGATCGCCTGGTCGATATTGTTCAATGCGGTGGCAACGGCGTTGTTCAGGTTCGTCTGACCGGACGGGCTGCCCGCTCCCCCTTGGATGGCGGTGATGAGATTTTGTACCGTCGTGAACAGGCTTTGATTGGCGCTCGGCGCCACATTGAAGGAATCTCCGCTTGCGGGCTGACCAGTCAGGGTCACCTGCGCGCCGCCGTAGGTAATCGTCTGACCGGACGCATAGGTTCCGGTGGCGACGACGGCATTGGCCGCGTTCAACACGTTGTAGGTATTCGGCGCGGTAAAAGCGATCGAAAAATTGCCGCCCGTGTAGCCGGCGGCGCCGGTCACACTCGAGGCGCCGATGATGCCGGTTCCCGTGTTGCCGCCATTGGCCGCAACGCTGAACGACCCATTGCCCGTCTTGATTTGATTGAACACGGTATCGCCGCTGTCGCCGCTGGCCACCGTTTGTCCCGCGGCGATTTGCGCCTGCTGCTGGCCTTGATCGCCGGCATAGCTCGCGCCGCCCGCGGTCAACGCGAACGGCTGGGTTTGCGTGGCGAAGCCGCTGAATATGTATTGGCCGTTGCCGTCCTGGGTGTTGGCCAGAGACAGCAGACTGTTTTGGATTTGGGTCGCCTGGGTCGCGATTCCAGTGAGATCTTCGCCTGTTAGGATCCCCGAGTTCGCTTCCAGCGCCAGACTGCGCAGGCTCTGCAGTTGGTTTTGCAATTGCGTCAGCGCCGTCCCCTCGGTCTGCAGGCTGGTTTGCGCGCTGTTGCCGTTGGCCGTGTACTGCTTGCTCTGCGCCAGAACTTGATCGTAGTTGTTGACCGATCCGGCGGCGATGGGATTCTGCGACGGGGTCGTGAAAGCGAGACCCGTGGACACCTGATTTTGCGTTTGCGAAAGGTTGGACTCGAGCGTATCGAGCGCGGTCAGGAACTGTGTTTGATTCAGGCTTTGGGTGACGCGCATGGCTAATCCTACGAGTATGTACCGTTAATCGAGTCCATGAAGAACGTGAACGTGCTGTTCGCGATGGTCAACGCCTGGGCCGAGGCTTGATACGCCTGCTGCCATTTCAGCAGGCTGGCCGCTTCCTCGTCGAGATTGACCCCTGAAACCGACTGGACATTTTGCAGCGCCTGGCTGTTGACCGCGGTTTGCGCGGTCTGCGCCGTATTGACCTGCTGCGCCTGGCCGCCGATGCCGGTGATCAATGCGCTCACCGCGCCGTTGACGCTGACGGTGCCGTTCGACAGCACCCCTTGGGTTTGCTGACTGGCGCTGGCCAAGGCGTTGCGATTATCCCCGGTGCCGCCCGCGTTGCTTTGTACCGTAAAGACATCGCCCGTAGCCGGCGTGCCGCTGATCTGCACCTGCCATCCGTTTTGCGCGATGTTGCTTCCGGGCGTATACGCGAAGCTTCCCGCGCCGTTGATCGAATAGGTCGTCGCACTCGTGAAAGCGATGGTCGTGGTGTTGAGCAAATTGGGGTTCGACGGAGTCACGACTGTGCCGCTGCTGATTGTCGCGCTGCCGGCATTGGTATTGGCCGCCGCGGTCCGGATCGCGCCCGCGGCCGCCAGCTGCGACGTATTGGTCAATGCGACGCTGAACGAGCCGGCGGCCTGGGCGGTGGGCTGGATCAGAAATTGGTCTCCGGACGCGGGCGTTCCCGACAGCACGATCGATAGTCCGTCGGCGCTCAGGGGACTGGCCGCCGTGCCGCTGCCGGTAAAGGCGACGGCGCTGCCGGTGCTGGCATCGGTCAGGCTGTACGCGCCGCCCTGATACCGGAGCACATAGTTGTTCGCGGTCACCGCACCTAGGTTGGTGATGCTCACCGCGGCGGTGGTATTGTCGGTGTTGTTGGAAGAAGCGGCGGCGGAAGGCCCGGCGGCCGAGAACAAATTCGCACCGAAGTTGCCGCTCAAATCCAGGCCGGCGTTTTGCTGGGCATTGGCTGACTGGTTCAAGGCAATCGCAATTTGGCCCAATTGATTGATGGCCGGGACGACCGCCTGGGTACGCGCGGCCAACAGGCCGCCCAAATCGCCCGAGGTGATTTGGCTGCTGATCGGATTGCTGGCGTTGCTGGTCGTCGACACCTCCAATTGCGAGGCATTGAACTGGTTGGGTATGGTCGTCAGTGCCGTGGTGGTGGTGTTCAACACCAAGGGCTGGCCGTTGCCGACGAAGACGTCGACCGCTCCGGATTTCTCGGTGGTCGTTGAAATGCCCACCAACTTGGACAGGTTCGACACGAGCTGGTCGCGCTGGTCGATCAAATCATTGGGCGGTTGGCCGCCGGCGTCCGCGGTGCCCACGGCGACCTGTTGGTTCAGGCTCGCGATGGATTTGGCGAGCGAGTTGATCTGCGTGACGTCCGCCGTGATGCCGGCGTTGATGTTCGTATTCAGGCCTTGCAATTGGCTGTTGGTGGACTGAAAGGCGGTGGCGACACTCTGGGCTTGGGTGAGCAGCGCCTGGCGCGCGGCGGTCGACGTCGGATCGTTCGCCAGGGTCGACCACGCGCCGTAATAATTCTGCAGAGCGCCGGACAGGCCGCCGGCCGTCGTTCCGACGATATTGTCGATCTGGCTGGTGTATCCCTGCAGGCTGTTGAGCTGACCCAAGGAGCTTTGCGAGGAGTTCAGCTGATTGGCGCTCAACTGATTGAACGCTCGGCTGATCCCGGCAACCTCGACCCCCGCGCCGATGGGGGCGGTGCCGCTGGATTGCGGCACCGCGTTAGTCAGTTCGGCGGTCTCCCTGACATAGCCCGGTGTATTCGCGTTGGCAATGTTATTGCTGGTGACCGAGAGAGCGGTTTGAAACGCCTGCAGGGCTGATATGGTGATTCCAAACACATCTGACACGATTCTTCTCCGGAACGCGGCTCTTAGGCAGTTCAGCCTATCCGCAGGCTATCGGCACGCATTCTCATTTCTAAAGTTTGGCGCTGCTGGCATGGAGCGCCTGCGCCAACGTGCTGCCGTTCAATATCTCGTTTAACTTATTCGCGTAGTCGGGATCGGTGGCGTAGCCGGATTGGCCGATGCTTTTGACATATGCTTCCGGATCGCCGCCGGCCGCAATCGTTTGGGCGTAGCGCGGCGAACCCTTCAGCAAATTGGCGAAGTCGTTGACGCTGTCGTCGATCGAAGCATAGGCACGGAACGCCGTATGCCGCTGCGTCGCCACCCCGCCGCTGAATTCAACCGTGTTCGCGCTGGCGCGCGCGCCGTCCCAGGTGTCGCCTGCCTTGATGCCGAACATGTTCAGGCTGGGCGCGCCGTCGGCGGTGTGCGCCATGCGTGTCCCCCAACCGGTTTCGAGCGCTGCCTGCGCCAGCATACCCAGGGGACTGACCCCCAGTGCCTGCGCGGCGCGGCTGATCGTGGGCAGCACCTGGCTCACGAACTGGCTGGCGGTCTGCAGCAGCGTCGAGGGAGTGGTCGCCGAGGCTGCGCCCGCGGCCGTGCCCGCTGCCGCGCCGGCTGCCGGGCGTGCCGGCGCATTCGGCGGCACTGTGGCGGCGCCGGATAGTTGGCGCGTCAGCAGCGACCCCAACCCCAGTCCTTGGTGCTGGCTCAAGGTGAGCGCCACCTGCTTGTCGAACATGTCCTGATACATGCTCATCTCGTTGCTGTCCGTGTCGCCCCCGGCGGCGCTGGCGTCGCGCATGCTCTTCAGCATCATTTGCAAGAACAGCGCGTCCACCTGCTGCGCGACGGCGTGGAGGGACTGCGGCGAACTGGAATCCTTCTTGAGCGCCGCAAGCCCATTGAGATCGGTGTAGGTATTGGCGTTCGACGCGGGCATCGGCATCGTCGCGGCGGGTAGTAGTGAACGGGTCATTCAGATCACGATCAGCTCGGCTTGCAGTGCGCCGGCCTCCCTCAAGGCTTCCAGTATCGCCACCAGATCGCCGGGGGCGGCGCCCACCTCGTTGACCGCACGGACGATCTGCTCCAGCTCCACGCCGGGCTTGAACAGAAACATGCGATTGGAGCCTTGATCGACCTTGATGGTCGAATTGGTGACGATCGCGGTCTGACCCACCTTGGAGAACGGTGCGGGCTGGCTGACGGTCTGCTCCTCTTTGATGGTGACCGACAGCGAACCGTGCGATACGGCGGCGGGACTCACGGTGACATTGCTGCTGATCACCACCGTACCGGTGCGCGAGTTGATGATCACGCGGGCGGGCGCGCTGGCGGGTTCCACTTGCAGATTCTCGATCTCGGACAGAAAGGCGACTCGCTGTGTGATGTCCTTGGGCGCCTGCACTCGGATGGACGCGCCGTCGATCATGGTGGCGAACCCCGGGCCCAAGCCCTTGTTCAGGCTCTCCACCAGGCGCGTGGCGGTGGTGAAGTCCGGATCGTTGAGATTGAGGATGATGGCATCGCCCTGCGCCAGCTGCGAGGGGACCGCACGCTCGACGGTGGCGCCATTGGGAATCCGCCCGGAACTCGGTACATTGACGGTCAGCTTGGAGCCGTCGTTGGCTTCGACGCCGAAGCCGCTGACGATGAGGTTGCCCTGTGCTATCGCATAGATCTGGCCGTCGAGTCCGTGCAAGGGTGTCACCAGCAAGGAGCCGCCGCGCAGACTCTTGGCATTCGCGATGGAGTTGACGGTGATATCGATGGTTTGACCGGGTTTGACGAAAGCCGGCAACACCGCGTGCACCGACACCGCCGCCACGTTCTTGAGCTGCGGAGTCACGTTCGGCGGTACCGTCACGCCGAGCTGGGCCAGCATGTTCGTCAGGGATTGCACGGTGAAGGGCGCTTGACTGGTCTGGTCGCCGGTGCCGCTCAATCCCACCACCAGGCCGTAGCCGATCAGCTGATTGGTGCGCACGCCCTGGACCTGCGCCATGTCTTTGATGCGTTCGGCCCGCGCCAGGCAGGCCGTCAGCAGCAGAAGCGATATCGTGCAGAGTCTGATGAACATGTTGTTTGGGTCCAGCTTCAGAACGGAGAGAACGCAGAATTGAAGAAACGGGCCAGCCATCCCATGCGATTGGAACTGTCGACGACTCCCTTGCCCGAGTAGCTGATGCGCGCATCCGCCAGCTTGTCGGACGTGACGGTGTTGTTCGTCGCGATGTCCGCCGGCCGGATCACGCCCGAGATGTGCACGAACTCATCGCCCTGGTTGAGCTTCAGGGTCTTGTCGCCCTGCACCACCAAGTTGCCGTTAGCCTGCACGTCCATCACCGTCACCGTCAGGCTGCCCGCCAGGCTGTTGCTTTGCGCGCTCGAACCCTCGCCGTCAAAGCTGTTCGCACCGTTTAGCGTCGTGGAGAGCAGAGGCGCGCCATGGATGGTGACGCTTTGTCCGAACACGGTGGGCGCCGAGTTCGCCACCGTCGTCGTCTTCGCCGTCTTGGTCACCGCGGTCTTGGCGGCATTGGTGGATTCATTCAGAACGATGGTCAGTACATCGCCCACGCGGCGCGCCTTGAGGTCCGCAAACAGCTCCATTTGCTGCCCCGCCTGATAAATCGCCCCGTCGGTGCGCGGCGTGGGGGGCGGCAATACGCGGGCCACGACGGGTTCCGGTTTGTGATCTTTCGCCGGCAACATGCCGCAGCCCGTCTGCAGCGCGCCGAGCAGCAGAAAACCACCGAAAACCGAGAAGGGTATTTTAGGCATCATTGTAGATTCGTCGTGAGGTACTGCAGCATCTGGTCGGTGGTGCTGATTGCCTTGGAATTCATTTCATAGGCGCGCTGGCAGGTGATCATGTTGACCAGCTCGGTCACCGTGTTCACGTTGGAGGTCTCGAGCGAACCCTGCTGCAAGGTGCCGAGTCCGTTGGTGCCGGGCGTTCCGACCTGCGGCGCGCCGCTCGCCGCCGACTCCACCACCAAGTTGTTGCCGACCGGCTGCAGGCCTTCGACATTGATGAAGTTCGCCAATTGAATCTGGCCCACCGTGGTCGGTTTGGGCGCACCCGCGGTCGTTACCGACACCGTGCCATCGCTGCCGATCGTGACCGACTGCGCGCTGATGGGAATGGTGATCGCGGGCGAGATCGGAAACCCGGTCGCGTTCACGACATTGCCTTGCGAATCCAGCGAGAAGGATCCGTCGCGCGTATAGGCAAGGGTGCCGTCCGGCATGGTGATCTGAAACAAGCCGTGCCCCGTGACCGACATGTCCAGGTTGCCGCCGGTCTGCAGAACGCTGCCCTGGGAGTAATTCTTCTCCGTGGCGGCAATTTTCACGCCGGTGCCGAGCGACAGACCGGTCGAATACTGCGTATTCTGAGTGCTCTGCGCGCCGACCTGCTGCACATTCTGGTACATGAGATCCTGAAAAGCGGCACGATCGGCTTTGAAGCCCGTGGTATTGCTGTTCGCGAGATTGTTGGCAATCACCGCCATCTGGGTGTTTTGCGCGTCGAGGCCGGTTTTTGCGGCCCATAGTGCGAGATTCATGGGTTGGTGTCCTGTGCGTTTATGCGGTCAACATCATGCGTTCGGCGCTCTGTTCGTCCGTATCCGCCGAGTTGATGCTCTTGATCTGAAATTCGTACAAGCGCTGCAGTTCGATCATGTTGACCAGGGACTGGGCGGCGTTGACGTTGCTCGATTCCAATTGTCCGGACGTCACGCTGACCGTTTCATCGGCCGCGGCCTTGCCGCCGCTCTTGAGGTACAGCAATCCGTCCGCGCCTTTCTGCAAATCCTTGGGCTGAGGGTTGACCAACTTGATGCGATCGATTTGGCTTTGGGCCGCGGGGCTCAATCCCTGAGGAACAATCGAGACCGTGCCGTCGCTGCCGATGGTCACCTGAGTCGATGGCGGAATGTTCAAGGGACCCGTCTCCGACATCACCGGCAATCCGGTGGCCGTGACGACCGCTCCCGATTCCAGCACCCGCAGATCGCCGGCGCGGGTATAGCCCTCTTTGCCGTTCGCGCCTTGAACCGCGATGAAGCCCTTGCCGTTGACGGCGATATCGAGCGGTCGGCTCGTGCTGGTGATGACGCCGCTCGAAAGGTCGGTGCCGCCGTCGCCCGCCACCGCATTGACTCGGGTTGCATAGCCCGGGCCATAGATGGGTGAGCTGACGAACGAGACCGAGTCCGCGCGAAAGCCGACCGTGCTGGCGTTCGCGATGTTGTGGTTATTGACGGCCTGCGCCTGCATGATTTGCTTGGCGCCGGTCATCGCAACATAGAGTCCTCTATCCATGGTTCAGCTCCCCCTTATGCCCTTGGATTAATGCGCGGCCTGGATGACGGTCTGCGATTCTTGGTTGGCCGTCGTGATCACCTGGGCGTTGGCGTCGAAGGATCGCTGCGCCGTGATCATGTTCACAAGCTCGGTGGTCAGATCGACGTTCGAGCTCTCCAGCGCGCCCGATTGAATGCTGCCGAAGCCCGCCGAGGCCGCCGTACCCGACACGACGTTGCCGGAGGTAAATGTCTCGGACCAGTTCGTGTCACCGAGCTGTTTCAAGCCCTGCGGATTGGGGAAGTTCGCCATGGCCAATTGGCCCAGCTGCGTGGACCGGCCGTTCGTGTACACCGCGGATACGATGCCGGCGGTGTCGATGGCAACGGTGCTCAACTGCCCGGTTGCGTAGCCGTTCTGGGTGATGGAGGTTACGCCGAAACTGCCGCCGTACTGCGTGGTCTGACCGAAGTTGAAATTCATGGTCATCGCCTGCGCACCATCCGGCGGGACGAAGCCGGCGAAAGTCAGGCCGCCGCCGGCCGGCAGGGTTACCGCGCCGGTATTCGAGAAGGTAAGATTCTGGCCCGCGCCGACCGTCGTGCCGTTTACCGTCATATTGACGGTAACCACATTGGGCGCCGCCGTCTGGGTGAAGAACAGGGTGGCCGGAAATGCATTGCCCAGGGAGTCGTACACCGTGGTCGAGGTCGACTGGTTGTAGGTCAACGAGTTCGTCGGATTGAAGGGCGCCACCGCCGGCACCGTCGAGCCCGCCGGGAAATTCAGGATCACCGTGCCCGTGGTCGTCGCCTGCGGGGCGCTTTGCGCCGTTTGCAGGTTCAGATCCGTCAACGCGCCGGTGTTGAAGCCGCCGTTGACCAACGGCGGGTACACCTGCAGCGCCTGCCCGGTCGAGCTCACCACATTGCCGTTCGAGTCTTCGGCGAATTGGCCGTTGCGGGAATAGACGATGCCGTTCGAGGACTTCAAGGTGAAGAAGCCGTCGCCGCTGATCGCCAGGTCGAGATTCGAGGACGAGGTGGAGATGTTGCCCTGCGTGAACTGCTGGGCGGTGCTCGCCAGCCGCACGCCTTCGCCCGTGACGGACGTATTGAGGTTCACCGCGCCGGACGCGTAGACATCCGCGAACTCGGCGCGCGAACCTTTGAATCCGACCGTGTTCGCGTTGGCGATGTTGTTCGCGGTGACGTCCAGGTTCGAGCTGGAGGCGGTCAATCCCGATAATGCGATGCTGAAACTTGACATGTGTATGTGCTCCTAAGCTGATTAATTCGATATTTGTTGGACGTTGCTGAACGGCACGCTGCCGAGCCCCGCAACATTCAAGGTCAATCCGGCCGAGCCGGCGCCCATGGTTACGCTCTGCACGGTGCCATTCACGTAAGTGGGCACCGCCGTTCCCGAGGCGACGCCCTGAACTTGCGCGCTCAGGGTGTACTGCCCCGCGGGCGCCTGCGAGCCGTCGCCCTGGGTGCCGTTCCAAGAGAAATTGGCCAGCCCGGTCGCTTGCGCGCCAAGATTGATCTGCTGCACGAGAACGCCGCTGCTGTTCGAGATGTTCAGAAGCACCGACGACGAGGTCTGCGGCACGCTCACCGCGCCCGTCACCGTGCCGCCGGCGGCCGTCAATGTGGCCGTCGAACTGCTGACGAGCGCCTGATGACCGAGCAGCGAAGAGGCCTGCAGCGCTTGGCTCGAGGCGAGAGAACTCGACAGCGCCGAGAACGAGGTATTCAGCTGCGTGATGCCCTGCACTTCGCTGAGCGAAGCGAGCTGCGATAGAAACTGGTTGCTGTCGACCGGACTGGTCGGATCCTGGTTCTTGAGCTGCGCCAGCATCAAGGTCAAGAAATCCGTCCCGCCCAGGGTGGTGGCGCCCGCGGCGCCGGTGCCGCTCGCGCCGCTGCCGCCGGTCGCGGCCGTCGTCGGCACGGTGGGGGTGCTTGCCGAATTTACATTGTTGGTTTGCATGAGTGATTCCTACTCGAGTCCTAGTGGCCCATCGAAATGGTTTTGAGAAGCAAGTCGCGGGCCGTGTTGATGGCCTCGACGTTCGTCGCGAAGGAGCGATTGGCTGAAATCATGTTGGTCATCTCCTCGATCGAATTGACGTTCGACATGTAGATGTAGCCGTCCTTGTTCGCGAGCGGATGATCGGGCTGATAGCGCATCGTGGGCGGCGCGGTGCTCTCCACGACGCCGAGCACGCGTACGCCGGCGGCGGCGGTCCCGCCCTCGAAGCCCGGCTCCGCCATGTTCATCATGGTCTGGAACACCGGATGCCGCGCGCGATACACCTTGCTCGGGTCGCCGTTGACGCTCTCCGCGTTGGCGAGATTGCTCGCCGTCGTGTTGAGCCGGATGGTCTCGGCGTTGAGCGCGCTTCCCGCCGTGTTGAATACATTGAATAGGGACATGGTTGATCCTGCTAAGGTGGTTCCGGCTAGCCCGTGATCGCGAGTTGCAATTCCGCGATCCCGCTGTTGATGAACTGAAGGCTCGCCTGATAGCGCACGTTGTTCTCCGAGAACGCCGCCTGCTCCACCGGCATTTCCACCGTGTTGCCGTCCAAGGAGGCCTGATAGGGGTTGCGGTATTTCAATTCGCCCGACGGCACCCCGTCCTCGAGCGGCGTAATATGCGCGGCGTGAGTAACGCTCACGTTGAGCGGCATTTGTTCATTGGTGGAACCCAGCACGGCCGCAAAGTCGATATCGCGCGCTTTGTAATTCGGCGTATCGGCGTTGGCCAGATTGTTGGCGAGCACGCCGACCCGCTGCCCGTGCAGCAGCAGCGCCTGCTCATGAATGCCGAAGATGTTGTCGAACATGGATGCAATTTCTCCTCGCTGAGACTTAAGCAAGAGCTGTGCCAAGCGGTCGTGCCGCCCCGAATCTTGGGCCGCAGCGCCGATTTCGCGCATTTGCCGGGGCTTCTGAGGATCGCAGCCGCGCAAAGCGGCAAGTAATTGCCGCGTTGCATGGCGGGCGGCAAGCCGCTGCGCTGCCGCGGGGGGTGGGCGGCCCCGGGCGGTGGGCGGCGGCGCGCCCTTGGGCCGCGCCGCCATGCGCGATGGCACGCGACTTGCTTATTACTCTCTATGACGCGAAGACCGCCAAGATATCGTCGCCTGGTCCTCATCGGCTGCCTGGCGGCCGCGCCGGCGCTGGGCGCCGACTTTCAAGACATCGCGCAGCTCGAAGGCCTGGCGAAGTCCGCGGCAGCCGCCTTGCTGCCGCCGCCGACGGTGCGGCAGCGTCTGCAAGTCGGTCCCATCCAGCCCGGCTTGCAGCTGCAGCGTTGCGGCAGCGGCGTGCAGCCCGGCATCGCTCCCGGTCTGCGCAGCCCCGGGCGGGTTCTGGTGGAATTGCGCTGCGAGGGCGGTCCGGCCCCGGGCGCGGCCTGGCACATCTACGTTCCCGTGAGACTGGTCGGCACCTCTCCCGTGGTTCTCGCGGCACATGCGCTCGTCGCCGGCACCGTGCTGACGGCGAAGGACGTGACGGTCGAGCAGCGCGATATCACGGCGCTGCCGCCGGGCTACCTCGATGACGCCGGCATTGCCGTCGGGCTCACCGCCGGCCGCGCGATTTCGGGGGGCAGCATTCTGACAAATCAACAATTGCTCGGAACCAAGGCCGTGCAGCGCGGCCAAATGGTGACGCTGATGGCCGACGTGGGCGGCATCGCTGTGCGCATGGCCGGCCGAGCCTTGAGCGATGGCTTGGTAAATCAACGGATTAGGGTCGAGAATCTATCGTCCGGGAAGGTCGTCGAGGGAATTGCCCGATCCGAGCAGGTAGTTGAAATTATTTTTCAATAGCCCTTCAGTGAACCGTGTCACAGTCGATAACCGTAACAAGGGTCGAACTTGCGCATTCGCTAAAGTTCATCCAAACCCTGACGATAACTTTAGGTACGGGCTACTGCTTGCCCTAGGAGAGATTTAGGTGCCGAACAAAATCGGTGGATACACGACAGCCGAGCCGCTTGCACCCGTCAAGGGTTCGAACAGCAACGGCGTCGTGGCTGACAAGTCGCAGGCCGAGGCGGCTGGCGCGGCTGCGAGCGCATCACAAACGGGTGATCACGTCACTCTGACCAACTCGGCTCGTTCCCTGCAGAAGATCGAAGAAGCCGTGGCGAAGGCCCCCGTGGTCAACTCCGCGAAGGTGGCTTCGGTCAAGCAGGCGGTGCAGAGCGGCACCTACAGCATCGACGCCGGTCGAGTTGCCGACAAGCTGTTGAAGTTCGAGAGCGGGCTGAAGTAGTTCCATGTACGGGGAAGCGCGCCGCCGTCTCGAAGATTTACTGGATCGCGAGATTGAGGTTGCGCGCCTTTTGTCGGCCGCATTGAGCGCCGAGCGCAGCGTGCTGACCGGCGATGCGCCGGAAGCCGTTCGGCAAAGAACCGAGGAAAAAGTCCAGCTTCTCGGCGCCATTGAAAAGCTGGAGAGCGAACGCCGGGCGCTGTGCGCGGCCACCGGCCTCGGCGTGCCGGGCGAGATCGCCAAGGAAGAAGTCGGAGTCTCGGCGACCGTGGCGGATCGTTGGCGTGCGCTGATGGAGCTGATGGCCGGCTGCCGAATGGCGAATGAGGTCAACGGCTACATCATCCATGTGCGCCAGAATCAGATCCGCCAGCTGCTGGACGTGGTCCGGGGTGCCCCCTCGGTCACTTACGGCCCGCAGGGAAAAACCTTCGGAAAAGCGCTGCGAGCGCTGGCGCGGGCGTGAATCATGCTTGTCCTGAGCCGCCGCGCTGACGAATCCATCGTAATCCAACCCGCTGACGGCGTGGACGTGAGCATGACCATGGCGCAGCTATTCGCCAATGGTCCGATTCAAATCACCCTGCTGGGCGGCACGGGACGGCGCGTCAAAATGGGCATCGAAGCGCCCGAGCAACTTGCGATCCGCCGCAAAGAACCCGCCTGAATCCCGTCGCTGGGAATAACTCGTTGAAGAGGATGGGAATTTTCGCGCGCCGCCGGCGAGCCTCAAGCCTTGCGACATAACACCGCGCCCGCGAGTTTTATGGCCCCTTCGCTAAATGCGGCGCGATGTGCATAATGGCTGTCCCCTGCCATCATTAGAAGAAAGGACCGACCGGATGGAGCGTCGCCTGCACACTCGCCACCGCGCTCGCACGACTGTGTACGTGGTGATGTCGGGACGGAAAAGCCGGATTTGCAAGGCGAAGAACCTGAGTGCCAACGGCGTGTTCGTGGAAACGGAAAATCTCGGGCTGCGCAAGGGACAACAGGTTCATCTCGCCTTCGCCATCAACTTAGGATTGGTGACCAAGATCCACCGCCGCACGGCCATCGTCGCGCATGTGACGCGCGGCGGAACGGGACTCATGATGGAGCAGTTCGCGGGACGCTGAACTTGACACGTCCTGTAAACTTACAGGATGCCACCCTTCGACCCTCCCCGCCTGGATGCCATCCGCATCCGTGGCGCGCGCCAGAACAATCTCAAGAATATCGACCTCGATCTACCGCTCAATGAATTGATCGTCGTCACCGGAGTCAGCGGCTCGGGGAAATCCTCGCTGGTGTTCGACACCCTGTATGCCGAAGGCCAGCGCCGCTACGTCGAGACCTTCTCCCCCTACGCGCGGCAGTTCCTGGATCGGATGGATAAGCCTCTGGTCGATCGCATCGAAGGAATCCCGCCGGCGATCGCCATCGATCAGACCAATCCCGTGCGAACCTCGCGCTCCACGGTCGGCACCATGACCGAACTCAACGATCACCTGAAGCTGCTGTTCGCACGCGCCGCGGTTCTGCACTGCCAAGGCTGCGGCCGCCCGGTGCGCCGCGATACGCCCGCGACCATTCGGGAGTCGCTGCACACGCTGTCGCGAAATGGCGGCGAACCGCGGGGCGGCCATCCGCCGGGCGGCGAACCGCCGCTGCTGCTCACCTTTCCGGTACCCATTCCGAAAAATTTTACCGAAGCCGAGATCAAAGGACTGCTGTCCGCCCAAGGCTACACGCGCATCCATGAAAAGCGCGGTCACACCCTGCAAGTGATTCAGGATCGCTTCCGCTGGTCCACGGTGGACTCAAGCAGGGCCGCGGATGCCATCGAAGCGGCGCTGAAGGTCGGACAAGGCCGCCTCGACGTCTACCCGGGCGATGCCGCCCCCTGGCGCTTCTCCACCGGCCTGCACTGCCCGGACTGCGACATCAGCTACAAGGACCCGAGCCCAAGCACCTTCAGCTTCAATTCTCCGATCGGCGCATGCGAGACCTGCCGCGGCTTCGGCCGCAGCATCGGGGTCGACTATGGCCTGGTCATTCCGGATGGTGCCTTGTCGCTTCGCCAGGGGGCCATCAAGCCTTGGCAGACCGAGTCCTACAAAGAATGCCAAGCGGATCTCCTGAAGTTCGCCCGCAAGCGCGCCATCCCCCTGGATACGCCCTGGCGGGACCTCACCGACGCCGAACGCGCCTGGGTGATCGAAGGCGAAGGCGAGTGGACCAAGAATGTCTGGTACGGCGTGCGGCGCTTCTTCGCCTGGCTCGAGACCAAGGCCTACAAGATGCATATCCGCGTGCTGCTGTCGCGCTACCGCTCCTACACCGAATGCAGCGCATGCCACGGCGCGCGTCTCAAGCCCGAGGCGCTGCTGTGGCGCGTCGGCAATCCCGGCATCAACATCCGCGAGCTGATGCTGTTGGCGGTGGACGACAGCCGCCGCTTCTTCGCCACGCTCGAATTGCCTGCGCCGCTCGACGAGGCAACGGACCTGCTGCTGCGGGAAATCCGCGCGCGGCTCAGGTACCTGTCGGATGTCGGCCTCGGCTATTTGAATCTCGACCGCCAGTCGCGCACCCTGTCGGGCGGCGAAGTGCAGCGAATCAATCTCACCACCGCGCTCGGCACCTCCTTGGTCAACACTCTGTTCGTGTTGGACGAGCCTTCCATCGGCCTGCATCCGCGCGACGTCGGCCGCATCGTCGGCGTCATGCACCGCCTGCGCGACGCCGGCAACACGCTGGTGGTGGTCGAACACGACCCGAAGGTGATGCTGTCCGCGGATCGCGTGCTCGACATCGGACCCGGCCCCGGCGAACACGGCGGTGAAATCGTGTTCTTCGGAAGCCTGGCGCAGCTCGCCACGGCCAAGGGTTCGCTCACGGCCGATTATCTGTTTCGGCGCAAGCGAGTCGAGATTCCGCGCCCCGGCAGGCCTTACACTGCGGCGCTGCCCGCCGGTGCCTCGGAGATGCCCGCCGGTGCCGCGGCGGCCGCTGCCGCATCCGCGCATGCCGGTGTTCTGCGCATCGAGGGTGCGGCCGAGCACAACCTCAAGAATATCGATGTCGAGATTCCGCTGCGGCGATTGGTGTGCGTCACCGGCGTCAGCGGCTCCGGCAAGTCCACGCTGGTGCACGACATCCTGTTTCCGGCGCTGCTGCGCGCCAAGGGCAGGCCCACGGAGACTCCCGGACTGCATCGCGCGATTACGGGGCTGGAGCGAATCGACGACGTGGTCATGGTGGATCAGAGCCGCATCGGCCGCACCACGCGCTCCAATCCCGCGAGTTATGTCGGCGCCTTCGACTCCATTCGCGATTTGTTCGCCCGCTTGCCGCAGGCTCTGACACGCAAGTACACCGCGGGCACCTTCAGCTTCAACGCCGGCAACGGCCGATGTCCGGCATGCGGCGGCAACGGCTTCGAACACGTCGAGATGCAATTCCTCTCGGATGTGTACTTGCGCTGCCCCGATTGCGATGGCCGGCGCTATCGGGCGGAGGTGTTGGAATGCAGGTTATCCCGCGGCAGCGCGCCCCCGAAGAGCATCGCCGATGTCCTCGATCTCACGGTATCCGAGGCGCTGGATTTCTTCCGAGCGGACGCCGAGGTCTGTCTGCGTTTGGCGCCGCTCAAAGAGGTGGGTCTCGATTACCTGCGCCTGGGTCAACCCGTGCCGACGCTGTCGGGCGGCGAGGCGCAGCGCCTCAAGCTCGCCGGGCATCTCGCCGAGAATGCCGCGCGCCAGACAGCCAGGCCGAGAAAAGGCGCGCCCGCCGCGCCGGATGCCGCGTCCCGCCGCGGCTCCCTGTTCTTGTTCGATGAACCAACCACGGGTCTGCATTTCGACGACGTCGCCAAGTTGCTGCGCTCGTTTCGGCGCCTGATCGACGCGGGTCACTCCCTGCTGGTGATCGAGCACAATTTGGACGTCATTCGAGCGGCGGACTGGATCGTCGACCTGGGTCCCGAGGGCGGCGACGCGGGCGGCGCGGTGGTTTGCGTGGGCACCCCTGCGGAGGTGATGGGTGTGGCGGCTTCGCACACCGGCCGCGCGCTCGCCGATGCCGAGAGCACGCTTGCGCCGGGCTCGCCGTTTCCCGGCGCGGTTCACGACTCGGCAACGCCGCGCACGGCCACGGCGGCGACCGCCATCGAAATTCATGGCGCGCGTGAACACAATCTCAAGAATGTCGACGTGAACCTCGGGCTCAATCGATTCACCGTGATCACCGGCGTGTCCGGCAGCGGCAAGAGCACGTTGGCGTTCGACATTCTGTTCGCCGAGGGACAGCGGCGTTACCTGGAATCCCTCAACGCCTACGCCAGGCAGTTCGTGCAGCCCGCCTCGCGGCCGGATGTCGATGCCATCTTCGGCATTCCACCCACCGTGGCGATCGAGCAGCGCACCAGCCGCGGCGGACACAAGAGCACCGTGGCGACTCTGACCGAAATCTATCATTTCCTGCGCCTGCTCTATGTAAAACTGGGCGTGCAATACTGCCCGGAGTGCGAAGCCCGCATCGAACCGCAATCCGCGGACGCCATCGCGGCACGGCTGCTGAAGGATTATCGCGGCAGGGAAATTACCCTGCTGGCGCCGCTCATCGTGGCGCGCAAGGGTCTGTATACGGCGCTCGCGAAATGGGCTCGCGGCAAGGGATTTGGCTCGCTGCGGGTCGACGGAAAGCTGCTGCCCACCGCGAAGTGGCCGCGGCTGGACCGATTCATCGAGCACAATATCGAATTGCCCGTGGCGACGCTGCGTGTGAGCGCCGCGCACGAGACCGAATTGCGCGAGGCGCTCGAGTCGGCCTTGGAGCACGGCCGCGGCGTGGTGCACGTCGACGGCGGCGTGTTCTCCACCAAGCGCGCCTGCCCCAACTGCGGCACGGGCTTTCCCGAGCTCGACCCACGCCTGTTCTCATTCAATTCGAAGCATGGTTGGTGCAAGAGCTGCTTCGGCACCGGACTGCAATTGCAGCAATTCGACGCCGAGCAGAGCGGCGAGGAGTCGCTGTGGCGGGAAGCCGCCGACGCGCCTTCCGCGGTCTGCCCCGACTGCGCGGGCCAACGCCTCAATCCCGTCGCGCTGCACGTGTTGTTCCGCGGCCAGTCGATCGCCGCGCTCGCCAACCTGCCGGTGCGCGAGTTCTCGGCCGCCGTGACCCGATTCAAACTTGCCGGGCGCGAGCGCGACATCGCACATGACCTGTTGGCGGAGCTCTCCGCCCGGACCCGCTTTCTCTGCGACGTGGGCCTGGGCTACCTGCAATTGAACCGGGCGGCGCCGACGTTGTCCGGCGGCGAGGCGCAGCGCATTCGCCTGGCCGCGCAGCTCGGGTCCAATTTGCAGGGCGTGTGCTACGTGCTGGACGAACCCACCATCGGGCTGCACCCGCGCGATAATCTCGCGCTCCTGGATACGCTGGATCGGCTGCGCGCCAAGGGCAATACCCTGGTCGTGGTCGAACATGACGAAGACACCATTCGCCGCGCCGATCACGTGATCGATTTGGGTCCAGGCGCCGGCTCGCGCGGCGGCCGCCTGGTGGCGCAAGGCACCGCCGCTGAGCTCGCCCGCCTGGGTAATTCCGTGACCGGCCGCTGCCTCGCGGCGCCGCTGCAGCATTCAAGGTCCCGCCGCCGCGCCGTCGATCGCGATACTCCCGCGATCGACATCGCCGGCGCCGCGCTGAATAATCTTCGCAAGGTTGACGCGCGAATTCCGCTCGGGCGCTTGACCGTGGTCAGCGGCGTGTCCGGATCCGGCAAGTCCTCGCTGGCTCGCGACGTGCTCTTGAGCAATCTGAAACGCCTGTTGTCGCGGCCCGGCCGCTCCGGCCGCGCCCGCGAGGCCGAGGGGCTCCCGAGCGGCTGCGATGCCATCACGGGATGGCAGGCCATCACCCGCGTTCTCGAAGTCGATCAGACACCCATCGGCAAGACCCCGCGCTCCTGCCCGGCGACCTACATCGGATTCTGGGACTCGATCCGCCGCCTCTACGCGGATACCACCGAGGCGCGCATGCGCGGCTTCACCGCCAGCCGGTTTTCGTTCAACACGGCCGGCGGCCGCTGTGAAGCCTGCGAAGGCCAGGGGATGCAGCGCATCGAGATGAGCTTCCTGCCGGACGTTCAAGTGCTGTGCGATGTGTGTGCCGGCAAGCGCTTCAATCCCGACACCTTGGGCGTTTTATTCAAGGGCAAGAGCATCGGCGAGGCGCTCGCCATGAGCGTCGACGATGCACTCGATTTCTTCGCCGCCCAGCGCAGCGTGCATCACCCGCTAAGCCTGCTCGCCGATGTGGGACTCGGGTACTTGAGCCTGGGTCAGCCTAGCCCCACGCTGTCGGGCGGCGAAAGCCAACGAATCAAGCTGGTCACCGAACTCGCGAAGGTGCGCACCGACGCGCTCGGGATCGATACCGCGCGCCGCGAAGGACAGCGAACGCTGTACGTGCTCGATGAACCGACGGTCGGCCTGCACATGGCCGACGTGGAAAAACTCATGCGTGTCCTGCATCGTCTGGTTGACGCCGGCAACACCGTGGTCGTGATCGAACACAATCTGGACATCATGGCCGAAGCCGACTGGCTGGTCGACTTGGGCCCCGAGGGCGGCGACGGCGGCGGCTGCATCGTCGCGCAAGGCGTGCCCGAGGCCATCGTTCGCCGGCCGAACAAGAGCCATACGGCGAGAATCCTCGGGGAGTTCCTGGCGGAGCGCGGGGTCGACTGACGCGTTACGTCAAATCCCGCAATGCGGGTTAAAGGTCGCGCCGCTGCGGCCGATAGCATCATCGTGAACGCTTCTCCCAGCAGCACCAATAGCGAGTCGAACGGCTTCGCCTTCGTAACCATGTTGGCCGGCCAATTGTCCGCCGGTAAGATCGAACTGCCGAGCTTTCCCGACGTCGCGCAGCGCGTGCGCAAGGCGCTCCAGGACGAGGCCGTCACCGCCGAAAAGATCGTGCGCATCGTCGGCGCGGAGCCGGCGCTCGCGGCCCGGCTGCTGCGGCTGGCGAACTCGGCGGCGATCAATGCCAGCGGCAAGCAAATTACCGACTTGCGGGTGGCCATCGCGCGCATCGGCTTGAATCACGTACGCAGCAGTTCGATCGTTTTCGCGATGGCGCAGCTGGAGAAGTCGGCGGAGCTGCGCGGCGTCAAGGAACCCCTGCGCCAGCTTTGGCAGCGCAGTGCGCTGGTGGCGGCGATGGCGAGCGTGGTCGCCAAGCGCATGACCAAGGTGAACCCGGATGCCGCCGCGTTGGCCGGCATTCTGCATGGCATCGGCAAGCTGTATATCTTGGTGAACGCGGTCAAATTTCCGACGCTGTTCTCGGATCCTGAAACATACAAGAGCATCGAGCAGGACTGGCATGCCAACATCGCCAAGGCCCTGCTGGAAAACTGGGAAATGTCCGACGATGTCGTCGCCGCAGTCCATCTGTACGAGGACTACGACTACACGCACGATGACGAGACCGATCTGACCGATGTGCTGATGATGGCCAATCTCCTGGCCACCTACCGCGAGCATCCCGACGACATCGAGCTCAATTTACAGGGCGTCAGCGCACAGCGGCGATTGCGTCTCGATGGCCCTAGCTTCAAGAAGCTATTGACCGAATCGGGCTCGGAAATAGAAGCGCTGCGCGCCGCACTCGGTAGTTGAGCGCCGCGCCCGGTAGTTGATCCCGCGCTCACTCTCCCGCCGGCGTGTCGGGCGGCAGCTCCTTTCGCCGGCCCGTCGTACGCAGCCCCTCATCCTCGATCAGCCGCTTGCGCACGTATAGGAAGCGGATATTTTCATACTCGAACGGCGAACCGGTCGAATAATATCGAAAGCTGACGTTCGCGCGCTGATCGACCGCATTGACCAGCCCGAGCCCCCATGACACGTTGCCGCGGTACAGCTTGGCCACATCGATTGCATACGAGGTACCGTAGTCGCCGAGAAAACCCAGGCCGTCGCGCAACGTCGACGGACCGAGGAGCGGAAGGATCAGATAGGGGCCCGGATGCATGCCCCACTTGGCGAGTGTGGCGCTCAAGCCGGTAGGCGCGCCGGGGAGTTTGAGCTTCGAGGCGACGTCGACGAGACCGCCTACCCCCAAGGTGCTGTTGATCACGAATCGGCCCAGACTGCGCGCGCCCAGTTTCAGGCGCCATTGCAGGGCGTAATTGATCACGCTGTCGACCTCGGCCAGATTGCCGAAGAAGTTGTGGACGCCCGAACGAATCGGCGACGGAACGCGATGATACGCGTTCGCGACGCGCAGAAACACAGCTTCGTCGAAGCGCGCATTGAAACGATAGGTGAACCGGTTCATGCGCTCCCAGGGATCGTACGTATGCATGGACGGCGCGTCCGCCGCGGTCAGCGGCGGCGACCAGGACTCCGCGAACGCTTGACCCTCTTGAGCCCCCGCGGTCGCCGCGGCACCGGCTGTCGCCGCCGCGGCGGCGAAGGCCGCCGCGCTTTCCACGGCCGCCGCATTCTCCGCCGCCGGATTTTCGGCCGGCAGGCTGCGAATGCTCACGCTTTGCGAGGCACAACCGCCGAGCGCGCCGGCACACAAAACGATGAGGACGGCGACTCTCATTGCGCGGCGCCAATCCAGCGGCCGGCCAGCATGTCGAGCATGTCCGCGACTTGCCGGCGATCGCCGACATTTCCGAGGTGGCCGCCATGGTCGTAAACCGCAATTCTGGATCCGAGAGTGTCCCGCAACCACGCCAGTTCGCGATTGTCGAGAATCAGTTCGTCGCTGTTGGTCTGCGCATAATAATCAGGGTCGTTGCGCAGCGAGGCGCCGATGATCTCGAGGTCATTGCCGGCGATCAGGGACGCGGCGGTTGAATTCGGGCGGTGCTGCAAATAATAGGGCGCGAACACCTTCGTGAAATATTCCGAGAACGGCTTGTTGCGCAGGATGCGCTGGACTTCCTCGAGCGAATCGCCGACCTTGGGAGGATGCCTCGAATCGACGACCGCGCCCGTGCCGGCGTACAGGTCGCCGGCGAAGAACATGTTGACGAGATCGATGCGGAAACTCAACGCAATTGCCGCGGAAAATTCCGCGTCCGTTTTCAGTACGCTGGCGGCGGCGCCGAGAAGGAAATCCTCGTCGATCTGCACGCGATCCGATGCGCGGTACAGGTTTGCCAGCTCCGCATACAACCGCCGATACAGCCGTTCGAGCGCATCGTCGTCGGTGCCGATGCTGATGGCGAACAGCTTATCGAGCCGTCCGATCGAGGAGAACAAGTTGACCGGGGGATCGATCATGACCGCACGATGGATCTTGAGCTTGCCCTCCGCCGCATCGATCGATTTCACGATGGCGGCATTGGCGCCGCCAAGACTATAGCCGAGCACATCAATTTCGGTGACGCGGACCTTACGCGGCAGGTGCGCGACGATCTGCTGTATGGCGGCGTAAAGATCTCTGCCGTCCTGCATCAAGTCGCCCGCAACCCCGGTGCTCGAGGCGGACACGATGAAACCCGGGAAGGTCGGGGACGGCATGGTCAGGACGTGGTAGCCGGCGCCATACAGCGCTCCGCGCAGCACAGAGAGTTTCGCCGTGTTGCCGTCGCTGCCGGTGCCGGATATGACGATGGCCAAAGGCGCCGGCTTGTCTTGCGCGGAAAACCAGACGCGCAATTTGCGATCGAACCAGAATACATCCGGCACCGGCCGTGCCCACGGCAGCGCGATGTTGATTTCGGCCAGCGGCACTCTTCTCGGCATCTGCGCCATGTCCTGCGGCGGCGTGCCGAATACCGTGGCGCGCAGCCCCGCCGAATCGGCAAGGCCCGTCGCAGGTCCGGGCGCCGGCGGCGGCGCAATGTCTGACGTTGCGGGCTCCGCTCCCCAGGCATACACCGCGCCCATCAGCACGGCGCCTAACACAGTTCGCACGAGGCGCCGCTGCGCTCGGCCTCCCGCACTCCAGCAGGTCTCCTTCAACTTCATCGATGTCATCATACCGGTCGGGCTACACTTGGCGCATGAACGATGAGGCGCTGGAACAAATCCAAACCAAGATCGCCTTCCTGGAGCGCGCCGCCTCTGAGTTGAGCGACACGGTGTTTCGGCAACACAGGGAAATTCAGGCCCTGGAAGCGAAGCTGAAGGCCGTCATGGACCGGCTGAACGGCTCCCAAGCCGACGAGTCCCACCGGCCGCAGGAGCAGGAACGGCCGCCCCACTACTGACGCTCCGGCGCGGCCCCCTGAAAGGCGGGGATTTCCCGGCAGGCGGCGTCGATCGCGACAATGCGGGGGTACGGATCCAGGTTCACCGCGTAGCGCCGTGCGTTGGCCACCTGGGGCACCAGACACACATCCGCCATGGTTGGCGCGTCACCGTGGCAGAAGCGTCCGGTCGCCGCGTCCCGAACCAGCCAGCGATCGAGTGCCGCGAATCCAAGCTGCACCCAATGCCGGTACCAGATCTCGCGCGCCGTCTTGTCGATGTGCAGGTCGTTCTCGAGATATTGCAGTACGCGTAGATTGTTCAGCGGATGAATGTCGCAGGTTATCGCCTGCGTCAGCGCTCTCACCCGTGCACGCTCCAAGGGCGCTTGCGGCAACAGCGGCGGGTGCGGATGGATTTCATCCAGATACTCGATGATGGCCACGGATTGAGTCAGCACCGCACCGCCGTCCAGGGCCAAGGCGGGCACGAAGCCTTGGCTGTTGATCTGCAAGAATTCCTCCAGCCGCTGCTCCCCCGCACGCAAATCGAGCAGCATCGGATTGACCTGCAATCCCTTGAGGGCCAGTGCGATCCGCACTCGGTAGGAGGCCGAACTCAGCGCATGGCCGTACAGAATCATCTTTGGATCCCGCTGGAAGTTCTTCGAAAGCGTCAATCTAGCCGAAATCCGCTCCAATGGGTGAAGGTGAATGTCGGCCACGCCCGCCGCCGGCTCGCCGGCCGGGACCGCTCACGCGTAGCTCCGGCTTACGAACCAAAATACACCCAAGGCCACCAGAAAGGACGAGGCCACGTCGACGACCAAGGGTCTGGGAAGAGTGAATCGGTACTTCGCCATCAACCCGACCAGCAGCATCGCGCCGGCGACCAGGGTTAACTGCCCGATTTCCACACCGACATTGAAGCCCAGCAAGAGTTCGGCGATGCGCCCGGGGGGAAGTTGCAGCTCGAGCAGGTCGGCGGCGAACCCGAAGCCATGGATCAAACCGAACACCAAGGTGATCAGTATCCGCAATCGACCCGCGTCGCGCAGTCGGCCGGAAATCATCAGGTAGTTGGCGGTGAACAGACCGGCGCCGAGCAACAACAGACTTGGCAACCCGCCGAACCCCAGGGATTGCAGCAGGGCCATCAGCGCCAGCGAGCCGCCGACGGCGAGTGCCACGAGCGTGGGCTTCTGGGTTTGCACGACGATGTTTTCCGCGCCGATCAATGCAATGGTGAGGGCCACCAAGGCGTCGATGAATTCGGCGTGCGGGCGCAGCACCCCGGTCACCGCGAGCGCCAGGGTCAAACTGTGACCGATGGTAAAGCCGGTGACGACGAACACCAGATCGCGCAGCCGCCGCGAAATCAGCACCAGTCCCAGGAGAAAGGACATGTGATCGACACCGGTAAAAATGTGCATCATCCCCATGCGGATGAACTCGACGAAGCGCGCGCTCTTCAGGCGGCTCCCCTCGCCTCCGGTCACCTCCACCGTCTGGTGTTCGGCCGTGATCAATTGCTCGATGAACTCTCCGCTCACCGCATTTTGCACCTGGGCAAAATTGGTATGGCTGGCGACCAGGTCGAAGAAGGCCGCGGAATGGACTTGCAGGTCATTGGGCGTGTCGCATTTGAACGTGAAGTCGAATTTTCGATAACCTGCGGCCGCGGACAGGGTTTGAACCGGCGGCACCAGGGCGCAGCGCCTTGCGCCGGCCAATGGGTAAACGCGCTCGGTGAGGTAGGCCTTCAAGCGATCGTCGGACGGCGCGCTCTGATCGCTCGTCAGCCGATCAGCCTCCAGCGCCGGGATCGTCATCACCAGATCAACGTCGGTGCCTTTGATTTCCCATACCGAATGTGATTGGCTGCGCGTATGCGCGCCGGCGGCAGTCGCGCCGAGGACGGTCGCGCCCAGGACCGCAGCCGCCAAGGCCCATTTCAGCGGCCGCCGCATCCATACACGCGGCGCCCTCATCGGCCGTCGTGCCGGCTTCACCGCCATGTCTTCAGCGAACGTCATCTGCGATCAGGACATTCGCACGCTTGCGCAGAAACGCCTCGTCACCGGTGCGCAGATGACCGATCGCGTCGTTGCGCAAGTCGTTCAATACGCGGTCGCGGGCGGCGTCGAAATCGAAGGGAACCGGTTTCTTGTTCTTGAACATGTACAGAACGTGAATCGCGTCCGAACCGACGATGGGGACCGAGGCCGCGCCGTCGGGCAGCGTGGAGGCCGCCTCGAACAGCGCCCCTCCCAGGTGGATCTTGACCGCAAAATAAAATTCCTCATCCGCGGCCTTGCCGGAGTCCACCCCGTGCCACCGGGCGAGGAGCGCCGGCGTCGGGATATTCGCTCTTAGCGCTTCGGCCGCTTCGGCGGCGCCCTGCGATTCACTCAGCGGAAACACGTAATCGCGCACGCTCATGATGCCTTCGCTCGCGTAGCGTGCACGGTGTGCGGCGTAATATGCGTGCAGCTGCGTCTCGGTGGGCTGGGCCGTGGTGGCGTCGGCGGCGATTTCTTGTTCGACCGAATTGACCATGGCGGCACGCACGTCCGGGTCCGTGGACGCAACATCCAGCTCCTTGCCCCTCTGTACGAACAATTCTTCGCGGATCATGTCGTCCAGCACCGTGCGGCGTTGCGTGGCCGTCGCGTGCCGCAAGTCAACGCCGTACAGGGTCTGTAGCTGCTGCAGATAATCGAGGCGCGAAATCGGCTGCTGATTGACCAGGGCCACATCTTCGGGCGGTACGACCAGGGTCGAAGTGCCACGCGCAGTGAACAGCGAGTATCCCGCCATCAGCAATCCCAGCAGCGCGCCGCAGCCCATGAGCATGAAGGATCGCCGGCTGCTCACCTGAGTGATATTGCCCAGCGCCATCGTCAGCCGCTTGCCGCCGCCGCCGCTGCTGCTGCTGCTGCTGCTGCTGCTGCCGCTGCCGATGCTGAGTTCGCTGCCGGCGCTTGCGGGCGGGCGAGTGAGTTCGGGTGGGACAGTGAGTGGACGAATAACGCTGCTTCGCGGATTCCCGCGGGACTGATGCGCCCCACCCACGCGGGACACAGTCCTTGCCGGCCATAAGCGATGGACATGAACAGGGATTCGCGGCCCCCGTCGCCATACAGCGTGATTCCATCCGTCAAATTCGGCGCACCGATGGCCGCGTCGCCTTTGCCGTCAACCGCGTGGCAGTCGTAGCAGCCGCCGGCGCCGGCAAACAGCCCGGCGCCGCGGGCCGCTGCCGCGCCATCGGCGCTTCGGCCCTGTTCACGCATCAGGAACTCGACCAGGTCCCGGATGTTTTGCGGAGACAGCGGCGGGATCTTGCCGTCCCGAGCGCTGGGTCGGGGGGTGGCGTAGGCGGGCATGATGGCCAGATTCCAGGCCTTGGGATGGTGGGAGCGGATTCCGTACTTGATGACTTGCTCCACATCGCTCACTGATCCCGTCCCATACAGCCAATCAGCGTCGCTCAATGTCGGAACACCGCGCCTCGGATCACCCTGTCCTGCGAGACCATGACAGGTGGCGCAATGCGCCTCGAATAGCGCCCCGCCTCGCTGCAACGCGAATCCCATCAGAGCCGCGTTGGCGGGGATCGAGTTCGGCTCGGTGCGCAGCAGACGCCCCTCGAGCTGCGACTGATGCAGCCATACCGCGGCGATGAGGCAACCCGACGCGGACAAGAGAACGGTGATGCGCACTGACGGAAGGGTACTTCACCGGCCCGGAAAAGCTCAAGCGAGGGCCGGCTCTTTCGCGACAAATGCGCCGGTTTTACCGCTTGACGCGCGCGGCGGGCGGTGGCGATATGTGAAGCTCAGCGGCCCCCTGCTCCCGCCCGAGGTGACAGAACCTGAGGATATCGTCGGAGCGAAGTCGAACGGCCGGCGAGCTCTCCGAGAGGCGCGAGACAGAGGATTGCCGGGGTGTACCTCGCCCCCCTCAAGCTGTAGAAAATCGCCGCCGAGCTTCCACTGGTGTACGCACTGGGTCGCCGCCCTGAATGTCCGTTTCCAGGAAGACGAATCACGAACCGCCTCCTTCGCGACAGGCCGCTATTGGGCGGCAACCGCAAAGAAGCTGGCGAAACTTCCCAGTTACCGGATCAGCCCTGCAAAGAGTTCCGGCTTCATCGCGATGAATAATGCGATCATGAGGCCAAGGGCCAAACCTACAATCGTGCCAGCAACCACTCCGCGCCAAAGCACCTTTTGTTCCCCGTTTGTCATTTTACACCTCCAAGGGCTACCGCCACGCTACCGCTACCCTAGGGCAAACGACCAGCAGCTACAGGTCCTGGGCGAGTGCTCACTCTCGGACCGTTTGAGTCGCTCACGACCGGCAGATAATGCTGAATTCTACTTGGGCTCCGGGAGGCTCCTCGGGAGGAAACCGCCAGACTGCCACAACTCGTGAATTCGGAGCCTTGTTAGATCAACTGTGCACACGAGTTCACCGACCGCTTTACCTGAACCGTTCATGAAAAGTTCGGCGACCATGTCGCAGTGGGCATCACGATAGGCTCTCCATGAAGTTTGCGCGTGCTCCAAGCTGCTGATCGCTTCATTGAGATCATCTGCGATGATGCCTTGTTCATCTGCGGCTTGTCTTCGAATAGAGGACCTCGCGGCCTCACAGTACCGCTGAAGATAGTGTTCCAAACAATTCGACAAAATGGCTTGGCCTACTGCTGAAGTAGTGCGATTGCCACGGACGTCATCGCGGTTACTCCGGTCCGCAGAGTCGGTTCAGGAACCGGCTCGAATAAGCTGGTGTGCGCGCCCGGCAGGGATTTACCCGCCGCTTGAGCGGCGGCCAGCTTCACAGGATCCATTGCCCCTAGCCAGAACAACACCGTCGGGATCTTATGGCCTTCGAGCCCAAAGAGGCCAAAGTCCTCGCTCGCCATAAACGGATCCTCATCAAAGACATTCTGTGCACCCAAGGCATTGACGAGCGCCGCCTTCACCCTAGTCGTGA
>DATFZF010000001.1:0-2224 GCA_035314705.1 Steroidobacteraceae bacterium | reverse complement strand
GGCTGGAAAACTGCGCGCCAGAATCCTACACCGACGAACAGATGGAGGAATTCGACCAGCTCATGGAGCCGTGGCTCGAAGACTACGAGCGCAAGCGATCGGCCGGCGAAAAGTAGCCGAGAACTCGGCACTCTCCAGCTGTGAAGAAAAGCGGGTACTAGTGTCCCACGGATCGGCGCTGCGCCACGAGGACCGAGCGCCGCGCGTCAGAACCCCACGCGGTCGCCGCCCTTGAGGTGCAGGATCGCGCGCGCCTCGGCCGGCGTGGCGATGTCCAGGCTCAGCTCCTCCAGGATGCGGCGGATTTTCGCGACCTGCTCGGCGTTCGACGTCGCGAGCTTGCCGCGGCCGATATACAGACTGTCCTCCAGCCCGACGCGCACATTGCCGCCCATGATGCCGGCCATCGTGGTGAACGCCATCTGGTGACGGCCGGCGGCGAGCACCGACCACACATAGGCGTCGCCGAACAGGCGGTCGGCGGTCTCCTTCATGAACATCAGGTTGCGCGGCTCCGCGCCGATGCCGCCGAGGATGCCGAAGATCGTCTGCACGAACAGCGGCGGTTCGACCACCTTGCGATCGAGGCAGTGCGCGAGATTGTAGAGGTGGCCGATGTCGTAGCATTCGAACTCGAAACGCGTGCCGTGCGCGCGGCCGAGGCGTTCGACGATGCCTTCGATGTCCTTGAACGTGTTGCGGAAGATGTGGTCGGTGGTGCGCGCGAGGTAGGGCTGCTCCCACGCGTGCTTCCATTCGGTGACGCGGTCGCCGGCGCGCGAGATGTTGAAGTTCATGCTGCCCATGTTGAGGCTGCACATCTCGGGCTTGGCCTGCAGGGGCGCGGCGAGCCGGTCGTCGAGCGTCATGTTCAGCCCGCCGCCGGTGGTGATGTTCACGACCGCCTCGGTGGACTGCTTGATGATGGGCAGGAAGCGCATGAACACGGCGGGGTCGGGCGTGGGCTCGCCGGTCTGCGGGTCGCGCGCGTGCAGGTGGATGATGGCCGCACCGGCTTCGGCGGCGGCGATGGAGTGCTCGGCGATCTGCTCGGGCGTGACCGGCAGGTAGGGCGACATGCTCGGCGTATGGATGGCGCCGGTGATGGCGCAGCTGATGATGACCTTCTGGTTCTGGGCGGCCATGGCGTGTTCCCCCGATCGGTTTGGGCGCGATCGTGCCGCCGGGCGGCAGGGGGCGCAAATCGGACGCGGGCCTGAGGGGCGCGGTTGACACCGCAGCCGCCGGCGCGGCACGAGCGTGCGGCGTGTCCCCGTAGCTCAGCAGGATAGAGCACAGGATTCCTAATCCTGGGGCCGTGGGTTCGAATCCCGCCGGGGACGCCAATGGCGAAAAGTCTCGTTATTTCAAGTGGCTAGACTATAGTGACCGCTCAGAGGCGTGACGCAGCGTTACAGGTCCAGCGTTACATCTGAGCCTGGCCTTGCTATATGTTCCTACATGCAAAACCTGCTTCGACGCGGCGGCACATACTACGCCCGCCTCTTCATTCCCGCTGATCGCTGGGCCGATGTTGGCAAGGCTATGGACGCGCGTGCGGGTGTAAAAAGAGAGTTGGTCCGCACGCTTCAGACGGGGGACATTGGGGAGGCCAGACGTAGGCTTCGAACGGCGTTGAGCGCGATGCAGGCCGAGGTGGATGCGAAGCTGATCGCGGCACGTAAGCGCCCGCTGACGGATTGGTCTGCAAGCTGGGTCGAACGCGCCGTTGCGCTTCGCGATGCGCTGAAGACGGCAAGTGATGAGCCGGTTTATGGCACCTGGACCGAACGCTCCGAGGGCCCCTTCTTCCTCGCTGACGAAAGTGAGCGCGACCTCTTACTGGATAGCATAGGCAAGGAGACCGAGCAGCTCGCAAAGGTGCAGGGCGATGCAGTCGCTATTGCTTTCCGCAAGGCGGTCACCACCGAGAAGATCACGCTCCGAGAGGCGGCGGATGCATGGTTGCCGGAGGTTGAACGATCACGACGCCGAAAAACCGCGGAAGGTCACCGAAGGGTCCTTGGACTTCTCGAAGAGTTCTTGCGCGAGCGACACGGCCTTCTATCCCTTGCCAGCACCACATTCGATGAGGTCACCCGCCGCATTGCTGGGGAGGGCATTGTCACGGTAACCGGGTCTGGCAGCGAGATCGGAGACGGACAACATTGGGGGCATGAAACCGCCCCCCGACCCGCACTACCGCCATCGCTTTCCCGCCGAG